>DATJJA010000098.1:0-46438 GCA_035492595.1 Puia sp.
GGCCGGGTCTGTGACGACGACTGTCGGTGGCCTGGTGGCAGGAACCTATGTATTTGAATTGAAAGTAACAGACAATAGTGGAGCTACGGCGACGGATGATGTGAATGTAACGGTTAATGCGGCGGCCAACCAGGCGCCGGTGGCCAATGCGGGAGCTAATCTTTCGATCACGCTGCCGGTGAATTCGGTGACGTTGAATGGCTCAGCCTCTTCGGATCCTGATGGGACGATAGCGAGTTATGCGTGGAGCCAGGTCTCGGGACCTACGACGGCGGCGTTGGGAACGGCCGGGGCTGTGTCGACGACTGCTGGCGGCCTGGTCCAGGGCAATTATGTATTCCGACTGACCGTCACGGATAATAATGGCGCGAAGAGTACGGATGATATCAGCGTAGCGGTCAACGCGGCTGTGAATCAGGCGCCGGCGGCCAATGCGGGTGCGAATCTTTCGATCACGCTGCCGACGAGTTCGGTCACGCTGAACGGCTCTGCTTCTTCGGATCCGGACGGGACGATAGCAAGTTATGCGTGGAGCCAGGTCTCGGGTCCTTCCACGGCGACGCTGGGAACGGCCGGGTCTGCGACGACGACGGCTGGCGGTCTGGTGCAGGGTAATTATGTATTCCGACTGACTGTAACGGATAATGATGGTGCGAAGAGTACGGATGATATCAGCGTAGTGGTGAATGCAGCGGTGAATAAGGTGCCGGTGGCCAATGCGGGAGCGAATCTTTCGATCACGCTGCCGACGAGTTCGGTGACGCTGGACGGATCTACCTCTTCTGATCCGGACGGGACGATAGCGAGTTATGTGTGGAGCCAGGTCTCGGGCCCTTCAACGGCGACGCTGGGGGCGGCGGGGTCTGAGTCGACGACTGCCGGTGGTCTGGTGCAGGGTAATTATGTATTCAGATTGACTGTGACGGATAATGACGGTGCGAAGAGCACGGATGATATCAGCGTGCTGGTCAATCCCGCGCCGAATAAAGCGCCGATAGCCAATGCGGGCCCAAGTCAGAACCTTGTTCTGCCTGTAAGCGATGTAATGCTGGATGGGACGGCATCGTATGACCCGGATGGAACGATCGTCAGCTATAGCTGGTTGCAGGTATCGGGTGTCGGTGGTGTCAGCATTACCAATTCCAATACTGCTACTCCTTCTTTATATGGTCTTAAGGTCGGAACATATGTGTTCCAGCTGACGGTGAAGGATAATGCCGGTGCTGAGGCGAGCGACCAGGTTTCTGTTGTCGTCAGCGCTGCAGGGACGCCACCTCCGGCGGCGGCTGTACTTACGGCCAATGCGGGTGCCGATACGACGGTGAGCATGACGGCGAACAATGGCGCCATGCTGAATGGCAGTGCGTCGACCGATGCGGGTGGGACGATAACCGGTTATGAATGGACGCAGGTGAGTGGACCTGATGGTGCGGCGATCGCGTCTCCGGCTTCGGTAACCTCTTTGGTAAGCAACCTGGCGGTGGGGGTATATGTCTTCCAACTGGCGGTAACGGATGATAAAGGAAACAGGGACAGTGCCACGGTACAGGTGAGGGTTATCGATAACAGGAGAAATTCCAGCAGCCTGGAGATCTATCCTAATCCCGCGCATGACATCGTGAATTTGAAGATATCCGATGACAATACCGGCAAAGTAAAGATAACGCTCTTCGATATGGGTGGAAGAATTGTAAAGACGGAGGAAACGGACAAAACCGGACTTGACCTTCAGACGACCATCAATGTTTCACAGTTGGCGAGTGGTGTTTATGGGGTGCAGATCCAGATTGGCACAAAGACGAGGATGGTGAGCAGGGTTGTTAAGCAATAAAAATAGATGAATGAAAGAATAAAAGAGGGCCGCATCACCGATGCGGCCCTCTTTTATTGAGCGGTATTTAGAAATTTGAGCAGTATTTATAATTTGAGGAGTCTTTGTG
This sequence comes from Puia sp., assembly GCA_035492595.1. Taxonomy (GTDB): domain Bacteria; phylum Bacteroidota; class Bacteroidia; order Chitinophagales; family Chitinophagaceae; genus Puia. The sequence goes on from DATJJA010000098.1 coordinate 1,941, forward strand.
CATCTATCCGGTTGTCGCCCTGGTAGATGATCAGCTGATAAACACCGCGGGGCAGGCCCTGAACGTCGGCTTCGTGTTGTCCTTTCTGGAGGATCCAGCTTTTCAGCTGTTTCCCGCTGAGGTCCACCAGATCGATCCGGATGTTCTCTGCCTGGACATTAAACTGTACCGTATTGTTCAGCACAGGATTGGGTGTAACTGTAACCGGTACGGTCTTTCCATTATAAAAGCTTACTCTTTTGACAGTGGAATAAGTACTCTTTCCATCGAGGTCTACCTGGTTGAGGCGATAGAAATTAGCGCCGTTCGACACAGGAGAGGTATGGATAAAGGAATAGGAAGACAGTGAAGCGCTGTTGCCTTTGGCTGTAACTTTCCCGATGGAATTGTAGGTTGTTCCGTCGGTGGAATATTCCACTGAAAAATAAGCGGTATTGACTTCCTGCAATGTTGTCCAGCTCAGCAGAACTGAGCTATTCTTCTGCGCTATGGCGGTGAAATCTCCCCATACGAGCGGCAGGGTTCCGATCCTTTGCACGGTAACGCTATTGCTGGTAATGACAGGTGTGGCCATCGATGCTGGCAGGTTAACGCTGGCGAAGGGGCCGGTGATGCTGCCCGAGGCAGAAGTGAGGAGGGTATATACGGTGCCGACGGGATCATTGCCATTGTCGGTAACTGTCAGCGTAGAGCCGGTAACGTTGGCATTGGTAGCTCCGGAGAAGGCTACCTGGTCATAATTGGTGCCGGCGGTACCGCCTGTATTTTCGATATTGAGGTTGAATGTGGGTGTTTTCCCGGTAACGAAAGCGGGATTGACGGTCAGGATCCCGGGGCCTGCGTTGCCCGGATCGAGAGTACCTGTATTGGCCAGGGTGGTAGCGTTGAAGCTAACGACCCCGGAGCCTTTTACCGATCCGCTGTTGGTAAAGTTGACATTCTGCAGGAAGGAGGCGGTGCCGCCTGTGTTCTCGGCAAAGATCACTGCGCCGGAGGCATTGGTAAAAGAGGAGCCGACATTTCCGTTGAAGCTTTGGGCAGCGGTTGTCTGGATGTCGAATAGTCCGTTGTTGACAAATGAGGAGCTGGTCAGCGCGATGTTGCCGGATAGCCAGACGGTCGAATTGTTATTGGTGAAGACGGGGCTTTGGACAAATGTGTTGAGTGAAAAATCCGTTTCTCCATTGTTGGTAGTGTTGACAGCTACGATCCCGGAATTACGAACGACGAATAGGCCGCCGCTGTTGACCATGATCGTGCCTGCACCGGTAATGGAGGACGTGCTGGCGCCGATGTATAGCCGGCCGTTAACGATCAGGTCATCGCCTGAGGGGTCATCGTTGAGTGTGGCGGCTGCGCCATTGACGGCCAATACTGAACCAGCGGCTATCACTATCTGGTCAACAGTGACCGGGGTGGTGATGCGGATGCTGTCCCCGCCGAGGATAGACACAACGCCATCGGCGCTGGTAGGTGCAGCAGTTGCTGCCACCCAGGCAGTCCCATTATAGATCTGCCAGGTACCGGGTGTAGTCCAGTTACCGACAACGACATTACTTCTGTAGTCTCCAGCGTTCTGAGCGCTTAGGAATTGAAAAGAGAACAGGCCGAAGAAAGTAAGCAATAAGTAAAATTTTTTCATCTGACAGTTTTTTTAGTGTTACGTGGAATTATATTATGCGCGGCGGGTTGTTTTTCACCCTGTAATTTGATCACTCTGTCTTTTATGAAGGATATTCGAACGGCGGCCTTTGGGTAGGATATTAAATATTCGAATTGTGGTCTTTGGGTAGGATAGTAGCGCAGGAAGGGCCCAAACCTACATAAAAAAAATCAAATTATGCAAACTTTACTTAAGGGTTGGACGTAACTGTTTGATTACTAACGGAAAGGCTTATAGAAGGGAAAATGGGCAAGGGCCAGCAGGTCTTTATCCCCGCTGCTGTCGCCATAGGCATAAATGGCGGTGAACTCCGAAAGCGTATATGCCTGGCGGATGCGGGCTTCTTTTTCCGTACCATGGCAGTTCCTGCCGTCGATCTTCCCGGTCAGTCGATGATTGCTGATAGCGAGGCGGGTAGCCAGCAGTTCCGCTCCCTGGGAAAGGGCAAATGCCCTGATCCAGTTCTCCGGTGAGGCGGATACGATGACTATGGAGGCGCCGATCTCTTTCAGCCTTGCGATCTCCTGTACTGCTTTTGGGCGGATCAGGGCGGGCAGGGCTTCGGCGTTGAAACTGCTGCAATACTGCTGGAACTGTTCTTCCGGGCAGTTCCGGTAGAAGAAAGTCAACACTTTTTCCTTAGCCAGCTGGTTGGGGACGAGCTTTAGCTTAAGGGCTACGAGCCAGGGGCTGGTCAGGAAGAATCCCAGGTAGAAACGGAATTTTCCTTTGCTGAATTTTATGAACTCCAGCAGGGTATCCTTTGTCGTGATGGTCCCGTCAAAATCGAAAAAGGCGATAGTCTGTTGCATCTGCCGGGGTTTAGCGTTACAGCTTTAATTTTTTGAAGATGGGTTCCGGTATCGATTTGATGATGAGCATGATCCAGCGCCAGAACCATTTTACATAGATGACGTTCTTTTTCTTTTCGACGGCTTTATAAATGGCAGTTGCCACTTGTTCCGGCCTGGCAGTAAGCAGGCCGGGCAGGGGCATATTCTCCGTCATCTTTGTATATACGAAGCCGGGCTGAACAGTAAGTACGTGTATGTTGAGCGGACAGAGTCTGTTGCGGAGGCCGGAAAGGTAGGCGGTGAAACCTGCTTTGGCGCTGCCATAAAAATAATTGCTTTGACGACCTCTTTCGCCGGCTACGGAACTGATGCCCACGAGGGTGCCTTTACCCAGGGCGATGTATTGTTCGGCGGCGACATTGAGGATCGAGAGGGCTCCGGTATAGTTGACCTGAATGATCCTTTGACACTCTTTCCAGGAGGACTGGGCCAGGACCTGGTCGCCAAGGTAACCGAAGACGCTGATGGTGATATCGGGAATAACAGGCAGACTCTTAAAGAAAGCGGGATGGCTCTCAGTATCCTCCGCGTCGAACTCGTGAAGGGTGGCCGTGATCCCGTAGCGTATGGAAAGGTCTGACTGAAGAGGTGTCAGCTTGTTGCTGTTGCGGGCTGCCAGCTGGATATTGTATCCTGCTGCCCCATATTTTCGTGCAAGGGCGACGGCCATATCCGATCCGGCGCCGAGTAAAAGAACAGTAGACATCGTATGTGAAGGATTTGTCGGGTATTATTTGAAAAGGGTTATATCTTTTGTATATAGCAGCAAAATATAACTGGCGATCCAAAGGATTAAAGTGATCTGGATAAAGCGGTCTTTGTAAAGGATCTTAGTGGGAGAGCCGGAATCGGCGGATACGTATATGATCTGCAAATATCGCATAATTCCCGCTAAAACAAAAACACAAGTATAATACAGGCGGGTTGAGCCCATATAAGCGACGGTGACCGGCGACATGGTGTACATGAAGTAGGCCACGACGATGACGGCGCATACGAGTGCGAGCAGGGTATTGAGCAATTCGAGGTTATATCCTTTGACGGATTTGCGCATATCCAGGCCGGAACTCATTTTGAGCAGAACGTCATCGCGTCTTTTGCCGATGGCCATAAAGACGGCGAGCAGGAAAACCATGATGACGATCCATTCTGAAAGGGGTACATAGGAGATGACGGAACCTGCCTTTATGCGGAGTACGAAACCTGCGGCCAGCAGCATGATATCCAGAATGGGTACAGCCTTAAGGCCCATTGAATAACCCAGGTTGATGAGAAAATAGATGGCCAGCACGAAGAGGAATTTATCCCTGATCCACCAGGCGAGGCCAAAGCCGCAAATGATGAGCAGGCCGCAGATGATGAGTGCGGTGGGGGGTGAAACCGCGCCTGAAGCCAGTGGTCGCTTGCATTTTACGGGATGTTTGCGGTCGTCTTCCCGGTCGCGGTAGTCATTTATGATATAAATACTGCTTGCAATGCAGCTAAAGGCTATAAATCCCAGAGACACCTGGATCAATTTCACACTGTTGAAAATCTCACGGCCGAAAAACAGCGGTATGAACAGGAACAAATTCTTTGCCCAATCCTTTGGTCTCAAAAGTTTAAGATACGCCACAGCATTAATTTGCGTGACAAAGTACAAACAAAAAGACAAAATCTTTAATATTGCGCTTAAATAATATAATAAGTTAACCCCAAGTGCAACAATATGCGCCAATTCATAACCCGGGCTGAATCAGCGATGATTATTTTACTCGCCTGTATTCCTCTTTTCATTCATCTTCCATACCGGGTAAATATCTTCCTTTCGTGGGAGGGTGCCTATCGTATGAGTCAGGGGCAATTGCCTTTTCGTGATTATGGAACGCCGCTGGGAGGCATGTACTGGCTGATCCCTGCCTTGTTTTTCAAGGTACTGGGAGCGAAGCTTTTTACGCTGATAGAGGCCCAGGTCTTTATCAATATCATTTCGGGATTTGCATTCCGGTCTATTCTGCGGAGCCTTGAGCTTGATAAGGGAGTCCGGTTTGCTGCCGTGCTGCTTTTTTGCGTGTCTTATTCCTTTTTCAATTTCTGGCCCTGGTACAATCATTCGGTCATCGTGTATGAGCTGGTGTCCCTGGCTTTCCTTTTCCGGGGGATAAGGCCGGAAGCCGGGTGGACTGCGGAACCTGCTGGTGCGAATCCCGCTGGTGCGGTTACCCATCGGCGTTGGCTGATCCTATGGATAGCGGGTGCGGCCTTTTTTTCGGTCTGTTCCTTTTTTACGAAGCAGGATGGCGGGGGGCTCGCGTTGCTGATCGCGGGTGCTGTTCTTTTCGTATATGGGTTGCTGAGGGGCAGCTGGAAGCCATTGGTACTATTTGGCGCCGCGTATGTCTTCTTTCTTTTGGTATTTATTCTGCCGATGCTGCGATGGGGTTTCGGTTATTGGTTCAATCATGGGCAGCCTCCGCATACGGCGCGTGTCTCTGTCCTCGATATCAGTGCTGAATTTTTCGGAGAGTCACAATGGATAAAATTCTATTTATTCCTGATCGTATTGCTGGTGGCGGTGCGTTATCGGAAGTGGAAGGAACTGAGGGCTGATGTGCCGGGGGTGTTGCTGGTGGTGCTGACGGTGGGCATACTGGCGGAGGCTGCTATCCTGGCGGTTACGAGCTATACGCCGCCGGACAATAATATCTTTTTCCACAGTTTTGCCTTTGCGGGAATCTTTTCCCTGCTGCTGGTCCTGCTGCCTGCCGGAAAACTGCAGCCGCGGGTGACGGTGGTGCTTATCGCCGGGATACTGTTATGGTGGAGTGGTGTGTGGTGGAAATATACTCAACGCCTGATGGGACCGATCCTGGCGGGGAAGTCGAAGGTGGTCTCTACCGGGGAAAATGTTGTCAACAGAGATACCTATATCATCGACCGGGATACGACTGTAAAGGATATTCCCACGGAGCAGTGGGTGGAGTGCGGGCTTCCTTCTTTTCGGCGGATCACGCTTCCAAAGCCTACGGTAGAGGGTATACACCGGATATTGGATATGGATCTGGTCAAACAGTACCGGGAACGGCGAAAGACGGATGCCGGCGCCAATCTCCGGGTGTTGAATATGTCGGAGCTGACGCCGCTGGCGGCGGATATTCCGTATGCTCTGGAGCGGAATCCACAGCTGCCATTGTGGTATCATCTTGGGGTAGGGATGTTCAACCGGCAGGCCGATACTTTCGAGACGAGGATCCGCAGGCAGTATTATGATCTTATACTATTCGAATATGTGCCTACGCTGAATAATTTTTATCCGTTCCGGACCAGGGATTCGCTGCATGCGAACTATAAGCAGGTGGATTCTTTTATGGCGCCGAGGCGGGGGCAGACGCAGGGGATCATTGAAGTTTTTACAAGGCCCGGAGATTCTCGTTAATTTTGTGGAATCATTTCGACTGTTACATCCATATTAGCAAACCCAATTGAATATCTTAAGGGGGTAGGACCCTTGCGGGCGGAGCTTTTGAAAAAAGAGCTCGGCATTTTTGTATTTCAGGACCTGCTGGAACTGTTCCCGTACCGTCATCTGGACCGGACAAAGATCAATCTTATCCGGGAGATAGGGCCGGCGACGGAGTATATCCAGGTGACGGGCCGGATAACCAGCGTAAATACTCTTGGGGATAAGCGGACCCGCAGGCTGGTGGCCGAGATCAGGGATAATTCGGGGGTGCTGGAGCTGGTTTGGTTCCAGGGGATCAATGGGGTTCAGAAGCTGATACAGGTAGGAGGGGAATTCCTGGTCTTTGGGCGGGTGAGCTTCTTCCAGGGGAGTCCCCAGATCACGCATCCTGAGATAGAGGTCCTTCAGGGGCAGGCAGCGGACCGCCCGGAATACCTTGAACCGGTGTATCCTACTACGGAAAAGCTGAAAGTCAGGGGGTTAGGTGGTCGTCAGCTGGGGAAGCTGAGCCTCGTACTGCTAAATATGTTAAAAGAAAAGGACCTGCCTGAGAATTTACCTGAGTCTGTGCTGAGCTATACCGATCCGGAGACGGGGGAGGTGAAGCGGTGGCTTCCCCGGTATGAGGCGTACCGGCAGATCCATTTCCCTACGCAGCCGGCCTTATACCAGGAGGCGGTGAGGAGGCTGAAGTTCGAAGAGCTTTTCCTGGCGCAGCTGAGGCTGGGGCTGATCAAGTCGAGACGGCATCGCAGTTCCAAGGGGGTTGTATTTGGGCAGGTAGGGGAGATGTTCAACGGTTTTTACACTCATCATTTACCATTTGAGCTGACGGGCGCTCAAAAACGGGTATTGAAAGAAATACGGCGGGATACGGGCAGTGGCCGCCAGATGAACCGTCTTTTGCAGGGGGATGTGGGTAGTGGGAAGACCATTGTGGCGTTGCTGGCGATGCTGCTGGCTATCGACAATGGATACCAGGCCTGTCTGATGGCGCCGACGGAGATACTCTCGCGGCAGCATTATGAAGGCATTTCAGCTTTATTAAAGGACTTGCCGCTGGAAGTGCGGTTGCTGACGGGCTCTTCGAAGTCGAAGTCGCGGAAGGAGGTGCTGGAGATGGCGCGGGAAGGGCGGCTGCACATACTGATCGGCACGCATGCCGTGCTGGAGGAAGCGGTGCAGTTCCAGCGTCTCGGGCTGGCGATAGTGGACGAGCAGCATCGTTTTGGGGTGGCGCAGCGGGCGAAGCTGTGGAGCAAGGCGGAGGTGCCGCCGCATGTATTGGTGATGACTGCGACGCCTATTCCGCGAACGCTGGCGATGACGGCCTACGGCGACCTGGACTATAGCGTTATGGACGAATTGCCTCCCGGAAGGCAACCAATCTCTACAGTTCATCGTTTCGAGGATAGGAGGCCGCAGGTAATGGATTTCATCCGGCATGAAGTTGGGAAGGGGCGGCAGGCTTATATCATTTTTCCTTTAATAGAGGAATCGGAGAAGCTGGATTATGAGGATCTGATGAGGGGATATGAGAATATAAAGGCGTGGTTTCCCGAGCCGAAATATTGGGTCAGCATGGTGCATGGGCGGCAGACAAATGAGATAAGGGATACTAACATGCAACGTTTTCTGGCCAAAGACACTCAAATCATGGTGGCAACCACGGTGATAGAAGTTGGGGTGAATGTGCCGAATGCGACGGTGATGGTGATCGAGAGTGCGGAAAAGTTTGGATTATCGCAGCTGCATCAGTTACGCGGACGGGTTGGACGGGGGGCTGAAAAAAGCTTTTGCATCTTATTAACGAGTCCCCGATTGGGAAAAGAGGCGAGAGAGCGGATGACCATCCTTACTGAGACCAATAATGGCTTTAAAATTGCGGAAAAGGATCTGGAAATCAGAGGTCCCGGGGATATAGAAGGGACGCGTCAAAGTGGTCTGCTGAACTTTAAGCTTGCAAATATTGTTCAGGACAGGGTGTGGCTGGAGCTTGCGAGGGATAAGGCAACAAGCTTGCTGGACGAGGATCCGGACCTGATGGGGGAAGAGAACAGGGTTTTGAAGGTTTTTTTGCAATCCCAACATGGAAAAACGGCATGGAGTAAAATATCGTAAATAACCTGAAACTCAATAACTTGGGAAGAATATGCCTTTTCGTTGTCTGGCTAATGTTCTCCTTCTTTCAACTCTCAGCACAATCAGGAGGTTATTCCAATCTTGAATTTGTCGAGAATAAAGGACAATGGGACCCATTGGTGAAATTCCGTGCTGAGCTGAGTGCGGGGACTCTTTTCATGCAGCAGAAAGGTTTTACGGTGTTGATACATGATACGAATGATCTGAGCCGGATCAGGCGGCTTTTGCATGGGGACCTGGCGGCGGCTTCAGTGACAAGCGGCGGCGCGGCTCCTGCGACAAGCGGGGGTGGGAAGGCGAGTAGCGGTGGAGTGGTTTCGACGGGTGGGGGCGCGGCTCCTGCGACGAATACAAAGACCGTGACGAGTCCGAAGACCGTGACAGGGGGACATGCAGGTAAGGATTATCAAACCGATAATGGGGGCAAAGGGCCTTCGGCTGGCGTCGATCCCTACCTGCTGCATTCTCATACTTACAAGGTGAGCTTTGAAAACGCCAGCGACCAGGTTGAGATCGTGCCGGACAAGGCACTTCCGGGCTACAACAATTATTTTATCGGAGACAGGAAGAACTGGGCTCCCCATTGTATGGTCTACCAGGGCATTCTTTACAAGAATATGTATGATGGGATCGATGTCCATTACTATACGGACAAGGGCTTTGTAAAGTACGATATCATTGTTCATCCGGGAGCTGATCCGAATAAGATCGTATTGAAGTATGACGGGCAGACCAAATTAAGCATTAAAAAGAACAGGATATATATTCAAACATCGGTGGGCTCGGTGCAGGAGCTGGAGCCGCATTCCTATCAGCTGACGGCGCAGGGCAGGACGGATGTATCCTGCAGCTATGCATTACTGTCAGGGAACAGGATCCAGTTCAAGCTGAAGGATTATGTTCCCGGTGCTACGCTGGTGATCGATCCTACGGAGGTGTTCTGTTCGTTTACCGGGAGCAAGTCGGATAACTGGGGATATACGGCTACCTATGACGCTTCCGGAAATTTCTATGCCGGGGGGATCGTGCTGGATGAGTCGGATCTGCCTGGCGGAGGGACAAATGGCGGTGGGTTCCTGGTCAGTCCGGGGGCTTTTCAATCTACTTTTCAGGGTGGGGATGGCAGTGAAGGCGGTCCCGCGCCGGGTTATGATTATGACGTAGGTATCATCAAGCTGAGCTCCAATGGAGCAAATAGGCTTTATGCTACCTACCTGGGTGGCAGCGGAGATGAGCAGCCGCACAGTATGATCGTCGATAATAGTGGGAACCTGATCGTGACGGGGAGGACCAGTTCGGCTAATTTTCCATTGAACATAGCGTCTCCCAATCCCGACAGTACGGTATTCGGGAATGGCGGGGGGTTTGATATTTTCATTACCAAGCTAAATGCAAATGGCACCGGGCTGATCGGATCGCGGCGGATTGGTGGTAAGGGGTCTGATGGAGTCAACTTCAAACCCAAATATCTCATTGCTTCTACCGCCGACGAGGGAGCGCAGCAGCTGCGACTCAATTACGGTGACGATGGCAGGAGCGAGGTTATCACCGATGATGCGGGCAATATCTATGTAGCTTCCTGTACACAGTCTACTGACTTCCCTCTTGTGAATCCATTCCAGGGAGCATCGGGAGGCGGGCAGGACGGCGTGGTAATAAAAACAAGTCCTGATCTCAGCACTATTCTTTTCAGCTCGTATATCGGCGGCAGCAACAGCGATGCGGCGTTCGTGCTGGCTTTAAGCCCCACGGACAATACGTTGTGGGTAGCAGGGGGGACGATGAGCGACAACCTGGCCGGTACGTCCGGAGGGATGCAGCCGAAACTGGCCGGTGGTATAGATGGTTTTGTGGCGCAGGTCAGCAGCAATGGGGGAACGCTTTTAAAAGCATCTTATTTCGGGACTACGGGGACCGATATGATCTATGGATTGGAATTCGACAAACTGGGATTTCCATATATCATGGGGACCACGACGAGTGTGATACCTGTTGTCAACTCGCCTTTTAACTCGGGGGGCAACCAGGCAAACGGCAAACAGTTCATCACCAAGCTGAAACAGGATCTTTCCGGGGTGGTGTATTCGGCCAACTTCGGGCCGGCCAATGTTGCATCGCCAAATATCTCACCGACGGCTTTTCTTGTCGATCGTTGTGAGAATGTATATGTTTCCGGCTGGGGCGGTGGGGCGGATCTGACTGACAAATATCTGAACAGCGGCACTACCGGTCTTGTTCCAACGTCCGATGCGCAGAAGCCGACCACGGACGGGGAGGATTTTTACTTTTTTGTGCTACAAAAGAATGCGGCCAGTCAGCTGTATGGCAGTTTCTTCGGCCAGGTAAGGGGCGGTTTTGGCGACCATGTGGATGGGGGAACGAGCCGGTTTGACAAACAGGGGGTGATATACCAGGCTGTATGTGCTAACTGTTACGGGGGGGCGCAGTTCCCAACCACGCCCGGAGTCTGGGCCGGTTCGAATGGAACGGGGAATTCGGGTTGTAACGAGGCGGCGGTGAAGATAGCCTTTCATTTTGCCGGGGTGGCTGCCGGATTGAAGTCTGTGACGCATGGGCGGGGAGACAGTGTCGGCTGTGTGCCGTTGGCGGTGTCTTTCTCCGATACGATACGAAATGCAAAAAGCTATATCTGGAATTTCGGCGATGGGACGATCGTGAATACGACCTCTGCGGCGCTGGATCATTCATACAATGCGGTGGGGAATTACCTGGTGACGCTGATCGCTATCGACAGTAACAGCTGTAATGTGGCGGACACGTCATACCGGACGATCGAGGTCCGGAACAATCCTGCTTTTTTGGATTTCCGGTATGACAAGAATGGACCTTGTGACCAGTTCAATTATATCTTTACCAATTTGTCCACGCATGCACCCGGTGCGCCTGATTTTACGGACACTTCTTTTACCTGGACCTTTGGGGACGGTTCGGCGCCGGTGAGAGATGGGCTGACGCAACAGCCTACACATTCCTATAGTTCGCCGGGGCCCTATAATGTTACCCTGACGCTGGTGGATACCAATTATTGTAATTATCCGGCCGATACGGTGAAACTGCTGTATGTGGCGCAGAATGTGAAGGCCCAGTTCACCACGCCTGCTTTTGGCTGTGCGCCGTATACGGCGGTATTCAGCAATACCTCGGTTGCGGGGCAGAAGTATTACTGGAATTTCGGGGATGGCAGTCCAATCGACAGCATCGATATATCTCCGAGCCATTTATATATCAATGTGGGGACATACACGGTCACACTGACGGCGGTGGATTCCACGACCTGTAATATTACGGATACCTATACCTTCACGCTCAACGTACAGGGCAAGCCAACGGCTGGTTTTACCTATACGCCGTTGTCGCCTCAGCCGCCGAATACACCGACGGTATTTACGGATGCCTCGACGCCGGCGGTGAAATACCAGTGGTTTTTCGGCGATGGCAGTTCGGAGACAAAGACTGAGCCGGATACGGTGGTCCATCAATACAATAAAACGGATACCTTCCAGGTCTGCCTGGTCGTGACCAATGAATCCGGGTGTACGGATACGGTCTGTCACCCTGTGGCTGCTGTGATCGATCCGTTGCTGGATGTGCCGAATGCCTTTACTCCGGGACGGTTTGGTCAGAATGCTATTATAAAGGTGGTGGGTTTTGGTATAACACATATGACCTGGAGGATCTACAATCGCTGGGGACAGAAGGTCTTTGAGAGCAATGATCCTTATTATGGGTGGGATGGTACGAATCATGGTCAGTTGCAACCGATGGATGTATATGCGTATACTCTGGAAGCGGAGTTTTCCGATGGGACTCATGCGACCAGGAAAGGGGATATTACGCTGATACGCTGATGAAAAACATTTTGTAAATTGTAAAATGCACGATTTGAAGCGCAGGGCTCATATCATAGTCTGGCTAATGGCCGCCGTACTGAAAGGGTTCGCCCAGGATGGTACGTCTAATATTGAATTTGTTGAGAACAAGGGTCAGTGGGACAGCCGGGTAAAATTCAAAGGGGAGATCGGGGTTGGGGCTGTTTACCTGGAGAACAATGGGTTTTCGGCTTTGCTCTACAATGTGGATGATCTCAACCGGATAACGAATAACCATCATGGGGTAAAGCAGGGCGGTTATACGAAGGTGGGCAATTATGCAGCACCGCCCAACGGTGGTCCGAAGGGAGGGATCGATCCCCAGGATGTGCTGCGGTCGCATGCCTACCGGGTAACCTTTGCAGGGGGCAATGAGCAGGCTGTTATAGAGGCGGACAAGGTTCTGCCCGGTTACAACAACTATTTTATCGGACATGATCCGTCCAAATGGACCACCAACTGTAAGGTCTTCCAGGGGGTAACCTATCACAATATTTATCCGAATATAGATATCCGTTATTATACCTATAATGGCCTGTTAAAATATGATATCATCGTCCATCCGGGCGGGGATCTAAGCCAGGTGAAGATGAAATATGACGGGGCGACCAGGCTTTCCATAAAGAAGAATCAGCTGATAACAGCGACTTCGGTGGGTGATGTGACACAGCCAGCGCCTTATTCCTATAGTTTTGATCCCCGGAAGGGGCGGACGGATGTAAGCTGCCGGTATGTGATCACGGGTGGGAATACGGTTAGTTTTTCTGTGGGAGAAACCGATCCGAATGCGACGTTGATCATCGATCCTTCGATAGTGTTCAGTACGTTTACGGGCAGCAGGGTGAGCAACTGGGGTTTTACTGCGACGCCGGGTCCGGGCGGAACTTTTTTTGCGGGCGGGATCGTATTTGGCAGCGCTTTTCCGTGGACTACCGGCGCGTTACAGCCAACGTATGGGAATGGCCAGTTCGATGTAGGGATCATGAAGTTCAGCAGCAATGGCGCCAATAAAGTCTATGCTACCTATCTTGGCGGGTCGGATTCGGAGACCCCGCATTCTCTTTTTGCTGATCCGCAGGGCAACCTGGTGGTTTTGGGGCGGACCTATTCGGGTGATTTTCCATTTAAGACAACGGCTGGTCCCGGCGGGGCAGCGGATATGTTTGTTGCGAAGATAAATGCGTCCGGGAGTGCGCTGATCGGCTGTATGCGGATCGGTGGGACCGGGAATGACTGTGTTAATATGGAGGACCAGGTGAGGACGCGGTATGAGAAGGCTGATTCGTTGATCCGTAACTATGGGGATGATTCCCGGAGCGAGGTGGTGATCGACGGGGGTGGAAATATCCTGGTAGCGGCCTCCTCCCAGTCACCTCAGGGTCCGAGCGGTTTTCCGATAGTCGGGTCTGTTTTTCAGCCGACTTTTGGGGGAGGGCGGCAGGACGGGGTGGTGTTGAAGATCGATCCGAACTGTGATCATCTTATCTGGAGCAGCTTTCTAGGCGGGTCGAGCAGCGATGCCGCCTTTGTATTGAAGGTGAATCCGCTGACGGGTGATATCTATGTTGGCGGGGCGACTGCGAGCTCTAATTTTCCGGGTAATCAGTCGGGGGTGGTACAGCCGGGGTTCCGGGGTGGTGTATGTGATGGATTTGTGGCGCAGATATCCGCGGATGGCAGTACGCTGAAGCGGTCGACCTACCTGGGTACGGATGTGGCGGATGCCGTTTACGGGCTTGATTTTGATAAGAAAGGATTTCCCTACGTGATGGGTACGACCAATGGCACCTGGCCGGTGATCAATGCGGCTTATTCGATCGCGGGGTCCAGGCAGTTCATAGCGAAGCTGCAGCCGGACCTGTCGGCTTTTATATATTCAACTGTTTTTGGCACGAGCGGGCCGGCGCATGGCCTGCCGAATATATCCCCGGTGGCTTTCCTGGTGGATCGTTGTGAGAATGTCTATGTTTCGGGCTGGGGGGGGTGGATCATTGGCGGGGAGACCGATCCTTATGGGCTGGTCGGGACGATTGGTATGCCGACGACGCCTGATGCGCAGAAAAGGCTGAGTGACAACCGGGATTTTTATTTTATCGTGATACAGAAGAATGCTTCGGCGCTTTTGTATGGGACCTTTTTTGGGCAGAATGACAATTCGAGGAGTATCAGCGAGCATGTGGATGGGGGAACGAGCCGGTATGATCAGAACGGGGCTATCTACCAGGCGATATGTGCCAATTGTAATGGCGGGCAGACGGGACGATTCCCCACAACGCCGGGTGTCTGGTCGCCTTATAATGGGGCGGGTACCAATGGCTGTAACCTGGTAGCGGTGAAGATGACTTTTGGGTTTGCGGGAGTGGGAGCCGGATTGAGGGCTTCTGTCAACGGGCGTCTTTATGATACAGCAGGCTGTATCCCTATGGATACCCGGCTGGAGGATACGATCCGGAGCGCAAAGTCCTATATCTGGAATTTTGGGGATGGCAGTCCGGATACGGCTACCACGAGCTATTTTGTAAATCATACCTATCCCAATCCCGGAACATATACGGTCATGATGGTGGCCATCGATTCGAACAGCTGTAATGTGGCCGATACGACATACCGGCATGTGATAGCACGGACGGACAGGGCGATACTGGATTTCGACTTTATGAAGGCCCTGAATGTGGACTGCAACCTATTGACCTATGATTTCACCAATACCTCGCAGGCGCCGCCGGCAAAACCTTTTGGGCCTGCCACGTTTACCTGGGATTTTGGGGACAATACGCAAAGGATCGTTACGGGCAATGGGCCGCTGACGCACAGCTATGGGAGTGCAGGTACGTACAATGTTACGCTGGTGCTGAATGATACCGCGTATTGTAATTATCCGGATTCGCTGGTCAAGCCGTTGCGGGTCTCGCCTGTGGCGAAGGCGCAGTTCGAGACGCCGGCGAGCGGATGTGTGCCATACACTGCTGTTTTCAACAATACTTCGCTTGGCGGGGCGACCTTTTTATGGGATTTCGGGGATGGTCAGACATCTACGGACGTGAATCCGACGCATGTTTATACGCAAACGGGGATTTATATCGTGAAGCTGCATGAGGAGGACCCGAATACCTGTAATAAAGTTTCGGACACTGCGATGACCATTACTGTCAATGTCAACCCGACGGCCGACTTCACCTTTGCTCCTTCGCCGCCTACGCCGAACACGCCGACGGTGTTCACGAATGCGTCGCTGGGGGCGATCCGGTATGCCTGGTCATTTGGGGATGGGGATTCCACTTTCAAGGATACTCCGGATACGGTGATACATCAGTACCAGGTGACGGATACATTCCAGGTATGTCTGGTGGCGACGAACCAGTTTGGCTGTTCGGACACGACCTGTCATACGGTGGCGGCGCTGGTGAATCCGCTGCTGGATGTGCCGAATGCGTTTACTCCGGGGCGTTTTGGGCAGAATGGGATCCTGAAGGTCTATGGTTTTGGGATCATGAAGATGAATTTCCGGATCTATAATCGCTGGGGGAAGCTGGTGTTCCAGTCGGATAACCCGGACGTGGGGTGGGATGGGTACTATCAGGGGGCTATGCAGCCGATGGATGTGTATGCCTATACCCTGGAGGCCGAATTTTCGGATGGGAAGCATGTGAGTAAGAAAGGAGATATAACTTTAGTGCGGTGACAACCAAAAGCTCGGAACAATCGTTAATTATACTAAATTGAGGGGAGTGAAAAACATATTCTTATTGGGCTGCTGTGTTATGCTGGGTGTTTGCGGGGCATCCGGTCAGGACCTTCATTTTTCACAATGGTTCAACTCACCGTTGTCGACCAACCCCGCCAATACGGGGTTCATCCCTGATGCGGACTATCGGCTGGGAGCGAATTACCGCAATCAGTGGTCGGCGATAATGGCAATGCCTTACCGCACGTTTAGCGTGTGGGGCGATGCGCAGGTCTTCCGGGACCGGATCGAGAATGGCTGGATGGGGCTGGGGGGGATGATCCTGCGGGATGATGCGGGGTCGAGTGCGCTGAGCTCTACGGAGGTATATGGTTCGGCTGCCTATCACCAGATGGTGGGTTATGCGAGCCTGATCTCGCTGGGTTTTAATGTGGGCTGGATCAACAAACATATCAACACGCAGAATCTGAAATTCCCGGATCAGTTCGACGGACATTTCTTCGACAATACGTTGCCTACCAATGTAGTGATAGATCATCCCTCCGACAATTACTTCGATATGCAGGTGGGGATGAACTATGCTTATTTTCCGACAAAGAATATGTATCTGAATGCCGGGTTTTCGGTGCAGCATGTCAACCGGCCGAGGGAAACTTTCTTCAATACGGATCCGGTAGGTTTTGACAGCCGGATCTCGCCAAGGTATATTGCCTTCCTGGCTGCCAGCCTGAAGGTCAATGACCAGGTCATCATCAACCCGATGGGGTATTTTACGCAGATGGCTCAGTCTACGGAAGCTGTGCTGGGCCTGAATGCGCAATACAATCTGCAGGATGATGGGGATCAGCAGGTGATCGGGGGGCTGTATTACCGGGCGGGGGATGCCATTATCCCGATGATCGGATTTGTCTATAAGAATATCAGGTTAACCTTCACATATGATATTACCACCTCGCCCATTAAACATTATGATAATGGGTATGGAGCGTACGAGTTTGCCCTGATAAACCAGGGATTTTACAGCCAGTATAACGGGGACAAGCGGCAGTCTTTGTGTCCGACTTTCAAGCAGTAATGATTGGGGAATCTGAATTTATCCGATTTTTGCGCAGATTCCGGCAATTATGGGAGTAGATTGCCTGATCGATAAACAATTAAAACATGATAAGAAAGGTTCTGATCGCGATCTGTTTTGGAATGCTGGGGCTGGGGGTTACCGCTCAGCGTATGCCCGGCGGGGTGAATACGTATACTGATGAAGGCACGGGGACGGGTTTCCGGAAGGAGAATCTTTTTGTGGGTGGGGGTTTGGGATTGGGGTTTGGGTCTTATGATTTCAATGTCGGGATCAATCCCGAAGTTGGATATTCGTTGACGAGGTGGCTGGATGCGGGGATCGTCGGCAATTTTAATTATACTTCTGTTCGGGCTGATCCGAATTATAATGATAATATCCGGCAGCGTCAGTTCAGTTATGGAGGCGGGCTTTTTGCCCGGGCCTATGTGTTGCCTTTTTTGTTTTTGACGGTGCAGCCGGAGTTCAACTGGCTTAGTGTGCATTACAAGAGTATGTATAACGGGGAGACGCAGAATTTCAACGCCAATGCGCCGAGTGTATTGTTGGGGATCGGGTATGGGCAGCGTGTGGTGGGGCAGAGCAATTTTTATATTGCGCTGATGTTTGATGCGGTGGATAATAAGAATTCGCCGTATAATGATATTAATGGGCATCCGTTGCCGGTGATCAGGGCTGGATTTGATATTTTTGTGCATCACGCCCGCTAACCGGCCTTCGGCCGGCTAGCTTAGATGATTGAGGATCTCAATGGGCGAATCGCAGAATGTGATGCGTTCGTCGACAGAATCGTAGAGGAAGCCTTCCTTTTCGAGCTGGAGGAGGTGCAGGCGCAGATGATCATAAAAGCCATCGGTATTGAGGATGTAGATCTTTTTGTTGTGGATCTTCAGCTGGTTCCAGGTCAGCATTTCAAATAATTCATCGAGGGTGCCGAAGCCGCCTGGCAGGATGATGGCGGCATCGCTTTTCTCATACATCATTCTTTTCCGGACGTGCATGTCGGCTACGATGTGCAGTTCGGAAATTCCTTTGTGGTGGTGTTCCCATTCCTTTAATAGTTCGGGGATGATGCCGATGACGGTGCATCCTTCTGCGAGGGCGGTGTTGGCGATGATTCCCATGAGGCCGGTATTGCCGCCGCCGTAGATAAGGGTTAGCCTGAGGAGGCCGAGATATTTACCCAGTTCGGCAGTATGGATGGCTATGAGGGGGTTTTTCCCGGTTTTTGAGCCGCAGAAGACCGCGACGGAGCGTATTTGCATATTGATATTTTGGTGGATGCGCCTTTGACAATGGGATGTGGTGCATTCCTGTTATCAAAATTAAATTTCAATTATTACCTCTGTATTTCCTAATTTAGAAGATGCCTTCTTTTCTTTTATTTTCCTTTGTTATTGGATATTTTCTTCTTTTACTGATAGTGGCCTGGCGTACTTCGCGTCATTCCAACAATGAGTCTTTTTTTATTGGCAACCGCAATTCCAACTGGATGCTGGTGGCATTTGGGATGATCGGGACTTCGCTCAGCGGGGTCACTTTTGTCTCGGTACCTGGCACGGTGGGGGACTTTGCGGGGGATTCGTACAAGGCGTTTGCCTACTTCCAGGTGATCATAGGTTATTGGTTTGGGTACCTTGTCATTGCGTTTGTCCTCCTGCCCTTGTATTACCGGCTGCAGCTGACTTCGATCTACAACTATCTGCATTCGCGTTTTGGCTCGGTCGCGTATCGGACCGGCGCCCTGTTCTTTATTATTTCCCGTACGGTGGGGGCTACGGCGAGGCTTTATCTTGTCATCAATGTGCTGCATATTTTTATCCTGAAGGACCTGGGTGTTCCGTTCGGGCTGACCTCTTTGGTTATTCTTTTGATGATCCTGCTGTATACGTTCGAGGGGGGAGTCAAGACGATCGTTTATACCGACACGTTGCAGACGACGTTCATGCTGCTGGGGCTGGTAGTCTGTACGGTTTATATTTTACAGCATCTTCATCTTTCTTTAGGGGGTGCGATGCAGGCGCTGGATGCAAAGGGGTATACGCATATCTTCAATATGGATGTGAAGAGCAAGGGATTCTTTCCCAAGCAGCTGCTGGGGGGGATGTTCATAGCGATCGCTATGACGGGTCTGGACCAGGAGATGATGCAAAAGAATATCAGCGTTAAGAATGTGGGAGACTCGAAGAAGAATGTGTTGACCTTTAGCTTTATCATGGTGCTGGTGAGTTTTCTGTTCCTGCTGCTGGGAGGGCTGCTCTACCTGTATTCGCTGCACCAGGGGGCGGTGTACCAGGGTCATCAGCTGATGCTGAACGGGCAGGGGGTTATCGGGGACGATCTGTTCCCGACGCTGGCCTTGCATTATCTGCCGCAGGCCGTTTCCGTTATTTTTATCATCGGGCTGATATCGGCTCTTTTCCCGAGTGCGGATGGGGCGCTGACGGCTCTGACCTCTTCCTTTTGTATCGACCTGCTGGATCTGAAGAGCAAGCCGGGGCTGAGCGAGCAGCGGAAGAAGCGGACAAGGATGACCGTGCATATCAGTTTTGCGGTGGTGTTCTTGTTTTGCATACTGGTGTTCAAGTGGGTGGACAATAAATCTATCGTCAATATCATCTTAGACCTGGCGGGGTATACCTATGGCCCTTTGCTGGGGCTTTTTGCCTTTGGCATCTTCACGAAGCGGGTGCTGGAGAATAGCTGGAAGATCACCGCGTTGTGTCTGCTGGCTCCGGCATGCTGTTATGTCATCAGCCGGTATTCGGCGGCGTGGCTCGGCGGGTTTCAGATAGGCATCGAGCTCCTTTTAATTAATGGAATTTTAACGTTTGGGGGACTTTGGGCACTTTCGAAGCCGGGGAATGGGGAAGCGCGCCTTTGATGGTGGCGCTCCGGCGGCTTTGGCGAGGACAGCGGCGGAGGCTGATGTCTGTTGGGCTACTGGCAATTAGCCTATCTTTGGCGCAAAATTTTACTGATGGATATGATCGAGCCTTTGGCACAGGCTTATGCGGAACATTATTCCTCGAAGCTAAGCCCGTTGTTGCAGGAAATAGCTGATTATACGGAGATGCATCACCCTGAGGCTCATATGCTGAGCGGGCCTTTGCAGGGGAAGTACCTGGAGATGATGAGTGTGCTGCTGCGACCGCGCCGGGTCCTGGAGATCGGGACCTTTATGGGATATAGCGCGCTTTGTTTGTCGGAGGGGCTGACGACCGATGGGCGGTTGCATACGATAGAATTAAGGGAGGAAGATGCGGACCGGGCTGCGGATTATTTCCGGCGGGCAAACCGGCAGGACAGGATAATATTGCACCGGGGAAATGCGTTAGCGATCATTCCCGTTCTGGATGAGGTTTGGGACCTGGTCTTCATCGATGCTGACAAGGTCAATTACGCAGAATATTATAAATTAGTATTGCCCAAACTGAGATCGGGGGGGCTGATCATAGCGGACAATGTGCTCTTTCACGGTCAGGTGCTGGATGCCATCGGGTTGGATGGGAAAGTGGATCCGGAGCAGGTTCATGGCAAGAGTGCAAAGGGGATACAGGCCTTCAATGATCTTATCGCTGCGGATCACACGGTGGAGAAAGTGATGCTTACTCTCCGGGACGGTTTGTTTTTGATCCGAAAAAAATAAATTCTGTTGGCTGATGATTTATAAAGGATTGGTTATTGTATGGGTATTGCTGGTAGGAGGCATATCGAATCTGCGGGCGCAGATGAGCGCAAATGGGGTTATCTATGTCAATACCTATAAGGTCATAGCTATGGCGGAAATGCAGCGGTCCGGTATACCTGCCGCCATTATCCTTGCGCAGGGGATCCATGAGTCGGAAGCTGGTACCAGCGAGCTGGTGAAACAATCGAATAATCATTTTGGCATCAAGTGTAAGGATGACTGGAAGGGCCAGGTCGTTTATCATGACGATGACAGCCGGCAGGAATGTTTCCGCAGTTATGCTTCGGCGGCGGATTCTTACAGGGATCATTCGGAATTCCTGCGGCGCAGCAACCGGTATGCTTTTCTTTTTGACCTGGACCCCACGGATTATGAAGGTTGGGCTTATGGGTTGAGGAAGGCGGGTTATGCTACGAATATCAGGTACTCACAGATATTGATCAAGCTGATCAAGGACTATAATCTTCAGCAATATTCATTGATAGCGATGGGGAAGATGAAGCCAACGGATGAGGTGGTATTGACGGAACCGAGCAGAGCGAAGGTTCCGAACGAGAACGAGCGAGGGACGACGCCCGGGCGAAGTTCTGGCGTGGGGGCGGTGACGGCGCTGGCGGCGGATGGGACGCGGGGAGGGAGTGGGGCGGATGGGGCTGGTTCCGGTGTGGGGGCGGATGGTGGGAACGGGGCGATGCGCGGCGGTGGAACTGGCGCTGTGGTGAATGGAAGTGGGGTTGGTACGGCGCAGGAGGTTTCTTACCCCGAGGGGCAGTTCGAGATCAATAGGACGAAGGTGATCTACGCGCAGGCGGGTGTATCGCTGCTGTCGATCGCCAATCAATACAATGTATCCCTGCCCCGGCTATTGGAGTTCAACGATATGAAGGAGGAGGATGTGCTGGTCAAGGGGCAGCTGATCTTTTTGCAGCGGAAGCGGAAGACGGGCTCTATCGGATTTCATGTTGTCCGGGAGGGGGAAACGCTGTATGATATCTGTCAATCAGAGGGTGTTCGTTTCCAGGATATGCTGGAAATGAATCAGTTGAGTCCAAATTCACAGCCGGCGACTGGCAATAAGATATATTTGCAAAAATAATTCAACAGGTATGTCCATAATACGGGTACACGACAAGGATTTTGAGCCATATTTAACAGCGGAGGAGATCACGGAAAAGATACAGGGGATAGCGAGAAAGGTGGATGCCGATTATGCAGGAAAAAAGCCTTTGTTTGTGGCGATCCTGAACGGGTCATTTATGTTTGCTTCGGATCTGTTCAAGGCGATAACCATCGAGTCGGAGATCTGTTTTATCAAGCTGGCCTCCTATAAGGGGACGAAGTCGACGGGGCAGGTGATCACGGCCATTGGTCTGGACACCGACATGCATGGGCGGCATGTGATCATCCTGGAGGATATTGTGGATACGGGGAAGACCCTGAGCGAGTTTCTGCCTCAGCTGGAGCATCAGCAGCCGGCGTCCCTGAAGATTGCTGCATTGTTGCACAAGCCGGAGGCGACGGTCTATCCGATAAAGGTGGACTATCTTGGTTTTTCGGTCCCCAATAAATTTTTATTGGGCTATGGGCTTGATTATGATGGGTTGGGACGCAATATCCCATCCATTTATAAGTTAGTAGAGTAATTATAGTGGTCAACCGGGCGGAGCCAATGATTTTTGGGCGCAATTTTTAACAGTGGGAGGCTTGACAAAGAGGAAAGAACGCAATAATTTTAATCAAAATATCCCATTGAAAAGTGCATTACTGCTGCTGTTGGCTGTTCTGCTGATTTTTTCTTCGCAAGCGCAGTATTATTTGCGTGGAGAAATAAAAGATGAGAACAACAGCCTCTTGCCAGATGTGAAAATACTGCTCCACTCGAGCGGGTATCTTTATCATTCGGGCAGTTCGGGGGCTTTTGGGATACCTATACCTCAAACTTCGGATACGTTAACGCTTTCTGCCGAAGGATATCAAACAGTTATTATACGGGTTGATGCCAGTCAGTACCAGAACATCCAGCTTCGGTCGACCTTTCATCCATTGCCGGTGACGCCTAAGAAAAGGCTGTTATCCCTGACCAAGGACTGGCGTAATACGGACAGGAAGGGCTGGACAGTGGGGGGAGAAACCTATAGCTCACTGGTAGAAAACGGTTTTATTCCGGCCACTCGTTTTCCTGAGACAGGGTTTGCCGTTACGATAGATAAGGCTTCCTACAGTAATATCCGTCGCTTCCTCAATATGGGCAGCACTATCCCACCGGATGCGGTACGGATAGAGGAGCTACTGAACTATTTCAATTTCGGGTATGTCGATCCGCCTGCGGACAGCTGTTTTCTCCTGCATTCCAAATTATCGGAATGTCCCTGGAACTCCAATAACCGGCTGTTGTTCCTGCAGGTATGCGCCCGAAAGTTGGACCCCGCGCTGATACCGCCGGCAAATCTTGTTTTCCTGGTGGATGTCTCGGGGTCGATGGATCTGCCTAATAAGCTGCCTCTGCTCAAGTCGGCGTTCAAGTTGCTAGTCAATAATCTGCGGCCGATAGATACGGTTTCGATCGTAACCTATGGCAGCTCGGTGGCGGTGTCTTTACAGCCGACCTCTGGTCAGGAGCGTAAAAAGATCCAAGAGGCGATCGAAGACCTGGCTCCAGGCGGAGCTACTCCGGGTGAGGCGGGGATCAGGGCTGCTTACCGGGTGGCGAAGAGTCAGCTGATCAAGGGTGGCAACAACCGGGTGATATTGGCGACGGATGGAGATTTCAATGAAGGAGAGACATCGGAGGAGGAATTGGAGAAGCTGGTTTCTCAATATAAGGACTGGGGAGTCTATCTGACCTGTTTAGGGGTAGGTATGGGTAACTATAAAGATTCCAAGCTGGAGGTGCTGGCCAAAAAGGGGAACGGAAATTTTGCCTACCTGGATGATGCGCGCGAGGCGGAAAAGGTGCTGGTGAGGGAGTTCACGCAGACGGTGTATGCGGTGGCGGATGACGCCTATCTGAATATTGATTTTAATCCTGCGCTGGTTAAGGATTACCGGCTGATCGGCTTTGACAATAAGGTAAAGGTCCTATCGGACAGCCTGAGTGAGATACAGGGCGGTGAGGTAGGGTCGGGTCATTCTTTGCTGGCTTTGTTCGAGGTTGTTCCGGTGGACCCGGATAGTGCGGGTGCTGCGACGGAGATGAGCCCGGATCAGCTGGCCCGGGTGGTGCTGAATTACCGGTTGCCGAATGATCCGGTGGCCCGAACCAGCGTTTATACCTGCGGCAATGGGCTGACACCTTTTCAGCAGCTGCAGCCTTGTTATCGTTTTGCCTCATCGATCGCCTTGTTTGGCGGGCTTTTGAAGAAGTCTCATTTTATACGGCAGGCGGACTGGAAGGATGCCATCGAGATGGCGGAGCGATCCAGTGATCCTTCGGATGGGATGCAGCAGGAATTTATCGCGCTGATCGAAAAGGCGCGCAAGATCTATGGCAAGACCCGGCATAAACATAAGGAAGAAGAGGATTAACTAAACATTTCCCTTACTTTATCGAAGAAACTGCGTTCGTTCTTATCCGGCTTGGGCTGGAAGTTTGGCGATTCGTTGAGTTTTTCAAGAACGACTTTCTCTTCCGGGGTAACGTGCTGGGGTGTCCAGACGTTGACATGGATCAGCTGGTCGCCTCTTTCGTAGGAGTTGACGCCGGGGAAGCCTTTGCCTTTTAACCGGAAGATCTTGCCGCTTTGGGTGCCCGGTGGTATTTTGATCTTTGCTTTGCCGTCGATGGTAGGGACTTCTGCCTGCAGGCCGAAGACGGCATCTGTAAAGGAGATGTGTAATTCGTAGGCGACATTGAGGCCATCGCGGTGGAGTTCGGAATGTTGTTCTTCTTCAATGAGAATGATAAGATCGCCGGGGGCACCGCCTCTTTCGCCGGCGTTGCCTCTGCCGCCGACGCTGAGCTGCATTCCTTCCTGTACACCGGCGGGGATGTCGATGGTAACGGTTTCTTCGCCGTATACGCGGCCTTCGCCTTTACAAACTGTACATTTTGCTGTTACGATGGAGCCTTCGCCGTTGCATGTCGGGCAGGTGGTGACCGTCTGCATCTGACCGAGGAAGGTATTGCTGACACGGCGTACCTGGCCACTGCCGCCGCAGGTACCGCAGGTCTGTACGCTATTCTTGTCTTTGGCGCCGCTGCCGCTGCAGGTGGTACAGGATACGTGTTTCTTTACCTTGATATTTTTGGTAACGCCTTTGGCTATTTCTTCGTAGTTAAGCTTGATCTTAACGCGGAGGTTGGAACCTCTGACGCCTCTGGACCGGCCATTACCGCCGCCGCCGCGCCTGCCGCCACCGAAGAAGCTGCCGAAGATGTCATCTCCGAAGATATCTCCGAACTGGCTGAAGATGTCATCCATGTTCATGTTGCCGCCGCTGAAGCCGCCCCGTCCGTTGCCGGAGAGACCGGCATGTCCATAGCGGTCGTACTGGGCCCGTTTGTCTGCGTCGCTGAGCACTTCATAAGCTTCTGCGGCCTCCTTGAACTTATCTTCGGCTACCTTATCTCCGGGGTTGCGATCGGGATGGAACTGCATCGCTACTTTCCGGTAAGATTTTTTGATCTCTTCAGCGGAGGACGTCTTCGTTACTCCCAGTACTTCGTAATAATCTCGTTTTGACATAATCTTAAGAAAAAGGTATTGGACCTCTCGTTATAACTTATTTACCGACAACCACTTTTGCATGGCGAATGATCTTATCGTTGAGATAATATCCTTTTTGTACTTCGTCTATGACCTTTCCTTTCTGTTTGGGGTCCTGAACAGGAATTTCGGTAATTGCCTCGTGTTTTTCCACATCAAAATCGGTGTTGATGCTTTGCATGGCTTTGAGCCCTTTTGACTGAAGGACCGAACGGAGTTTGGAAAAAACCAGCTGAACGCCCTCTTTTACCTGGTCGATATTATCTGTTGCCTGCAGCTGTTTTTCAGCGCGGTCACAGTCGTCCATCACGTCCAGCAGAGAGATGATGACCTCTTTTCCGGCTGTCTGGCGGAGTTCGAGGCTTTCGCGTGCACTGCGTTTCCTGAAATTGTCAAATTCTGCGAACAAACGCAGGTATTTATCCTTTTGTTCCTGGACTTCTTCCCGGAGCTTTTCCAGCTCTTCTTCCTGGGCGCTGATTTCACCCAGATTGGCAGTACCCGCGATGTTTTCGTCGGTATTCATATCATCCGGAGAATCAAATTCCCGGTCGTCTATATTGATATTGATCATAGTCGTTAAATTGATTTTTCGGCCACAAAGGTAAGCTAGTCAATATTCCTGCCAAGAGGCAAATAAAGACAAAATGTCTTAAAAATGAACGTCCGTCTGACATGAGGAGGCAGGATGTTGATTATTAGTCAGTTATATCTTTAATTGTGAATGATTATATTTGCGCCCATGGCGAATGTTTATCTGAAAAGAAAGATCAGCCGGCGTGTTGAAAACGGGCATCCGTGGATCTTTGGCAATGAGATCGAGAAGGTGGATGGGGATGCTGCCGGCGGCAGTATTGTAGATGTTTTCACGTTTGACAAGAAGTTTGTGGGCCGGGGATATCTCAACATGCAGTCACAGATTGCGGTACGGCTGTTGACCCGGGACAGGAATGAGCCTGTTAATGACGAGTTCTTTTATAACCGGCTTTCCGCCGCCTGGGATTACCGGCAGCAGCTGGGTTATACGGAGAATTGCCGGCTGGTGTTTGGCGAGGCTGATTATATGCCTGCGCTGATCATCGACAAATTCAACGACTATTTTGTGTTGCAGACCCTGGCGTTGGGGATGGACCGCTGGAAGCCGGCCATTGTCAGTGCATTGGAGCGGCTATTCCAGCCCAAAGGGATATACGAAAGGAATGATGTGCCGGTGCGTGAGCTGGAGGGGCTGCCGCAGCAGAAGGGCTTTTTGTCGGCGCCTTTTGACACGCAGATCATTATCAACGAAAATGGGTTGCGTCTGCATGTAGATATCGAGAATGGTCAGAAGACGGGTTATTTTTTGGATCAGCATGATAACCGCAGGGCTATTCAGCATATCGTGAAGGGGGCGGATGTCCTGGGGGCTTTTACCTACACGGGCAGTTTCGAGACGCATGCCGGTTTTTACGGTGCGAAGTCTGTACTTGGGCTGGATATTTCGGAGAATGCCGTAGCACAGGCGCGTCGTAATGCGGAGCTGAACGGGCTTTCGGATGTTTGCCGGTATGAGGCGACGAATGCTTTTGATGCCTTGAAGACCTGGAGCAAGGAGGGGAGGCAATATGATGTGGTGATGCTGGACCCGCCGGCTTTTACAAAGAGCAGGGAGACCATACAAAAGGCTATTACAGGCTATAAGGAGATCAATTTACGGGGCATGAAGCTGGTGAAGAAGGGTGGGTTCCTGGTGACGTCTTCCTGTACGAACCTGGTGCAGCCGGAGTTATTCCTGGAGACTATCCAGATGGCGGCAAAGGACGCAAGGCGGCGACTGCGGCAGGTGACTTTCCAGGCGCAGGCGAGCGATCATCCTATTATCCATGGATGGGAGAATACGAACTATCTTAAATTCTTAATTGTACAGGTATTGTAGGGGAGCTGTGTTATTTGTTGACCTGGAAGATGCCGGAGTCGGTGATGCGTCCGTTCTCATCTCTTAGCTGGAAAGTATAGAGGCCGCGATTAAGGTCGCTCAGATTGACCGTTCTTTTGTTGCTGATATCTTTCTCGTCTTTTACCATTTTCCCCAGGAAGCTGAAGATCTGCAGGGTGTAGCTCTTATTGGGTTCTTTTATGAGCTCGAAAGTGATGTAGGAGACTGCGGGGTTGGGGTAGAATTTGGAAACCTTGTGCTCCAGATCGGGCAAAGGGCCGCGGGCCTGACTTTTAGCCTGGAAGGAGTTCAACAGAATAATGGATAACAGAATGTAAAAATTCCTCATTTACGGGTACATTTTACAAGTGATTCCAAAATATAGGTTTTCACTCAAAGATACAAATTTAGCGCCGAATTAAAATGGGTAATTATATGGCCGGTATAGAACCGGCCATGTTGCAATATGTTGATTATTAGTTAATTGAGTTCGGAGAGTGTTTTTTGAATGGCTGTGAAATCCGGCAGGTCGGAGGCTTTCTCGAGGACTTCTGCGTAACGGACGATACCATCCTTGTCTATAACGAAGGCGCTGCGTTTGGACACCCCTTTCATATCGAAGGCAAAAGTATCATAGAGGGAGCCATAGGCGGCAGAAACTTCCTTATTGAAGTCGCTGAGAAGGGGGAAGTTAAGGCGTTGGTCTTCCTTGTATTTGCCAAGGGTGAAGACGGAGTCGACGCTGATGGCGAAGACCTGGGCGTTGGCCTGGTTGTAAAGGGCTATGTTGTCGCGGGTGCTGCACAATTCTGCCGTGCAGGTACCGGTAAATGCCTGGGGGAAGAAAAGCAAAAGGACGTTCTTTCCTTTGTAGTCACTGAGGTTTACTTTTTGTTTTTCGGAATCGTATAAGCTGAATTCGGGAGCTTTTTGTCCGGTTTGAATGGTATTTGTGCTCATTTTTATTTTTTGAAGCGTAAAGGTTGTGGCAAAAAATTAGGAAAAAAAATATTTTTTGCCACAACACCGCTAATGGTTGTCCGCGAAGCGGACGAACCGGACTCCGTCCGGTTTGGGTAATCTAAAATTTGGGGCAGAGGATGCGGTACTTCGCATTTTCCCGATCTGTGAAACCGATCCAGGAGATGGATAATTCAAAACCGCCTCTGCCCTGGCTGGCAGTTTTCAGTTCTGAGACGTTGGCGTCATAGCTGAGTGCGACGGCGAGGGAATTCATATCGAGTTTCAGCATCGGGATAAAAGCGTCTTTCCATCTCAGGAATCCACCCAGGTGCAGGGTATAGGTGGAGTTTTCGGGATCGTCTCCCAGTTTATAGGAATAAAGTACTCCGGCGATGGTCTCCTGTGCCGGGCCTTGCCGGGAATGATCGGCCTGGATCGTAAAATAGGAGGCTTCATTGATCATCGTCTTTATACCAGCAGAAAAAACATATTTAGGATCCAGCTCGATCGTGGGATTCCTGTAAAAAGAATTCTTTGGGCGGTTCAGGTGGTGATAGGCAAAACCGGCGAAGAGCGTATTCTTGTTGTCGGCTCCGAAGGTGGTATTGAAGCTGATGCCGAGGCTGCCATCGAGGTAGTGGACGTTTGGGGAAAGGATGGTCTCTCCGTTGGGTAAGGCAGGGTCATAGGCTGTGCCGTTGTACTGGCTGTTGGTAGTGACTTTGGAAAGATCGAGGGCTTTCGATACCAGTCCGCCCATGAATCCTACGGAGAGGTACATTGCCTTCTCGTTGCTGAGCGATTTATGATAGTTCAGGGCCGGCAATAATTCGGTAGTGGTGAGGGCTGCGGTGCCTGCTTTATCATAAAGTATCTCCATTGCGGTGGTAAAATAGTCGGTGCCTTTTCCAACGGGCCATTTGTATTCTCCGCTGAGGGAGCCGGTCCGATAGGCATTGTTGAAGCTGGTCCACTGGTCGCGAAAGACGGTCTGGACGCGAAAGTCGCCGGTGAAGATGCCGGCGAGGGCCGGATTGCGAAGCAGGGGCGTCTCGAAGAACTGAGAGAAGTGGATGTCCTGCGCATTTGCGGCGCCGCTGGCCAGCAGCAGGGCAAAGATGATATGGTATATATATTTTCTCAATTTCATTATTCATTTTAAGCAGGCGTTTACCGGACAAGGGTAACGTCGCCGTGTAGGGCAACGACCTGCGCATTGTTGCAGATAACTTCTGCGATATAAACATAGGCATCTACCGGTGCCGGGCGTCCGTTGATATTTCCATCCCAGCCCATTGTCGCATCGTTGGCAGGGAAGTTCTTTCGTTCGAATACCATTTGTCCCCAGCGGTTGAAAACCCGGAACGACTGAATATTATACAAATTACTTCCCCGTGGATAGAAGTAGTCGTTGACGCCATCGCCATTTGGTGAGAAGGTGTTCGGGATAAAGTAATTCTTATCATTACAAATAGTCAGGATCAGGATCGAATCGGAGGACATGCAACCATTGGCATCCGTGACTGTAACGAAGTATTCCTTTTTGAAGATGAGAGTGGCTACCGGGTTGGCGCAGGTGCTGCAGTCGAGGTTGTCCGTTGGTGTCCAGACCCAGTTGTTGACGTTGTCGCTATAGGTAAAGGGGATAGTAACAGGGAGCCCGACCGGGGTGGTGATCTCGCGGGGGCCTTTTATCTCCGGCAGAGGGTTGACGGTGACGGGTTGGGAAACGGTATCGGTACAGCCATAGGGGATGGCCGTTTGCAGCTTAACGGTGTAGGTGCCTGGCTTGAAATCGGAAGATGGGTTCTGATCTTTTGACGTCTCTCCGTTGCCGAAATTCCAGGCCCAGCTGACGGGCTCAAGCGGTGGGACGGTGGTGTTGCCGTTGAATTGGATCAGGCCGGTACACAATGTGCTGGCTATGGAGATGACGGGATGAGGTGTCTGATGGACGCGTACGGTGTCCGTATAATCTTCCTGGCAGCTGCTGTTGGTGACCACATGAAGGTTGGCGAGAAAGGTTCCAGGTTTGTTATAGAAATGCTCGGTATTGAAATCTGCCACTCCTGTACTATGGGTTTCAGGTGGTGTGCCGTCGCCGAAGTTGAGGGTTTCGCTGACGATGCCATCGTTAGTAATAGTATAGTCTGTAAAGGTGACGATGCCGCTGTCACAGAAGGCATGCGGATTCAGGCTGACAAAGGGGACGGAGCCAAGGACGGTGACGGGACCGATAGCGGTGCCGACGTTGACGACACAGCCTGTGGGATCGACGAGCACCAGGGTTGGGGTGTAGCTGTTGCCCGGGTTGCGATACATATGGAAGGGCGTAGGGTTTTGCGAGGAATCTGCTGCTCCGTCGCCGAAGACCAGTGTGAAGTTGGTAAAATCGGGTGGTGCAAGGTCAAACTGAATGGGTACGGAGTCGCACTTGCGAAGGAGGGGGCCGTAGTTGAATTTCGATGAAGCCACCGGATCAAGCACGAATACCTTGCGGGTCGCCGATCCGATACAGCCGCCGGGTCCCCGGAGGAAGAGTGTTGCAGTAAAGGTGCCCGTCGAATTATAGAAATGGGATGTAACCGGAAGGGTAGAGGTACTGCCGTCGCCGAAATCCCAGTAGAGGGAGTCGTAATACTGGCCGTGGGCGACAAACTTTGTTTGCAGCGGGATACAGACGGCGGTGGTATCGGCTATGTCGAAGGCGGCGATGGGAGGCTGGATACGGACGGGTTTTGTTGTCGTCCCCGGGCAGCCGTAGATATCGGTTACTGTCAGGTTGACGTTGTAATCTTTTTCGGTTTCGCCGGTTACGGGATAATTGTGGGTTGGCGTTGAAGAGGTTGCCGAGCCATCTCCAAAATCCCAGGCATAGGCTAAGGGGCCGTAACCCCTGGAAGAATCTATAAAGGTCAGGGGTACGCCGGGGCAGTAGAAACTATCGGGGCCTGCAAAGTTA
Organism: Puia sp.; assembly: GCA_035492595.1. Taxonomy (GTDB): domain Bacteria; phylum Bacteroidota; class Bacteroidia; order Chitinophagales; family Chitinophagaceae; genus Puia. The sequence continues at coordinate 32,929 of DATJJA010000098.1, forward strand.
GCCTGCGGTGCAGAGATCTGGATGGGAATTGGCGCGGCAGTAGTATCGGTACATTGCTCGGGCGAGTTATCGGTAACCACCAGTTTTACGGTATACCGGCCGGTATCGGTGTAGGCATGGGTTATGGATGGACCTGTATTGCCGGTCTGGCTGTCCCCGAAGTCCCAGGCCCAGCCTGTGACGGCGGTGGTGTTTGGAAAGGGTGTAGAACTTGCTGTGAAGGTGAGAGGTGCATTTTTACAGCCGCCGGCCGGGTTTGGCAGGGTGATGGAAGCGGTGGGGCCGACGATATGGATAGTCTTGCTGGTGGTGGTCGAGCATCCAAATTTGTCTCTAACGGTAAGGACGAAAAGATGGTCGCCTGTGGTTGGGAAGATCTTTGAAAAATTGACGCTTGATGAAAAGACCGGAACAGCAGGACTTCCATCGAGCTGCCAGCCATAGGAGTCGATCTGCGACAATGGAGTGGTGGATGAGCTTACGTAGAAGATCCGTTTCTTACAGACATTGGGGTCGTCATTTCGGATCGCCGCAATGACGGGGCCGAGTGTAATGGTAAAGGTAAAACTTTGAGTACAGGTGGTGCCGTCGGCGAAGGTTTCTGTTACGGTTTGCGTGATTTTATAAGAAGTCGGCGTGCTGCCTGTATTCGGATAATTATGAATTGGATCTTTAAGAGTAGAAGTATTATCTGGTCCGCTTAAGGGATCGCCAAAATCCCATATATAGCTGGCGGTGGCCGTGGGGGCAGGGCCGGTAGAAGGGTAGAGATGGGATGTGTCTGTGAATTGTACATTATACCTGTCGGCGCAATCGGGCAGGCTGTAGGTAAATCCGGGGATGGGAGGGTTTACGGTAACAGGTTTTGATGTAGTCTGCGGACAACCGTTATGAAAGAGTGTCAGGGTGACCGTCCTGGCGCCAAAGTCGGTATAACCATGTGTAGCGGAAGGCAGGTTGGTCAGTGTATCGACGCCATCGCCAAAATTCCAACGCCATCTGTAATCGGTGATGGGCGGCGTGACGGGATCGCTGAAAGTGGCAGGCGTCAGTCCGCAGAGGATATTTGGACTTATGGAGATGACCGGTGTAACGGGTGTACCGACATTGATGACGTTATTAAATGTCGAGGAAGCAGAGCAGCCTCCATTAGTAATGACGGTAAGTTTTATGGAATATTGACCGGCCGCGGCATAACTGAATACAGGGTTTGCGGCGTTGGAAGTCGCGGGAGTGGCTCCGGCCGCTTCCCACAGATAACTTTGAACGCCATCAACTGCATTGACGGCTGCGACGGGCGTAATAGTGATGTTGGAAGGTGAACCGACGATACAGGCCCCGAGTCCGCTGTTGCCAGACAGGCTTAGAATGGGAGCCTGGACCTTTATGTATTGTGTCTGAACGGTGGTATTGGAGCAGCTGCCGGAATTGGTTGTGGTCAGTTTTACATCAAAAAGGCCGGTTGTGGTATAGGTGTGCTGAGGGTTTTGCTGAGTGCTGGTCTGGCCGTCCCCGAAGTCCCAGAGCCATTGTGTCGCGCCTGGTGGAGATTGATCCGTGAACTGGACGGTCAACGGAGCCTGGCAGGCTGCTGTCTTGTCTGCCGTAAATACAGGCGCAGGAGGATTGGCGACCTGAATGGTTTTTGTGGCGGTGCTGGTACAGGCGGCGTAAGTATTGGTTAGCCTGACTATGTAGGTTCCGTTGGCAGCATAAGTTTTCGTGGGGTTAAGGTCGGAAGAGGCGGTGCCATCGCCAAAGTCCCAGATAGCCGATAGCGGCGCAGGTGTAGAAGCATCTGTAAACGTCAGCGGCGTATTGGCGCAGGCCTGATCCGGGCTGGTGATAGTCGCCGAGCCATTGTTCAAGGGGACGGTTTGTGTAAGCGTGCTGTTGCAGCCCAGGCTGCTGGATACCTGCAGGGTTACGTCATAATTACCGGTTGCGGGATAGGTGATATTTGCGGGGTTAACGTTGGAAGAAGAAGCCGGGCTTGCGCCGTTGCCGAGGTTCCAGCTGTAGTTGAGTGTGCCGGGGCCAGCCGTCTGGTTAATAAAATTGAGAACAAAGGGAGCGGAGCAGGCGGCGGAGGTCTGGTCCCAGGAGAAATTTGGCTGAATGCCGTCCACTATGCGCAGGTAACGGGCAATGACAGCCGTATTTGAACATCCGCCGGAATTGGTAACCTTCAACGAGATGTTGTAGTAACCGGTTTGAGTGTAGGTATGGGAGGGGCTTTGCTGACTGGAAGAAGTGCCGTCCCCAAGGTCCCATGACCAGGTGGTAACGGCGCCTTGCCCGGCAGTGGACTGATCGGTGAATTGTACGCCGGCGGGCGCGCAGGCGAGCGTAAGGTTGGACGTAAACCTGGGAGTCGGGTATGGATAGACGGTGATATAATCTGTTTTGCGTATTGCATCGGCGCCGCTTCTGTTCCGGGCGATGAGCGTGACAGTATATGTCCCCGGTGTGTTATAGCTGGCGGTTGGATTTTGTAAGGCGCTGGTTTGTCCATTGCCAAAATCCCACTGCCAATACAGCGGTGTATTGGTGGAAAGATCGGTGAATTTTACATTCAGGGGGCCGCAGCCAGCCGTTGTGGAAGCGGAGAAATCAGGGACGGGCGCTTGAGCACGGGTACTGAATCCAAAAATACAAAAGCAGCCAGCAACAATTAATAGTTTTCGTATCAACGAAAAGAGTTGTTTAGGTAAACGAATAAACACACGGCAAATAAGTCAGCTTATGGCTGATGGCTTTAACAGGAGATAGCAGGGCCTTCGGGAGGGAAACGGATCTTACTTTTTCAGCTGCAGGATATTGGTAGTACTATGGACGGTATCTATTGACCAGGCGGACACGCTGTCGGTGTAGCTATCTTTTATCGTCCAGGTTTCGTTTAGCAAAACCAGGGGGGCGTCTGCGCCGGGAAAATTGGAGGCAATGGTCCGGTTGGTAATGTTCACAGACCACTGACCCTGGACGGAGGTATTAGCCTTCGTCCCTGTCACTGTATTATTTGCATCAAATTTAAAGAGATAACCGGAGAATGAAGCCGTTATATCAGAATCGTTTTGCTTATACCCGCTGACATACCATAACCCGGTGGTCATAATTTTCAGCACTGCGTTCTCCTCCTGCTTTTGGATGAACTTTTTGCAGGAGCAAAAAGACAGGGAAAGGGCTAATATGGCCAACGGGTATAGTCGCTTCATAGTCTGGATTTACCTCAAAAGTTGTAAATATTCCTGTATTTATCAAGCAAATAGCTCAAAAAATAGCTGATATCCAATGTTTTTCCCGTGGCTTTGAGGCACAATTCCTCGCTGGTGAACCGACGTCCGTACTGGTGGACATGCTGACGGAGCCATTCCAGGAGCGGTGTCGTTTCTCCTGTGGAGATATTGTTTTGTAAATCAGTTACTTGTGTGCTTGCTGCTGCGAAAAGCTGGGCGGCGTAAAAACTACCCAGGCTGTAGGTCGGGAAATAGCCAAAACTGCCATGGCTCCAGTGGACGTCCTGCAGGCAGCCTCTTTTATCGTCCGGGACTTCGACACCCAGCCAGGTTTTGTAGTTTTCGTTCCACCAGGCGGGAATGTCGGCAACGGCCAGGGAGCTTCCGATCAGGCTTTTCTCCAGCTCGTATCGGATCATAACATGGAAATGGTAGGACACCTCGTCGGACTCGGTGCGGATAAGGGAGGACTGGACCTTATTGATGCCTTTGTAGAACTGCTCTACGGGGATGGCTTTCAGCTGTTTCGGGAAGATGTTCTGCAGGTCAGGATAGATCGCCAGCCACCAGCCGAGGCTTCTTCCGATATTGTTCTCCCAAAGCCGGGATTGGGATTCGTGGATGCTGAGGGAGGCGTATTCACCGAGGGGCAGTCCATAATATTCCTGCGGCAGTCCCTGTTCGTAGAGAGCGTGCCCGGTCTCATGGATACAGCTCCAGGTCATGTGGTTGAAGTCGTTCTCATCGACGCGGGTGGTAATGCGGACGTCACGGCTATTGAAATTGGTGGTGAAGGGATGTTCGGAGAGGTCCTGCCGGCCTGCTTCAAAATCGAAACCCAGTCGCCGGATGAGCTGCATACCAAAATCCCATTGTTGTTGTTTGGGATAGTGGCCCCTGAGGAAGCTGTCGTCGACCTGCGGGCGGCTGCTGATCTGTTGCAACAGGCTCTTCAGGGGTGAGCGAACCTCTGTGAAGACCTTGTCCAGCAGGGAAACGGTGGCGCCTTTTTCAAACTGGTCGAGAAGGGCGTTGTAGGGGTGTAACTGGTAACCGGCCAGGTCGGCCTCTTCTTTTTTTAGCTGGACCATATCCTGGAGGTCGGCCTGGAAGAGGGAGAAGGAATTGGCGTTGCGGGCCTGCAGCCAGCTGTGAAAGCTGCGGGAACTGGCTTCGCTGAGCTTGCGGATAAAGGCCGGGGTGAATTTTTTTTGTTTTTCAAAGTCTTCCAGGCTCAGGTCCACATTACGGCGCTGGTCGTCGGCCAGGTCGCCTCTTTCGTGCAGGTCCTGCAGGAGCTGGCCCAACGACGGATCGATAAACCATTCGTGGGCTATTTCCGAGAGCGTAGCGATCTGCCGGCCCCGGAATCCGGCGCCTTTTGGAGGGAGGTAGGTTTCCTGGTCCCATTGCAGGACGGCCGCCGCGTATTTTACGTCGGCTATCTTTTGCATTCGATCGGTATAGTCTGTATAAAGGTCGGTGGTGGATTTTGTTAAAATCATTTTAACATTTTTTTCGTACACGATAGTGTACAGAAATTGGACGAATTTGGCAAAAAATTAAAATTTAAATAAATTTTTTGCCAAAGTTCAAATTAAGATGTTTTTTCTGAATGAGTTGAATAATTTCACCGTATGAACAAGTCTCGTTGTTTTTTGCCTATACTGCTTTCTTTATTATTTCCGATCTTCCTTAGCGCGCAGAAACTGGACTCTATGATGAATATCTACGCGAACAACTATCCCCAGGAAAAGATCCATGTGCATTTTGACAAAAAGTTATATAGTCCCGGGGAGACGATCTGGTTCAAGGCTTATATTTTTTCGGGTGCAGACCCTTCCATTTTCAGCAAGAACTTTTACGCGGAGCTCTCCGATGCCTCGGGGGCGATAGTACAGCGTAAGGTATATCCGATCTCGGAGTCGAGTACGGCCGGCAATTTCGATCTGCCGAAGAACCTGAAGGCTGCCCATCTCCATTTCAGGGCCTATACGACCTGGATGACCAACTTCGACACGGCCTTCTTTTACGAAAAGGATATACGGATCTATGATAAAAAGATAGATTCCGGGAATGTGACGGTGACGCTGGTCCCCCGCCAGATCAAACTTCAATTCTTCCCGGAGGGAGGAGACCTGGTAGCGGGTGTCGAGGGAATGGTGGCTTTCAAGGCAAATGATCAGTTTGGATACCCTTTTCCTGTAAAAGGCTCTGTAGTGGATAAGAATGGAAAGGAGGTGCTGACCTTTAATTCAGAGCATGACGGCATGGGTAAATTCCTGCTGACGGTGGATAAGGATGACTCGTTGACGGCGGTGTGGAAGGATGACCTGCAGGTCGAACATAGGACGGGGCTGCCTTCGGTGAAGACCACCGGCGCGGTGATAAGGGTGATCCCCGGCAATCAGAAAGTCCTTTTTTCTGTAGCCCGGGCTGCGGAGGGGGGGCCTGAGTTCAAGCATCTTACGATAATCGCGCATATGCATCAGCACCTGGTCTATAAGGCGAAGATCAACCTGGAAGAGAATTTTATGAGCGGGGGCACAATTCCTACGGGGCAGCTGCCATCCGGAGTGCTGCAGCTGACCATCTTTACTGCGGATATGTTGCCGGTGGCTGAACGTGTGGTCTTTGTCAATAATCGCGATTTTCTTTTTATGCCTGATCTGTCGGTGACGTTAAAAGGGGTGAACAGGAGGGGTAAAAATACTTTGTCTATCAGTGTGCCCGACACGCTGAAGTCGAATCTCTCGCTTGCTGTGACCGATGCGACGGCAGACGGAGAATTCCCGGGGGATGACAATATCGTTTCCCGGCTGTTACTGACCGGGGAGCTTCGGGGCTATATCCATAATCCTGCCTATTATTTCTCCGGAACGGCGGATAGTCTGGCCACACATCTTGACCTCGTCATGATGACGCATGGCTGGCGCAGGTTTAAATGGGATGCCCTGGCCCGCGGGGTAGTGCCGGTAATAAAGAATCCCGAGCAGGATTATCTTTCGATGAAGGTAGAGGTGCTGGGGATAGATCAAACGAAGATCAGCAAGGATGAGTCAATGAATGTCATTATGAGCAGGAAGGATTCCAGCACGCAAATGATGTCTCTTCCGCATCTCGCGGGAAATAAATTCGGGGTAACGGGGCTTGTCTTTTTTGATACGGTAAAGGCCTATTACCAGTTCAATGTCAACCGTACCTTGTCTGACCAGGCCGCGATAGTATTCAATACAGGGCTTGTGAGAGGAGGGCGTTTGGCCAGGTCCCTGACGACGGCTTTTGATGGCTGGACTGCGGAGGACTCTGCCTATCTGAGGCGGAACAGGTATATTGCCGAGGAGATAGCCCGGGTTAAACCGATCGATGATCAGAAAGTAAAAACGCTGGCGGCGGTGACGGTAAAAGGGCGGGTGAAAACGGACGCTGAGAAGCTGGATGAGAAATATGCTTCGGGGATGTTCAGCGGCGGAGATGCATATACGTTTGACCTGATCAATGATCCGCTGGCGGCGGCTATGATGGATATCTTCACCTATCTGCAGGGGAAGGTAGCGGGTTTGCAGATCACTCCGGGGAATGGACCCGGTGGTACGCCTTCACTGACCTGGCGGGGTGGCAAACCTTCGTTGTATCTGAATGAAATGCAGGTAGATGCCTCTCAGCTGCAGAGCACTCCTGTAACGGATATCGCCATGGTAAAGGTCTTTCGCCCCGGATCGGGGGTGGGGTTTGGCGGAGGCTCGGGGGGAACGATCGCCGTCTATACCAAGAAAGGGGGGGATGAGAAGCGGAGCGATCCCAACTTCAAGGGGCTGGCGCGGGCGATCCTGATAGGTTATTCGATGCCGAAGGAATTCTATGTTCCGAACTACCTGGAAAATTCTGCAGAGAATGAAGGGGAGGATCTGCGGACGACCTTATACTGGAAGCCGTACGTGCTGACGGATAAAGATAACAAGCATCTGAATGTCGACTTCTTCAACAATGATATCACGAAAAAGCTAAGGCTGGTGCTGGAAGGGTTTAATGAGGATGGAAAGCTGACCCACATCGAGAGAATTATTCAATAGGCGAATCTGATAACTTTACTTCATGCAGATATCCACTATCATCGCTTACCTGGAAGACCTTGCTCCCCTGGCTTACCAGGAGTCATACGACAATGCGGGTCTGCTGACGGGCAGCGGGGCCTGGGAATGTATGGGCATTCTCACGACGCTGGATGTAACGGAAGCGGTGGTTGCCGAGGCTGTGGAGCGGAAATGTAATCTGATCGTGGCGCATCATCCTATCATATTTGGCGGGCTGAAGAAGATAACCGGCCGGAATTATGTGGAGCGGACGGTGATAGCAGCAATCAAACAGGATATTGCCATTTATGCTATTCATACGAACCTGGACAATGTCGTCGCCGAGGGGGTCAATGGGCGGATAGCTCAAAAGCTGGGTATCACCGGGGGGAAGCCGTTGCTGCCGCGGGCGGGCACGCTGCAGAAGCTGTATTGTTTTGTGCCGGTGGATCACCTGGAGGCTGTCCGGGCGGCCGTTTTTGGCGCGGGGGCGGGGAAGATCGGGGGGTATAGCGAATGTAGTTTTGGAGCGGAGGGGCTGGGGACCTTTAAAGGCGGGGATGACACGCAGCCGTTCGTGGGGCAGCCGGGTATCCGGCATACGGAGAAGGAAGTCCGGCTGGAGGTGATCCTGCCAGCCTGGCTGAGCAGGGGGGTGGTGGATGCGATGATAAGCGCGCATCCCTATGAGGAAGTGGCTTATGACCTGGTGCCGCTGGCCAATACGTATTCCGGCGCAGGCTCCGGCCTGATAGGGGAATTGGCTGCGCCGATGGAGGAAGGGGAGTTTTTGGGTTTGCTGAAGGGCGTTTTTGGGCTGAAGGTGATCCGGCACACCCGGCTGACGGGCAAACCGGTGCAAAGGGTGGCGGTTTGTGGTGGTGCTGGTAGTTTCCTTATTTCCAATGCTTTAGCGGCTGGGGCCAACTTTTATATCACTTCGGATGTTAAATATCATGAGTTTTTTGATGCAAATGACCGATTGGTTATAGCCGATATCGGGCACTTTGAAAGCGAGCAATTCACGATTGACCTGCTTTTTGAGGTTTTGCGGGAAAAATTTCGTAATTTTGCGATCCTTAAATCGGGGATCAAAACCAATCCGATTTACTATACTTGAGACGCCGGAGGCGGATCGGCCGAAGGCCAATCATAAAATGAATTTAGTCAGGCCCGGGCTAAATTCAATAAAAAGACCGGGCCGGACTAAAAATTAAATATGTCAAACGTAAAAGAATTCTCTGTTGAGGAAAAGCTCACGTCGCTAGTGACCCTCCAAAAAATTGAATCTAAGTTAGACGAGTATAAAATCCTGAAAGGCGAATTGCCGATGGAAGTAAGCGACCTGGAGGATGAGATCACGGGTTTGCATTCGCGTCAGACGAGGGTGGAAGAGGAGATCAATGGGATCCAGGAATTCATCAATCAGAAGAAGGAAGCGATAAAGGAAGCTGATGTGCTGATCAAGAAGTATGACAAGCAAAGTCAGAATGTAAAGAACAGCCGCGAGTTCGAAGCCATTAACAAGGAGATCGAAATGCAGCAGCTGGAAGTGAAGCTGGCTGAAAAACATATCAAGGATGCCAATGAAGAGATAGCTGAAAAGGTGCAGCTGCTTGAAAAGGCAAAGAAGAATATCGGTACCAAGGAATCTGTGCTGAAGAATAAGAAGGACGAGCTGGACAAGATCATTGCTACTACCGAGAAAGAAGAAAAGCATTTCACCAAGCTGTCTACGGATGCGAGGGAGAAAGTGGAGCCCCGGTTGTTGCATTCGTATGACCGGATCCGTGGTAACTATCGTAATGGGCTGGCTGTTGTGCCGGTTTTGCGAGATGCCTGCGGTGGTTGTTTCAATGCCATTCCTCCTCAACGGCAGAGTGAGATCCGTCAGCGGAAGAAGATCATTGTTTGTGAGAACTGCGGTCGTATCCTGGTAGATAATGAGCTGAATGATGCTATTGAAGTTAAATAGTTTTGAATAGAGAATGTTTTTAAAAAGGCGTCGGCGTTGCTGGACGCCTTTTATTTTTGCAGCCATTTTTCAAAATACCCATCTTGAAAGCCCGAATCATCATCTTATCAGGGTTACTTCTTCCTTTGCTGAGTTTCGGGCAAAAGCGTTACGATTTTAACAACAATTGCCGGCAGGCTTACCAGGCGATAATCCAGCTGCGGCTGGAGGAGGGGGAAAGGCTGCTTGAGGCGGAGAAGAAAAGGGATCCGGCGAACCTGATCCCTTATTTCCTGGACAATTACATCGACTTTTTCCAGCTGTTCTTTAATGAAGATCCTGTCCTGTACCAGGCTGCGAAAAACCGGCTTGATCAGCGGATCCGGTTGATGAGCGAAGGGCCGGAGTCCTCTCCTTTCAATTTATTTACGCGTAGTATCATTCATTTTCAATGGGCGGCTATCAAGATCAAGTTTGGCAGTAACTGGGATGCGGGCTGGGAATTCAGGCGGTCGTTCCTGCAGAGTAAGGAATGCGAGAAGAAGTTTCCTGTCTTTGGTCCTGCGCGAATGTTGAGCGGGGCGATGCAGGTTGTGGCGGGGACTATTCCGGACGGTTATAAATGGCTGAGTAATTTACTGGGTATCCGGGGGAATGTGGAGGGGGGGATGGTGCAGCTGGAGTCTTTTTTGGAGGCCGGTGATCCGGCGAGGGGAGAGCTGTTGCGGGCTGGCCGGGATAGCTGGGCGGAGTTGTATCGTGATGAGGCCATCTTCTATTATCTCTATCTTCAATTTTATATCCGGAACAAACATGAAGAGGTCTTTCAGTTCATCCGGCAGCATAAGCTGGATGTAAAGAACAATCACCTGTTCACCTATCTATATGCCAATCTGAGTCTCAATGATCACCGGTCGGCAGTTGCCGAGCAGATCATTTCCCAGATGAATACGGCGCCGGTCTATATGGACATGCCTGTCTGGGAACTGGAGATGGGATATGCGAGGCTCAATCATCTGGATCCTGCGGCTGCCGGACACCTGGAGCGATTTCTTCAGCGGTTCAAGGGGCGGTTCTATGTAAAGGATGCTTTGGAAAAGCTGAGCTGGTCCTATTATTTAAATGGGGACCTGCGGAAGGCGGATTCCTGCCGGCTGCTGGTACTCCGGAAGGGGACGGCCGAGTCGGATGCGGACAGGCAGGCCCTGAAGAATGCGCGTGGCGGGAACTGGCCGGCTAAAAAGCTGCTGCAGGCAAGGCTGTTGAGTGACGGTGGTTATTATGCGGAAGCGCTACAGTCGATACAGGGAATGGCCAGCTCGGATTTTGTCTTACCGGAAGAGAAATGTGAACTGGCATACAGGCTGGGCCGGATCTATGATGGCCTGGGGCGTAATGATGAGGCTATTGGCGCCTATCTCACGGCGATAAAGACCGGGGAACATCTGACGGCATATTATGCGGCCAGGGCAGCGCTGCAAACGGGTTATATCTACGAACAGCGGGGGGACAAGGTCAAGGCGATAGCCTTTTTTCAGAAGTGCTTGTCGCTGAAGGATCATGATTATAAAAACTCGCTGGATCAGCGGGCTAAGGCCGGGATCGCGAGATGTAAGGGGGAATAGGGGGCGCCGGCGCCGGGTGAGGAGGGCAGTGAGAGGCGGCACTGGCGGACATGTTGGAGGTGTGGGAATTTTGTGCGGAGGGGAATGATCGAATTACTTAATTTGCCGTCGCGCTTTGCGCTGAATCTTATGATACAAAGGATCCATATTCAGAACTATGCCATCATCGATGAGCTGAGCATTGAATTCTCTCACCGGATGAATGTGATCACGGGGGAAACGGGGGCGGGCAAGTCAATCCTGATGGGGGCATTGTCGCTCATCCTGGGTGACCGGGCCGATACGGCTGTGCTGCTCCAGCGGGACAAGAAGTGTGTGGTGGAGGGAACTTTTGTTATGAAAGGGAAGAAGGCGGTGCTTGCTTTTTTTGCTGCCAATGAGTTGGACATCGCCGACGACCTGAATGATGGTGAAGAAGTGGTGATCCGGCGCGAGATTGCTCCTTCGGGAAAGTCAAGAGCATTTGTGAATGACACACCGGTGAATCTCGAGCAGCTGCGGAAGCTGAGTTCGTTGCTTGTCGATCTGCATCGCCAGTTCGATACGCTGGAGCTGGGTGAGTCGGATTTTCAGCGGGAGGTATTGGATGCGCTTGCGGGGCAGGCGTCTGCGCTGGAGGAATATCGTGCTGCATACCGGAGCTGGCAGTCGGCGGTCCGGGAGCTGGCTACCTTACAGGAGCAGAAGGCGCAGTTCAATAAGGAGCTGGACTATAATAAATTCCTTTTCGACGAGCTGAATGAGGTAACGCTGAGGGAGAACGAACTGGAAGAGCTGGACCAGGAGCTGAAGCTGTTGAATAATTCGGAGGGCATCAAGACGGCGTTGTCGAAGGTCTATTATGACCTGAAAGAGGGGGAGCAACCGATGGTACAGCAGCTGAAGTCGCTGCAGCATTCCCTGCAGACGTATGCGGGCTATCATCCGGAGCTGAAAGGTCTTTCAGAGCGAATGTCCTCGGTACAGATAGAATTGCAGGATATTGCCGGGGATGTGGAACGCATCAACGATGGGGTGGGGTATGATCCGCGCCGGATCGAAGAGATAAACGAACGTCTTTCTACCGGATATAAACTGTTGAAAAAACATAGTGTCCATACGACGGCTGAACTGCTGGCGATACTGCGGCAGCTGGAGGTCAAGCTGAAGGATTCGCTGCAGGTGGATGAGAGCATTGCTGCCGGTGAGAAGGAAGTGAGCAGGATATTGCAGGAGGTGAAGAAGAAGGCTGCGATCTTATCGAAAGGGCGTCAGGCCGAGGTCGGGCAGCTGGAGCAGCAGGTGAACAAATTATTGAAGCAGGTGGGTATGCCGAATGCCCGGCTGAAGGTACAGATACAGGCTGTGGAGCTGAATGCATTTGGGATGGACGCGATCGAATTCCTTTTTGACGCCAATAAGAGCAATCGTTTCGAGCCTATCCGCAAGGTGGCGTCAGGTGGGGAGCTGAGCAGGCTGATGTTGTGTATCAAATCGCTGGTGGCCGAGTCGATCGATCTGGCCACGCTGATCTTCGATGAGATAGATACGGGGATCTCCGGTGAGGCGGCCAAACAGGTAGGGATCATCTTAAAGAACCTGGCGAGGAAGCGACAGGTAATTTGTATCACGCATCAGCCGCAGATAGCGGGTAAGGCGGATGCGCATTATTTTGTTTACAAGCAGGTGAAGGGTGAGGCTATCAAAACCAATATACGATTGTTGAACCAGGAAGAGCGGATCACGGCTATTGCTCAGATGCTGAGCGGGGAGAAGCCCACGGCTGCGGCATTGGAGAATGCGAGGGAAATGGTTATGTCATGAGAGTAAGGTCCTTACTTATACTATTGGTTATTGGAATTGCGCTGGTGCCTTTTTATTATATCAACCGGTGGTTGCAGCGGATGATAAGGCCGCGGGATGCGGCGGGTAGGTTCTTCCTTTTTATATTTGCGAATTTTTTATTGGTGGTTGTGTATACGATGACGATCGTGGGGTTGGTGGTGAGGTTGTTTGGGCGATAATTTGTTATTCCGCTATATTTGGCCCCGAAACCGGACGGAGTCCGGTCAAATTGAGTCTAATTAAAAATTCAATCTATGGCATACAACCTGTTAAAAGGGAAAAAAGGGATCATTTTTGGTGCGTTGGATGAGAAGTCCATTGCATGGAGGACGGCATTACGTTGTCATGAAGAGGGGGCTCAGCTGGTGTTGTCGAATGCACCGGTTGCACTGAGGATGGGAGAGATCAATAAGCTGGCTGAGGCAACGGGGGCGCCGGTCATCGGTGCTGATGTGACCAATATGGATGACCTGAAGAAATTGTTTGAAGAGTCTATGAAACATTTTGGCGGGGGGATCGATTTTATCCTGCATTCTATTGGAATGGGGTTGAATGTGCGAAAGGGGAAACATTATACGGAGATGGATTATGAATGGAATAAGAAAACGCTGGATATATCGTCTATGTCATTGCACCGGGTACTGAGAACGGCCTGGGACATGGATGCGCTGACGGAAGGAGCGAGTGTGATCGCGCTGACCTATATCGCTGCGCAGCGGGTATTCCCTGATTATAATGAAATGGCGGATGCGAAGGCATTACTGGAGAGTGTGGTCCGGAGCTTTGGCTATCATTATG
>DATJJA010000099.1:0-36353 GCA_035492595.1 Puia sp.
AGCGCAGTAGTCGACACCGGCTGCTGCGCCTGCGTCTGTGACGGATCGAGGATCCGCCCCGCTCCAACAAAATGGTTGTCATAATACCCGTCGGTCATGTCGCTGATCATCACCCCTGATACAGAGGCGTGCACAAACTTATTATTCCGCAGATAGACGCCAACATGCGTGACCGTCCTGTGTTTCCCAAGGGTATGAAAAAACACAAGATCCCCTTCCTGTAGCTCGTCGCGTCGGATATGATGCGAGGTTTCGTATTGTTCTTTCGAGGTCCGGGGCAGCGAGGACACCCCATATACAGAAGACATCAGCAGGAAGGCAAACGCCGAACAGTCGATCCCATCCCGGCTCGTCCCGCCGTAATGATAAGGCGTCCCATACCAGTAATCCATGAAACTCAGCAATTTGGGATTACTCAGGTCTTCCACCGAACAATTCTCCAGGATGGCGTATTTGAACTGCAAAGCAGGGTAATTCTCGATGGCAGTGCCATTGCGATCCATTACAGCCGCGCTTTTCGTTTTCGCCGGCGTGCTCACAGAACTCCGTGACTCATCCTTCCTGGAATCCGGGTTGACCGAAATATTGCTGATAAACTGCACAGAACCATCTTTTTGTGTGGGAGATGCGGGTGCGGGCGATTTCGAAGCTGCCGGCTTGAAAGTGCTGCAGCTCGAAAACACAAAAAGTACGACGGATGTTATGGGTATGATTTTTTTCAACATATTTTCCACTTGGGAGGATATTGGCATGGCAAATATAGCAAATCTTTTGCCAAAATGACGGTAACCCATTACCTATCACGAAGATGCAGCTGCACCGTGCTGGACAATGCTTCCAACAATTGCCCAAATCACCATTTCCATCGCTGTGGAAAGATTGTGCTTTTCAAGCTCTTTTCTGAACGATCTGTCTCGCCTTTTGTTAGTTAATTGCAGGTCCTAAGCTTAATTTTCACCTATCACATGTCGAAATTCTCACATCTACATACCCACACGCAGTTTTCTCTTCTCGACGGAGCTGCCTCGATCCAAAGTCTTTATAAAAAAGCTATAAAGGACGGCATGCCCGCCCTGGCCATCACCGACCACGGCAATATGTTCGGAGCCTTCGAATTCGTCGCCGAAGCACACAAACACAAGAACGAAGATGGAACGCTAAAAGTAAAGCCCGTTGTCGGCTGCGAATTCTATGTCGTCGAAGACCGCTTCAAAAAAGTCTTCACAAAGGAACAGCGGGACGAACGCTACCACCAGATCCTCCTCGCAAAGAACAAAGTGGGCTATCAGAACCTGATCAAGCTGACCTCCCTGGGGTATACCGAAGGCCTTTACTCCAAATATCCCCGTATCGACAAGTCGCTCATCGAGAAATACCACGAAGGGCTCATAGCCACTACCTGCTGTATCGGCGCCTATGTCCCTCAAACCATCCTGCACGAAAGCGAAGAGAAAGCGGAAAAAGAATTCAAATGGTGGCTCGATCTCTTCGGCGAAGACTATTTCATCGAACTCCAGCGCCATAACATCAAGGAACAGGAGAAGATCAACAACACCCTGATCCAGTATGCAAAGAAATACAACGTCCCGATGATAGCGACCAACGACAGTCACTATACCGATCGCGACGATTATAATGCCCATGACATCCTCCTGTGCATCAATACAGGAGAGAAACAGTCCACACCGGGCTATGATGACATGGTCAATGATGACCTGAGCAACAAGAACCGGCGTTTCAAATTCCCCAACGATCAGTTCTATTTTAAGACCGGCGAGGAGATGAGCACGCTGTTCAAAGACCTCCCCGAGACCATCGACAACACGAACATCATCGTCGACCGCGTAGAAGTGCTCAACCTTAAAAAGGATATCCTTCTGCCGGCCTTCCCCATTCCAAAGGAATTCCAGATCCACAACGAGAGCAACCTCGATCAGTGGGAATACCTGAAATACCTGACCATGGAAGGGGCCAAGCTAAGATATAGCGACCTGACACCCGAGATCCAGGAACGTCTGGACTTCGAGCTCTTCACGATCAAGACCATGGGCTTCGCCGGTTACTTCCTCATCGTTTCCGACTTTATCAAAGAGGGAAGGAATATGGGGGTATTCATCGGCCCCGGTCGCGGATCGGCAGCCGGAAGCGTGGTCGCCTATTGCATCGGCATCACCAATATCGACCCCATAAAATACAACCTGCTGTTCGAACGGTTCCTCAATCCCGATCGTAAGTCCATGCCCGATATCGACACGGACTTCGACGATGAGGGCCGGCAGAAAGTAATTGAATATGTAGCGCGTAAATACGGCAAGAACCAGGTAGCCCAGATCGTCACCTATGGTACGATGGCTGCAAAGATGAGCATCAAGGACGTCGCACGCGCACTGGACCTGCCGCTGGCGGAATCCAACGCTCTCGCGAAATTGGTACCGGACCGCCCGGGAATCGAGCTCAAACGCGTCTTACATGCGCCGATGACCACTAAGGAAGGAGAAAAATCCCTCGAAGAAAAGGATGGCGTCGGCCCGGATGACCTGACCAATGTCAAGCTGATCCGCGACATCTATAAAGGCGACGACATCCGCAGCCGCGTCCTGCACGAAGCAGAACGTCTCGAAGGCTCGGTCCGCAACACCGGCCTCCACGCTGCAGGTATCATCATTGCGCCCGAGGACCTGATGAACATCCTGCCCGTTTGTACGGCCAAGGATTCGGACTTCCTCGTGACACAGATCGAAGGCAGCGTCATCGAAGAAGCCGGTGTTATCAAGATGGACTTCCTCGGTCTGCGGACCCTCAACATCCTCAAGACAGGACTCGAACTGATCAAAGAAAATTACGGAAAAGAGATCATCATAGACGATATCCCGCTGGACGATCAAAAGACTTTTGAACTCTATCAGAAAGGCGAGACGATCGGTACGTTCCAGTTTGAAAGTCCCGGTATGCAGAAATACCTGAAGGACCTCAAACCCGATAAATTCAATGACCTCATCGCGATGAACGCCCTGTACCGCCCGGGCCCGATCGCCTATATCCCCAACTACATCGACCGGAAACACGGACGCGAACCCATCGTCTTTGACCTCCCGGAAATGGAAGAATACCTTGGCGATACCTATGGCATCACCGTCTACCAGGAACAGGTAATGCTGCTGGCCCAAAAGATCGGCGGCTTTAGCAAGGGTGACGCGGACGTCCTGCGTAAGGCGATGGGTAAAAAGCAAAAGTCCATCCTGGACAAGATGAAAAGCCAGTTCGTAAAAGGAGCCACAGCAAAAGGCTTCGCGGCAGAAACACTCGAAAAGATCTGGACGGACTGGGAAGCTTTTGCGCAATATGCATTCAACAAATCACACTCCACCTGTTACGCCTTCGTAGCATATCAGACGGCCTATCTGAAGGCTCACTACCCTTCCGAGTACATGGCCGCAGTGCTCAATCATGCAGGCAGCATCGAAAAGATCACCTTCTTCATGGAGGAATGCAAACGCATGGGTCTGAAAGTACTCGGACCGGATATCAACGAATCGAAAAAGGGTTTTGCCGTCAACCGCAATGGAGACATCCGCGTTGGGCTCGGTGGTCTGAAAGGCGTCGGTGAGGCCGCGGTAGAAAGTATCATCGAGGAAAGACATAAGAACGGACACTATACCTCCATGTTCGACATGATCAAACGCGTCAACCAACGCGCCGTCAACAAAAAAACACTGGAAAGTCTCGCCTATGCCGGCTCCTTCGATTGCTTTACCGAGTTCCACCGCGCACAGTATTTCTATATGCCCCCCGGAGATACCTCCACAGGACTCGAAAAGATCATCAAGTTCGGCAACGTCTACCAGACCAACTCCAATCAAAGCAGCAATAGCTTATTCGGCGACCTGGTGATGCCCGACATCGCCACACCCAGGATCCCTGCCTGTGAGCCCTGGGCGCTGACAGAGCTGCTGGATCACGAAAAGGACGTGACCGGCATGTTTATGAGCGGGCACCCGCTGGACCACTTCAAATTCGAGATCTCTCATTATGGTATTACCCAACTGGGCGAATACAACGAGATCAAAGATGCAGTAGGACTGCAGAGCAGCCCTGGAAAGCCCTATCGCCTAGCCGGTCTGGTCGTCGATGCACAACATCGGGTGAGCAAAACCGGGAAGCAGTTTGGCTCCCTGATCATAGAAGATTATACCGGGAAAGCAGAATTCATGCTCTGGAGCGAAGATTATGCCCGCTATTCCAATTACCTGGAAAAAGGAAAGAACCTCTTCCTGATGGGCAGCTTCAAACAGCGTTTCAATAAGGCGGAATTTGAGTTCAAAATAGACAAAATGATGCTCCTGGAGAGCATAAAGCCAATTTTGACCAAACAGGTGATCATGGACGTGGAGGCCCGCTTTATCAACCCGGCCATGGTCGAATTTATCGAACAGAATGTTAAAAAATACCCCGGAAAGTCCGGCCTGAAATTCAACATCGTGGAATCGAAAAGCCAGGCCCGCGTCAGCCTGTACACCATGGGTACGGGTTTTGAAATGAATGACGAAATGTCCGCTTTTCTGGAGACTATGCCCGAGTTGGACGTTCAGGTCGTGACGGTCTAGCAGTTTGGGCTGGCTTGTCGGAAAACCACCACCAGTGTCAGGAATACGACGAAAAAGCTCGCAATAAAGACCGACATTTGTATGGTAAAAATAATCACAATAACATAAAACACTATTATTTATGGCTTTAGAATTAACTGACACCAACTTCCAGGAGAAGGTAATATCTTCAGATAAACTGACTGTAGTAGACTTTTGGGCAGAATGGTGCGGACCCTGTCGCGCAATCGGACCAGTCATCGAAGAACTATCCAAAGAATACGATGGTAAGATCAATATAGGCAAGGTAAATGTGGACCACAATCCTCAGCTTTCCGTAAACTACGGTATCACCAGCATCCCCGCTATCCTCTTCATCAAGGACGGCAAGGTTGTAGACAAACTGGTAGGAGCACAGCCAAAAGCCAACTTCGTAAAAAAGATAGACGCACACATCTAATCTCTTACATACATAAAAAAAAGGCCGACGAATCTGTCGGCCTTTTTTTGTACATCCTTTCTTAAGATTAATGATGCCTGTCATCCCGGCGATGTTCCCGATCCCAACGGTCATGATCGAATTGACGGCCGTGGAAATAAGCCCGGTGTTCCCTTTCAAATCGGGCATGGTAATGATCATAATAGACCTGGTCACGATAATGACCATGCCACTTTGGATAGCTGTAATACGTGTAACCGGGATAAGTTTGTTCAAAATTTACCTGAACATGGACCTGAGCCGAAGCAGAACTTGCGGCAACAAAGCTCCCGGCAATGATCATGGTTAGAAACAGTAGCTTCTTCATACTTGATTTTTTTGTTAGGAGAATAATTCACTCCTTAATTAGAACGAATTAATGCCGCCGATATTAATGGGCAGGCGTTAAAACGGTATTAAAAGAAAATCATGCCAATGGGAAAAACCGCTATTTATGGTCGTAACCCCCTCTTTTGGTATTTCATCGCAGCATCCTTATTCCCCATCCCAAGGTACCAGTGGGCAATACTATCCCGAATTTTCCCACTTGTGGAGTCATTTGCAAGATCGGTCTGTAACCGGATAACTTCCATTGCCGCACGACGGATCCGCTGAAGACTGAGCTCCTGCGTATTATTACGTATGGCATAATCCAGGTATGGCATTGCTTCGGTCGGTTTATCCTGCCGCAGATAAAGCATAGCTACCCTCACCCGGTACTCGTTTCTATAAGGATGCTCAAGCACCATCGCCTCCATGACCCGACGCGCCTGTTGCCAGTCCGCCCGCTTGCTGTAATATTCATAAAGCCTGCTCATGGCCTCCTCCCATGGCAGATGCTCAAACGCAACTTCATAGGCCAGCTCTTCTTCCGGTCCGGAAACATGCAAAAGATCCCGCGAAGGCAAACCAACAGCGCCGGCCGAGTCACTGAACGGCCAATAGTGCTTCAGATTATCGATCCGGTAAGCCCCGTTCAACGAATCCAGCGCCGTGATCGGCATGTCCCGCAACAGCTGCTCAAATGATATTCCCCGCCCCCCTTCCAATAATCTCTGTTCCTTCATCGCTTTATAGAACACGTCCGATAGCAGCGCATAACCCATCAGGTTAGGGTGGACATGCTCCAAAATTAACCTGTTACCGATAACCCCATGCTCGGAAGCAGCCTGAAAAGCCCCCCGGCTATCCACCAGGTGAACATTCCCATACTTCCCGCACAATTCCCTGATCACTCCGTTGATACTGTCCGGCGCCCTGAACCGCAACGCATCCAGCTCTTTTGCGCTCTCATAATAATTAGCAGCCAAAGAAAACTTTCCTTCTGCATATGCCAATCCGCCCAGATAGAACCGGCATTGCGCATAGTTACTATCGATATGATCCGCAGTTAAAAAATACCGCCCCGCCGCGACAGAATCCCCCGCCCCCAATGCCTGCTTACCCTGGTTGTACTGCTGCTGAAAAGTAGAAGCCTGCTGATGGCCATCCGGCAAGCTGACGAACGGCCTCAGGTCCTTTTCATTCGAGACCAGGTTGCTAAGAAAAACAGGTACATGCGCCCGGCTGAATATATCCAATGCCTGATCCATATTCTCCCGGAACTGATCGATCCCCCAATAGAAGGGCGACGAGCCATACCTTATCTGCTGATCCGCCACCATCAATTCCATCCGCGTCTTCCCCGACTTGGATTTGTCCGAAGAAAAGATCCGCCCCACCCCACCGATCATCCTCGACATCAACTGCACTACCTTATACTCCCGGAGCCGAAGCAGAAAATTCACCAGGCGCGGACTACCACCCAAACGATTGGTAGATCCCACCCCAAGCGCTCCATAATATTCATTATGCCCCGTATAGATCAGGACAGCATCCGGCTGATACCTGACTACTTCTTTTGAAAACCCCAGCACCGTATAGGAGTTGACCGCGGTAAGAGAGACATTGACCATCTCGATCTTCTTATCCGGATGATCCAGCATCAGCCGGTACAGCAGCCACCGGTGAAAAGAGCCATTATGAAAATAAGGATATCCAATAGTCGTCGACTCCCCCAGCACAAAGACTCTGAATACATCCGGACCTTTCACCTTGCGGAATGGTTCCCGGTTACCCGTAGTCGCATTGAGCTGATCCGTAAAATATTTTTTGGAAGCATCCGGGTTCATCACCCAGTAGTCGGGATTCTCCGGAGATTCTATGAACAGGGAAGTATTATATCCATAATGAAAAAGCCGCAGGACCACCTCCAGCACAACCAGGAGCACAACAGGGATCAACAGGGCAATGACCCTGAAAAACCAAATTCTTTTCATTCTCTTAAATTACCAATTATTATCGAACCCATAAACTATCCGTCAATCTGATATCCGCCGAAGAGCCGCCCACCATGACCTTGAACTCCCCAAGTACATATCCGGCTGTCTGATCTTCTCGTCAACGTTCATACGGCCAGGCAATTCAGTTACCCAACCATATTTCCCTGATAGCTTCCTCATCCCCCAATCCATCCGGTGTCGCAGGACCCGGATTATTCGCATGATACCATCTCCTTCCATCCAGCGGCGACGTCTCCGTCCTGCTTCCAGGCATTTCCAGGTGCGCATTCGAATCCACATCCCGCACCCAGTTCCAGGCATATACCAGCCAGTCTTTTCTATATTGCAGCGGCTGATGCGCAAACCAGCTGATCTCATCATAACCCCAGATCCAGTCAAAACCACCATGCCCCTGACCAGGCTGCCCCGGCCCCTTACTAACCCCATAGTTATCCAATTCCACGAGATAAGGCAGATGATCACAGCTCCATCCGCTTGGTGTCAACCCACCCTTACTGCGACGATACAGCCCATCCGAAAAACCAAGCTGCAGCTTCGCCGGCTGCAGGCTACCGGACGCAGGAGCACCACCCGTCGCCGAAACACTATCGCTCATCTCCATAATCCTCAATGGAAACGCATGAAAATCTAATAATAATCTCCCATCCTTCACAAACCCACCCCCGGGTGTATGCGCATCACAAAGCAATATATGCCGCCGCGCATGTTTTTTCCCATAGACCCGCGCCATCGCAAACACCTGCGACCAGTAATTCAGATCAGGATCATTGTGATTCATCAACTCCACCTGCCCGTAATGGATCGCCTCAAAACCCAGATCAATATACGAAGCGGCTAAAAAATAAAACCAAAGCCGCGTCTCCGGCCGGCTCACATCCGGCACCGAACCACCCCTTCCCCACTGACCGACATGCCGCCCATCAACATACAACATATCGGTATATCGAAAATTCCTTTTCTCCACCCGCAAACCCATCGCCTTCAACGCCCACCCCGGCACCGGGACCGAATCCACCTGCGGAGTAACGATCTCGAAGATACACGCTTCCAGTATCCGGTCCGGATCGGAAGCCAACACCTTCGGGACCTGCACCCGTGCCCGCTCTAAGTTGGCCAGCAGCTTCCCCTCCCCACCCCACAGACAAATACTCCGGCCGATGAACTTGGCCCCCGTATGATCCAGCATCCGGATATTGTCGTCAAGATCTCCGCGGCCATTCAACAACCCCTCCATGGAGATCGACCGGTCCAGATAGTTCTCCAATACCACCCGCGAAACAGCGCCATCAAAATGATAGTCTGGCCTCGCCGCACTCACCGGCCCGCCAGCCACAGCCTCCAAAGCCTGCCCAAGCAAGGCCATCGCAAAAATCGCGATCCTTATTCCGCTCCGGGTATAGATACATTTGCACCCCATAATTTATTTGGTTTTGGTCCCATTTCCAATTCAAGCGTTCCACCCGCCATCAGCTGCTTATGCGTAAACCACGGATTATCCAGCACAACTCCATTCATCTTAGCGCTCTGTATATACTTATTGACAACAGAACTCCTATTAGCAATAACCGTAAACTTTTTCCCATTCTCCAAGGAGATACTCACCTTGCTGAACAACGGACTGCCAATGGTATACACCGGCAACCCCGGCGTCACCGGATAAAAACCCATCGAGGAAAAGACGACAAACGCCGACATGCCCCCGCCATCCTCATCCCCCGGTATCCCAAAAATATTGTCCTTGAACCAGGTCGCCAGCAAAAGCCGCACCATCTGCTGCGTCTTCCACGGCGCACCCGCATAGTTGTAGAGGTAAGGAATATGAAAACTTGGCTCATTCGCCATCGAATACTGACCCACCAGCGCCGTCGCATCCGGGAACTTATTCCAGAACTCCTGTTTCGAACGTCCCAGTTCCTCCCGGAACAATTGATCCAGCCGGGTCTCGAATGCTTTCTTACCTCCCATCATAGTGATCAGGTCTGGGATATTCTGCTGAACCTGCCACATATAGGTCCAGCCATTGTTCTCGTCATAATAGTCCCGCCCGCCGGCGCCACCATCAAAGACCGGATCGATGTCGATCCAGTTACCCTTATCGTCCTTTGGTAAAAAGAATTTCTTGTCGCCATTCCAAAGGTTCCGGTAGTTAAGCCCCCGTTTCGAGAAGGTTTCAAAGTCTCCTGGTTTGCCAAGCTCATGCGCCAGCTGCGCCAGCGCCCAGTCATCAAATGCAGCCCCAAGCGTAACCGCAACCGCCTGCCGGCGCTCGAACGGATGCACTTCAGATACCGTTTCTTTCTCCCCGGGATGCAAGGCCGGGAAATAGCCCTTCTCATGAAAAAAGTCATCCAGCAAAGTCTTCGCCCCATTCCGCCAGGGCAACAGGGTCGCATCCGTAGCATTCTTTCGCATACCCTCATACGCACCCGCCACATCAAAGTTCCGAAGCCCCTTCCGATAAGCATCCAAAAAGATAACCGAAGAATGAAACCCGTTCATACACGCATAGTCGCCAAACAGAACCGGGAACGTAGGCATCCAGCCACTCTGCCTGTACATCCGCACATACGACTGCAGCATATCCTCCTCCTGCGCCGGATGAAGGATCATCCGCAAAGGATGTAAGGCCAGATAGGTATCCCAGGCCCAGTCATCCACATAAAATGGCCGCGTATCGGTATTGATCTTTTTATTATATCCACTGTAATATGCCCCCCCTTCCGTAATGTCGACCATCCGCTCCTGGCAGCGATACAACGCGGAATAGAATGACCGGCGCTGCGCCTCCGTAGCTCCCTCCACTTTTATCTGCGACACCACCTTCCCCCATGTCCTCTCAGCCTTCCGCAGGAAAGCCGCAAAATCGCCCTGCTCTTTCTCAAAATTCAGTTTAGCCTGCTCCGGACTGACAAAACTGATCCCGTATTTCCATTCCACTGCTCCTTTCCCCGCCGGGAACCGAATATATGTCTTCGCCCGATCCCCCGACAAAGCCGCCGCATCAGGTTTACCCGTCAAACTAAACTTCCCGTACATATAGATCTTTACATCCCCATGCCAGGTCTCTACACCCGTGACGACATCCCCCGAAAGAAAATGCCACGAAGACCCACCGCCATTATATACATTCAACAACAATGTCCTTTCCTTCTCTTCGGGAAAACTGAACCGGTAATACCCCACCTTCTCCCCCGGCGCAAATTCCACCGTAATATCGTCATCCACCAGCCAGGTGGAATAATACCAGGGCCTCGTCACCTCCAGATCATGATCATAAGGCATCCGCCTGTCCCAGACTTCCGCAGCCGGCACCACAATTGACGCCGCAGCTGTCCCGCCACCCGCGCCGGGCACAGCCGCTTCCCCACTATAAGGCTTAACCGAAAAAGCTTCTCCCAGGCGATGCGAGATCATCGTCAGGGGGAAGCTCGATATCCTGTCATCCATATAATCCTTCCTCACCGGGTACATCCGTATCACATTATTGGGCAAAAAAACGGTCGGCCTCGTCGGCTCCAGCAAAGCCCCGACATTCCCGATCGTCGGGTCGATATATTCCAGCGCAGACACAGGCGCGATCGTATCAGTCTTAGGAGCTCCGGATGCACTAATAACAAATAGGATTGGAAAAAAAAGAAGCTTCATCAAAAAAAATTTATAAAGAAGCCTGGGTCACGCCGCCAGGCGTGGCCCAGGCAAAAAACTTAATATCCGTCGTTCTGTTTCCAGCCCGGATTCAGCGTCATCTCAGCCAGCGGAATAGGCGCCAGATATTTCTGCGCAAAATTGGTCCCGGAAGGGATCGGATTTTCCAGCGGATCACGATTGGCAGAGATCTGCGGCAGCAGCTGCAGCCTGACAATGTCAAACCAACGTACCCCAAACTCCTCCGCGAACTCATAAGCCCGCTCGAACACAACAGAATCCCTGAACGCAGTCTGCGAGAGACCCGGCGTCAGATTCGGTAGACCCGCACGCGTCCGCACCTGGTTTATAGCAGAGTAGCTCGCAGCGGTCGGACCGCCCGACGCCATATTGGAAGCTTCCGCATAATCCAGCAGCACACCCGCATAACGACTGATGATCGTCTCCGCATTGGTGCTCGGCTGTATAGAATAAATATGCGTAGCATCTTCATTCACGCCATCTCCAATTCCATTCGTCACCAGCCCGGCCCTGTATTTCCTGTAGTAGGGATGCTGGGCATGCGTAGCCGGGGAATTCCACGGCACTATCGTAAAGGTCAGCTTGTCCGGGTTCCGCAGCTTGAGCGTATCATAAAATGTCCAGTAGCTGCGCGAACAGATAGGTCTGTTCTTATAGAAATTGATCTCCGGGTAAACATCGTCCCAACCACTGGACCCATCCGTAGCGACTTCATCCAGCGGTACATTGGAGGAGCCAAAACGCCTGTTGGGAAGATTCCCCGCGACACTATATTCCAGTCCAAAGATCACTTCCGAACTGTTCCGGGTCTTAAAGATCTGGTCATAAGGCGTATTGGTGTCATACAGACCAGAGCTCATCACGATCTGCGCTTCATCCGCAGCCGCCTGATATTTAGTGGCGTCATTCAACGGCCAGCCCGCCATCGTCAGGTATACATCGGCAAGAATGGCGCTCGCAGAAAATTGATTGGGTTTACCCTGGATCCTCTGTGCCTGCTGGCCATTGTTCAGCATGACCTTGGCCCTTTGAAGATCGCTGATGATCTGCGCATATACCGCGCTGACATCGGCCCTGGGAGGACGTATTGTTACGCTCTGGGGCACCAGCACCAGCGGCAGGGGACCAAAGGTCCGCACGAGATAGTAATAGCACAGGCCTCTCAGAAAATAGGCCTGACCAGCAGAGACATTCCTTGTTACTGTATCCGCCGTAACGATGTTCTGATAGTTGGCGATGACATAGTTGGCGTTATAAATGGTCTGCCAGGGTCCATTCCATTCCGCAGGCAGACTCGCGTTGGTGCTGCTGCCCTGCAGGCGATCGAATTCCCGCTGGTCACCTTTGTTAAGACCAGGGTCCGTGGTCAGATCATCCGATCCGAAATAAGAGGTTTCCTTGCTCGTAAAACCCCAGGAGCCGTCCTTGGCCAGCGTGACATACATACCGGCAACGCCGGCGTCAAGATCGCTTTGTGTCTTATAAAAGCTGGACAACGTGATACCGCCCTTTGGATCTTCGGAAAGTTTCTGACAGCCGCTGATGACTCCCGTCACCAGACCTGCGGCAGCCAGACCAAGTATGATATATTTATTTGTGCTCTGTTTCATATCTGAAAATGTTTTGTATTATACCTTATAAAGAAAGTCTGAGTCCGAACGTATAGGCTTTGGGATTGGGAATAACACCAAACTCCTGACCCTGCGAAATAGCATTGCCCGTAGGCTGCTGATCGATTTCCGGATCGTATCCTTTATAAGGAGTAATGGTCCAGAGGTTCTGTCCGCTGACATATACCTCCAGGCTGTTGAGCCTCATTCTCCTGACGACGGCATTTGGCAGACGATAGGTCAGAGAAAGGTTCTTCAGCTTGGCATAGCTGGAATTGTAAACATACCGGCTGCTGCCATTGTAGTTATGTCCGGTACTGCTCCAGGCAGGATTGTTCGTCTGGTTCTTCGCGGTCCACAGGTTTTCCGGAACGGCCTCGATAGTAGTGGCATTCTTCATATCCCCAAGACCACCCCAGAGATAAGCCAGTGTCTGAGAAAATACCTGGCTGCCCTGCTGGCCCTGGAACATAAAGCTCAACGTAAAATCCCTGTACCCGATATCATTGATAAATCCATAAGTGAACTTGGGAGTTGCGTTGCCGAGAGGCAGATAGTCCGCCGCGGTGAAAGCATGGTCCCCGTTGACGTCCAGGTATTTTGCATCTCCCGGTACATTACCGAACTGTGCAGCCTGCGCCGCTTCGCTCGTCTTCCAGGTACCCAGGAATTTATAGCCGGCAAACTCACCCAATGGTTGTCCTACCTTCAGCATGGAGTTGAAGGTATTGTTACCACCGATGGAATAGAGATTGTCCAGTCCACCCAGGCTGGTTATCTTGTTCCGGTTGATAGATACCGTCAGATTCGTAGTCCATTTGATATCCCTGTTGGAGACCGGTGTACCACCGACGGCAAATTCAACACCCTTATTGGTAAGGCTGCCGATATTCGTCTGGTAGTTCGCACCACCATAATACTGGGGAGACGGTATATTGTACAAAAGGTCTTTTACTTTACCGGTATAGGCATCGACCGTAAGGGTCAACCGCCCGTGGAGGAAAGCCATATCGACGCCGGCATCATAGGTAGACTTGACCTCCCATTTGAGGAACGGCGATACAGGATTGCTCGCAGTAACAGCTACACTGGGAGAGCCTGAACCACCAGGAGTACCACCTCCGAAGAAGTAATTGTTGTGACCGGATCCATCGCCCACCTGGAAGAAGGGAATGGTAGAATAAGGAGGAACAGCCTGGTTGCCCGTCTGACCATAAGAGGCCCGGACCTTCAGGTCGGAGAAGACATTCGAGTTGGCCAGCCAGTCTTCCTTCTTCATATTCCAGTTGACGCCTACCGAAGGGAACGAACTCCATTTGTCAGTCAGGTGACTGCTGCCATCCGCACGGATACTGGCAGAAATGGTGTATTTATCCCTGAAAGTATAGTATACACGACCCAGCCAGGAGACCAGCGCGTCGGCGGAATACGTAGAAGTCGTCTGCTGCGTGGCTCCAAGACCCAGGTTGTAATAACCCAGACCATAAGTGACCAGGTTCCTGGCCGTGGCCACCGTAGCCATATTACTGGCATTCTGTAACTCATACAACGCCGTGGCCGAGATCGTATGATCCCCGAAAGTATGCTTATACGTCAGGTAGTTACTGCTTAAGAAGCTCCTGTTCCGCGCAGAGACCGTAAAGGCATTATCCGCGTGCTGGTCGTAGGCGCCGGTATTCGGCCCGTCAAGGGATTGCCCATAACCCTGGTAAATATTGTACACGTTCGTGGACGTAAAGGTCAGATCCCTGAACAGTTTGTACGTATATATTATCGATCCCGAGTAGTTGTTGGTCAACGCGTTGTTCCCATCCATATTGTCATGGCTTTGACTCAGCGCCTGCGCGATCGGGTTAAACTGTATCGAAGCAAAGCTCGAGTGCTTGATGAAATTGCCGTTGGCATCGCGGATCGGGGAAGTAGGATCCCATTCCACCGCCTGGTTGAACGGATCGCCAAGACCGCCGCCATAATTCGTGTTGTGATTCTTGGGAAGGATCGCACCGATGATGAATTTCACATTCATCTTGTTATTGAGCTTCACATCGACATTTCCCCGGAAAGTAGTCTTTCTGAACCATTGATTGAGGATGATCCCCGGGTTGCTGAGATAACCGCCGGAGAAATAATACCGCACATTGTCCGACCCGCCGCTGAGACTTACCTGGTAGTTCTGAACCCAGGGTTCCGTATGCAGCGCCCTCTGCCAGTCCGTTCCTTTGACCGCACCTGACTTAAAGTCAGCCAGCTGCTGCGTAGAGAACGGCAGAGAACCCGCAGATCCGCCCTGCGCAACGAACTGCGCATTCACCGAACGGGCAAAATCATAAGGCCCCATCAGGTCCAGCTCCTTGGGTATTTTGTCCTTGGAAGCCCAGGCGTTGACCGAGAGCCTTGGCTTGCCTACCCCACCCGACTTGGTCGTGATGAGGACCACACCGTTAGATGCTCTCGACCCATAGATGGCCGTCGAAGCGGCATCTTTCAGCACCTCCAACGATTCGATATCGCTGGGGTTGACATCGGTACCATTCCCGATATTGCCATCAATAACATAAAGTGGTTCTGTCGAACCGGTGATGGAGTTCGCACCCCGGATCTTGACCTTTAGCCCCTGTCCCGGCTGCCCGTTAGGGCTGATCACCGATACACCCGCAGTAGTACCCTGCAGGGCCTGCTCCAGGCGGACCAAAGGACGTTTGGCAATTTCAGCGGCCTTGACCGAGCTGCTCGCCCCGGTAATGTCGCTTTTTTTCTGTGTACCATACCCTACGACAACGACGTCCCCCAGGGTGCTGGGGTCCTGCTGAAGACTGACATTGAGTTCAGATCGTCCATTTACCGGGTACTGTGCGTTGAGATAACCCACAAAACTGACTACCAGTATCGGAGACGTCTGACTCCCCGTACCGATCTGAAAGTTACCCGAACTGTCTGTCGTGGTGGAAATAGTAGTTCCCTTTAACGTGACCGTGGCTCCGGAAAGAGGACGATTATTCTCGTCCAACACCCTTCCTCTAACCAGCTGGCCCTGAGCATCGGCCTTAACCAAGCCAATTACTATCAAAAGCAGCATTAGTACTTTTTTCATACACAAGCAATTGATTTTAATGAGATAATTATGTTGCAAATAAAGCAGGGAGGTATTAACAAACACCCCAATTTTTCATTAATTCACCGATCAACTAAGTTTTTTTTTAGTTACCGGCTCATTCCTGTGCCACGAAGTGGCCAGGGAAGAGCCACTAATATTCATCATCGGTCCAAAAACAGCCGGCGCCAGTCCGACCGTGGCAAGACGCCCCATCGTCAGCGCAATCCCCGAAGCCAAACCCGCATTCTGCATCCCCACCTCCAAAGAGATCGTCCGGCAGTCCTTTTCCTCCATCCCAAAAAGTCTCGCCGACCAGTATCCCAGCGTATACCCGGCGACATTCTGTAATATCGTCGCCACGATCAGCAACAACCCCACTGCCAGAAGACTGTCCCGGCCCGCCGCAGTGATCACGACAATTATCAATGTTATACCCACCATCGAGACTACAGGCATCGCCTTGTCAAGCCACCTCACCTTTCCTTTCACCAAAAAATTGAAGACCAGCCCCGCCACGATCGGCAGGATCACTATCTGCGTAATGTCCCAGACCATGCTCCAGAAATGCACCGCTACCAGCTCTCCCGCCAGCAATCGCATTAATAATGGAGTGACAAAGGGCGCCAGCAGCGTAGACACCGTCGTGACCGATACGGACAAGGCCAGGTTCGCCCTCGCCAGCCAGGACATGACATTCGAAGCCAGCCCGCTGGGACAACAGCCCACAAGGATGATACCCGCAGCAATCTCCGGCGGAAAATGAAATACATGGATGATACAAAAACTGACCAGCGGCATGATCGTATAATGACAGATCACCCCGACGAATATTCCCTTCGGACTGCGAACCACATCCCGAAATTCCTTCAGGCTTAGTTCCGTCCCCATCCCAAACATGATAACCTGAAGCAATGGCAGGATCAGTCGCGAGAGTTTAAAGTCACCTACCTTTATAAAGTATTGCGGATAGTACAGCGCCAGGCTGACCATGGCGAAGATCATGACAGTGAATGAAAAGCCCTTCAGGACCCGCGACCGACGGAAGGCCAACGCCACCAGCACCAGGCAGCCCATCAGGATCCAGCCCCCAAAACCCGAACGACCACTCCCTGGCCCGCCGATGCCGGCACCGGCCACTCCCGGCAATGCAAAAGCTATATAACTGCCCCCCGTTTTCAATCCTCTTCCACCACCGGCAGCTATGACTATATATTGCCTTCCCTCCATAATATATGTGATCGGTGTAGCAAACCCACCCGCCGGCAGCTGATACTCCCAAACCACCTTGCCATTACGTCTGTCAAATGCCCTGATCTTCTCATCCCGCGTTCCCGCAATAAAGATCAACCCGCCCGCCGTCGCCAGCGGACCACCATAACTTTCCGTACCCGTAGTCGGTATCCCCTTCTTCGCCAGCTCAGGATATTCCCCGAGCGGCACGTTCCATACATATTCGCCGGTATTCAGATCGATAGCGTTCAGCGTCCCCCAGGGCGGCTTGATACCCGGATAACCATTCGAGTCCTCCAGCTTTTCCCAAACCTTACTGATATAAGGCGGTACATACGGGAAGTCCGATTTTTTTGCCTTGCCTCCCCTATCATCGTTATGTTCAGCAGCAACCCGCGCGCCGCCCTGCCCTGCATTCAGCAAAAAGTCGATTACTGCTCCCCGTTCCTGGTCCGTCAGCGTTTGTTGAAACGAAGGCATCCTTCCCTGCCCCGTTATTAATATATGCGCGATCTCGTCTTTCTTCAGCCGGTTCCCAACACCCAGCAGGCTGGGGATCTCCAGTCCATTTCCCTTCCGGTCTGCTCCATGACAGGGCGAACAGCTCGTAACATAAAGTCCCTGCCCCTTCGACAACGCCGCGATCTCCTTCTGCCGGTCCGCCATCGAGATCATCTGCAATAACCATGGAGTCGTATTCGCATTCTGGTACAGGATCCCATTGCTGTCGATAGCATTCCCACCCCATTCCGCACCACCACTATAGCCAACCAGTACGGTCCCCTTCGTATTCGGCGGCATGAACTTCTGTCCATGATCACTCTTATCGAAGATCCTCTGCACATAGGCATGTGCCTCCGGTGAAAGATCGGTGATATCACTGTCGCTGACCGTTTGCATACACAAAGGCAATGGCCGGACCGGAAAATTCTGCACCGGCCAGGGATGTTCCCCCGGCAGCCCGCCAGCAGCCACCGGCCGCTCCTCCACAGGGAATACCGATTTGCCGCTATCCCGGTCCAGCACAAAGACATTCCCGTCCTTCGTGACCTGCACCACCACATCGATCAGATGCCCATCATGTCGGATAGTTGTCAAATTCGGCGGACAAGGGATGTCCCGGTCCCAAAGATCATGATGGATGGTTTGGTAATACCATTTCAGCTTGCCGGTAGTGGCGTCAAGAGCGACAACGCAATCCGAGAAAAGATTCATCCCGGCCCTGTCGCCGCCATAAAAGTCCGATGACGGCGATCCCGTTCCGAAATACACGGCCCCACGCCTGTCATCCAGCGCCAGACCACTCCAGTTGTTGGTCCCACCCGCCCACTTATACGCATCCTTCGGCCAGGTCTCATAACCCGGCTCGCCCGGCTGCGGAACAGTATGAAAGGTCCAGACCAGTTTCCCCGTCACCGCATCAAACCCCCGCACGTAGCCAGGCGCTGCATCCCCACTCTCTGATACCGTGTTGCCAAAGATCAGCGTATTCTTATAGACGACGCCCGGCGAGGTGGCCGTTACATAAAGATTTCGCACATCATGGTTGATATCAAGCCCCGCAGTAAAAGATACTTTCCCATTTGCACCAAACCCCGGAGCCGGCTCCCCCGTCACCGCATTCACAGCAAACAGGTCATTGCCTGCCACATAAAAGATCCGCTTGTCATTCCCCTGCTCCCAATACGTAACACCCCTGCACTGATTGAGCCTCGGCGCCTTTCCCTTAAAGGGATCGAACTGCCACAACCTCTTCCCACTGCCCGCTTCCAGCGCAAACAGCTTCAGTGTAGCATTGACACCATAAAGAACGCCGTTCACCACTATCGGCTGACACTGGATCTCATGTTTGCCGGGAACACTATCATTCGAGTTGTAAACCCACGCTACATTCAGATCCTTTACATTATCAATATTTATCTGTCTTAAGTCGGAATACCGGTTGTTCTCCTTATTCCCTCCATAAGCCGGCCAGTCAGTCCCACGCCCACCATTCCTACAGCCGATAAATAAAACAGGCAGCGCCAGTAATAAAAAAATCTTCATTTT
This sequence comes from Puia sp., assembly GCA_035492595.1. Taxonomy (GTDB): domain Bacteria; phylum Bacteroidota; class Bacteroidia; order Chitinophagales; family Chitinophagaceae; genus Puia. The sequence goes on from DATJJA010000099.1 coordinate 19,053, forward strand.
GTATAGAATTCATAGTGTATCGTCCAGCTAAAACTCTCCCCCGGTTCAACGCGGATATGTATATACGGTTCGGGACACAAGATGGTAGGAGATCCCCAGTATACATTTTTTGATATTGGCTTATCACCTCGAATATGTATCCCCGTCTCTTTGTTCTCTACCCGGATATCATAAACATCACCGTTATGCAATACTCCATATACCGACTCATGCCCTGTCAACGGTCTTTCCAGCACGATCGAATCCCCCTGGATCACCGCAGGTCCCCTTACTTCATCCGCCGTCGGCGCAAAAGTATATTTCAGACCCAAACCCGGCCCCGTAGACCCGCTGTCCATCCGGAAAAAATTGTGATCATAAACATCGGTCTCTATGAGTTTTGTGCCGGTGTTCTTCAACGTATGCCTCAGCACCAGTTCCGGCTTACCCTTAACCAGTTCCACCGTCTTTGTATATTCATAATACCCTTCCAGCCGATGGCGAAACTCCACCGCTCTCCGTGATGTCCTCACCTTCCACACCCCGGCATCTTTTATGTTGTAATACTTAAAAGGACTATACGCCGCCGTGTCCGGCCGCACCAGCCGGCCGACCCCGATCTGCACAAAGTCACCTTTAAAATCCAACGGCGTGAAAGACTCCACCGGCCCCAGTATAGCATCATGGATCGTCGGGGCATACTTCGGAAACCACTGCGTGATATACTGATGCCCCTTGTATTCCAGGACAGGCATCACGCCCGACCAGTCAAAACGCGTAGCCCGGTAATATCCCACAGCCGTATCGGGCAGATACAACCGGGCATGTATGACACCATTATTAATGTCCGCCGACGGCGGCGCACCAGCCCCTGCCTGCGACATCGACTCACCTGCCTGCGCCGATGCCTGCTCAAAAGCCGTCAACCCTGCTCCCGATAAGATCAGCAGCCCAAAAAGTTGCTTTAGCATATTTGCTGTTTTTATGGTCTGATAATCGTTCCATCCCGTTTGCGAATGGTCCACTTGCCCGCTTTATTATTGATAGGGTACTTCGCCGCCAGCTTCTCATTCACATCCACACCCAATCCCGGCGCCTCATTGACATAGAGATACCCCTTCTTCAGTTCAGGACTCCCCGGGAACACTTCCCGCAGCTGATCGGAAAAGAAGACCGATTCCTGGATCCCAAAGTTCCAGATCGCCAGATCGATATGACAATGCGCCGCATGACCCACCGGAGAGACATCACCGGGACCATGCCAGGCCGTCTTTACATTACAGAACTCTCCCAACCGCGCTATCTTCATAGCTGGCGTGATACCCCCGACCTGTGAAACATGACAACGGATATAGTCCATATAGTGTTCCTTCATCGCCGGTACAAATTCATTGGGGTTATTGAACAGCTCACCCATCGCAAAAGGCACCGTCGTACTCGCCCTCAGCTGTTTGAACCATTCCATATTCTCAGGAGAGACCGGGTCTTCGACAAAATAAGGGTTGAATTCCTCTATCCGCTTGCACATGTTGATCATGTCCACCGGCTGGATCCGCTCATGCGTATCATGCAGGAGATCGACCTCTTCGCCACAGCGTTTCCGTACCTCCCGGAAAAGCTTCGGAACCGCCTGCACATAGGCTACCGGGTCCATAAAGTCATCCGTCGGTTTCCCAAAACCCGCATCCTTAAAATCGGGCTGCTGCGCCAGGTAGAGGCTGCCATATCCACCCTGCTGTATACGGACATAACGGAATCCGTCTTCCATATACTTCTTTACCTGTTCCGCACATTCCTCCGGCGTCTTGCCATCTGCATGCGCATAGGCATCCACTGCAAACCGGGCCTTCCCGCCGAGCAGTTGATAGACCGGCATGTTGGCGCGTTTGCCCTTGATATCCCATAAGGCCTGATCAAGACCGCTCAACGCATTATTCAGTATAGGTCCGTTCCGCCAGTATGAACTGACAAAAAAGGCCTGCCACATGTCTTCGATATTGTCCACGTTCCTGCCGACACAGAAGTCAGGCATGTAGTTATTTATGGCCGTAACGACCACTTCCGCCCGCTGGGTGAAGGTCGCACAGCCAATACCATAAAGACCCGGCTCGGATGTCTCCACCTTTACCAGTACGAGATTGGCGCCCTGCGGCGCAGTGGCTATCGCCTTTACAGAACGAATCGTCAGCGGAGGCAATCCGCCCGTCGAAGTCGAAACAACCGGCGCAGCGGCAACGGAGCCGACACCACCAACCAGGGTCCCGACACCGCCAAGACCCACCATTTTCATTAGTTCACGTCTATTCATATGCAAGTATTTTCACGTCCCCCGCCCGCGAAGCAGGCGTAACAACAAGATCAACCACCTTTCCATTCACCACCCGGCCCTGCACCGTCGTGTTATACGGCGCATGCAGCTTGAAATCCGCATCCCACCCCTTCGGCCAGGCCGGCACCAACAATATCTTACGACCCTCTGTCTGCATCAGCATCTTCTGAAGGCCGTTCTCTCCATTCCCCCCATTATCCTGATCCGGTTCGTAGTCATGTCCCTTTGCCCAAAAAGCGGGGAACTTCAATCTCGGGTCCTTCCTTGTCAGTGCAAAATGAACATAGTCCTTCGCCACATCGGCCTCGCCAAGCATCGCCGCCTGTATCGGGTCCTGGTTCCAGCAGCCCTTCTCTCTGAACTTCCGCACATCGAATGTATGTCTGGCCAGTTCCAGCCCCGGCTTATCAAGTCCATATAACCGAAAAGGATAGATACTATAAAGTTCCGGATTCTCCAGGTTACGGCCACGCGCCGTCTGCGGACCTGTGTAAGGCAGCAAAACCGGCGTCTCCGACCGGTCATTCGCCCCCACTGGCAACTCCGGCAAAATGCTCAGCAGCTGTTCCCACCTTTTCTTCGCCCCATCACCACCCGTCGCCGCAACAACGGCATCCGGCAACGCCAGCATCCTCGGCAACACCGCCCTCAGTCCCGCAATATCCGGCGCCGGATCATGCACCTTCCAAAACATCTCGATCGAATTATCCGGATCAAGCAAAAGCTTTCCCTCCGCATCTCTGCCAAAATGCTCGTCAAAGAATTGCAGCCCGGCCGAAGCCAGCGGCACCAGGTACTCCCGCGCAAAATCCTCGTCGCCCGTATAGTCGTAGTAATCCAGCATCATCATGCTGAGCTCGATAATAGGAGTAAAGTAATGAGCCGTCCAGTTCTCTTTTACCTCGGGCCCCATATAAGGCAATCCACCCCAAAAAGGCGTGGTCTCCTGGAAATAGGCGCCCCCATGATGATAATATTGCCGCACCTGCGCCGCATTCCCCGGCAGCATCTTCAAATACATCCGGAACAATGGCAGCATCAGGTCAAAGTCCCCCGCCATCAGCCTCGGCCAGTACATCGGCCGCGTATTCTGGAACCAGTACATCCCGCCCCAGCCCCTGACATCCGCATCAGGCTGACTAACGACAAAAATGGACCCGTTAAATTTAATTGGATAAGCTCCCCTGCCGGCGCAGGCCGTAACAAAACGCTGTAAGATATACCCCCTCGTCGTTGCCCACGCAGCCGAGTCTCCGCTGACAAAGATCCAGCTCCGGTCCCAAAACTTTTTCCACCACCCGACATGCGCTTTCCGGCAACTCTCCAGGTCCAGCGCCGCCGTTTTCATCCGCTGTTTGTCCAGCAGACTCAGCCAATTCCCACCCCTCGCCGTCAACGCATCGACCAAAATAACCTGCTTCTTTACAGCCTTCCCGGAAACCAACCCTAAATCCTTTCTCACCAGGCCCTGCCCATGCATAACCCCGCCAAACGTTATCCCCGCCAGCGCAGTATCCTTCAATCCCCTATTCTTATGAAACCAGGATATTCTATCCCCTGCTTTTACAACACTATCCCCTCTCCGGTTCTCCAAACTGACCTTCACCATAACCGGCCTCCCACTCTCCATCTCCACCCTCACTACCGGATGATTCGCGTCTACCCATATCCGTAAGCGAACATCTCCCTCGCTTATCCTTATCTCCCCCTCTCTCAGTCGCAACTCCTGTCGGAAACCAGCACCCGCGGTGGCGCCTGCATCAGAGCCGGAGCGCAACGATACCCGCACCAATCCGATCTTGGATAATATCCCCCCCTGCTTCATCCAATCATCCATCCCCGGCTTGACCTGATCCCCCCACGCATCCGTCTTGCTGATATAAAAAAGCAGGTCCCCGCCCGGTTCCACCCAGGCATTAAGCCCAATATCCCCATTCCCAAGCGGCATCGATTCCGCCGGACCAGTTCCGGGTTCAGTCCATATAACATTAAAAGAGTCAAGCCGCGATTGCGCGCCGACAAAAAGTGGAGAGGCTGAAAGAAGACCTCCAAACAGGAGGCATAGCGTTCTGATCATTGGCGTTATCGTTATTTTTCCGGAGGCAGATGCACAGGCCACTTAATTCGTGTAGCAAGTACGGCTCACAGCCCTAACAAAGCATTAATTAAAGCTTAATTTCAAAATTAGGCACTTAATTTCCCGAAAAATAACGCATCTCGTATCAATGCGGCGCGACAACAAGCTCTTCAGCACGCTTGTGACGATACCGAAACACAAATGGAAAGATCACTCCCAGCACCAGCGCATACGCCGCAAACGTAAACCAGATAGCATGCCAGTTCCGTACCCCATTCACCGTAAAATGATCGGCAGCCAGGCCGCTGCCAATCCCGCCAAGCCAGGCGCCAAGACCATTCGTCATGATCATAAATAGCCCCTGCGCACTCGCACGGATGGTGATTGGCGCTTCCCGTTCGATGAAGAGGGAACCGGATATATTAAAGAAATCGAAGGCCATTCCATAAACCACCATCGACAACACCAGGAACCCTAGCCCGCTGCCCGGATTGCCGATGCCAAAAAGTCCAAACCGGAAGACCCAGGCAAAAATGCTGATCATCATCACCGTCTTGATGCCAAACCGTCGCAGAAAAAAGGGAATGGCCAGGATAAATAAGGTCTCCGACACCTGTGAGATCGATGACAGGATATTCGGATGGGCTACCGTAAAAGAACCGGCATATTTGGGATCGTTGGCAAAACCGCCAAGAAAAGCCAGACCAAACGCATTCGTGATCTGCAGGGCAGCTCCCAAAAACATCGAAAAAATAAAGAACACCGCCACCTTGCTGTTCTTAAAAAGAACAAAAGCATCCAGACCCAGCGAAGAAATGATACTTTTCTTTTCCTTCGTCGGTATCGGCGTACAGCCCGGCAGCGTAAAAGCATAGATCCCCAGGATCAGCCCCGCCCCGGCGCTGACGTACAACTGCATGGCGCTGGTTGTCCAATGACAAAGGTCCACCGTCCACATCGCAAAAATAAAACCCACTGTCCCCCAGACACGGATCGGCGGAAAATCCTTCTCGATCTTAAAGCCCTTCTTCTCCATCACGATAAATGAAACCGTTGAGTTCAGCGCAAGGGTCGGCATGTAAAACATCGAATTCAGCAGCATGATCGTATACAGGGTCGAATAACTGGTCACCGTACTGGCCCAGATCAACAAACCAGCTCCGATCAAATGGCAAATGCCCAATACCCTTTCGGCGTTGACCCACCGGTCAGCCACGATCCCCAGCAAACCCGGCATAAAAAGTGAAGCGATCCCCATCGTTCCATAGATACTGGCAATCTCACCCAGTTTAAAATGAAGGGTGGCACTCATATAACTCCCCATGGAAATAAGCCACGCGCCCCAAACAAAGTACTCCAGGAAATTCATTATGATCAGCCGGAACTTGATATTCACTTCTACAGTTTTGTTTTGATAGGGGAAGATAGATAATTATAACTAAATTTGTGTGATAATTCAGTAGCCATGAGCACGACAGCAGCTATAACCACCCTTTTGGGGACGGTAGACAGGGATTTACAAAAGATCGGAGAAAAAGTCCTCACACAACAGAGAATTACACCCGAAGAAGGTATCCTTTTGTTCGAAAAAGCCAGCCTTCCTTTTCTCGGAGCCCTCGCCAATTATGTCCGTGAAAGCAAACACGGCAACAAGACCTATTTCAATCGCAATTTCCATATCGAACCCACCAACGTCTGTGTCTTCACCTGCAATTTCTGCTCCTATTCCCGGGTCTATGCACACCGAGACGAAGGCTGGGAGCTGACCCAGCAGCAGATGCTGGACATCGTAAAAAAATACGACGGCAAACCCGTTACCGAGGTCCATATCGTCGGCGGCGTTCACCCCAAGATGAACCTCGAGTTCTTTATCGAATTACTGCAAAAGATCAAGGCGCACCGCCCCGATCTACATATAAAGGGCTTTACCGCCGTGGAACTGGACTATATGTTCCGCAAGGCAAAGCTCAGCGTGGAAGAAGGGATGAAGAAGCTGCACGCCGCCGGACTCGATTCCATGCCAGGCGGCGGAGCCGAGATCTTCCACCCCGACATCCGCAATGTCATCTGCGCCGATAAGGTCGATGCCGATGGCTGGCTGAAGATCCACGAAGCCGCCCACCTCGAAGGGATGCATACCAATGCCACCATGCTCTATGGCCATATCGAAACCTATGCCCACCGCATAGACCATATGGAACGTCTTCGCCAGCTCCAGGACCGGACCGGCGGCTTCAATACCTTTATCCCCCTCAAATTCCGCAATAAGGACAACGACATGAGCCATGTCGCAGAGTCTTCCATCGTCGAAGACATGAAACTATACGCCGTGGCAAGACTTTATATGGACAATTTCCCGCATATAAAGGCATACTGGCCCATGCTCGGCCGGCAGAACGCCCAGCTGACCCTCTCCTTCGGGGTCAACGACCTCGACGGGACCATTGACGACACCACGAAGATCTATTCCATGGCCGGCAGCGAAGAGCAGACCCCAAGCCTTTCGACAGCCCAGCTGGTCAGCCTGATCAAACAGGTAGGCCGCGAACCCGTCGAACGCGACACCCTATATAAGGAAATAAGGAATTACAAGGACTTCGACCTCGCCACGATAGAGCTCGACCCGACATTAAATTAATTACCCCAAATTTTAATGTTGAAGCGCTTTCATGTCACCGTTAAATATATTAATACATCTGTATATTTGTGCCTAAACCTATCAGATGAATACGTGGCACTCCAAAACTACCCGCTATCTCTTCTTTCTCCTTCTTTTTTCTCACGCGGCTTCCGCGCAGACCGACTATGCCAGGTTATATTGGTCCGATTACGACGCCAATAGCATTGAAAGGATCAACCTCGACGGCTCGGGCAGACAAACACTCGTTGCCAACTCAAGTTCGGCCGGCAATGGCCCCACCTCTCTTGAAGTGGACGTTCCCCATCAAAAGATCTATTGGCAGGACAACGGAACGTATGAGATCAAAAGGGCCAATTTTGATGGCACAGGCGTCGGGGTCTTCATAGCCGCTCCCGGATATGCTCCTGCTTTATGCGTCGACCCCGCGGCGGGAAAATTATACTGGCCCGATTACGATGCCAATAGTATCGAATCCATCAATCTGGACGGTTCGGGAAGACAGACGGTAATATCCAATGCGGCAAACACCGGAGGCGGGCCCGTCTGTCTCGCAATAGACAAAACCCATGGCAAAGCATACTGGCTGGATAACCAAACTGTCCAGATCAAAAGAGCCAATCTTGACGGCACGGGTAGGGAGGTTTTCGTCACCAATCCCGGGTACACCGCGCAGATCACACTTGACGCCGCCGCCACGCGGCTATATTGGGGCGACCAGGATGCCAACAGTATCGAACGTATCAACCTCGATGGTTCCAACAGACAAACGGTAGTAGCCAACGCGACGGACCCCGGCAGCGTTCCATATTCCATCGCCCTGGATGAGACGAACAATAAAATTTTCTGGCTGGATCAGAACGCTTCCAATATCAGGAGCGCCAATCTGGATGGCACAGGCAAGCAGGTTTTTCTATCCAATCCCGGCTTTGCAAACAACATGATCATTCCTAAACAATCCATCCCATTACCTATCCGCCTGATATCTTTCACCGGCAATACTGCGCAATGCACACCATCCATCGAATGGACAACAGCCGATGCTGTGAATTTCAACAAATTTGAATTACAGCGCAGTGAGAACGGTTCGCCGTTCGCTACCATTGCCAGCCTCCCATACATCCGGGATAAGAATAGCTACCAGTACACGGATAAGGGAACGGGCAACGGCGACCTGCTCTATAGACTGAAAATGGTTGACCTCGATGGCTCCAGCACCTTCAGCGCCATTATTTCGGCCCGGGTGGATTGCAGCACTCCCGCCGCTTTCAGCGTATACCCCAACCCCGTAAAAGCCAATGCATACCTGACAACTGACAAGATGCTCAGGCAGATCGATCTGATCTCTATGAGCGGCCAGGTCTTGTGGTCCCGCATACCGCCCCGGCAAACGGGAACAATTCCCCTCACTTTCGACAAGACCGTTGCTAAAGGCATGTATATATTAAAAGCCACGGCGACCGATGGCACGGTGAGACAGGTTTCAGTTCTAAAAGAATAACCTATGCCTGGCATAGACTTCTGAATTAATTACTCCGACCGCAGACTACCCGTAGGATTGGTCATCGCCCCCCGGATGGCCTGAAAGCTGATGGTCGCTACGGTGATCACCATCGCCAATACACCCGCCTGGAAGAATACTCCCGGCCCTATCGTAATGCGATATTGGTATTTCTGAAGCCAGCCATGCAAAAAATAAAAGGCCAACGGCGAAGCCACTACACAGCTGATTGCAACCAGCACAATAAAATCCTTTGATAACAGATACCACAGCTGGCTCACCGAAGCGCCCAGCACCTTGCGGATGCCGATCTCCCTCACCCGCTGCTCTGCTAAGTATGCGGCCAGTCCAAACAATCCCAGACAGGAAATAAAAATAGCCAGCGCAGCAAAAATACCGGCCAGCCGCCCGACCAGCACCTCCAGATCGAACTTTTCGGCATAGCTCTCATCTATAAAGTGGTAAATAAAAGGATAGGAAGGATTATACTTATTAAATATCGGCGTCAGCTTTGCCATGGCAGCATGCACGTCGGCAGACTTTGACAGCCGGTACATAATATTATTGGCATCCGAAGGACTATAGGCAAAAAAAGTAGGTTCCGCCGGTGAGAAGGGAGAGATCATCAGCGCATCCCTTACGACGCCTATCACCTTTACGCGACGGTTATGGCTCCACGAGATCATTTGATTTATTGGGTCGGCCAGACGCATCCGTTTAGCCGCGGCTTCGTTAATAATGATCTTGCTGCTGTCGGCAGCCAGGTTACCGCTGAAATTGGTACCGGCGACAATTGGCATACCGACCGTCTGAAAATAATCCTCCATGATATCGATATGCGCGACAGTCAGCTCTTCGTTTGGATATCGGCCGCTCCAGTCGAGCACGCCCGACCAGTTCCAGATGGTTGTGACCTCGCTGGAAGCCTTTGTCACCCTATCCACCAGCTGCGTCTGCAGCAGATCGTTCTTCAGCGCGGCATAATTGCGACTCAGATCGATGCTGCCGTCGGTGGCTACCAATCGGTTGGCATCATATCCGTTCGGGCGATCCTTCGCATACTGAATTTGCTGATAGATCAGCAGCGTACTGATGATCAGCGCGATGCTGCAAGTGAATTGCAGCACGACCAGCAGCTTACGCGGCAATGCCGCGGCCCTTCCGGTATGGATCTTCCCTTTCAGCACCTTCACCGGCTTAAAGGAAGACAGATAAAAAGCCGGACGGCTGCCCGCAAGCAGCCCCGTTATGATCACGTACCCAACCATGATCTCCCAGAAGACAGCACTTCGCCATGGGATATCGATCGGACATTGTGTCAATAAATTAAAAGAAGGCAGGGCTATCTCTACCAGCACCAGCGAGAACACAGCAGCTATCGTCGTAATGAGCATCGACTCTACCAGGAATTGCAGGATCAGATCCCGCCTGAGGGAGCCAATCGCCTTTCGTACCCCAACCTCCCGCGCCCGCTTCTCCGATCGCGCAGTCGAAAGATTCATAAAGTTGATACAGGCGATCAGCAGGACCAGGACACCGATAATACTAAAGAGGCGAACATATTCGATAAACCCACCGCTTTCACGTCCATTCTTGAAATCGGAATACAGATGCCAGTGAGACATCGGCTGAAGAAAGAACTCCAGCTTTCCTTCCTTAAAGAACTTCGGATTATACTTCTCGGCGACGACTCTCATCTTCGCCTCCACCTGCGCATAGCTGGTATTGGGTTCTATGGAAACAAAGGTCTGGAAGGAGTTTTGATTCCAGTTCGTGATGGCTTCCCGGACCCAGTCGTTCGTCTGGATATGATAACTGAAGGGCAGAATGTAATGGAGATTAAAACTGGAATTCGAAGGAAGATCGCGGATGACAGCCCCTACAAAAAAATCCTGCTGGTTGTCGACCCGTACTTTTTTGCCCATCGGCTCCTCGCTGCCAAACAGGGCTTTGCAGGTGGACTCTGTAAGCACGATGGACGAGGGTCGTTTCAGCGCCTGGTTGACATCGCCTTTCACTGCCTGGTAAGGAAAAACTCTGCAAAAATCTTCTTCTGCCAGCGCACCTATCAGATAGATCTTGTGCTCCCCTGATACGAGTCCATGAGTCCCCATCCAGTCTGTATGGGCGGCCCACTTTATCCCCGAGACTTCATTTCGCAGCGCCTCCGTCAGAGGCAGGGGCGTCCCCATCACCTGCACTGTCTCTCCATTCCGGATAAATCGCATCCGCACCTGTGCCACCTGTTTATACCCCGGCAGCCAGCGGTCGTAAGAATATTGATACTGCACCCATAGCCCGATCAGCAGGGCAACGGCCATACCGATAGCGAGACCGAGAATATTGACGGCGCTGTAGCTGCGGTTGCGAAGGAGATTGCGCCAGGCGGTGCGGAAGTAATTCTGGAACATGGTGGTCGGTTGAATACCATATTCTTCCTAATAAGATGCCGGAAATATAAAATATTAATTATCACTCAACTAGAAGCGAGTGCCGCAGTCGTTTTGTCCGATTTCGATACAAACGCTGTGCGGTTCATTCATTCTCGTCCGGTCGTACAAAAGGCCGGATGATCAGCCTGTTCCCTTTGTCATACGTAAAGTAGTTCCACATCCAGTTGGTGAACACAAGCAGCTTACTGCGAAAGCTCATCAGTCCGCTGATATGAACAAAGAGCCAGATATACCAGGCAAAACGTCCGCCGAACTTCAACTTGTTATCCAGCAGATCGGCCAGCGCCTTTCCGCGGCCTACTGTAGCCAGCGCACCCTTGTCAAAGAATTTGAATGGCTTGATCTCTTTCTTTTCCACGGTGGCGTTGAGATACTTTCCCACAAATTTCCCCATCTGGATGGCTGGCTGTGCCTGGCCGGGGAGACCCGTTGGCCATTTCTCGGACTTCTGCGTAGCGATATCTCCTATCGCATAGATGTCCGGACTTCCGATGATCCTGCAATTGGCATCGACAAGATAATGTCCCCTCTCGATCCATTCCGGTTTCATGCCTTCCAGCATATTGCCGGTGACACCTGCCGACCAGACGACGCAATAGCTTTCTATCTGTTCGCCCGATTTCAGATGTACGGTGGTGCCATCGTATTTATCGACGTATGTCGAGTTTTTTACGATCACGCCCAGCTTCTCGAGGTATTCCTTCGCCTTGTTACCCGCATGTTCGGACATCGTCGCCAGCAGCCGTTCATGCCCTTCCAGCAGATAGATCTTCATCTGGCTCAGGTCGAGGTGCGGGTAGTCCTTACAAAGAACATGTCTCTTCAGCTCGGCAATGGCGCCCGAGGTCTCTACGCCGGTCGGACCGCCGCCGACGATGACAAAGTTCAGCAGGCGTCTCCGCTCCACAGGGTCCTGGGTCATATCCGCCCGCTCGAAAGCCTGCATCAGCTGGCTCCGGAAGTTCAGCGCGTCGGGGATCGACTTCAGGCCAAAAGAATATTTTTTGATCAGCTCATTGCCAAAGAAATTGGACTTGCTGCCGGTAGCGATGATGAGATAGTCGTATTTCAAGCTGCCTGCTTCCGTTATGATAAGTTTGTTTTCTACTTCGATCTTCTGGACCTCCAGTGCCCGGAAGTGAAAATCTTTCTTGTTGCTGAACTCCCGTCGTAATGGAGTCGCGATAGCATCTGGCTGCAGTGCGGCAGTCGCCACCTGGTACAGCAAAGGCCAGAAACTATTGTAGTTGCTTTTGTCGAAGAGGACGATCTGGAAGAGCCGGTCATTCAGGTATTTGATGGCGTTGGCGCCGCCAAACCCGCCACCGATCACGACTACACGGAGTTTTGTAGTGTCGGGTATATTGAGCGAAAGTTGAGTGACACTGTCCATAGGTTTGTTTTTTCGTAGTTTCAACATTCTTTTAACCCCAGTGGGATCTGTACCGCGAGCCCGCCATCCGAAGTCTCTTTATATTTGCTGTTCATATCCTGGGCGGTGCTCCACATGGTGCTGATCACCGCATCCAGCGACACCTTTGCAAAATCGGGCGTGCTCTGCAAGGCAAGCTGAGAGGCCGTGATGGCCTTTATCGCCCCCATCGTATTGCGTTCGATACAGGGTATCTGCACCAGTCCTCCTATCGGGTCACAGGTGAGACCAAGATGATGTTCCATGGCGATCTCGGCCGCCATCATCGCCTGTCGTTGGGAGCCCCCCACGCATTCCGTCAGCGCAGCCGCAGCCATAGCCGATGACACTCCGATCTCGGCCTGACATCCACCCATAGCCGCAGAGATGGTAGAGCCCTTCTTGAAGATACTTCCTATCTCGGAAGCGGTTAGGATGAACTGCATGATCTTTTCGTTGTGCAGTCCCTCACAGAAGATAACATAGTATAACAGCACAGCAGGTATCACCCCTGCGGCCCCATTGGTCGGAGCAGTGACTACCCTTCCAAAGGAGGCGTTCTCTTCATTGACGGCCAGCGCGAAACAGCTGACCCAGTCCAGCGTGTACTTAAACCCGTTGCCTCCATCTCTGATAGCCTGTACCCAGGAATCAAAATTATCGTAGCGTCTGCCGTCTATGAGCTTGCGATTGAGGGCGGCCGCACGTCGCAGCACATTCAGTCCGCCGGGCAGCATCCCTTCGGAATGACAGCCCCGGTAAATGCATTCCTTCATGACCTCCCAGATCTTCATCACCCCGTTACGTGTGTCCTGCTCCGGCCGCCAGGCGGCTTCATTCTCCATTACCACCTCACTGATGCTCATTCCGGTCTTCCTGCACCAGTGAAGGAGGTCGGCATTCGTATTGATGGGAAAAGGCAGTTGAATGACAGTGTCGGAGTTGATCTCCTCTCCTTCTTTCTTTACAAATCCGCCGCCGATGGAATACCAGGTCTCGGCCAGCTGGCGACCATCTTCCCAGCCTGCCAGGAAGGTCATGGCGTTGGGATGATAGGGCAAAGCTTCGGTATAAAGGAATTCGATATCGGTGGCCGGGTCGAAATGGATCAGTCGTTCTCCTTTGATCTCTATCTTTTTTTCGGTTGCGATGGTCATGATCGTCATATCGATCATGGCAACATCAAAACTGACAGGATCCTCCCCCGCCAGGCCCAACTGGATGGCGATGTCAGTCCCGTGGCCTTTCCCTGTCTTGGCGAGGGAGCCATAAAGTAAGACTTTGAGGGAAGTTAGCGTTTTGAGGCCGAATTTTGCGTTGATGGAGTCGGTGAATCTTTGTGCAGCGCGCCAGGGGCCAAGGGTGTGGGAGCTGGATGGGCCGACACCGATCTTAAACATGTCGAAGACGGAGATACTTTCGTGTGGCAAAACAGTGATTTTAGGGCAAAGATATTTCTTTTGCGAATAGTTATCCGCTTATTGATGTCGTATATGTATACGACTACCCGACGCCTTTCCTGAAGGCATCGGGTAAAGTTTATTTAAGCCTTTTTCTCCTTTATTTTCTTTGTGTTCCTGCTACCGCATCCTTGCTCCTACCAAACATATGGCTGGTTTTGTCAAACGTTTTTATATAATTTATAAAACCAATTTTATATGTCAAAAAGCGCATTTTGCAGCGGTTGTGGTTGCCACGTCAAGACCATTCCAATTTTATCAATCGAATCCGGGGTCGTCGCGCGGGCTACCAACGATTTAGGCGAACCACTTTGGATTTGCCCAAACTGCGGAAAAGTTAATTAACTTTGGTCTTATGCGGCCGCGATAGATACAATTATTGTAATTAATTTTACAATTACAATACAAATATAGTATTATATATTACAATCACTACATTTTTTACAATTATTTTTTATGGGCAAGAAAGCGGATAAAGAACGGATCGAAACATTCAAAAAAGACATGGAGCTGCTGAAAAGAAGGTATGACAATGCAAAAATAGCTGAACTATTGGGGGTTGATGCAGGCAATTTAAGCAGTTACTACACCGGGGGAAAATCACCCGGCAAAGAATTTTTAGATAAATTTTATGCGGTTTTGGGCGAAGAGATAGTCCAAATGAAATCGGAATATGTTCATGACATCGAGCTTTCAAAGATAGAGGATGCGCAAGTCAGGTATATGCAGACCGCGAAAGAGCCAGATTCCAATTATGGATTCCAATCGAATTTTGATAAAATAGTGGATAGTAACCACCTTTTGGCAAAAAGCAACCTCTTCATGGCTGAGAGCCAGAAGTATCTGTCTGAAACCAATCAAAAAATGGTCGAAGCTCATCTTTCAATCTTTGAAGAGCTTAAAAGATCGTCACAGAACGGATCAAAAGAACAATAGCCTGTCGACTCATTTCGGCGGATTGTTCATCCGGGCAACCATTTGCATAAACTCTTTCAATCTTGCATCAAGCAAATGCATGTGATGTAATTGTTGTTCCAATCTGCGGATCTGCAAAATAGATTCATCATAGCATTGACTCAGACGGTCATTCTTACTTTCTAGTTTTGTAACCCTGATCGATAGCTCATCTATCAAAATACTCGTTTTGGTAACTTTACTCATTTTATTCGCTTTTGTAGATATTTCCTAAAAATTCTTATTCAAAATAGTTATACATTTATGGCCTAATTAGGCCATTTCTATTTCGATCATGGAGATGCCCCTTCCTTAAAAAATCCGGGTCTGATCTGTTTTTAATGGCCCGAAAGAATTTTTTTTCCTTGACTGTTCGACATGCCTGTCTTCTTGGCCAATAAGTTTCTGTCATACGGCTTCCGTATTTCAGAGATAATTTATGTTTTTTCATTCCACCTGGTTGTTTTAATAATCAGGCTGGAATCAACGAAGGACAAATTAGTAGGCCAGCAACTACTTTGCTGGTTTTATATGTAGGCCTGGGAGCATCGTTGCCCTACTGCGGTCTTATAAGTCCACAAATATATAACTTTAAATCATTCGAGATAACTTTTTATAAACTTCTTATTACTTGAGACAACTTGTCGATAACGAACGTATAACTAAGTTTTTCCGGGACAGGGAACTTCTCGAGCATTACAATGACGCCGCAATAGCCAGCAAAATGGGAATGGCTAAGTCGAATTATAGTAGCTATGTCAATAGACGAAAAACCGTCACTAACTCATTTTTAAGAAAATTCTATAATCAATTCGGAAAAGAGCTGCGGGAGATCGCCGGGAAAAATGCTCCGCATATCAAAGAAACAGAAGACAATGATGAAAAGCCGGACACACTGACATCTGACCTGGAAGAAAGATGCAAAAATCTGGAACGGATTCAGGATAGGCTGGTCGAGACCAATCACCTGCTATCAAAAGAGATCTACCGACTGGCAGCGAAAATGGACAGGATCCTGGATGAAAGATTGAATAAGATCGAGAAACTGCTTTTCCAATTGGCCAACGATGGATCCGAAGACACATCGCCCTCGAAAAGTCCTTCGACCACGTACAAAAAAAAGCCCGGGGACGGTTGACGTACAACTGCCGCA
Source organism: Puia sp. (assembly GCA_035492595.1). Classification (GTDB taxonomy): domain Bacteria; phylum Bacteroidota; class Bacteroidia; order Chitinophagales; family Chitinophagaceae; genus Puia. The sequence goes on from DATJJA010000099.1 coordinate 35,008, forward strand.
TTTATCCGCCTTTATTCTCTATGACAATCCCCCGCCAATGACGGAGTTCCCATCATCCGGCTGATCTCTGTTTCTGAATGTCCCGGGAACTCTAAAACGAAAAACCCCCAAGGCTAGTCGGAGGCTTTTCAAAGAAAAATTGGATCAACGTTTTCTTAGGGTCGGCAAACGGGCCACGGGTTAAAAAACTGCCAGGCCGCATGGGACGTAGGATTTCTAGGGATACTGGATGATAGGGTACGGTTGGTTGCTTTTGACAGAACAAAGATGACAAGAATCTACGCCTCAACCTAAGATCAGGTTGCCTGGTTTGAATCTTTTATCGGTAAACCCACTATCCGCTAAGGTGTAAACCTTAGCATCGGGTACTATCCGAAGGAGACTTGAGTATATCTACGACGATTTCTTTCATTAACATTGACGATTTACACCCAGTCGATCGCTTATTCGTAGTAATCAAATATATAATCCCCGATCGCACGTATCAACCCTCCTGGCCGACCTGGCCCTTCCCTTTCACTCCAGCCATTATCTCCGCAGCATAAATACGCGAAGAATTCATCGCCAAGCGTAACCCTATAATAAACAGGCATTCCATTCGAACCTTTTTCCACCGAGGGCAATATGGTTCCCTCATAATGCTTCCCTTCAAAATCCAGCGAAAGCGGGAACGCGTTGTCGTTATTCATAATGACTTTTTTTATTCCTTTTCCCAGATCCGCCCCGCTTTAGGGACTGGTCAGCAAAATACGTTCTGGCCCGCTTAAGTCCCGTGGCAATCGCCACCCCTTCTTCCGCGCCGTGCAACAGCAACTCGTTGGCTATCTCCACGGCCTTTTTCCGCAACTCCACGGGCTGATTCTTATACGATGGCGGGTAATCTCCGTTAAACCAGGGCATATGTATAATTTAACAGAAATACTGTAAATCCCATGCCAGTCCGGAAGGCATAATTATTTCCTTTAACAACCTGGTAACGGGCTTGTTGTAGGGTATCATGAAAAAACCGGCGCGGTGATGCGCCGGCTTTTTCCCACGAGGATCCAATGACCCTAGTCCGCTACTTCCTGTGCCGCTTCGCGGTTAATTCCACTCGTAGCCAGCTCGGTCAGCTTCTCGTTTGCGTTCTTTTCTTCGTTCAAAGTCTGTTCAAGAAGATCGGCGATCTCATTCTGCCCCATGTCTTTCGCAAGCTGCAACAAGGAGCCATAGGTGGCAATCTCATAATGCTCGGCTTTCTGGCCTGCGAAAATAAGACCCACATCGCGCTGAGCAGTGTTATCCTCCGTCTCGTCGATGATGTCCTCTCCTTCTTGAGCAATGCCCTTTAAGGCAGGACACTCGAC
>DATJJA010000100.1:0-15274 GCA_035492595.1 Puia sp.
CTGGTAAGTATCTACTAAATGCCGAAGCCAGACGCCCTCCAGGTTCCCCTCCTTCGTCACCGCCGCCCTCAGCTGCGACTCATAAAAAGGCAAACGGATAATAACAGAGTCCCCCTCCCGCGAAATATCCTCCACCAGCAGGCGCTCCCCCGCATTCCGGATATACAGCACCTTCTTCCCCGCACTGTCCTTTACCTCAAAATTGAAAGCTATATTATTGCCATCCCTTCTCTCCAAAATGGCCCGCCACTGCCCACTGCGAAAAACAGGAGGCTTGCCGGCACAAACACGCCCCCCCAACTCACCGGGAGCTATTCCCCTCCCCAAACCTCCGGGCGCAGCATTCACAACAAATTGAAAAGCAACAAGAAAAAGGCCTAAAAAAATACGTAGCATAAATAAGGGCGTTCAGGGACCTCCGGTCCTTTCGGGTGAACGTGCAATTTAGCAAAAATCTAAAAAAGTCTATAAAATAAGTAGATTGCTCGCCCCCTCTCATCCCCCACAAGCGGGAGCCTCCCTTATGACGACCGCCCCGATGTCTGCGTTATTCCAGATTCTCCAGCATATCCGCCGTCATCCGCGTCAGATCATACTCCGGCTTCCAGCCCCAGTCAGCCCGGGCAACCGAATCATCGATGCTCTGCGGCCAGCTGTCCGCAATGTGCTGGCGGTAATCAGGTTCATACGTTATTGAGAAATCGGAGATATGCTTCCTGATCTCGGAAGAGATCTCGCTTGGCGAAAAACTCAGCGCCGCCACATTGTACGAGGTCCGTACCGAAAGCTTGCTGGCAGGCGCCTCCATCAGCTCTATCGTGGCCCGGATAGCATCCGGCATATACATCATAGGCAGGTAAGTATCCTCTTTCAAAAAACATTTATACTTCCGCTCTTCAAGAGCCTCGTGAAAGATCTCCACCGCATAATCCGTCGTTCCTCCGCCCGGCGCGGACTTATAGCTGATCAGTCCGGGATAACGGATACTCCGGACATCCACCCCATAACGTTCGAAAAAATAATTGCACCAGAACTCTCCGGCATACTTGCTGATGCCGTATACGGTGCTGGGTTCGATAATGGTACGCTGCGGACAATTCAGCCGGGGCGAGGTCGGTCCAAAAACCGCGATGCTGCTCGGCCAGTAAACCTTGTGCAGCTTCTCTTCCCTGGCTATGTCCAGCACATTCAGCAACCCCTGCATATTCAAATGCCACGCCAGGTTGGGATTCTTCTCACCCGTTGCAGAAAGGATAGCAGCCAGCAAATAGATCTGCGTAATATTCTGCCGGATGACCTGGACATGCAGCATCTCCTTGTTCATTACGTCCAGCGACACATAGGGACCGGTGCCATGCAGCAATTCATTCTCTTCACGCAGGTCGGAGGCAATTACGTTGGCATTGCCATATATCCGCCGGAGCGCAAGTGTCAGTTCAACTCCGATCTGCCCACTGGCGCCAATTACCAATACTTTATCTTTAGCCATTACTATAGGGTTTTGGGGTGCAAACCTAGTAAAAAAAAGCATCCCCCCGCCGCCGCCTGACCGGTAGGCCAAAAAAGCGGATCAATCACCACTCCTCATTCACCATCAAACCAACATTTACCCACAGACCAACATTTACCCTCAAACCAACATTTACCCTCGGACCAACATTCACCATCAGACCAACATTCACCATTTTCTCGTAGGTTTGCGCCATGGAATTCCTACATCAACTCTTTCAAAACCAGTCATACGATAAAAACAGCTTCTTCCTCATCGCAGGTCCCTGCGTAGTCGAAAGCGAAGAGCTCGTCATGGAGGTCGCCGACAAAGTCTCCGGCATCTGCCGCAACCTCGGCATCCCCTACGTCTTCAAGGCCTCCTACCGCAAGGCCAATCGCACCAGCGCCGGATCATTCACCGGCATCGGCGACGACAGCGGCCTGGAACTCATAAAAAAAGTAGGCGACACCTACAAACTGCCCACGACTTCCGACATCCATGCCCACGATGAAGCAGCCCCCGCCGCCAAATACGTGGACATCCTCCAGATCCCCGCATTCCTCTGCCGCCAGACCGACCTCCTGCTCGCCGCCGCAGACACAGGCAAAGTCGTCAATGTAAAAAAAGGCCAGTTCCTGAGTGGCCCGGCCATGAAATTTGCAGTGGAAAAAATAAGAAAAGCAGGTAATGAAAAGATCGTCCTGACTGAAAGAGGCACCACCTTTGGCTACCAGGACCTTGTCGTCGACTATCGCAATATACCCTGGATGCAGGAACACGGCACTCCGGTCGTCATGGACTGTACGCACTCCCTTCAGCAACCCAACCAAACAAGCGGGGTCACCGGCGGCAATCCACAGCTCATCGGTACTATCGCAAAAGCTGCTATTGCCACCGGGGCCAATGGCCTGTTCATTGAAACGCACCCCAATCCCGCCATAGCGAAAAGCGATGGAGCTAACATGCTACGACTGGATCTTCTGCAGGAATTACTCGAACAGTTGGTGAGGATTCGTAAAGTAGTTTCCGAACTATAAAGGGGTGAGGATCTCGATGGTCTTTCCTGGATGATACTCGCTGGACATTAGTCCAGCCAATGAGGAATTAAAAACGGGACATTCGAATTAACCCTGATCAAATGCTTTACAAAGGTAGGCATAACGGCGTACTATTACTAGCTGAAAAAGTGTTTCGGATAGCTGCAAAGTCTATTGTTAATACTTGGTGCAAAAACTTTAATAAGTCGTTAACAGCTTACTGGGGAGAAGTCCAAATTCCTTTTTAAAAGCGATCGTAAAATTGCTCAGATTCGAGTATCCCAGCTCCATCGCCACTTCCTTGACCGAATGACCACCAGCCAGTAATTTATCCTTGGCAGCCTGCATACGCACCTTCTGAAAGTACTCATACACAGGCACTCCATAGATCATTTTAAAATCCTTTTTGAGCTTGGACTCACTGATAGAAACCATCCGCGCAAGCTGGCTTATCGTCGGCGCAGGTTCGAAAATATCCTTCGTCAGCACAGCCTCCACCTGCATGACCCTATCGATATCCGCCTTGGAGAGCGGGATATTGAAGTAAGAATTCTTTTTTCTCTCGTATATACGCAGAAAAAACCGCTCGATCAGCAACATAACCCTGTTCTGGATGATAGCCAGACGCAGCGGACTATCCTCCTCCACCTCCACTATTTCCTGCATCAGCCGCCGATACTCGCTGTCCAATGGCTCCCGATGTACATTTTCCACCTGTAACGATAGGTAAGCGGATAAAACATCCCCGATCTTCTCCACCCCAAGATAACCCGCTATCCACGACGCATTGAAAAGCACATCGATCCCTTTATAGGTCGTGCCCTTCGAACCCAGATAACTCCAGTCGGAAAGTGTATTGGTCAGATAAGCGATCGAACGCGTTGTATGCGACTCCCTCATGCGCTCATCTCCAATCCGTATCTCCAGCGTATCGGGAATGGTCAGCTCATGAAAACGGAGCGTATAATACTCCTCCCGCATCTTCCGGCGCGTGATGAGCCAGTCCTGGTTCATTTTACAATTGACGATATTGACATTGATACCGTTAGGAAGCTTGACACAGGTGAGACTGCCGGAGCCTACCGACTCCGGGAAAACCAACTGGTGATTTATCACCGGCACGTTCAATCGCTGCGCCAGGTCATTCATCAATTGCTCATAATCCACATAGGAAAAATCAAATTGGAACAAGGAACAGGATTTTATCCGTGTATAAATGCAGCCTCATAGGTACTATAATTGAGCCGACTTCAGTAAGGTACGAAAAAAAGCGGGAGCCCATTCAATGGAAATGGGTATTAATCCTGACTCACATAAAATGAAACGTCTCACAAATCCTCACTCACAAATATTTGAGTGGGTTTCTACGGGCGGAAAGGATATATCGCTTGATATTCATCCAAAAGGCAAGGACAAAATAGACAATAAGGGGGGAGCCCATGGTGAGAAAGGAAATATAAATAAACCAGGTCCGGATACGGGAAGTGGCGATACCCATTCTTTCACCAATTGCCGTACACACACCGAAAACCTGCCACTCGATGAAGTTCTTGAGTCTGTTCATGCCTCTAATTTAAAAAAAATCAACAAAACCTACCCTATTTTTAGGTAAATTGCGAGCCCGAGCACAGCGAGGGCGCCCGAAGGGCAGACCTTGGCCCCGCCAGGCACCGCAGGTGCCGGTTGAATCCCAGCGACTCCCCCAACAGGAGCCACTTTCCATCCGGTAACCAGCAGCCCCTCGCCAGTCAAGGGAATATTAGCCTGGTTCATCAAGCTTAACATATAAACTAAATTCATCATGGTCTTTGATCTGGATCTTATTAAAAAGTTATACGGAGCTATGCCATCCAAGGTAGACGCCGCCCGTAAACTGGTAGGAAAACCCCTGACTTTAGCTGAAAAAATACTCTACTCGCACCTCTTTGAAACTCCTGCCCGTGCCTACGAGCGCGGTAAGGACTATGTCGACTTCGCCCCGGACCGCGTTGCCATGCAGGACGCTACCGCCCAGATGGCCCTGTTGCAATTTATGACCTGCGGCCGCGACAAGGTAGCAGTCCCCTCTACCGTTCACTGCGATCACCTGATCCAGGCAAAGACCGGCGCCGTATCCGACCTGGCTACCGCCATCGACGTGAACAAAGAAGTATATGACTTTCTCGCCTCTATCTCAAATAAATATGGTATCGGTTTCTGGAAACCCGGAGCCGGCATCATCCACCAGGTCGTCCTGGAAAACTATGCCTTCCCCGGTGGCATGATGATCGGTACAGACTCTCATACTCCGAATGCGGGTGGTCTCGGCATGGTAGCCATCGGTGTCGGCGGCGCCGACGCAGTAGACGTGATGGCCGGCCTGCCCTGGGAACTGAAAATGCCCAAACTCATCGGCGTAAAACTGACCGGTAAAATGAGCGGCTGGACCTCCGCCAAAGACATCATCCTCAAAGTAGCCGGCATCCTGACCGTGAAAGGCGGCACCGGAGCCATCGTCGAATACTTCGGCGAAGGGGCCGACAGCCTCAGTGCTACAGGCAAAGGCACCATCTGTAATATGGGCGCCGAGATCGGAGCGACCTGCTCGATCTTTGCCTATGACGAAAAAATGGCCGCCTATCTCAAGGCCACCGGCCGCGAAGAAGTAGCCGCACTCGCTGATGGCATTAAAGACTACCTGCGGCCCGACAAAGAAGTTTACGCAGATCCAAAAAAATATTATGATCAGGTCATCGAGCTCAACCTCAACGAACTCGAACCTCACGTCAACGGACCCTTCACACCCGACCTGGCCTGGCCTATCAGCAAATTCGCAGAAGCAGTGAAGGCCAACAACTGGCCCGAACGCCTCGAAGTAGCCCTCATCGGCAGCTGTACCAACTCTTCTTACGAAGACATCAGCCGTTCGGCCTCCCTGGCACAACAGGCTATCGACAAAAACCTGAAGACCAAGGCCGAATTTACCATCACGCCGGGTTCCGAGCAGGTGCGTTTCACCATCGAAAAGGACGGATTCTTAAAGACCTTCGATAAGATCGGCGGCATAGTGCTCGCCAACGCCTGCGGACCCTGTATCGGTCAGTGGGCCCGTCATATCGATGACCCTAACCGTAAAAACTCGATCATCACTTCCTTCAACCGCAACTTTGCCAAACGCAACGACGGACTCGCCAGCACTCACGCATTTGTCGCCAGCCCCGAGATCGTGACCGCTTTCGCCATCGCCGGTGACCTTACCTTCAACCCCCTCAAGGACAAACTGAAGAACGAAAAGGGCGAAGACGTAATGCTCGACGAACCTACAGGTGTAGAACTGCCGCCCAAAGGCTTTTCCGTTGACGACGCCGGCTACCAGGCCCCTGCAAAAGACGGTAAAGGCATTCAGGTCGCCGTAAAATCCGACTCCTCCCGCCTGCAGCTCCTCGAACCATTCGCTGCATGGGAAGGAACCGACCTGAAAGGATTGAAACTGCTGATAAAAGCCAAAGGAAAATGTACCACCGATCACATTTCAATGGCCGGTCCCTGGTTAAAATTCCGCGGTCACCTCGATAATATCTCCAACAACATGCTCATCGGTGCCGTCAACTTCTTCAACGACAAGACGGACTCCGTAAAGAACGAGCTGACCGGCGAATATGGTGCCGTGCCCGCTACAGCAAGAGCTTATAAGGCTTCCGGCATCGGCTCCGTCGTCGTAGGAGATGAGAACTACGGCGAAGGCTCTTCCCGCGAACACGCCGCTATGGAACCCCGCCACCTGGGAGTACGCGCCATCGTCGTTCGCAGCTTCGCCCGTATCCACGAGACCAACCTGAAGAAACAGGGTATGCTCGCACTCACCTTTGTCAATAAAGAAGACTATGACAAGGTACAGGAAGATGACAACATCGATATCGTTGGCCTGAACAGCTTCACGCCCGGCAAGCCGCTCACCATGGTGCTGAACCACAAGAACGGCAGCAAGGACGAGATCAGTCTCAACCATACCTACAATGAACCGCAGATCGCCTGGTTCAAAGCAGGTGGCGCACTGAACGTCATTAGAGCCGAAGTCGCAAAATAAGCCGAAGTCGCAAAGTAAAAAGCTCTCAATAGAAGGAAAGCCTCGCACCAGCGGGGCTTTTTTTATTTATGCCCATGCAAACGGGTCCCCGGATGATATATGCGTCGCAGTTATCCCGGGGGCTTTTTCTTTTAAGACCGGTATCAACCACTGCAACCCCGCCTCTTCACTCACCGAATGCCCCAGCACGATAAGGCTTATCTTTCGCCCCTGATAACGGGCATCCCGGATATATTCACTAGTCTCCCACTCATTCAGCTCCCCACAGATAAATACATCGGGCTGATACTTCTGCAACTGGCCGATCTGCGCCCTGCCGCCCGCCGCACCAGGAGAAAGCACGATCCGATGACACATCTGCGCCGGATCACCGATATATTTCAACTTGTCGATCCCAAGGGCGTCCTTCAAATGCGTGATCATTGCCTGCAGCGAAATAGCCGGCATCTCGATCAGCGGCGGATCATCAGCAGAATAATATTTGTCCCAGCCCAGCGCATTCATGACACCCATCCTCACCCCATCCGGCCGGTGCTGATGCAGACCATCGTGGAAACGCCATACGACGATCCCATGTTTATCCAGCAGATCCCTTTTATATTTTAACACCGGGTCATCTCCCAGCCAGCTTGTTTCATCCAGGTGATTGTAAAAGGTCGGCTCATGCGCGATGATAAAATTGGCGCCCAGACCGATCGTCCTTTCTATCACCGCATCAGTCGCGAACATCGTAGTGACGATCCCTTTCACCGGCTGCTCCCAGTCCCCGGCCTTGATCGTATCCACCGTCTTCAGGAACGGCGCACCAGGGATATCCGCCTGCAGATGGTCGATGACCTGGCGGATCGTCAGCGCTCCACCCGTCCCTCTCAGAGCTTCGTCGGAACTGCTTCGCTTGCGTATCCTCAGCGACGTCAGAACACCCGCTCCCGTCAACGCAACGGCCCCGGCGGAAGCCAGCGCAACCTTCAAAAATTTTCTCCTTTTCAAGCGGCTCCCGGCCCGCTCCTGATCAAAATATCGCTCAGACATAACACGTTAGTTTAATATCATTAAATATAACGTTTATCTTTTGGTCTGACATTACATTCGGCTTATTTTAGACACTCACCTTCCTGAAAACTTTACATATGCAATCTCGCCTGTTCTGCATCCTTGTCCTTGCCCTTATCCGTTTCGCCTGCTATGCCCAAACCGGAGGGCCCAGCCGTCCCACCCTTCAACCTACCGGGCAGCCTCAACCCACTGGGCAAACCCAACTCACCTCGCAGCCTCAACCCATTGGCCAACCCCAACTCACCGCGCAACCCCAGCCCACCGGACAGCCCCAGCATTCCACCACCCATCTCTCCCGCCATCATCATACTGCCGCTGCAAAAAACCTCGCCGTCATCGGCTACTATGCCGGCCGCAGCAGCGCCATCGACAGCTTTCCCACCGAAAAACTGACACACATCATATTTAGCTTCTGCCACCTCAAAGGCAATCTCCTTGATGTTGCGGGCGCCAACGACACCGCAACTATCCGCCATCTGGTTGCGCTGAAAGACAAAAACCCCAACCTCAAAGTCATCCTCTCCCTCGGCGGCTGGGGCGGCTGTAAAACCTGCCCCGACGTTTTCGCAACAGACAGCGGACGCAAAGACTTCGTCCGCAGCGTTCGCGAACTGACCGGCTACTTCCATACCGACGGACTCGACCTCGACTGGGAATACCCCGGCCTCGAAAATGTCCCCGGCTATCCCTATACTCCCCAGGACAAAGATCATTTCACGGAGCTCATCAAATTACTTCGCAAACAACTTGGCCGCAAAAAAGAGATCAGCTTCGCAGCCGGCGGTTTTACCGACTACCTCCGGACATCCATCGACTGGAAACAAGTCGCTCCCCGGGTCGACTACATCAACCTGATGAGCTACGATCTGGTCAACGGATACAGCACCCGTACAGGCCATCATACCGGGCTATATTCAACCCCCGAACAGCTCGAATCTACCGACCATGCAGTGCGTTATCTCGACTCCATCGGTGTGCCTCTTAGCAAAATAGCCATTGGATTGGCATTCTACGCACGCATATTCGAAGATGTGGACAGCACGGGCAACGGCCTCTATCAAAGCTGCCACTTCCTGCGCGGCGTCTCCTATAAAGACCAGGCATCCCTTCTCTCCGCAGACAACGGTTACGTATACCACTGGGACCCGGTAGCAGAGGCCCCTTACGCTTATAATGCAGGCAAGCGGCGTTTTGCGACCTTTGACGACAGCACTTCCATCCGGTTAAAAACACAGTACGCCCTCCACAAACAACTGGGTGGAGTAATGTTCTGGCAGCTGACCGAAGATCGCTTTTCCGGAGGTCTCCTGGATGTTATCGATAACACAAAAAGCAGGGAAGCAAAAGGAATAAAAAATTAACTTCGCGCATCAAATTTTTCAGATGCGCAATCATCCGCGATCCTCCATCTCCTTATCCCTCCAATTCATCCCCTTTTCCCCCCAATTCGTCAAGGGCCGCTCTTCCGCACCCGTCATCCTCGCACTGGCGCTACTGCTAACCCTCGGGCTCATCTCCTGTGGCCCCTCAAAAAAGATCACTACAACCCCACCTTCCCCTTCAACTCCATCCACTTCTGCAAATCCCTCATCCCCAATATCCGCCACCCACCCGCCATCCGATGCCCTGCCCGCCCTTCCTGCCTCAGAGATCGACCTGCCCATAAAAATAGCCGGCCGGCCGCTGCTGGCAACCGCAGACTCCCTGATCCCAAAAGAATTTCTTTCCGATGGATGGCCAGGTTTCCTGCAACCCTCCTGCGACTTCCGTTACAAATACCGTTTTGTACGGTCGGGATTCTCCGTTCAATGTGTCAACAATAGACTTTCAGTTGCCCTGCAAGGTCACTACCAGGTGGCCGGCGGCCGTTGCCTCTGCGTCAGCAACAAACCCGTTTCACCCTGGGTATCGGGATACTGCGGATTTGACAAGGAACCCATGCGCCGGGTCGATCTCGCCTTTAGCACCCAGCTTTCCTTCCAACCGGACTACCGGCTTCGCACCGCCTCCGGACTCGACAACCTGAAAGCCCTCGACCGATGCGTTATGTCGGTTTTCTCCATCGACATGACCCAGCAGATCATGGACAGCATCGGCTCTTCCATCAATAGCTTTTGCAGAACGCTCGACGTATCCATTGCAAAAATGAACTTCTCCGGCAACCTGCACCAGAACGCCACAAAAGCCTGGCAAAAGACACCCATCGGCCCCTACGGCTACCTGGTCGTCAACCCCATCGCCATGCGGATCGGAACCCTCAACTATGCCAGGGACACCTTTGCCATCAGCATGGGCATCAGCTGCCGCCCCGAACTCAGCTCCGACAGCACCAACCCTGCCAGACTACCACCCCTCCCCCCACTACAAAGCGGCAACAACCGCAGCGGGATCACCCTCTACCTGCCCGCCACCTACGACTATGCCTTTATCAACAAGCTGCTCAACGACTCGTTCCGAAACAGGTCCTTCGAATACCAGGGGCAAAAAGTCGTCCTGAAAAGCATGACGATCAGCGGAATGCCTCATCATCAGGTAAAAATGGAAGTGGACTTTGGCGGCAGCCATGAAGGGGAATTCTTCGTCTGGGGCACCCCCACGCTGGATACAGCCAAACAGGAGCTTAGAGTACCCGACATCCAGTATGAGCTGAAAAGCAAGGAGTTTATGATCAAACTGGCAAGGATCCTGTTCAAAAACAAGATCCGGGAAAACGTCAAAGGAAATAGCTTCCTCGACCTGGCCGCCCTCCTGAAAGCCAATCTTCCTACACTCAACGCCCAGCTCAATAAGACCATCGCACCCGGCGTCTTCACCACCGGCGAGGTTAAAGAGTTGAAAATGATCGGTCTGCAAGCCGGCGAAAAAAGCATCCAGGCCCAGGTCTATATAAAAGCCGACATCTCCGTCACCAGCACCCGTCTGCCCGGATGACCCGGTCAAACACCCCAAACGCCGCAGCTTCCTCACCCCCATAACAAATTTCACCGGCAAAATCATTTTCCTCGCTTCAACAAAGCAACCATTAACATTTCATTTGCGTATTGATCGAATAAGGAAAACTAGTTTGCACGTTGTTACTATCTACCACTCAACTACAGCAAACCCGACTTGATCACAGGAAATACGCCAATACACGCATTGATAGATGGCTGCCGTGCAAATGACCGTGCAAGCCAAAAAGAGCTTTACAACACGCTCAAGGACTATGCTGTGAAAATATGCTACCGTTATCAAAATAATCTTGAACAAGTGGAAGAGATCATGAATGAAGGGTTTATCAAGCTATTTAAGAACATTCATCAATTCGAAGAGTCCCGCCATGCCGACGTCCTGGCGTCCCTGAAAGGATGGTTCAAACGTATCCTGGTCAATACCTGTATTGACCATTACCGGAAGAACGCCTCCTATATCAATGGACAGATGTTATCCGAAGATGCAGAGAACATCGCAGACAAACAGGAAACAGGGATCGATATCCTGTCATATAAAGAGATCATTGAAGCCATCAGGCAGCTTTCCCCTGCCTATCGTACCGTTTTCAATTTATTTGTCATAGAGGGCCTGACCCATGAAGAAATAGCCGCGCACCTGGGCATTTCCATCGGGTCCTCCAAATCCAATCTCTCAAAAGCAAGAGAAAATCTTAGAAAAATCCTTATAAAAAAAACTGACCATAAAGCTTATGTTGAACCTCTCCGATAAAGAATTGGACCGCTTGAGTCGGGAAGCGGCCCAGGAGCATGACCCGGGGGACGTTTTAGGCTCCCGGTCCTGGGAAAAGCTGGAACCCCGGCTGGATACGGACCTCGGCAGGTCCGCACCAAACCCCCTGCGGGGAGTTCGCCGATTCCCCTTTTACTATGTGCCGGCTATCCTGCTGGTCGCAGGGGTTTTCTATTTTGTCCGGCAAAACCACAGCTCCAAACAAAACGAACCATCCGGAAGCCCACCTTCCGCAAAGGTCCAGCCAGCTACAGGAACGCAACCTCTTTCATCAACTCAAAATCCAGAACATAGCTCAAACTCTACACCACCTGCCTCTTCATCCGCCGCAGCTGACCCTGCTATAGCCAATCCCGCTACAGCAGATCCCGCTGCCACCGATCACACCGCCCCAGCCGCCGGAACAAATCCTGCCGCACCAAACCCAACTGCACCAAACTCATCCGCCGCCAGCTCAGCAGCCCACAACTCAACCGCCGGAGCAAACCCTGCCGCAACACATTCAGCGGCACCGACCTCAACTGCGCCAAACCCAACAGCAACGCATTCAGCTGCACCAAACCCAGCTTCACCAGCCAACCCTGCCGCCGCCAATACCAATGCGTCCTCAACAGCGCATTCCACAACCCATACCGGTAAAACAAGGCATTATCCCGGCGCCAACGGAGTAAACAATACTACCGCCCGCACTACCTATTCCAACCGGCAACAAAGAGGCAAGAACATCCCCTCTTCCACAACCGGCTCAACAGCGGACGCAAACGCAGGCATATCATCACCCGACAATATCATCGCGACCGTCGGCTCAACCTCAGGCGCCGGCAGCATCACGAACAACAAGGGGATCCCCAATAACAATAACAGCACCGCCGCTAACAATAACAAACCCCGCGAGCTGACCCTCTCGTCAATACACAGCCCCGGGTCCCTGAGACAGCACCCCTCTGTCAGCGACTCAGCCCTTCGCGCTTATACAACAAAGGCAAATCCATCCCTGATACAACCCGGCAAGAACAAAAGCCTCCGGATAAAAAGGAACCTGCAGTTCGGGCTGTCCATTGCACCCGACTTCTCCTCCGTCAATACCCTGGCCGGCGACAAACCCGGCAGCAGCATTGGACTTACCCTCGACTACCAATTCGCCGATCGCTGGTACCTCAGCACCGGCCTTCTGCTCGACAGAAAGAACTACGCAGCCCGCCAGCAGGACTACCACGTATCCAATGACTGGTACCGGATGAACAATCTGCATAATGTGGACTTTGTAAAAGGCTCCTTCAACATGCTGGAAATACCGGTAAACTTACGGTACGACTTCAGTGTCGCAGGCAGCACCCTCTTCTTCGCCAGCGCAGGCTTCTCTTCCTACCTGCTGACCAAAGAGAACTGCAACTTTTACTACAATTGGTATGGCCGCGAAGATGCCAAAAGCTTCAGTTACCCCAATAAAAACAACTATTTGCTCTCATCCATAAATCTATCATTAGGCGTCGAGACAGGCATCAGCAACAGCATGTCCCTGCTCATCGCTCCATACATAAAGATCCCTTCCCGCAACATCGGCTTCGGACAGGTGCAAATGAACAGCGTTGGCATCAATTTCGCACTGAAATTTGCCCCGGTGATCAGCCGTAAAAGGAAGTGAATGTCAGTTAAGTCGCCGTCTCAAACCAAACGGGCTTCTCATTATTCCAATCCCCATTGTAATTGATGAACAGCTCCTCCCCGGCCTTAATAGCCCGAACCGTCCTCACCGATATCACCTGCTGGTCATAATCCATCTCATACTCACAATTCGACCGGTAAGAGTGATTGTACAACGGCACATACCCCAGCGCCATACAACACCCCTTTTTCCGTAACCCCCATTCAAAAATATAATCATGCAATAACGTCTGATCCAGCAATTCCCTGTCCTCCGCCGTCATGACAATGACCGGGGCCACCTCGATGACCGTCCCCTTCTTAATAGCCACAGACGTAAACACCCCCCTCCCCCTTTCCCCGGTAGGTGCAACAAACAGATGAGGTAGGATCATTTTAATATAAATTTTTGATTTTTAGCCGGTCAAGTTACCAATTTTTACGCCGGCATTAGCCCAAACCTTCCCTATCAATTTTTGCCCCATACAACATTTTGACGTAGGTTTGACCTATGTCTTCAGAATCCGAACAAAATGAATGGAAAGAACAGTTCCAGGAGGTCATTCAATCGGAAGATGTCCTGGCCATCAGGGAGTTCCTGAACAACCAGAATATCAGCGACGTGGCCGAGCTGATCTATGAATTCCCCGACTACGAAAGCCAGATCATCGGTAATTTAAACATTAACCGCGCCTCCAGCACGTTTAAGATCCTCGACGTCCCTACCCAAAAAAGGATCATCCAGGAATTACCCGCCTTCAAGACTGCCGAACTCCTGAACGACCTCTCCGCCGATGACCGCACCTCCTTCCTCGAAGAACTGCCCAGCGAAGTCGTAAAGGAACTCATAAAAACCCTCGACCCTGAAGAAAGAAAGATAACCCTCTCCCTCCTCGGCTATCCCGAACGCAGCGTCGGCCGCCTCATGACGCCGGACTACATCGCCGTCGAAAAAGACTGGACCGTAAAAGAGGTTATCGAACATATCCGTGAAGTCGGAAAAGACTCCGAAACCATCGACGTTATCTACGTCGTAGACGAAAAAGGCTATTTTATCGATGACATCCGGATCAGGGAGATCATCCTGGCCAACCCGGAAAAGATCATCGCAGATGTCATCGACAACCGCTACATCGCACTCAACGTCAACGACGACCAGGAAACAGCCAGCGAAGCCTTCAAAATGAACAACCGCGTGGCCCTGCCCGTCCTCGACAACAACAATATTCTCCTCGGGATCGTCACCATCGATGACGTACTCTGGATCACCCAGGAAGAATTTTCAGAAGACATCCAAAAGATCGGGGGTACCGAAGCCCTCGACGAACCCTACCTCGAAATACCACTCTTAAAACTGTTCAAAAAACGGGTCGTCTGGCTGATCGTCCTGTTCCTCAGCGAAATGCTGACAGCTACCGCCATGGGCTACTTTGAAGACGAGATCGCCAAGGCTGTCGTCCTCGCCCTTTTCGTCCCCCTCATCATCAGCAGCGGAGGTAACAGCGGTTCACAGGCCTCCACTCTCATCATCCAGGCAATGGCCCTCGGAGAGATAACCATCTACGACTGGTGGCGCGTGATCCGCCGCGAACTGATGTCCGGTCTCATGCTCGGCGCAGTCCTGGGTCTCATCGGTTTCACCCGTGTAATGCTCTGGAACCAGGTCTTCCATACCTATGGCGAACATTCCGGCCTCATAGCCCTCACCGTAGGCTTCTCCCTCGTCGGAGTCGTACTATGGGGAACCATCGCCGGCAGCATGCTACCCATCGTATTAAAAAAATTCGGCGCCGACCCGGCCACCTCCTCCGCTCCCTTTGTCGCAACCCTGGTAGACGTCACCGGACTCGTGATCTATTTTTCCGTCGCGTTTTTCTTCATGCGGGGAATCCTTCTGTAAAATCCAATACGACAACCTTTTACCGATTATCAAAAAGGCTAATCTGTTAAAAGCTTGCAATCCCTTCCCCCTGCCCCGTTTTTTTCGTAACTTATTATGTTAACGCGATTATTCCTTTTAAACCCGGCCCCCCATATCCAGTCTAAAAAATGCGTAATCCAGTTTAATTAAAAAGTTTGTTATGAAATCGAGTACGATTGAAAATTCAAATATGCAACGAGATTCCGGCCTGCCCCAAAAAAATCATTACGTCGGGGCGAACCCGAGCGTCGACTATATCAATCCGGAGCAAGATTCCGCCCTTCCAGTCAAAATTCATTCTCTCAGGGCCAAATCAAAAATACTCGTTCCTTTAT
>DATJJA010000101.1:0-17596 GCA_035492595.1 Puia sp.
GAAAATCGAATTTGTATATACAAATTCATTTTTTTCAAAAACACATCTCCTCCTCCGTACCTTTGCGGCCATGAAGATCCTGATGGTCTGTTTGGGAAATATCTGCCGCAGTCCGCTGGCGGAAGGCATCCTGCAACAAAAAGCAGCTGCCGCGGGCCTTGACTGGCAGGTGGACAGCGCCGGCACGAATGGCTATCATACCGGGGAAGCCCCCCACCCGCTCTCCCAAAAGGTCGCCCGTCTTAATGGACTGGATATCAGCCAGCAGCGCGCCCGCCGGTTTACGGCCGCGGATTTAACGAATTATGACAGGGTCTATGCCCTTGCCGGCGATGTCGCGGACGAGATCCGACGTATCAGCGGACGAGGAGCCGATCTGGGCAAGGTGCAGCTGCTGATGAATGAGCTGTATCCCGGCCAGGACGAAGACGTACCCGATCCTTATTATGGAGCAGAGCCCGGTTATCATGAAGTTTATGAGATGATCGATAAGGCGGCGGACGCCATTGTCAAAAAATATGGTACCAGCGCCGCACAGTCCAAAATGAATAATCCCAAATCAAGCTCTGCCCAGTCTGGAGCCGGCATACCTAACCCAAAAAATTTATGAGCTCTAATAAACCCGCCCTGGTCCAGGGCACCCGCGACTTTGGTCCGGCCGTCGTCCGTAAACGCAAATACATCCTTGATACGATCCGAGGAGTCTTTGAACTCTATGGTTTTCAACCACTTGAAACTCCTGCCATGGAGTTGCTGGACACTTTGATGGGCAAGTACGGCGAGGAGGGGGACAAATTGATCTTTAAAATTCTGAATAATGGTCTTGGCGACCCGAAGAATATCGACAAGTCCCGGGCTGCCTTCGAAAAAGCCTTGTCGGGCAAAAATGACAAGGACCTTACCGAGAGGGCGCTGCGTTATGACCTGACCATTCCTTTTGCACGTTATGTGGCGATGAATCATGGGCTGCTGACCTTTCCGTTCAAGCGTTATCAGATCCAGCCGGTCTGGCGGGCCGATCGTCCCCAGAAAGGGCGTTATCGCGAGTTCTACCAGTGCGACGCGGATGTCGTCGGCAGCTATTCCCTGATCAATGAGGTGGAGCTGGCGGCTATATATAAAGGCGCTTTTGCGAAACTCGGCATCCCGGTAGAGATCCGTGTGAACAATCGCAAGATCCTCGCCGGCCTGGCCGAGATCTGCGGGGGCGTGGACAAAATGGTGGACATCACGGTGGCTATTGATAAATTAGACAAGATCGGTCTTGACAAAGTAAAAGAGGAGCTTGGGCAGCGCGGTCTTTCCAGTTTGCAGGTCGAGGCTATTGAACAATACCTCGGTATTTCCGGCGCCAACGAGGCAAAGCTCACTGCCCTCAAAATCCTTTTCGCCGGTAATCCGACGGGGCTCAAAGGCATCGAAGAGCTGGAATATCTCCTTAATTACAATACGGGCACCAAAACCATCGGCTCCGGCGACCTTTCCGCTTCCGATTCCTCCGCTTCCGATTCCTCCGCGCCCGGTGACCTGATCGTCGACCTCACGCTCGCGCGCGGGCTTAATTATTATACGGGCACCATCTTCGAGGTCAAGGCGGTTGGCGTTCAGATGGGGAGTATTGGCGGCGGAGGCCGTTATGACGACCTGACCAGCACTTTCGGCGTTCCCAATATCCCGGGCGTGGGCATCTCCTTTGGTGTCGATCGCATTTACGATGTCATGGAAGAACTGAAGCTCTTCCCGGAAGACGTCTTCACCGGCACGCGGGTGTTGTTTTTTAATCTGGGGGAGGCCGAATCCCGTGCCGCCTTCGGCCTGCTTCAGCAGCTGCGTGCAAATGGGGTCGCGGCCGAGCTCTATCATGAGATGGCGAAGTTTGATAAGCAATTCAAATATGCAGAGAAGAAAGGGATACCGTTTATCGTGATCCTTGGCGGGGAAGAGTTGGCGGCACAGCAGGTAAAGGTTAAGAACCTGCAATCGGGTCAGCAAGTTACATTCACGTTTGAGCAGCTGTTGACAACAGCGCTCACGGATCTGTCGGCGTTTTAGAGGCGCAGTGGGTGGCGGCGCGCAGCGGCGCTGGTTGCGGGGGCGGCGGATGCTGGCGAGGGGCGGCGATGACTCACGTCAATAGCTGTTCGAAAAATCCTCCGATCTGCCTTTCCTTATCCACGAAGTGGATCTCGAGGATCCAGTTGCGTGGTTTGCCCTGCGCATCCGGAGCAAACATATCGTTGTGATTTTCGGGATGGACATATAGACCATGACTCCCCTTCTCCAGCCGTTCGTGCGGGAACTGCCCGATGAGGTGACCAGCGATCTCGCCGCCATAGGTCCAGCCGTATCGTTTCGCCATATCCACGGCATATTGATAGAACTCAGCGCCGGTGAGGCTCGTCTGCTGGTGAAACCACTCTTTCCCCTCGTGCCAGGCCAGCTCGATATCGTTCTTCAGCTTGTGCCTGATAGGATCATTGCCGATCACATAGGTGCGGCCAAAATCGGCCTCCCAGTCTTCGAAGATGGGGCCAAAGTCAAAGAATAAAATATCATTCTCCTGTATGACCAGGTCGGGGGGATTCTCGTTATAGGGCTGGAGGGTGTTGGGGCCGCTTCGGACAATGCGTTTGTGCCAGTATTTTTCGATCCCGAACAGTTCTTTGGCGAGGTCGAAGACGTCATCATTCAACTGGCGTTCGGTCCTGCCGGGCCTGATCAGCCCGCGATCCTCTGCTGTCTGAAATAATCGAGCGGCTTTTTCTTCGGCTTCAATTAGTTTGGTTTTTGCTGCGTCCATGCCCGATAATACAAAATTTACCCCTAAATTACAATCTACAAGCGATCCAGTATGAAAACCCTGTTCTATCTGAGCCTTACCCTGGCTACCTGTCGCTTGTATGGTCAGAACCCGCTCCTCCGGCATCTGCCTCCGGATGCCTGCTCCATTTACCATTTCAATCTGCCCGTCCTCCGGACCAAAGTTAGTCTGCAACAGTTGACGGAGCGCATCCCGCTGCCCCAACAGAACACGTATAACCGGGAGCTGGCCGCCATCCTGCGTGAGCCCGGTCGTGCGGGTATCGATACGACGCTGGATCTGTTTCTGACCGAGTCCAATGGACAGGGACGCGACAGTCTGCGTACGATGAGTCTGCTGGTGCACCTGGTAGACTCCGGTCGATGGAGCGCTTTTCTGCGCGAGCAGGTGCCGGGTGACCGGATGGGCTCGGCCTGGGATAAAGACCTGGCGGTGCTAACCTTTGTCTCTCATATTGCGCGTTCCATCTCCCCTGCCGGCATCACGCGGAGGGCTATCCGTCAAAGCCGGCGGCTTCTTCAAGGCTTCGACGACTCTACCTGCATCCGGGACTCTTTATTCCTGGCCGGTCTCGCCGATGACGCCGACATCCATGCCTGGACAGACCAGGGCAGGGTTCTGTTCCTGGTCCTGCAACAATTATTACACCTCGATCATACCCCTTCTTATCCCGCATTGACAGCACCGGGTTGTGGGAAGGTCCGCACTCTTAGCTCGCTGCGTTTTGAAAAAGGACTTGTGCTTTTGAGAAATACCTTGTGTCTGCCGCCAGGCATCGACTCATTGTATGCGCGGCTTATGACACAGGGCGCCAATTCCGACGGATTGCGGTCTTTCCCTGCTGATCCACGGCCCTTTTCGGCTGACCTTCTTTCGCGGATCCCTTCCGGCACGCTGCTGGCGATGTTCAACCTGCGTTTGGACCCGGCGGCGATACCCGGACTGCTCCAGGGTCTCCAGGCAAGGGGGCGGTCGGAGGCTTTGCTGTTCGATAAAGGGGTTTCGCTGGAGGCGTTCCAGCGGGGCTTTAAGGGGGATTTTTTGCTGACGGCTCTGCAGCCGCCGATGGTCCCAGACAGTGTTGGCGCCGGCGGCGCGTCCGCGGGCTCCGGCACCACGCCGCCCCGGCCAACCATTTACCTCGCAGCCGATCTCCGCGATCTGTCCGCCTTCTGGTCCTGGACCAGCCACCTGGAATGGCTCAATCCCACTGCGGACCTCACCGGCGCAGGCAGAGTCAGCACTCATAATCCTATCAGCAAACATCTCCCGGCATACAGGATACAAGACAGTCTGTTAGTCATCGGCGGAAGCGCGCGAAAAGTGAGCTTGTGGTTCGACCCGGCGTCTCCCCAGAAGCATGGCATGTCGAACACCAACCTCGAAGCGGCCTCCCCAGACACCTACCCCGACGCGGCCTCCAAAGCCTATCCCCCGCGAAACACAGATACCGCCGTCATCACCCGCTTCCGCGAAAGCCCGCTCAGTGGCTGGATCGACCTTAGAGCGCTGACCGCTTCTCTCCGGCAACGGCCGTCATCTCAAAACAACCCTTCGCTTCTCACGCTCCTCAGCGCGATGGACATGCTCACCTTTACGGCGGGTCGTCTCAATAATTTGGGGCAAGTGGAAAATACGACGGAGCTGAGGCTGGTAAATGGTGGGGAAAATAGTTTGAAGGTCTTGTTTAGGTTGTTGCAGTAGAAGCCTTTCCGGCAATAGGAATTCGCGTCAAGCTTGCGGCAGGTTTTTGTAAACTGCAACTATTATGAAACAGAAAGCCGCTTTGAAGCCTAAGCCTGAAAAAACGCTTACACTTAAAGAAGCCAGGGCACATAATTTAAAGTTGATTAAAAAGTGGGCTAACCATTCGAAAAATTCGAATGGTTCAAATGGACAGTAGCTCTGGTAATTGTCCGGGGATCGAACAGGCTCGCGGGTTGCTCGATAAAATTGTCGATATAAAGTACTCCCTCAAGCATACCCATACCTCCTCTTAAACTCCTCCAGCTCCTTCTCATTCAAGACCTTCAACAAATAAGTCCGCGTACTGCGATTGTGCTCGACAAATGGGATCCGCCGCTGATAAAACTCATCAAACAACAGCCCCAGCTGCAATACATGCTCCTTGCTCTCGAGGTAAAAGCCACATTTCACGCGCTGGCCGCCAGCCACAAAACTCAGCTCGTTGGTCATGCCATCCGAATTGCTTCCCGACACCATCGCGCCATCATTGACATACATTCCATTATAGGCCTCTACATTAAAGTCAAGCTCAGTGATCATCCGCATGGGATAAAACACGGTCCCGACATTGATTCCCTCCGGACCGACCATCAGGTCCTCGGGAGACAAACCATAATTGCGTACATCTCCCCTCGCGATGATGGCGCCAATGACCACTATCGCGATACCTGTGCCGAACACATATGGGATATCGTCGCTCAGCGAAGGAATAAAAACCAATAGCAAGGAGGAGGCGGCAATAAAAAGACCCGCATAAGCCAGATAGGCTCGCTTATTGCGGCGGGATATAACCAGTTTGGTGCGGAATTGCATACAGTCTCAAAATAAAAAAAAATCTCTAAACCTTCTCATATATCACCGCAGCGCCCTGGCCCACCCCCACACACATCGTCGCCAGCGCATACCGCACATCCCGCCGTTGCATCTCATGGACCAGTGTGGTGGAGATACGGACCCCGCTGCAGCCCAGCGGATGCCCGATCGCGATCGACCCGCCATTCACATTTATCCGGGCAGGGTCCAGGCCCAGCTCCTGCATACAGACCAGCGCCTGAACGGCAAAAGCCTCGTTCAGCTCCACCAGGTCCAGATCGGCGGCGCGTAAGCCCGCCCGTTGCAGCGCCTTTTGCGTCGCGGGGATAGGACCCACGCCCATAATAGCCGGATCGACACCCGCCACACCCATGCTGACAACCCGGGCGATTGGCTTGAGGGCATATTTTTTCACAGCGTCCTCGCTTGCCAGCAACATCGCAGCCGCACCATCATTGATGCCGGCCGAATTACCTGCCGTCACGGAGCCATCCTTTATAAAGGCAGGCCGTAAAGCAGCCAGCTTCTCCATCGAAGTATGCCGCGGTTGTTCGTCCCTTTCGAAATAGATCTTCTCCTGTTTGCCGCCCAACACTTCGATGGGCGCCAGCTCTGCCGACCACTTTCCTGCCTCCAGGGCCGCAAAGTATTTTTCCTGTGAAGCCAGCCCGAACTGATCCTGCGCTTCCCGCGACACCTTCCACTGACGAGCGACGTTCTCCGCTGTTTCTCCCATGGAGTACGGATGATACAGGTCGGCCATTTTCTTATTGATGAAACGCCATCCGATCGTAGAGTCGAATATTTCTGCATTCCGGTTGAAGGCATGTGTCGATTTGCCCATGACAAAAGGTGCGCGCGTCATACTTTCCACTCCCCCCGCAATGAACAATTCCCCGTCCCCGCAGGCAATCGCGCGGCTGGCATCCATGATAGCCTGCAACCCCGAAGCACAAAGCCGGTTGACCGTATTTCCCGGCACGGTAACAGGCAACCCCGCGAGCAGCGCCGCCATCCGGGCCACATTACGATTGTCCTCGCCAGCCTGGTTGGCATCCCCCGCAATGACGTCTTCGATCGCGGCAGGGTCGATCCCCGGGTTACGCTGCAACAATGCTTTTATGACATGAGCAAGCAGATCGTCCGGGCGGATGGAGCTGAGCCCGCCACCATATTTCCCGATGGGGGTTCTGACTGAGTCTATGACGTAAACGGTATTCATATGTGAGATCGTTATTTTTGCGCGGGCAAGTTACAGGAATTTCACCGATATGGCCCGCTGCCAAAATTTGCCGGCCGATGGCCTTTTTACAAAATATCCTATCTTGTAGCCAAACACATCGTTATGGGTTCTCAGGCAAACCAGGCTCTCCTATGGGGCCGCAGTCCCCGGGACTGGTCCTATATCCAGGAAGCTACCGGTCAGGCAGGTTATGACTACGCCTTGAAGGCGCTGGCTCTTGGCAGTACCGAAAGCCTGCTCGACATCGGCTGCGGGTCGGGTCTCTTTTGCAGCCAGGCCGTCCAAACCGGGGCCGCGGTCACCGGCCTCGATGCCACAGCTGTGCTCATCGATGAGGCAAAGAAACGTGCCCCCAACGTCAAATTCCTCGTAGGCGAAATGGAAGAGCTGCCGTTTCCTGATGCAGCCTTTACCGTCGTCACCGGCTTCAATTCCTTTCAATATGCCGCCAACATCCCCAACGCCATTGCCGAAGCACGACGTGTCCTCACACCCGGCGGCCGTCTCGTGGCCATGATCTGGGGCAACAAGGAAGATACTGAAGCGGCGACTTATCTCAAGGCGGTCGGCAGCCTGTTGCCTCCACCTGCTCCCGGCGCACCCGGCCCTTTTGCGCTGACCGAAAATCATTTGCTTGAATCGACACTCGAAGCAGCCGGTTTTACCATCAATTCCAATGACGACATCCCCACCGTGTGGGACTTTCCGGATACAACTATTGCGTTGCGCGGTCTCCTCTCTGCAGGCCCCGCAGTAAGAGCCATCGACTACAGCGGTAAAGAAAAAGTGCAGGAGACCCTCTCAGCAGCCATACAGCCGTATATACAGTCGAATGGCCATGTGGTATATCACAATAAGTTTAGAGTGGTGATTGCGACGAAGAAATAGATCCTGATTCCCGCACCAGCCAAATTACCCACATCCCCTTATACCACAAAAGGGTATTGTGGAGTGCATCAACATACCATAACTTCGTCTTCACATCTAACGACACCACTTCGTCCGGCCCTTCTAACACCCACGCGACTCCCGGTACTCCGGGCGTTATTCGTCCTTCACGAAAGAAGGGACTTAACTTTAAAAAACCGATAATGGAAACAAAAAGTTATGCAGAAGTGGAAAAACAGCTTCTATCACATTTGTCCTCTGCCAATCTAAGCAAGGACCACCTGGCCGACATCTCAAAATCCATTGCCGCCTCGTACAAGAGCGGTCTCCAGATCGTGGACTGGTGGATCTATGGCATCCCCGCCTTCGAGCGCATCGTCATCCAGGCCCAGGTTCCCGTTGGCCAGACGGCCGCCATCCAGGGTCTACTTGGCACTGCAAGCATCAAGGGATTAGACATCCTTCGGAAAGGGATTCCCAGACCTGATTATTTCCAGGTCAATATCACTGTAGAAAAAACAGCAGAATAGATCAGAAATGGTAACCGCAAACACTTCTTCATCGTCTTCGCCGGTTCATTCATCCGGGCCGGTGTCCCCGGAAGACGCAGGCTGCTTTGACAGGACGGCTTCGTCCTCTCCGGTTCATCCGCAAGAGACCCTGCAGCAATGCAGGGTTTCCCGGATCATACAAATTCATCCTACCCTTCGCTGCAACCTTTTTTGCAAACACTGCTATTCTTCTTCCGCGCCACAAAAAAAGGAAGGACTCCCCTCACGGGCCCTTGTTAACATCCTTGAACAGGCGGCACCGCTCGGCTACAACGTCGTCAGCCTCTCCGGCGGCGAACCCTTTTTATACAATGAATTGGAACAATTGGTCACTGCATCACGGGCTCTTGGGTATTTCAATTCTGTCACTACCAATGGTATGCTCCTTCGGTCGCAACGCGCTGCGCGTATCCTTCGCCAGCTGGACCTCGTTGCCGTCAGCGTCGACGGCAAACAGGAAGCGCACGATCTGATGCGCGGGCAGCCGGGCGCCTTCACCAGTATGCTGGAAGGTCTTGACGTATTAAAAGATTCCATAGAGAAGTTTGGTCTCATTCACACCCTCCTTCCGGACAGCTGGCAGATCCTCTCCTGGCTGACGGACTTTGCGCTGGAGCACAAGGCCAGCCTCTTACATCTCCATCCCCTGGAGCTGTCGGGCAGAGCGACGGAAAATTTCGGCAACCTGCGTTTCAGTCCCACCGACCTCTACCGCGTCTTTATCGCGCATTATTATCTCAAAACTTTTTCCGAGCCGGAGCTGTTCATCCAGCTCGACCTGCTTCATCGCGATAACATCATCGGCAATCCGAATTTTTTCTTTCATCAAAACGGTCCCGGCGACACCGGGGTGGGTATCGGTCGTGATCCCGATGCAGGCGCCGGCCCCGAAGCCGGTGCATACGCAGGCCCCGGCGCCATCGCAGGCACGCAGCCCAATCGCAGCGCAAAAAATTTCTCCTCCTTCTTCAAAGAATTAATAATAAACGAGGCCGGCGACATCCTCCCCATCGCGCATGGCTGCAACGATTTCTTCCGGATCGGCAATATCAGCTCCGGCATTCCGCTTGACGAAATGATCGAAACTTTTATGTCAGAAAAGCTCGACGCGATAATGCAATTGTACAATGATACGTATCGGGAAATTCTGGCGGACGATGAATTTGAGATCTTCAACTGGAGCGAGAGGGTCATTGAGAATAGTCATTGCGTACAGCTCACATGATCCGCGCAGGTCAGAGACGATTTAAGAGAGACGGAGATTGGTATGTGCTAGGAGTCTTTATTTGCCAGCTGTCCGCAGGCGGCATCGATATCCTTTCCCCGGCTACGGCGCAACCGCGCATTCACCTTATTCTTCTCAAGATGCTGCATGAATGCCGCAATTGCATTCTCTTCCGGTTTTGCAAATAGAGCCTGGTCGATAGGATTGTATTCGATGATATTGACGAGGTCGGCGGGAACCTGACGATAGAGCCTGACGAGTTCGTCGGCGTCCTGCTTACTGTCGTTGAAGTCTTTGAAGAGAATGTATTCGAAAGTGATCTCATTGCCGGTCTGCTGATAAAAATAGTTCAACGCATCGACGAGGGCCTTGATATTATTGGTCTCGTTGATGGGCATGATCTCATTGCGCTTCTGATCATTGGCTGCGTGCAGGGAGACGGCCAGTTTGAACTTGACCTTGTCTTCACCCAGCTGCCTGATCATCTTTGCGACACCGGCCGTGGAGACGGTGATCCGGCGGGGGCTCATCGCAAGGCCATCAGGAGAAGTGATACGCTCGATGGCCCTGAGGACATTCTTATAATTGAGCAGGGGTTCACCCATACCCATGAACACGATGTTGGTGAGTTTCTTCTGATAAACCTTTTCGGATTGCTCGTTGATCAGCACGACTTCGTCGTAAATTTCGTCAAAGTCCAGGTTGCGCTGTCTTTTCATATATCCGGTTGCGCAGAATTTACAGCTGAGAGAGCAACCGATCTGGGAGGATACACAGGCTGTCTTGCGTTCGTCCGTCGGGATCAACACGCCTTCGACCATGTGATTGTCCGTGGTCCGGAATCTGCTCTTGACAGTGCCATCGGAGGAGTATTGGGTCGTGTCGACCTTGAGGGCGGGAAGAGAGAAACTTTCGGAGAGACGCTGGCGCAGCTCCTTGCTCAGATTGGTCATGTCGTCGAAGCCATGGGCATGCTTTTGCCAAAGCCATTCGTAAACCTGTTTTGCGCGGAACTTCTTTTCCCCGAGAGTCTCGAAGTATTCTTCTAACTCATTAAGGCTCAACTGCCTGATATTCATTTTCTCCGTCTTCGTTTGCATCTCTTTCACTCCGGTTTTTTGCGGTAGACGGGGAAGGCCCCGGCCGCTGGGGGGCAAAGGTACGAAATTTTGGGGGGCCGATCTTAATCTGGATTATTCCCGCCCGCACGATCGCACCTTACCTTTGTGGGATCAAAAAGGAGAATAGTTTATGAATAAGAAGATCGAACGTATCATCCCTCAGCCCGCTGCCCCCGGTATGGTAGGCGACGGTTTCAGGGTGTATAATTATATCCCCGGTCATGGCGGGGACGACAGCATCTCTCAACAGCGGCTCAGCCCCTTCCTGATGCTGGATTTCAACGCCGAGATCGACTTCGGGCCTTCCAATCGCGTCCGTGGTGTGGGCGTCCATCCGCATAAGGGTTTCGAAACGGTGACCATCGCCTATAAAGGCAGCGTTGCGCACAACGACAGCGCGGGTAACAGCGGTATCATCAATCCCGGCGATGTACAGTGGATGACGGCGGGCGCCGGTATCCTGCACAAAGAGTACCATGAGCAGGAGTTCTCCAAAAAAGGCGGCCCCTTTGAAATGGTGCAGCTCTGGGTCAATCTCCCCAAAAAAGACAAGCTCACGAAGCCCCATTATCAGTCTATCACCGCGGCGCAGATGGGGAAGGTGGAGTTGCCCGGCGGCCAGGGTCATGTAAATGTTATAGCAGGGACTTTTGCCGGCAAGACTATAAGCATAACCGGCCCTACCGCGACCTATACTCCTGTCAACCTCTTCGACCTGAGATTGAAAAAGGGGGGCGCCGTCACCACCAGTCTGCCCGCAGGACACAATACTGCCCTGCTGCTGGTCAACGGGAGCGCCGACGTCAATGGCCAGCCAGCGCCAGAACATAGTTTCGTACTTTTTGCCAATGAAGGAGAAGAGATCACCATCACAGCCAGCGAAGATGCGGTCATTTTACTGCTGAGCGGCGAACCGCTGAACGAACCCATCGCCAGCTACGGGCCTTTTGTCATGAACACACAGGAAGAGATCGTCGAGTCGATCCGCGAAGTGCAGGCAGGTAAGTTTGGGGTGTTAGATTAACTTACCCCTGTGCAGTGGGCCTTATGATAATCTCTCCCACATCCACACCCGCCGGCTGCTCCATCGCATAAACAATAGCGCGGGCAATCGCAGCCGGCGGCATAGCCAATGTATCCATGGACTCTTCCAGCTTTGCCTTTACCGCCGGACTTGTAACGGAGTCGACAAGATTGGTATCGGTAAATCCGGGTGAGATTATTGTCACCCGCAACTTATCGCCCGCCTCCTGCCGCAAGCCCTCCGAAATGGCACGCACAGCAAACTTTGTCCCGGAATACACGGCCATCGTCGGTGTAATACGATGCGCAGCAGTAGAAGCGATATTGATAAAATGCCCGGATCCCTGTTTGCGAAATACAGGCAGCGCCTCGGCGATCCCATAAAGCACCCCCTTGATATTGACGTCGATCATGTTGTCCCAGTCCTCAACACGCAGCTCGTCGAGAAGAGAGACCGGGGAAATACCCGCGTTATTGATAAGTACGTCCAGCCTGCCATAGCGCTCCATCGCCAGCTGAACAAGCCCGGCTACGTCCTCGCGGCGCCGGACATCCATACTTGCCCAGACGGCTTCTCCTCCCAACTCTTTTATACGACCAGCCAGAGCTTCCAACAGCTGGGGTCTTCGCGCCCCCAGAACGACTTTTACATTTCGACTGGCCAGGAGCAAAGCAGTCGCTTCACCTATTCCACTACTTGCGCCTGTAATTATTACTACCTTACCTTCTATATTGTTTTCCATGATACAAAGGTAGATGCGTCCTTTAGCGCCGGATTGAAGTATTCCAACAGAATGCTAAGAAATTCAAACAATTCCCGTTTTATCGGAAGGAAGTGGGCGTAACACCCATATGTTTCTTGAAGAAGTTGTTGAAATAGGTTGAATATTCATACCCGAGACTATATGCGATCTCATTGATGCTCCAATTGGTATGTTTCAAAAGAGATTTTGCTTCGCCTAAGATCCGCTCGTTGAGATGCTCCGTGGTAGTCTTTCCTGTAACTTCTTTTACGGCACGATTCAGATGATTGACGTGTACAGATAATTGTACGGCATAGTCGTTGGCAGTCTTTAGCTTCAGGCTATATTGCGGTGAATCGACCGGAAACTGTCGCTCCAGCAATTTAAGAAAGAGGAAGGCGATCCGCTCAGCTGCATTCTGATGTTTGAAATAACTGGCCGAGGGCTGTATCTTCATAGCTTCATGCAGCAACAGATGCACATGGTTCCGCAACAGATCAAATTTATATACATAATCGGTGTCCCACTCCCTCAGCATGTTCCGAAAGATCGTAGTGATATATTCCTGCTGATTGGCGTCGATAAAAAACACGGGATCGCCTCCGATCTTGAACAGCGGTGAATCGGGCAGAACCGGGTCCCGATCTCCCACTCTCAAAAACTCTTCCGTAAACAAACAAAAAAAGCCTTTCTGTTTTTCTGAGACAGGCTCCCAGGCATAGGGGATCATCGGATTGGAAAAGACCAGGGCAGGTCTGTCTATTTCGATACCCTTGTCGGCATAATAAAGCCGGCTGATCCCCAATGTCAAAGAGATCTTGTAAAAATCCCTTCTATTATACGTCAATGGCTGGGGATTTTCGCGTCTCTCGGCTACGAGAAACGATGCCTTTGCTTTTTCAGCTTTGCTCATGAGGCAAAGTTAGGTTATGTAAATCAACAAATTATATACTATCACCCGGGCGACCCGGGTTTGATGCCAATAAGATATTGGCAGGGGCCGGTGGAACTATTCGGTCAATACCCTTTTTTAACCGCCGTATACCGGCAGCTCTCATTAAACATCGCATCCACTTCACCGTCCTAAGTTCATAAAAATTGAATCTATATGAACCGAAAACTCTCCTCTCTCCTGAAAAAAACATCGTTTCTATTAGGAGCGGTCTTACTGGGCTGGGCCGCCAATGCGCAGACCACTACCCCTTCCGACACTACTCATAGACAAGGTATGTACCATCGCTGGGGCGCCCGCAATAGCGATGACAGCACAATGACGGCAAAAGGTTTTCATAGAGGGCCGGATGGGTTTCGCAGCGGCCCGGGCGGCGCCATGGCCTGGGATCGTCAGGGCGGTTATGGTTACAACGGCGGATTGGGACATGGCCGGAGCTTTGGTCACGGACGAGGCTTTGGACGTGGCGCCGGTCACAATGGCTGGGGCAGCGAGGCCCGCATCCACTATACGCCCGAACAACGGAAACAGGTAGCCGCAATAAATAAAGAATATCGTCAAAAGTCTGAGGACCTCTTTAAAAAAGATAACAGTACTCTTCGGGAATACAAGGCAGGTCTGCTGGCTTTACAAAAAGAAAAGAAAAGCAGGTTGCAGGCGCTGCTGACCCAGAAACAAAAAGATGAGATAGCTGCCCGTCGTAAGAGGATGGCAGAAAATATGCAGGTGATGGCTGTCGCCCGCATGGAAAGACTCAAACTGCACCTTGGCCTCAGTGACGACCAGGTGGCAAAGATCAAGGCTGGTCAGGAAAACCTTCGCAGCCAGGCAAAAGCCATCCACGAAAATGACAACCTGCTGCCCCAGCAGAAGATGGAGCAGATGAAGGCCCTGATGGCAAAACGCAATGACACTTATAAGTCAGTGCTCACGCCTGAACAGTATAGCCAGTTCGAGAAAATGTCACATGGCCGCGGACGAGGCGGCTTTGGCGGCAGAGGCGGCTTTGGCGGCGACCGCGGCGACTTTGGCGGCGACCGTTCATAACCATTTCACCAGTCAATTACCATATATCGGCCGGCCCTTTTTGGGGTCGGCCTTGCCATTTTTTAAAAAAAGTCCTACATTCAAATAAAATGGAAAAGCCCGAAACAACTGCGCCAGGTCCCGCCCTCCCCCGGAGGATACGCATTCCCCTGTGGTCCTTTCTCCTTGCGGTCGCCGTCATTATAACCGTTCTTATACTCATCTCCCATTTCATACGATCAAGACACCCCATGCTCAAAATGCAGGAGAAGACCCTGACAGCGGATCCCGGCACCCGGTCCAACTTTTTTCTACCCGACGGTACGCAGGTCTGGCTCAATGCCGGCAGCCGTCTTACCTATAAGACCTTGCCCAACAGCTCTTTTCGTCAGGCAGACATCGAAGGCGAAGCTTATTTCATCGTCGCGCGCGACAAGGACCACCCATTCCTGGTCCATTCAAAAGACCTCGAGCTCATGATCGACCAGGGTGCCAGCATCGACCTGAATGCCTATCGCGATGATTCGACGACGCAGGTCAGCATCTTCGATGGCTCCGCAGAAGTGCTCTTTCACAACAACACCACCTCAAACGTTACCCTGCGCGGTGTAGACAAACTCATCGTCCCCCAGTATAACTGGCATATCACAATGGACAAACCCATGTATCTCCCCCAGGACAGCATGTATGAAGAGGTTGCCTGGACAAAGAACCGTCTCATCTTTTTCGGTACCAGCCTGAAAGAGCTGATACCCCGTCTTCAGCGTTGGTATAACGTAAAGATCACGGTCAACAGCGATGACCTGCAGCATCGCCGTTTCTCGGCGGCGATGGCGGATCCGGGCCTGGCTAAAATCCTCGAAGCGCTTCGCAATATCACAGCCTTTCATTACCGGCTCGATAAAGATCAGGTATATATCACGCCTTAAAATGGAAAAGCAAGGAAAGCTGAGATCGCTGCCATCTTAAAGATCAGATCGAAGCGGAAGCGGAATTGAAAATGGAACAGGCCGGCGTGGACGATAAGGCCGTCCGGCAACGGGCGGGGAAATGAACCGGGCCAGGCCCCACCCAAAAACAACAAAGCCCCCTCGCAGGGGCCTTGCGGCGTGTGACCTATGTTGGTTAATGGTAAAAAAATTTATCTATAGACAATGCCGGCAGGCAAATCGCTGTATCAGGTCAATTAATTTTTTTACTGCTGCTCCTGCCGCTGCTGCACAAAATGCCGCCCGCAATCCCTGATATACTTATAAAACTCATAGTCATTCTCACAATTCTGAATAAACTCGTACGTCGGCCTGTAAATCCGCATGAACGTGTCGAGCTCGGGAGACTGCAAACCCGTAATCTTCTTCACCAGCGTCTTGTTAAAACGATGATCGACATATCTGTCCTGCTCCTGCTCGACCAGCCGCCGCTGTAAGGCCAGCATCTGCCGGTTCTTCTTTGCATTGAACAACATGTCCAGGTTAAATCCGCCGCTGCCGGTCAGATAGTCCGGCTCGTACTCAAACACCTTCCTGTATTCATCCCGATTCGCCAATGAATCATACCGGTACAGTTTTGGCCTGACCACCACAAGCGGCAGACTGTCGACCGTCACCGCCAGACTGATATTTAACGGATAGGTGGACTGCCCCCCTTTTACCGGGAATTTCATGGTAGCCTTGCCCAAATAAGAAAAATAGACGGAGTCGCCAGCCGGCAGCCGGATGACATAATGTCCTACCGAATCGGTCATCGTACCCCTTCCAGAGGTCGACATGACGCTGACCCTTGGCATGACAAAGAGTTGCGAACGGTCATACACCGTCCCGGAGACCTCCACCTGCCCCAGTACACACTGGCCGCCCAATGCCAACACTATTACTAAAAGAATCCTATTCAACACGGGCGGGAAATTAGCTAATTTTTGCGACCACTGCTTGCCAATTTTTTGCGCCCCCCCACAAAAAAGCCCCCTCGCGGAGGCCTTATTGCTATCTTCTCATCTCTTACGCGTGTAAAACTATTTGGTTTTCGGTTGCTCCCGGGCCGCTTCTTTCCAACGGTCCAGCCGGATTTCCGATCGGCGCGTATAGCAACCGGTCGCGAACACCCGCAACCAGTGCAAGCCGCAGCAACCAGCACGAGCCGCAGCAACCAGCGCCGACACTCGCCGCAACCAGCACGAGCCGCTGTTAGCCTGAGGACGGTGTCGTGGATGTCATTGTAAAATCGTTGCTCCTGTCGTTTCGATCGCCGACACCGGAGAAGTTTTTGATAATGTTATATTATTCTGCGCCCTCGCCTTCACCCATTTCCCAAGCGAAGGACTATACACGCCGCCCAGCATATTGAAAATTCCCAGATCAGCCGTATTGTAGGCAAAAGAGAGGGTATTCGAACCCTCTCTGTAAAAGGGCTGGTTTTCCAGAGTAATAGAGTTGACGATATCATAAAAGTCGGTATTGGTGATCCGGTACCCCTGCGCAGGAGGTCCCGCCGTAAACAGGCTGCCGCCGGTCGAGATAAAGATGCAATCCTGCGGCACCGAGTTGACATCCACGGCAGAATCCGCAAACACCGCCATGCCAAACGCATTCCCGCTATTGGCCATCAGCCCCGTCGTAGCCCGTCCAAAGCCGTCCCCACCCTGTTTCGAATAATCAAAGGCCCTGATCCAGTTGGAGCTGCTCATATCGGTCGATCCCGATCCGTTGATCATCTTCCCGGAACCGCCAACATAGAAGAAAGTTCCCTTTGCCGCGAAACCTGAAGAGAGATTCAGCTTGAAAGTCCGCATGTCCCCCGTAGCCCAACCCTTCGAAGGATAACCCGCAGGAGTAGACGCATTCGCATTGTTGATAACGACCACGGCATAGGGCGTGACAGAGAAGTCGATGTCCTTTGTCGCCATCAGCTGTACATATTCATAGGGCTGGTCCGCACCTTTTACGTCGCTCATAAACCCGGTGATGATGGCCGATGCGATGGTGATAGTAGAGCTCAGGACGACCACGTCCGCAGCGGTCCGCACGCGAAAGGTCGGTACCAGCTGCCCTTTCCCGTCCAAAGTATTAAAAACGATCCCATAGTAATTGGCGCTGACAGGCGCTGTCGCACCCGCAAATGTCGCCGAAGCCTCCGTGTGCAGGGTCAGATCGCCAAAACCGTCATTGAGGACCTTATCCCCGCTGAGCACGTCCGTAGGCTGCGGCAGCGGATCGAAGCTGCCCTTTACCACCACCGCCAGCGTGCTCTCATAGTCGCCGGGGGACGCGAGAATAGCATTGCTGGGCACCCGGTTAACAGGAATGGTATTACCGGAAGAGACTTTTGTGACCGCCGTCGCGGGGACATTCGTGATCTCGAGAATGCCATTCACGCGCTTCAGCACCGCGCCATCGACCTTGATGATGACCGAGTCGCCGGGCACATATTTAGCAGCATCGGCCCCAA
>DATJJA010000102.1:0-5835 GCA_035492595.1 Puia sp.
ATCCCTGAGCAGCAATCCTTTTTCGACCATTATCTGCATGAGCTTCAACGTGGAAGCGTATTGCACTTCCCTTTTCTCTGCATTGAGCTGGTCGTTGACAAACCGGACGGTATTGGGGCCATGCTGCCAGAGGACCTGTAAGATCTCCAGCTCCGATCGGGTTGGCTCCGATGAAGGATCTTTACTTGCTTTCATGGAGCTAAGGTAGGAAAGTTTTCCTAGTGTCCAAATATTTTCTAGGAAATTTTTCCTGGACTTGGTTTTGCCGATGGTGCTTTGGGTAGTGAGGCTGGTTTGCCGCAGCGAGGCCTATTCCCCTTTTTGCAACTTATCGAGCTTCTTCCGCGTCCCGGGAGTCTCGCGCAGGCTCAGCGATTTTGTAAAACTCTCTATGGCCTTTGCCTTCTCTCCCTTTGCAAGATACAGGTCGCCCATGGAGTCATAGACATTAAAACTTTTGGGGTAGTTCTGTACGTTCAAATTGAAATAATACCATGCCCGGTCCAACAGGTGGTGCTGCATCAGGCTATATCCTATATTATTGACAAATACTTCGGGCGGGCTCACGGTATACCCCATGCGCCTGCTGATCTCCGCATAATGGTTGGGCAGCAACGTGTCTGCCTTGAATCCCGGGTCCTCAAAGGTCTCGTGCGGAAAGTCAAGCGGGTAGAAATCGAAGATCGATCGCAAGCCGTCGTATTCGGCGACGAGGGGAACCGAATTGTGACTGTATTCAGGATAATATTTCCAGCCAAAGGCGAGGTGATTGCGGTTGGTGGTTTTTATGAAGGTGTTGCGTATGTTAAAGATACCCCGCATATGCTGGCTGAAGTCGGAGATGGAGTCATTCATGACCGTGGTCGTATCCAATCCGTTCTGCAGGTTGTTGGCGCCGGCGATGAAAAGGCTGTGACCCCGGAGATCGGCGGCGGGCAGGACCTCCCGTGACTGACGAAGCAGCAGCGCCTTATTCCACCAGATACTCGGATCGATGGCCAGGTATCCGGAGAAGAGCTGAGGATGATGGATAAGGGCATGCACGACTATCAGGCCGCCCAGGGAGTGACCG
The DNA here is from genome assembly GCA_035492595.1 of Puia sp. Taxonomy (GTDB): domain Bacteria; phylum Bacteroidota; class Bacteroidia; order Chitinophagales; family Chitinophagaceae; genus Puia. Next base: position 1,073 of record DATJJA010000102.1, read on the forward strand.
ATAAAAACGCGGTAGGGCGTCGTCGGATAGAGGGAATCGATATGAGGGATCAGGTCATCCGACAGAAAGGACAGGAACTTCTCCCCTCCCCCGCTGTGGTTGTCGGAACCCCTGCCCATTCGGGGCCCGGTGGTATCGCGCGTGGGTGTGAGATCGCGACGGCGGTCAGTACTGGGTATCGCGACGACGATCATCTCCGGGAATAAGAGACCGTTGCCGTCTTCGCTCATCTGTTTGACCATCGAAGCGACGCTGAAAAAATGGGTGTCGCCATCCAGTAAATAGACGACGGGATAACGCCGTTGGTAAAAATACGTGTCATAGTAACTGCCGGGGAGATAGACCATCAGGCGCCTTTTCTCCCCCAGGGTTTTGGAATAGAACTCCTCTGCCTTGCCGATGTGGATGGAGCTGTCGGGGGGAGTCTGGCTTCGGGTATGGTTACTATACAGCGTTAGGACAAGGAGGCAGGTGCATAGTCTTTTCATATTGCCAAAGTTTTGCGACAAGTTTACCGCTAAGCTGCGAATCTCGGGAAGAAATGTGATGAAGCGGCTGGAAAATGTGACAGGTTGTGAAAACCGGACACCCGTATGTACCGAAACCGAACGTTCCTGCCTGCCCGATACTTTTAATTCTCTGATCCACAATTAAATAGAAAATGGCATTTGATGTGTACGGAATAGCCTATGTTTTCCAACTATTTCAAGATCGCGTGGCGTAATCTTTTTACAAACAAGCTCCATTCCCTGATCAATATTTCGGGATTGGCGCTTGGCATGGCCGCAGCGGTCTTACTCCTCCTGAATATTCAATACGGGTTAAGTGTCGATCAGTTCCATGAAAAGAAGGCACAGATCTATGAAGCCTATAGCAAAGGGATGGCCAACGGCGAGATATCGGTCGGGAGCAATACGTCGGGGCTGTTAGGTCCGGCATTGAAAAACTATCCGGAGATGGCGAGTGTAGCAAGAGTAACGGAGTCCGCCATGCTTTTCCGATATGCCGATAAGAAGATAACCGCCAACGGCAACTTCACGGACCCGGCTTTTTTATCGATGTTCAGTTTTCCCCTTGTAAAAGGAAGTATGGGAACGGCGCTGAAAGATCCCAACGATATCGTCGTTACGCAGCGACTGGCCGGCAAACTATTCGGCAACGAAGATCCGATAGGCAAGATCATCACGACGCCCACCGGAGATGGTTTTACCGTCACCGGAGTCCTGAAAGATCCTCCCCCGAACACCCAGTTCAATTTCGAATATTTGCTGCCCTATAGCTATTTACATAATCCCGGCGCCTGGAATAGCTGGAATGTCAACACCTTTGTCGAATTGGCGCCCGGCGCAAATGTCGATGTGATCAATCAAAAGATCGCGGGGATAATGGCCCGAAACAGCCATTCGCCGGATCGCTCGTTCACCAAACAGATCATTTTTCTTTACCCGTTGACAAAGGTCTACCTGGAAAGCAAGTTCGAAAACGGCCGCCCCGCCGGAGGTAATATCGACCATCTGAAAATGCTGGGTGGTCTGGCCGTGATCATTCTCCTGATCGCCTGTATCAACTTTATGAACCTCAGCACGGCCAGAAGTGAAAAAAGGGGCAAGGAAGTGGGAATAAGAAAAGTAGTGGGCGCCGCCCGCCGTTCGCTGATCTTCCAATTTATCGGCGAATCCATTTTCATTGCCTTCGTGGCCGGAATGATCGCACTGATCCTGGTGCAGCTGACAATGCCCTGGTTTAATACCCTCACGGGCGTGCAGCTGACAATGCCCCGGAATTCTCCAATGTTCTGGCTTGGGGCGGCTGGTTTTATCCTGCTTACCGGGGTGATGGCGGGAAGTTATCCGGCCTTCTATCTTTCTTCCTTCAAGCCCGTGAGGGTACTGAAGGGGGTTTTGAAAAACGGAAACGCACTTGTCACACCGCGTAAAATATTGGTCGTTGTACAATTCGTCTTTTCCATTTTCCTGATCAATCTCACGGTTGTTTACCAAAAACAGATCCGCTACGAACTGGACCGGGAGGTTGGCTTCTCCAAAGATGACCTGGTTTTTCACCCGATGACCACCGACCTTCGCCGCAACTATGCCGCCATCAAAAATGAACTGATCGGGTCCGGTATGGCTGTCAGCGTTTGTGAAGCCAGTACCACTGTCACGCGCAATATAGGACAGGAATCCGGTCTTAAATGGGCGGGGATGGATCCGCACATCAATCCCTGGTTTGTATTGATCATGGAAAACGGAGGGTTTATTCAGACAAATGGATTGTCGCTCGTGGCGGGAAGAGACATCGATATTGAAAAATATCCCGGAGATACACTTTCCTGTGTGATCAATGAGACCAGTGCAAAGCTGTTGGGATTCAAAAACCCTCTTGGTCAGATCATCCGGGATGTGGAGGAGCGATGGAAGATAGTCGGCGTCGTACATGATTTCTTAATAGGCGACCCCGACCAGGCGTCCGAGCCGCTGTTGATAAAGGGCGCCGCAAACGCCCGTTATATCAGCATTCGCCTCAGCCCGAACCGCCCATTTATTCAGAATGCCCGGGAGGCTGAAGCCATCCTGAAGAAATACAATCCTGAGTACATTACCGATCTGCAGTTCGCTGATAAGGATTATGCTACCAAGTTCGAGCAGATCCGAAATACGGCGATGCTTGTCAATACGTTCACGTTCATCGCCATCTTCGTCTCCTGCATGGGATTGCTTGGCCTGGCCACTTTAATGGCGGAGAACAGGACCCGGGAGATCGGGGTCCGGAAGGTATTGGGTTCGGGCATACCCGCTATCGTTTCCTTGCTGGTCAGGGATTTTGTGCGTCTGATCCTGATCGCTATCGTCATCGCTTCCCCGCTGGCCTGGCTGTTTATGCAGTCCTTCCTGCAGCATTTTACCTACAGGACCCCGCTGAATGCATGGGTGCTGGCCATATCCGGGGCCGCGGCGCTGTTCCTGGCGCTGGCCACCATCGGCTTTCAGACTATCCGTGCGGCCATGGCCAATCCCGTGAAGAGCCTGCGAGCGGAATAGAAGATCCCGATGGGCGCGGAACAAATAGAATTTAGTGCTGCACCTTCTTATCCGTCGTCCAGGCCCCGGCTCCGCTTTCGTCGACTGTAGTCCGGGCTTCGTGATAGCCTTCGGTCGCAGCCCCGCCGGCCGCGGTCTTCCCGGTCGCTGCGCCGCCGGCCGCGGACTCCGCAGTGGCGGCTGCGGCAATCGCAGTCTCCCCGGTGGCGGCGTCACCTGTGCGGGCCCCAGGGCTGTCTACGGCCACGCCAAACCGCCCCATCAGCGTCCCGCTTGCAAGGATATGAGGCTCCATCGCCTCTTCCACCGCAGCCCTATCAGACCCCGGGCGCAAGTCGAGTCCCCGGTCCAGCGCAAACACATGGAAGTAATACCGATGAATACCCGATGGCGGACATGGGGGAGTATATCCCATTTCCCCGCGGCCGTTGATCCCGCTGACGCCCTGACCGCTGTTCTCGCTAATGCTGCCTGCGGGCTGGATGTCGAAGACCACCCAGTGTGTGAACGTCCCCTGAGCGGTATCCGGATCTTCCATGATCAGCACCATGCTTTGAGTGCCTTCAGGGACACCGTCGATGACCAGGGCAGGATTGAAGCCTTCGCCTTTACAGGTGAATTTTATGGGGATGAGCCCGCCTTCGATGAATTCAGGGCTGGAAATGGTGAGTTTGGGCTGTTGCATAGATCTCTTTTCGGGTAGTGACAGAAAATCTCATGCCCCGTCCGGATCATGTCACTTAGCCGCCGATGAGTTTGCTCAGCAATACGGAATATCCGAACTGAAACTGAAAGAACTGGTTCTTCTTCTCGGCGTTGGTGGTACAGAATGTATAATTGATCCGGGAGAAGATCCGGTTGGCCTGATCACCAAACGGATTCCAGTATACTTCCCCGCCAAGCCGGAAGAACCAGAGGGCGCCGGCCTGGTCATGGAAAGAAGTTTGTGGGCTGTATTGTAAAGTGGTCCTGCCATAGAGGTCCATGCCGACATTGGAGCTGGAACGCAGGTTGACCCCCGCCTCGGAGTATAGATTCTGGGTCGTGACATAGCTGGTATCCTTAACGGTCGCCAGGTTTGTCACGCCGATGCCACCCCCGATATCCCAATAAAATATGCTTACCGATTTTTTCTCAAGCCATACGTTCAGGATATTATAGGCGAACTCTGCATTGATAAAGGCCTTCTGTATCAAGGCCGTTCGCGAAAAATGGCTGGTGTCCACGTAACTCTGGGCTTTATCGAATTTGCTGGCATTGAAGTTGAGTTTCAGATATTGCCCCAGAAATAGCCCGGTATTCTTAACATTCAGCCTGTGCAGATATTGCCTGAACCTTGCATCGGTCTGGACGATACCATTCGGGGTGTTGCCAAATGTCCCCAGCGCATCCGTATATAGCCGCAGATCGAGAACGCTGTTGACGCCAACATTCTTGGCCAGTGTATCCGCCTGGTGCAAATGGGTCAGCCAGATCAGGCTGTCATCGGGGTAAAATGAATTGAAGGCATCATACGACAAAACCTCCTGTAATTTTACATATTCTTTATCATCCTTTACATTGACAAGAAAATCAGTGTGTGCGAACCTGCGCGTGCTGATGGTGACAGGCGCCGAACTGTTGGTGAACTTTCTGCCGCCGCTGAACATCTGGACCTCTACGGCATACCCGTCTTTTAACAGGAGCGAGATCCTTTCTATTAAAATGGTCCGGCCGGTCTTC
>DATJJA010000103.1:0-8716 GCA_035492595.1 Puia sp.
GCCGGCCTTTCTCTTACCTTGTCAGTGTTGAAAAATATTCACAATATCTATATCAACCAGCAGGGTAATCTTGTATTCAACAAACATGAACTTGTGCTGAGCAAAGCGGGACATATACAACTGCTGTCTGCTGCCCGTGAATCCCGCGAGGCTGCTGTCACAGCTGACTGGGATGTTACCCGGAATGAATTTACTTTTCCGGGAGGGGGCAGGATAAGGGTTCACCGGGCGGGGATGATCATTTTACAAGGGCTTTGCCCGGTATATATTCCGGCTGTGCTGGATGCGTCCCTGGCCGCTGCGACTGACAAACATTTTGCGGGGAATATTTATTATTACCCGATTTCGTCAAAACAGTCCTTAATAAAGATGAGTACCCAGGACTTTTACCAGGAAAATATCCGATCTTTCATACAACAGATCCTGAAATGGCATTGGAGCTGACCGTCAGACCATATCATAAAAACGTTGGTCCCCGGGGTGGGATACTGGTACGCGGCAGCCATGTAGCCGGCTGGCTGCAGCAGGTACAGCAGATGTACCTGTCACTGGAGGATATAGACGCTTATCCGGTGCCAGGGACGACGGCCAACACTATTTGGGGCTGTTTGCTGGTACCGCGCGTGGATGGGATATGGCCGGCGGACATCGGCAGCAATGTGTATTTTCAAGGCATACAGAAGAAACTATTCCTTCCGGAGAACTGCCAGCTCTATCCGCAGTTATCCCTTGAAGAGATGGAAAAGATATTCAGCGACAAGCCGCATTTGTTTCACCCTGAGACGGGCTGGGTCGAATTACCGGAACCTATCCGGTGGAAGGACCTGCTTGTGTATCCCCATATGACCGGCCGGACCATCATTACTCCTGAAGAGACAGTGCTTGCTCCCTCCCGTGTCTTTGCTTTTTATAAACAATCCCTTCCTTACGAGGAAGTGCTGGAGAACATGGAGCAGGAAATGTTCCCGGGAAAGATATCCGATACCCGTAGCCTGTCGACGTGGGAAAAAGTAAAGCTGAGTCTGCTGCGATCCTTGTTGGGCAGGCGGCATCGGGCGGAAGACCCGTCTATGCAGGGATGGTTTGACCGGGCCATGACCCGGGTGACTGCGAAACTGCGGAGCAGGTGGCTGGACAGGCTGCAGGCCAGCCTTGATGACCTGGAAGAACGCAACAACCGGGAAGTAGACAAACTGCTGGAGCTTTTCAAAAAAGATCCGGGGAAGGCATTGAAATATGCTATCCCGATCGATAACGAAGGTCTGTCCAGGGGCAGCGGTTCCGGCTCTTATACGCTTTCGGAATTGTGGGGAAACTTATCCTCTTTTGGCCGCCAGTCAGGCAGTGCAGGCGGATCGGTGAGGTTGGGAAGGGATCATCTGAACCTGTTGAGCCAGGAGTACCGGAGCGCGGCCAATAAGTTGATGTTAAATAGGGATTACCGGCAGGCGGCTTTTGTATACCTGCGGTTGCTGAAGGACTATGCTTTCGGCGCCGGTGCGCTGGAAAAGGGTGGGTTCTATGCGGAAGCCGCTTCTATCCACCTGAAATATCTCAACGATAAGGAAAAGGCTGCCGCTTGTTATGAAAAAGGGCAGATGCCGCTGGAAGCCATCCAGCTATATAAAGAGATGGGAAGGAACGAGAAGGTGGGTGATCTTTATTTGTCCATCGGAAAGCGAAAGGAAGCGCGCCCCTGGTTTGAAAAGGTAGTTGAACATTACCTGGCCAGGTTTGACTACACGCGGGCATCGCTGATCATGTGGAGTAAGCTCGAAGATCCTGCTGCCGCACAAGCCATGCTGCTGAAGGGATGGAAGACCGGCAAGGATCCGGTGAACTGTTTGAGCTTCTACTTTGCCGCCATAGCAGACCGTCGGCAGCTGGAGGGAGAGATAAAAAAGATCTATGAAGAAGAAACGAATGAAAGGAACAGAGAATTATTTCTGCAAGTGCTGAAAAACCAGGTCGGCAAAAACCCGGACATACCCGATACGGTGCGGGATATTGCTTATGAGATAGTAGCTGACAGGATAGGAGAGAATCCTCTCATTGTTTCAGAACTGCAGGCATTCAATAAAAAAGACAAAAATTTATTGAAGGATATCCTAATATACAAGCAGCGGGTGAAATGATCATTTCACCGTCTTATTCCGCTTGCGATACTCCACGGGTGACAATCCCATCAACTTCGAGAACATCCGGGAAAAATAATACTGATCGTCAATGCCCAGGCTGACGGCAGCCTCTTTCACCGTCATACCGGTAAATAAAAGATATTGACAGGCCTTCTGGATCTTCAGGTGATTGAAATATTCAATAGGGGAATAGCCGGTCCGCTCCCGGAAGACAGCCGAGAAATGAGAAACGGATAGACCGGCGAAAGCCGCCAGTTCCTGGAGACTTATTACGGTCTGGATCTTTTTCTGCATCAGATCGACCGTCAGCGCGATGACGTCGGTTTCTTTTTTCTTTTCTGTGGAGTTGAACTTGTCCTCGTATAGTAGCGAAGAAAGGAAATGGTAAAAGATCATGTTGACATAACGCAGGTTGTCGCTGCTATAACCCTTTTCCAGGTTGGCATACATTTCTTCAAATAATTTGATCCTGTTCTCATTGTATGAGAGGTCCGGTTTGTAGTTCTTTGCGTTCTGCTGGATCAGTTCGATGATATAGGCGGCCAGCTCTCCTTTGAAATGGAACCAGTAGATAGTCCATGGGTCGTCTTCGTTGGCTGCATATTTGTGCGGCGTGCCTGCGGGAATGACGATGAACTGGGAGGGGGCAACAGCTACTCTTTTCCTGCTGGTCTCTATCCATCCGCTGCCTTCCACGTTATAAATTATGATATGCTGGCTGCTGCCGCCGGGGCGGTCGACATAGTGAAACTTAGCCCTGGGATAGTACCCGATATCTGTAATGAAGATCTGTTTTGTCACCGGGTCAAGGGTCAGGAAGTCGGTCATGATCTTCTTCGGCAGAACGATCAACCGTTGACCATCGAAACCCTGGCGTTTGCGGTGTTTGGTTTTTTGCACAGTCACAAGGAATTTGATGCAAATTAAGAAAACCAGAAAATAATCCATCTTTTTCGTAAGAAATACTATTCTTTCTTTTTCGAAGTCTAGCGAGCTTTGACGGGTAATAAAGCGATTGTAATGCCAGGATCACTTGTCAGTGTATTGTTGTTAGCACTCTCGACTATCACTACTGCTTTCTCTCAGACCCTTCCGGTCATACGGATCGAAACCCGCAACAACCTCCTGTTGCTCACCGTAAACAAGGAAAATCAACTAAAACAGGTCTATTATGGCCGCCAGCGTCCGACCGGGATAACGCCGCAGATATCTGGTCTCAGCGAAACGGTCTATTCTTCGTATGGCATGGGGCAGGAAGGCCGGGAAGTTGCACTGCGGCTGACACATAGCGATGGCAACCTGACGAGCCGGCTGGTGTATGCCGATCACTCGGTGACACGTTTGGGGGACAGCATCGTACTGACGACCATTCATTTGAAGGACAGCTATTATCCTGTGGCCGTCACCCTCTTTTATAAGGCATATGTCAATGAGGATGTGGTCCGGCAATGGGCGGAAATACAACACCAGGAAAACGGTTCCGTCACCTTATATGATTTTGCTTCTGCCAGCCTTTCTTTTTATTCTCCCGCCTATTATCTGACTTATTATTATGGCAACTGGGCCAATGAATTCAATCTGGTCGAGACCCAACTGCACCAGGGGGAAAAGATCATCGACTCGAAACTGGGGGTTCGTGTCAATCAAAGCAGTAACCCATCTTTCTTATTGTCGCTGAATGGAAAATTGCAGGAAGACAACGGAGAGGTCATCGGCGCAACACTTGCCTGGCCCGGGAACTGGCAACTGAAGTTCGACGTGGACGACCAGCAAAAACTAAATGTCCTCTGTGGCATGAACCCTTATGGGTCGCAATATACCCTTCCTGCCGGCACTGTTTTCCGTACCCCCGACCTTTTATATACCTACAGCCCGGAAGGAGCCGGCGCCATCACCCGGCATTTTCACCGCTGGGCCCGAAAATATGGCATCCGTGACGGATATGGGTCCAGGGATGTCCTGCTCAATAATTGGGAAGCTACTTATTTCGACTTCAATGAAGAAAAGCTGGGGACGATCATCCGGTCTGCCGGTGAAATGGGCTTTGAGCTTTTCCTGCTGGACGACGGCTGGTTCGGGAATAAATATCCCCGCAACAACGACGACGCCGGGCTGGGTGACTGGCAGGTCAATACAAAGAAACTACCGCATGGCATTCCCTGGCTTGTCCGGACCTGCGAGGAGAACCATTTGAAGTTCGGCATCTGGATCGAGCCTGAAATGGTCAATCCCAAAAGCGAGCTCTACGAAAAACATCCCGACTGGGCGATCAGCGCCGTTAACAGAGACCTTGATCTGCAACGCAATCAGCTGATCCTCGATCTGTCCAACCCGCAGGTGGTAGAGTATGTCTATTCCAGCATTGACCGGCTTCTTAGCGAAAACAAAGGCATCAGCTATATCAAATGGGACTGCAACCGATACATCACCAATCCCGGCTCTCATTATCTGGGAAAGGATAAACAAACGCATCTTTTTATCGATTACCCGCGTGCCTTGCTGCAGATCATGGATCGCCTGCGGAAGAAGTTCCCTGACGTAACACTGATGGTCTGTTCGGGCGGCGGCGGTCGTATCGACTATGCTACGATGCCCTATTTTCAGGAATACTGGCCCAGCGACAATACCGATGCCGCAGACAGGGTGCGTATCCAATGGGGACTGGAATATTTTTTCCCTTCCGTGGGTCTGGCGGCACATGTCTCAAATATCCCCAATGGCATCACTGCCAGGACGGAGTCGCTGAAATTCCGGTTCGACGTGGCGATGGCGGGAAAGCTGGGTATGGACCTTCAGCCGAACCAGATGACGGATGCGGACAGGAAATTTTCCAGGAACGCCATTCAAACGTATAAAGAGATCAGAGATGTAGTCTTACATGGCGACCTGTATCGTTTGTTGTCACCCTATGCGGGGGACCCGGCAGTTTACAATGGCGACCGGGCTGCGCTGAGCTATGTCAGCGAAGACAGGACCAGGGCTGTAGTGTTTGCTTACCAGATCAAAAAAAGCATTGCCGGGAACAGGGTGGTCCTTCGTTTGAAAGGTTTAGACCCCAATGCACAATACGTATTCAAAGAGCTGAACAAGGGTTCCTATAGTCGTTTGTCAGCGTATGAAGGACAGCAGCTGAGCGGTGAATATTTAATGACCCAGGGCGTCAGCTTCGATCTGTACAACGATTGCGAAAGCGCCGTCTTTGAGCTTACGCGGTCGGAGCAGGCCGTTACGCTGGTTTCCAATGATAAAAAGACGGAGGTCCGTGTCACCGTCGGCGATGATGTAAAATACAGTGTCTGGTATGAAGGACGGGAAATTGTCCAGCCATCTCCGGTCTCGATGACCGTCGACGGCAATGTGCTGGGACATCAGGCTGTGATCCAAAAGATAAGCAGGGATAGTGTCAGCTCATCTATCACTCCGCTCTATGGGAAATTCGACCGGTTGGCGGATGAGTATAAAGAAATGAGGATGGATTTTGACCACCATTATTCTCTCGTTTTCAGAGTCTATAATGAAGGTGTGAGCTATCGGTGGGTCACGTCATTCCCTTCGGCGGTAACGGTCAACGCAGAAGAGGCGAATGTTGTACTAAAGGACAATTATAGCGCACTGCTTTCGGTAACGCCAAAGATCACATCGTGGGAATTGCCATATACAGCTTACAACAGTGTCTCTGAAGTGGCCGATACGGACAATATCATTGTGCCGGCTTTATTTAGCAACAAGGGCCTGAAAGTAGTGGTAGCCGAATCCGATGTGCGTGATTATCCGGGGATGTTCCTGAAGCATTATAAAGATGGATTTCATGGGTTCTGGGCTGCCTATCCAAAAAAGGAAACCCCGTATGGCGGTGACTGGGGCATGTCTACAAAGGTCAATGAGAGGGAGGATTATATCGCGCGAACTGCGGGCAGCAGGAATTTTCCCTGGCGGGTGATCATCCTGTCGGATGACGACAGGAATCTACTGACCAATCAATTGATCTATAAGCTCGCCACGCCGTCATTGATCAGTGATGTCTCCTGGATCAAACCGGGTAAATGCGACTGGGAATGGTGGCATGATGCGATCGTAAAGGACGCGGGTTTCCCTACCGGGATGGAGAACAGGAGTACACGCCTATACGAACACTATATCGACTTTGCTGCCGATCATGGACTGGAATACACGCTGATCGATGCCGGCTGGAGTAATTTCTATCATTTAGACACCCCGCAGCGGGTGGATATAAAGGAGCTGGTAGAGTATGGGCAGAAAAAAAAGGTGGGGATAATGGTATGGTGCAATGCCACTTCCCTGATGGGCAACCTGGACCACTATATGGAGACCTTTGGGAAATGGGGGTTACGCGGTATCAAAGTCGATTTCTTCGACCGGGACGACCAGGAGATCATCCGCCAGCAGGAACAGATCGCCGCGGCCGCGGCCAAATGGCACCTGCTGGTCGATCTTCACGGATCGCCCAAGCCTACGGGTCTGCAGCGTACCTATCCCAATGTCATCAATTTTGAAGCTGTAAGAGGAGAGGAGTGCAGCAAATGGGATACGACCTCCAACCCGATGTATCATTTACAGATCCCTTTTATCCGGATGCTCAGCGGAGACCTGGACTATACACCTGGTTCCATGCGCAACCGGAGCAAGGCTGCCTTTGTACCGATCTCAAAAGGACTGCCTGCTACAATGGGTACCCGCTGTCATGAGCTGGCCCTTTTTATTCTCTTCGATCAATACCTGGCGGTGCTGAGTGATTCTCCGGAAGAATATCGCAAGTATAAAGATATCATGGCCTTTTTATCGGCGGTGCCGGTAACGTTCGACGATACAAAAGTTTTGGAGGCAAAACTATCGGAGTATGCCGTCCTGGCCAAACGCAAGGGAGATAGCTGGTATGTAGGAGCCATGACGAACTGGACGGGAAGAGATATGACCATCGATCTTTCCTTTCTGCCCCGGGGCAGCTACCGGGCTGAAATCCTTAAAGACGGCCCGGACGCCGACAAGAATGCAGAATCGTATAACAGCGAAACAAAAACAGTAAACCAAAACACCAAAATAAAGCTGCACCTCGCTTCCGGGGGCGGTGCGGTTATTAAACTTTCTAAAGCTTCCATATGACAAAGTATCTATTCTTACTACTGCTTTGTGCATGCACCTGTCTGGTCCATGCGCAGGGTCAGACCCAGGGTCTGACCATTCAGGGAAAGGTTCGGGAGAAAAGTACCGGCCAATCCATTCCCGGCGTGCAGATCACGCTGAAATCGGATCCAAAGAACATTGTTACGGCTAACATCTCGGGTGATTTTACCATTACAGTCCCTTCGCCCAACGCCGTACTCATCGTCCATGCGCTGGGTTATTCGGACATCGAGGTCAATGTCGGGAACAAGACGGCGGTCACCATCGACCTCGAAACCAATGCCATCTCCAACATGGATGAGATCATCGTCGTTGGCGCCGTGGTCAAGCGGCACGATCTGACGGGTTCTGTCGCCACCGTGGATGCCAAAACCATCGGTATGACCCCTACGTCGGATATCGGTACGGCGATCCAGGGAAAGGTGGCCGGTGTTTATGTCACCAACAGTGCGCAGCCCGGGACGGCGGCGTCCATCAAGGTGAGGGGTAACAACTCACTGAGCTATGGGACCAGCCCCATCTTTGTCGTGGACGGCGTCATCGTCGGCGACAATCTGAATGCGCTGAACCCAGACGACATCGCTTCCATGGAAGTGTTGAAAGACGCTTCCGCCACGGCGTTGTACGGATCGCGCGGTGCGAACGGTGTCGTATTGGTGAGCACCAAGAAGGGAAAGAAGAATACCGGCCTCGTCCATTACAACAGCTGGATCAGCTGGTCGGAATACGAGCGGAAGATGAAGTTCATGAACGCCCAACAGATCTACAATCTCCGGGCTGATGCATATGCCAACGAGTATATCCGGCAGAATCCCGGGGCCGATCGTCAGGCCTACCTCAACCAGATCACCAGCGACACTTCTACCGCGGTGTTCGCACCATACGAACAACAGACCTTTCGTTCAGGCAAATCCTATGACTGGCTGGACGCCGTCTCGCAGAACGGAATGGCGCAGAACCATACGCTGGATTTTTCCGGCGGATCGGACAAGGGTACCTACTACCTGAGCCTGAATTATACCGACCAGAAGGGTTTGATCCCTGGAGCGGACTACAAGCGGATGGGAGCCCGTATCAATATCGACCAGAACGTCAAGTCCTGGCTGAAGGTCGGGACTTATACCACCTTTACGCATAGCATTACTGATGTTGTAGACGGCAGCATCTTCCCTACGGCAGTCGCTGCCAATCCGTTGCTGCCGATAGACACAGCGGGATTATATACCCTGAAATGGGGCGGTATCGATAACCAGGACCAGTACAATCCCCTGCGGAGCCTTTATATCAAGAACAACGAGTACCTGAACAGGCTGCTGACCAGCAACTATATCAGCGTCACTCCGATAAAGGATCTGACCATCCGATCTTCTTTTTCTGCCGATATCTCCAATGAGCAGCAGTATACCTATATTCCCACTACAACAGGGCAGGATCTG
>DATJJA010000104.1:0-5893 GCA_035492595.1 Puia sp.
TGCTGCATCAGGTCGCCGCCCCAACAGCGGATGTCGGTCGAGGGGTCTTGTTTTTTTAGCTGTTTGATGAGATTGCTGCCGTGAAGGTCGCCGGACGGCTCGCCCGCAATGATGTAATACTTCATGAGGGGGTAAAGATACAATTTAAATGATGGTTGAGTGGGGTGAAGCGGCGTGAGCGGGGAGCGATTTTTTGCTTATCTTGTAGTCAAACCAACTACAATTATGGCTGCTTATAATCGTCGCAAGTTCCTGGATGCGTTGGGGACATTTTCCGCTACTGCTGTTCTTTCTTCCCTGACCCGTCCGGCCTGGAGCCGCAACCTGGATAAGGCGCTGCTGCAGGCGGAACACAGGCCAGCCGCTCAGGTGGCGGAAGACGAGGATTTCTGGTATTATGTGCAGCAGTCCTTTACGGTCTCGCCGGAGCTGATCAACCTGAATAACGGGGGGGTGTCTCCCTCTCCCAAAGTGGTACAGGAAGCCATGAAAAGATATTATGATCTTTCCAATGAGGGTCCCAGTTACTATATGTGGCGTATACTCGATCAGGGACGGGAGCCGCTGCGCAAGGATCTGGCCCGGATATCGGGGTGCTCGCCGGAGGAGGTCGCTATCCACCGGAACGCATCCGAAGCGCTGGAGACGGTGATCTTTGGGCTGCCGCTGAAAGCGGGGGACGAAGTGGTTGTCAGCAAGTTTGACTACCCGAATTGTGTCAACGCCTGGAAGCAAAGAGAGCTCAGGGATGGGGTCAGGCTTATATGGGTGAATATCGAACTGCCCAGCGAAGACAATGACTATTTAGCCAACCAGTATATCAAGGCCTTTACATCCAGGACAAAGCTGGTACATGTCACCCATGTTTATAACTGGACGGGACAGATCGTGCCGGTCAGGAAGATCGCGGATGCTGCTCATGCCAGGGGGATAGAAGTGCTGGTGGACGGAGCGCATTCCTTTGCTCATTTCGACTATACTATCCCTTCCCTTGGAGCGGATTATTTCGGGACCAGCCTGCATAAGTGGCTCGCTGCCTGTATCGGGACCGGCATGCTGTATGTGAAGAAAGAGAAGATCGCGGCGCTGTACCCGTTATTTGCGGCTCCTGATCCGAAGGTCGACAATATCCGCAAGTTCGAGAACCTTGGTACAAGGCCTTTTTTTATCGAACAGGCTATAGGAAAAGCCATTGGATTTCATGATATGATCGGGCCGGCGCGAAAGGAACAGCGATTGTTCTACCTGAAGAATTACTGGATGAGTGCGGTGAAGGATATCCCCAAAGTGAAGCTGTATACATCTATGAAGCCGGGTTTTGGGTGTGCGATAGGCGTGATCGGGATTGAAGGGAAGACGCCGGGAGAACTGGATAATTTCCTTTTCAATGAGCATAAGATCCATGTGACGAATATCAACTGGGAGAATATTCATGGTGTAAGGGTGACGCCGAATGTGTATACGACGACGAACGACCTGGACCGGCTGATCAAGGCCATAGGGGAGTTTGCGAAGGTGTAAAGGTGGAGTGGGGCAGTGCGCTGCCGGGGCTGGTAGATTTATTAAAGTATTTAAAAGTATCGATGGATTCGCCGATATTTGTCGTCAGTTCCCTTTAGGGACAATTATTCAATGAAGAGAGAAATCAGTTTATTACAGGCGACTTCCATCAACATGATCGACATGGTGGGCATCGGGCCTTTTGTGACGTTGTCCATTGTCATCAGCATTGTCGGGAGCAACCTTTTTTTATGGGCCTGGGTATTTGGAGCGTTTATAGCAGTTATTGACGGGATGATCTGGAGCGAGCTGGGCACGGCCTATCCGCTGGCCGGCGGCAGCTATAATTTTTTGAAAGAAGCGTATGGTCCCAGGGGCGGCCGGCTCATGTCCTTTCTTTTTGTGTGGCAGACCTGTCTGCAATCCTCCATGGTAGTAGCTTCCGGGGCCATCGGGTTTGCCCAGTACTTCAATTACCTCATGCCGCTGGGTTTTTGGTGGGAGAAGGTTGTCTCCGGGGTACTGGTGATGATCATTACGGCCCTTCTGTACCGGAATATCCGGACTATCGGGAAGATGGCGGTATTCCTCTGGGCAGGGGTGATCATTATTATCCTATGGATCATCATCAGCGGTTTTACGCACCGGCAGGTGAGTTATACTTGTCTGCCTGCGGGGGGGCAGTCGATGTTCAGCGGGGCGTTTGCACTCCTGCTGGGGCAGGCGTCAGTAAAGACCATCTATAGCTACCTGGGTTACTACAATGTTTGTCATCTCGGCGGTGAGATCAAGAATCCCGGGCGCAATATTCCCCGAAGTATTTTTATTTCCATCTTTTGTATAGCGGCATTGTATCTCTGTATGAACCTGAGCGTCGTCGGCGTGATTCCCTGGCAGGAGGCCATGCATTCAAAGTTCGTGGTGAGCCTGTTCATGGAAAAGATCTATGGTGCGCATACGGCCCAGGTTGCGACAATGCTGGTCCTATGGATCGCCTTTGCCTCGCTGTTTGCGGTAGTCCTGGGTTATTCGAGGGTACCTTATGCCGCGGCTGCCGATGGTAACTTTTTCCCAATATTTGCCCGGCTGCATCCCCGGAAGGATTTTCCCTATGTCTCACTTTTGTTTGTAGGGGGACTGGGATTTATTTTTAGCCTGCTGCTCAGGTTACAGGACGCGATCAACGCGATACTGGCTATGCGGATCCTGGTGCAGTTCGTGGCGCAGGCGATAGGTGTCGTGCTGCTGCGTAAAAGGAACGGGACGGTAAATCTGCCGTTCAAGATGTGGCTGTATCCTTTACCTGTGATTCTTTCAGTCGCTATCTGGTTGTTCGTATTATACTCGACGGGTCTGGCGGCTCTGCTGGGATTGTTCCTGGCGGCATGCGGGATCGTAGTTTTTTACCTATTTAAAGGGAATTGGGAGAGGGAAGTCGTTGCTAAAAGCAAAATATAGTAGATTGCGCTTTCACCAGAATTTTTTATCGCAATTCAAATTTGTTTGACCATATGCAACGCAGGAAATTTCTTCAGCAAAGCGTATTAGCCTCCGCCGGAGTGTTGGCCGGGGGAAGTGTTGTGGCGGCAGCGGCGGGTGGTACGGCCGGGCCCGGTAATGGGGCGGACCCTGGGGGGGCCGGCGTCGTGGGTGGAGCGGAAAATGTGGGTGCTATGGGCACGGAGTTCCCGGTGGTCCGGATAGCGGAAGCCAAAAGGAAGTTTAAAAGTCAGGCCGTAGAAAAGATCGTCCGCGAAGTACGGCAGAATATCGGCAATAAAGAGATCGGCTGGTTATTCGAGAATTGTTTCCCCAATACATTAGATACAACGGTAGATTTTGAGCTGGCCGGCGGCAAGCCCGACACCTATGTGATCACGGGGGATATCGACGCGATGTGGCTGAGGGATAGCAGCGCACAGGTCTGGCCTTATCTCAGCCTTTGCAAAGACGATAAGGACCTGCAACAGCTGATCAGGGGTGTCATCCATCGTCAGGCAAAATGTATCCTGAAGGATCCATACGCCAATGCGTTCTATAAAGACGAATCGAAGATAAGCGAGTGGAAGGCTACGGACCTGACCGATATGAAGCCGGGCGTACACGAGCGTAAATGGGAGATCGACAGTCTTTGTTATCCCATCCGTCTTGCCCATGGTTACTGGCAGATCACGGGGGACAAGTCTCCATTTAATGAACAGTGGCTGGCGGCCATGAAGACGGTATTGGAGACCTTTAAAACACAACAACGGAAAGAGAACGACGGCCCTTATAGCTTCCAACGAAAGACCAGCTTTGCTACGGACAGCGTTCCTTTGCACGGGTATGGATATCCGACGAAGAAAGTGGGGTTGATCCACTCCATGTTCCGTCCCAGTGATGATGCTACGATCTATCCATTCCTTATCCCATCCAACCTGTTTGCGCTGAGCAGTCTGCGTAATCTGCGAACGATGCTGCAGGCGTTGTCTATCGGGAAAGACCTGGATGGGCTTGCGTTTGCCCTGGAGAACGATGTGAACAACGCCCTCCTTGAACATGCGATCGTCAGCCATCCAATCTATGGTGAGGTTTTCGCGTACGAAGCCGATGGGTTTGGCAACCATACTTTTATGGATGATGCCAATGTGCCCAGTCTGCTGGCGTTGCCATATCTGCAATCCCCGCATTATTCGGGGGATCTCTCTGTTCTGCATCCTGAAAAGCGGGGGTATACCGTTTACCAGAATACGCGCAGGATGTTGCTTAGCGAAAACAATCCCTTTTACTTTAAAGGAAAGGCCGGGGAGGGGATCGGTGGTCCTCATGCCGGGTTAAATATGATCTGGCCGCTGAGTATTATTATCCGCGGTCTTACCAGCCATGATTCGCAGGAAGTAGCTTTCTGTCTGAAGCTGCTGCAGAATAGCCATGCCGGGAAGGGGTTTATGCATGAGTCTTTCCATAAGGATGATGTGAATAAGTTTTCACGTCCCTGGTTTGCGTGGGCGAACACGTTGTTTGGAGAGTTTGTGCTGAAGACTTATAAAACACAGCCCGCGCTACTATCGTAGAGCGGGCTGTGGCCGGGCGCTGCGGCGTGCCGGATCAGAGGGCGCCGCACGGCAGGATCTTTTAGGCTATTGTTACCAGGTAGTGATTTGATTTACCTCTTTGAACAAGGATGTACTTGTTTTGCAGGAGAATCGACTGGTCGATAACCAGCTTTATATCTTCTACTTTTTTCCGGTTGATGCTGACGCCTCCGCCCTGGATCAGCTTGCGGGCATCGCCCTTGCTGGAGAAAATGCCTGTTTCTGCCAGGAAGCTGACTACATCGACACCCTCATTGATGCGGGAAAGGGCATACCCGAAACGTGAAACGCCTTGCAGGGTTTCGAAGTATTCTACTTTCAGGGACTCAACAGGCGCCGACTGGTCGGCAAACATTTTCTCGGTGTCGGCGAGAGCCGCCTTATAGCCTTCTTCTCCATGGACAAAAGTAGTCACGGCCTTTGCCAGAGCCTTTTGTAATTGTCTGGCTTCGGGCGCCGAATTGTGCTGTTGCTGAAGATCGGTGATCTCTTCCGGCGAAAGGAAAGTAAAGATCTTTATCCATTTTTCGGCGTCGGTATCGGTAGCATTGATCCAGAACTGATAGAACGCGTAAGGGGTGGTTTTTCCCGGGTCGAGCCAGACGTTGCCTTTCTCCGTCTTGCCAAACTTACCGCCGTCCGCCTTAGTCAGGAGTGGACAGGTAAAGGCAAAGGCTTCGCCGCCGGCTTTACGGCGGATCAGTTCGGTACCGGTGGTGATATTTCCCCACTGGTCACTGCCGCCCATCTGGAGCTTGCAATTCTTATTCTTATAGAGCCAGTAAAAGTCATAACCCTGGACGAGCTGGTAAGTGAATTCGGTAAAGCTCATGCCGTTCTCGCCCTCGAGGCGTTTCTTAACGCTGTCCTTGGCGGACATATAGTTGACTGTAATGTGTTTGCCTACATCCCGGATGAAATCGAGGAAACTCATATTCCGGAACCAGTCGTAGTTGTTGACCATTTCAGCCTTATTGGGGAGGCTGGGGTCGAAGTTCAGAAATTTCTCCAGCTGTTTTTTTACACCTGCCAGGTTATGGGCGAGGACCTCTTCGCTGAGAAGGTTTCTTTCTTCGCTTTTCCCGCTGGGGTCGCCGACCATGCCGGTAGCTCCGCCGACCAGCGCAAATGGTTTATGCCCAGCCTTTTGTAAATGCACTAATAAGAGAATTGGGACCAGACTTCCGATGTGCAGGCTGTCGGACGTGGGGTCGAAGCCGATGTAACCGGAGGTCATTTCTTTGGCTAGTTGTTCTTCGGTGCCAGGCATGATGTCCTGGATCATGCCGCGCCATTTGAGTTCTTCGATCAGGTTCATA
>DATJJA010000105.1:0-21603 GCA_035492595.1 Puia sp.
TACCCTTGTCTCCGAGACCGTTGCAGGAAAAGAGGCGGATCAGGCAACCGCGGTACAAAGACTGGCGGCGCAGCTCGACCTGGGCTGCACCGGCTTATCCCTGGTCGGAAAACCAGGCGAACGCATTCATTTTGGATGCAGCAACCGCATCCGGCATACACTGGCGCCCGATAATTCATCCCTCAGCTTCGCCACTACAGCTGAATTGTTCAATCACTGGATCTGTGTATTATCATTTGAAGTCAACCGCGACTGGACATGGGACGGTCTTTCCGATGCCGGGATCCAGGTCTCCCGGCAGAAGCAGTTTACCGGCGAGGCAGCCACGCTGGAAAATGAGGTGGTCGGTTCCATAGAGCTAAAAAAAACAGCCAGTCGCCTGGCCATCACCAATCCTGATAGGAATTATACCCGCATTGTATTTATCGATGCAGTTGAGCCAAAGAAAGATGTGACTAAACCTTCTACCGCTGCAAACCCCTTTCCCAATACCATCGACCTGAATTATACGCTGACGCCGCAATTCATAGCAAGCGTAAAAGCAGCCTCCGCAAAACAACAGGTTATTACCTCAGACGTCATGCTGCCCACGACGGTTGCTCCCAAACAGGTTCCTAAAGTGGTGGCCGCGGGCATCGCACTTTCTCCTTTCCGGCATGACGAGAACTATGCCGAGACTGCCGTAAGAGAACGCAATTTGTGGTTCGAATTCGAAGAGCCTGTCGAAGATCCCAACGACGCCTATTTTGCCCGGGTGCTTACCTATGCCCCGGATCCCCTGTTAAGTTTCCCGAGCCCGGATCAGCTATCGGTAAAACAAGACGACCCTCCATTGCCCAGTGGCCCCGAACTGATACGCGTCATCACCAAAGACCAGGGCAATGACAATGCCGGTCTCGATGACAGACAATTGATGATCGCAGAAACCCCCGACCCCGATCAGCCATTGATCAAAATAAGTCCGGTCCATTATCTATTACCCCTCCCAAAGAACCTGAACCACGAATCCCCGGAACTGTTTGGATTTTATAACTACGAACTATGTGTCGCCCATACCGACAGGATCTGGTCAACTGCCAAAGGAAGACCCGGGCCTACGATAAAGGTCAATGGCGTACAACATCCCGCTCCACCACTGAAATGTCTCGTCAACCGCAATGGCCAGGGAATCGTAATCTCCGCCCAATACGCCGCAGCTGTATTCAATGGAAAGAATGTGACCAGCAGACCGCCCAAAACGGAGATCTGGTGTATGTTGTATGCACAGGTAAAACAGGCTGACGCAAAGCAGAACCGGAATATCTTATTGTCGGAGACAATGCTTGAATACCGGCAAACGGACGAACAGGTCCAGATCGCGACATTCCTTGCCAAAAGGGGATCGATGTCAGTAATGGAAGCTAATAAGTTCAAAGTAAACCTCGATATACCATTGACCGGCCAGGGCGGCTGGGGGAATAGTGAGATCAAGGCTCTGCTCGATCAGTTCGGTCTGAAAGGGGATATCGGGTTGAGCGTACTGGCGGTTGAAATGATGCCCCGTTATGAACAATACGTCTATAAGCCGGACTACCCTGTCGATAGCCAGCGGCCACTGTCGCAGGGCCTGGGCAGACACCGCATCTTAAGAACATCCCGGCTGGTGGCGGCGCCGGAATTCTGTTGCGAGGATTGCGGGTAGCCTGCGACTATTGCTGTCCGCTGCCGCCGACCCTGTTCTGCTCGTCATTGGCTCCACCATTCCTTCTCTGGGGCTGGTTGCCGGTGGTTCTGCCAAAGCGATAGACCATGGTCAGAATGATCCTGCGGTTGTCCCAGATGCTATGAGAGTAGGTCAGAGCTTTGCTGAGATCAGTGTGAGAAGTAAAGTGCATCAGAAAAAAGGGATCGCGCAGATTTAATTTGACGGAGCCTTTTCCCTTCAGGACTTTTTTTGATGTACCCAGGGAAAACATGCCGCGGCCATCGGCAAGCCTTACCCCGCTGACATAATCCCGGGCATAATAGAAACCGCTGACCTCACCGGTCCATCCTTTTTTGAAGCTGTATTGCGTATTGAAACTGGCGTTGAAAGAAGTATAGCTGACATCGATGCGGGTGCTGTCGACCACGCCCTTGTACAGGTGGTCAAATAGATTGAAAAAGACGTTCATCGTCCAGTTCTTCGTGAATTGCCGGCTATAGTTGATGGCAAGCCCGATATTCCTCTCCGAAGCAATATTCTGCGTGGTCGAATAAGTAGTATAATTCGAGTCACCGGGTTCCTTAAAGGTGATCACCGCATCACTCATGATATCAGTGGTCCTGGTGTAGTTGGCCGACACGTTCAGTTCCCCCTTATAATTATAACTGACTTCGATATTGTTGCTGAACTGCGGTAGCAGATCAGGGTTTCCCTGGTCATAGGTATACCGGTCGAGCTGAAACCGGAATGGATTGAGACTCTGATAAGAAGGCCTTTCGATCCTCCTGCCAAAAGACACTCCGAATGTATTTTTGTCGTTCGTCTTATAGGTAAGATAGGTCGTGGGGAATAGCTGGACATAATTCCTTTTAAACCGGATATCCTTAACGGTCTGGTCGCCATTGGTGTTGGTCTGCTCCGCGCGAAGGCCGATCTGCAGGGAGAATTTTTTGATCGTCTGCCGCCAGTTGACATAGGCAGCATTGATGTTCTCTTTGTAAATAAAGTGATTACTGATGGCTGTGTCCGATTCCCAGGCTTTCAGCGTATTGTCATACAGGGTATAGATGGCGTTATTGTCCGTTTTCACATAACTGGACTTGATACCTGCTTCGAACGTGATCTCATTTTTAAATACCTTTTTATAGTCGCTCTTGATGCTATAAATGTCGATCAGCGAGGGAAGCAATCCGTTGAGCAAATAGGGGGGATCGGAAGGGAGATTGTCGGCATTGTACAGATAATTGTTGGAATAGACCGTACCCGGCGTATTATAAAAAATATAATCGGCATCGACAGAGAGTTCACTGCCTTTCGCATCCAGCTTGTGCGTAAGGTTGCCATTGAAGCCGACATGCGTCTCGGGTGTCTTATTCAGGGATTGCGCAACATTATACTGGACGTAATTGTGCAGGCTATCATAGAATTGAGTAGTAGACTCAGAAGTAAACCATTGTTTATCAACTGTGCCATTGACCGCAAAGCCGATCGTTGTCGTTTTATCGGCAAAATAATCCACGCCGGCGCGGAAGGTGTGCCCCCGGTCGGAGTATCGTCCATAGGTATGCTGAACGGAATACCTGTCAAAGGCAGCACCGGCATGGTCCCGGAGACTGTTGTTGGAATGGACGTCGTTGAACCCTTCCCACCAGGCATATCCATAATTGCCATAGACATTGAACTTCCCCTGCCGCCAGTTGAAGTTCAGGCTATTCGGGCTTTTGAAGTACCTGGCTATGATGGCGCTGGCAGTCAGCGATGCGTTGAAGCCATTATTTTTGTTCTTCCTGGTGGTCAGGTTGATTATCCCCGAGTTTCCCGCAGCATCGTATTTGGCAGGGGGCTGGGTCATGATCTCGATCTGGTCGAGCTGGCTCGCCGGCATGTTCTTCAGGTAGTTGGTCAGGTCCTGTGCGCTGAGATAAGTGGGTTTGCCATCGATCATAATGATGACCCCTTGTTTGCCTTTGAGGCTGATATTCCCATCATTGTCGACCATTACGCCAGGGGATTTCTCCAATACTTCCAGTGCGGTAAGACCACTATTGGTAGCCGAGGCGTCCACGTTCACAACCGTTTTGTCGATCTGGTTTTCGATGAGCGGGCGTTTTCCGACCACAGTCACCTGATCCAGCGCAACATCGGACGGTTTCAGGAAAATGGTACTGACCGACAGGGATGGTTTTGAAGCGGTAAGCTCCAGAGGCTGACTATACCCGCTGGAATATCCTATATGCGAGAAGGAGAGGACATATTTGCCGGGCGCTATATTTTCAAATGTGAATTGGCCGGTATTGTCGGTGATGGCCACTTTTACCGTAGTTGAATCCTTTATTTTCAGAAGGGAGACCGACACTGCTTCCATTTTTTTACCCCCTGTTCCTTCTACCCTGCCGCTGATCCGGCCGGCCGGTCCCTGGCCCAGTATAGACAGGGCCACGATCTGCAAGACAACAAGGATAGACAGTGTTCTCATACATCGGTCAATTTGGTTAGACTGGACTAATTCCTGCGCGAATCTTTAAAGGATTTCCCGAAACAAAAAGCCAAAGTTGATAGGAGGGCTATTGGGCGGGTAGCCGGTAAACAAAAAAACCGGCCATTTTCCGGCCGGTACTAAATGCTGTCTTACAAATCCATTAATGCCAATGATGATAATAATGGGTATGATATCGTTCACAATAACACCCGCTCAACATACTTCCACAGATAGCAATGATCAGGATGATCAAAAGATGTTTCTTTTTCATAACTGGCGATTTTAAGTTGTTACAGATAAGAGTGAAAAAGAAATCCGAAGTTTATTAAAGAAATGTGAGGGATTGCTAATGACCGGTTAACAGATACTTCCTATCTCTCCATCCCGTTACTATCAGTGACCAATACTTCGCTCATATAGTCGAAGAACGTTCGCATCGCCTTAAAGGTAAGATTTGCCTCTTTTAAAAAAGAGGGACTCAGGACTTCCTTGTCGGAAAATGGTCTTATAAGCAGGAACTGTTTATAACGCAACAGTCCGATAGCCTCATGATTGGCATCGAACCCTTTTGGCGCAGTTTTCAGCTGTTCGCCCTTTAGTGTTCCAAACATCGACACGAAAGACTTACTCTTTAATATTTTTGTAAGCGGGGTCGCATCAAAAGCGATATCATCCCTGATTCGCTTCAGGTCCCCGGGGACCGGTTGCCAGAATCCTCCTGCTATAAAGCTGTTGCCGGGTTCGATATTGAAATGATACCCGCCTCTGCGGTATTTCGTTGCCCGTCTGAAACTGCCGCTCCATTTCGTCTTATACGGCGTTTTATCATTGGAGAAACGGGTATCCTTATAAATACGATGAAGACTCATTTTTCCTGAAGGGGTTTCAATCCCGTCATGGGCATTCAGATTATCCAGTAATGCGCCGGCAAACATGGCTACCAGCTGTTGCTCTCTCTGAAATTCAGCTTTATGGGCGTTGAACCAATCCCGATTATTATTTTTCTTCAGCTTATTTAAAAAATCAAACCCGGACTGATAGATCATTGGCTCTTCTTTCTTACTTTTTGCCATGCGCAAATATACCGTTTTACAGATTTTTCCCTAAATTCATCACAATGAATAACAGGCCACACGCAGGGACCTTTGCAGCGATCGCCGCCATTGCAGGCTGGATAAGCCTCCTGATCCAGTTAGTATTGCACCTTGAGAACCGGGTGACGGCCATTCCGGAATCCATACTCCGTTATTTCACCTATTTTACTATTCTCACTAATATCCTTGCGGCATCAACATATACTGCCGTTTGGGTAAAGCCTTCCACGGGGTGGATGAAAAAGCTTACAACGTCTTCATGGATCAGCGCGGTGACCGTGTACATGACCATTGTAGGGATCATATATAATACTATCCTGCGAAATGTAAGGCCGATATATGGCGTCGGGATTCTTGTGGATGAATTTCTGCATGTGATCCTGCCCCTTTCAATCCTGTTTTTCTGGATCCTATTTGTGCGCAGATCGGAATTGAAATGGAAGATGGCGTTGACCTGGCTCTCCTATCCTATTGGATACATCCTCCTTGTAATGCTGGTCGGTGCCCTGACCGGTTTCTATCCCTACCCTTTTGCCAATGCCGGGAAACTGGGTTATCCCAAAGCCCTTACCAATGGTTTCTGGGTATTAATAGGCTTCCTGGTTTTGTCCCTCGTATTGATAGGCATTGGGAAGATAAAAAAAGTTAATATTAAAATGTAAATAGTATACCTTTACAGCCTATCCCTTCGCCCATTTTACACTCCGCCCTCTCTTACCTCCCACACTACAGCTAACCTAAGCCTCATTAATTATTCTTCACCAAAAATCAAAGAAGATTTTTATGAGAACACCATTGTCCAGATCAGCGGTTATCGCGGTTGCGGTCACCCTGCTCTTATCTTCCTGCAGAAAGCACCTTCCTCCATTCTGCAATTGTTCCCCCGATGACATTGTTGCTACGGTTTCGGTATTTTCTTCCGGTCTCAACGATCCGAGAGGTTTGAAATTTGGTCCTGACGGTTATCTCTATGTAGCCGAAGGGGGCATTGGCGGGTCTGATTCAACGACGACCTGTACGCAGGTAGTCCCTCCTGTCGGCCCTTACAAGGGAAGCGACACCGGTTCGCGCATATCCAGGATCTCACCGGGTGGGACACGCTCGACCTACGTTAATGGCCTCCCTTCCAGCCAAACGGCGCTGGGTGAGATCAGTGGCGTGGCGGATATTGCCTTCATCGGCAATACGCTCTATGCACTTTTGGCCGGGGCTGGCTGTTCACATGGTGTCACGGCCTTACCCAATGGCGTCCTGAAGATCAACCCGGACAGATCATGGAAGCTGATTGCCGATCTCAGCACATTCCAGATGAACAACCCGGTGGTAAAATCTGAACCGGACGACTTTGAACCGGACGGCAGCTGGTATAGCATGATCAATGTTGACGATCGGTTATATGCACTGGAGCCCAATCACGGGGAATTGGACAAGGTGACCCAGAAAGGCGACATCACCCGTATAGTAGATATTTCCGCCAGCCAGGGACATGTCGTCCCCACCGCCCTGACCTTTCACAATGGCAGCTTCTATGCAGGTAATTTGAGTACATTCCCAATCACCGGGCATTCCTCTGTCTACAAGATCACAACGGGCGGTGCGGTCAGCGTTGTCTACACCGGTTTCTCCACGATCCTGGGAATCGCTTTTGACAAGGCCGGAGCGCTGTATGTACTGGAAAACACCACCGGAAACCCTTTCCCCACGCCGGGAACAGGCGATATTATCCGGATCGATCCTACCGGAACAAGGACGGTTCTGGTCTCGGGATTAGACCTGCCTACTGCCATGACGTTCGGGTCGAACGAAAAATTATACGTTAGCAATAAAGGTTTCGGGTTCCCCGCCGGACAGGGAGAGGTCCTGGAGATCGACATCAGTTGTTCCAGGAAGCCGCATGGACAGGCAAAATAGACGACGCATTCATCATTGGAAGGGGCTGGTCATATCCTCATTATTGATTAACTTCATAATATGAGTTATAAGACGCTATTGCCTCTTCCATTGTTGCTTTCCCTTTGTCTCTCACTGCCTGCGCAGGTACCACCCCCTCCTCCGCATCCGCCGCATCCAACCGGTGCGCCCGGACCACCACCGCCGCACCCCAGGCATCCGAAGGTCAAATTGCCAAAAGTAAAATTACCAAAGGTGAAACTGCCGCCGCATCCCAAACATCCCGGCCGACCCCCGCATCCAACCCCGCCCCATAGATAGGTTCGCCCCTAATTAAAAAAAAGATGCAGGAGTACGTCCATATTCTCATTTCTGCAGCGATACAAAAAAGGTTGATCCCCGACCGGGGTGACTTTCAAACCAGATCCGCCCCCGGTGTGCTACGACGATCTGGCGGCAGATATACAGTCCCAGACCAAATGATCGTTCACCCGATGTGCCTTTACGTTTGACGCTGTTCTCAAATGGTTCAAATAATTTGGCAGCTATCTCGGGTGGAATGCCCACGCCATCGTCATGGACCGATATCGTAATACCGGTTTGCGTCTCCTCCAGGATCAGTTTGACAGTCGCTCCTTCCGGGCTGAATTTAATGGCGTTAACCACCAGGTTGTCCAGTACACGGGCTAACTTGTCCCTGTCTGCCCGGATGACCGGACTGCTCCCTTCCTGTGTAACAAGCCGCTGTTTTTTTTCTGCCGCCCGGTAGGCCAGTAATTGCGCGGCCTGCTGCAGGAGATCGGCCACATCGACTGATTCTTTTTGCAGGGTTTCTTCCCTGATCTCAAAATCAGTTTCCAGTAATTCAGTAATTAATTGCAGGCATCTTTTACTGGCCTTTTCCACAAGTTGCAGCGATTCTTTATCCTGTGCAGGTGAGTTGCGGTTCATTATCAGGCCCGTAATGGAATTGATTGCGCCAATGGGATTACGCAGATCATGCGCCACAACCCTTATAAGACGGGCATAGTTCTTATTGCTGTTCTCCAGTGCCATCGTCGTAACGCCAAGTTTCTTATACTGCTCCTCCAATGTTGCATGGATCCGCTTGTTTTGCCTTCCATTCCGCCAAAGCATAAAGATGATGACAGCCGCTAGGATACAGGCGATCCCTTCCAGCCACAACAGCCGGTCCGCATACACCGTTTTTGCCCGAATGGTTCCAAGCTGCTGATCCTTGATGGCATAGGTAATATAGTCGATGCCTGACTGGTTATCGATCTCCTGCTTTTTCCGGTAGAGCTGGACCAGCGCCGCACTATATTCATAAGCGGTTTCCTTGTCCTTCCTGGCTATATAGAAGTCATACAGCTTATTATTTATGGCCATCTCATAGCTGCCATAATTTTTTTCTTTCGTAATATTCAAGGCCTGCCGGTAATAGGCGACGGCTTTTGTCGAATCGGTTTCGCTGTACAGATCCCCAAGCTCGCCAAGGATGTCCATGCTCATAAAGAACAGCTTCTGGCGAATGCCACCGGCCAGCGCATGCTCCAACAACCGGATGCCGGCAGCCCGTTGACCTTGCTGCATATAACGATGGGCTTTGAGCTGTTCTATTGCCAGCAAAAGGCGGATGTCATGGTATTTTTGGGCTATTCGTACCGTCTTTTCGATATACTGATCGACCGAGTCCGTCGCAAACTGCTGCGGATACTGGAGAAGAAAATTATAAATAACAATTGACATGATCGAATCCTGCCTTAACGTGGAGCCCAGAGCCATCGCTTTCCGGTAGTGGTCCATTGCTTTTTCGTCGTTACCTTTGGTGTTATAGACCATGGCGATATTCATCAATGTCTGGACCAGGTTGGAAGAATCCCCAAGTGTGATATATTGCTGATGGGCATCACTATAGTAACGCAGGGCAAGCTCGGCGTTGCCATTTATATCAAAGTAGACAGCCAGGTTATTGGTCGCATCGGCAATGCCTTTAGTGTAATTGATCCTGCGGGCTATTTCCCGGGCTTTATTGGCATAGAACAGGGTGGTATCTACATTTTGTTCATACGATAGCATACCTATCCTGTTCAGCGCATCGACAAAACGGAAACTATCGGTAATTGAGGGAAGCCTTTGTTGAAGAGCGAGAATAGCTTCATCCTGACTGTGAACAGAAAAGGAAAATAGCAATAAAAGGGTAAGAGTGGAGGCTTTTTTCAAGGAACGGGGTTTCCAACAAAATAACAGATTTGTGGAATATTTCAAAAAAAACTATTTTCCCTCATTATGAATACCCGATCTTTATCATTACCCATTTCTCCCACTGTTGGCTCCGTTTCGGCCGAGTATCTCGTTCCTGAAAAAAGCAAATATATTATGACGCTGGCACATGGAGCAGGCGCCGGTATGAACCACGCTTTTATGACAGTGCTGGCAACCTCTCTTGCGGAGGTCAGTATCGCGACCCTGCGTTTCAATTTCCCATTCATCGAGAATAAAAAAGGAAGACCGGATACTCCCGCGGTAGCGCATCAGACTATCGCAGCAGCTATCACAAATGCGCAGGAGACATTTCCATCTCTGCCACTTTTCGCCTCAGGGAAATCCTTTGGAGGACGGATGACCTCTCAGTATTTAGCGTTGAATCCCCGGCCCGAGGTCAAAGGATTGATCTTCTATGGCTTCCCCCTCCATCCTTCCGGCAAGCCGTCCACAGAACGGGCCGAACATTTGAAGGAGGTAAAGACAAAAATGCTTTTTTTGCAGGGTACAAAAGATGAACTGGCTTCATGGGATTTAATAGAATCGGTATGTTCATCCCTTCCAAACGCCAGGCTGGTAAAGATAGACGGGGCAAATCACATGTTTAAAGCCGGCAAAAAGGATACAATGGTTTTGCTCGTCAGCGCAACCAGGGATTGGATATACACAGCCTGTTCATAAGTCGTCTTGATGGATTCGGGGGAAACGCCTAATTTACTCCTATGAAGTATTTCCCCGGCCAGTCTGTTATAGTACTCGATACTACCCACAAACCTGCAGGGCCCGGTGTTGTACAGGTTTACAACCCGGAGGCGCATTTCTGCACCGTTCTTTTCCAATACCCGGGAAATCCTACCCCCGAGATTATCCCGGTCCCCGAATATCGCCTGGTCACCATTCCAATGCCTGCGGCGAATTCTTAAAAAATACGATGTAGTTACACCCGGCACTGCAGGCTTATGGAATCGGGAATAGCATTTACGGTATACGGAAAAGCTTCCGCGAAAGAAACCCACCTGTAACACCATCACCGTATAAGGATTACGGTTCCCCTCCGCTCTATTCGGCCGCAAAGGGTCCTGGCCGTTATGTGATAGACATAGGTATCGGAATCCTGCGGTCTGCCGTGGAGAGTTCCGTCCCAGCAATGATGCCCACCCAGCCCTTCACGCCAAAACAGTCGTTATGTCCGTCATTGTTTGGACTGAATACATTAGGCAAAAGATAGCTGCCGGGAGCAGAGCTGGCATTCACTTTTACGACGATGCTGTCTTCAGCTACACAGCCGTTATCGGATGTCGCCTGCACGTAATAGGTCGTCGTCGCCCGCGGAGAGGCCACCGGGCTTTGGACATCTGCGTGATCAAGTGACCCGGCCGGAGACCATGTATACCTTATTCCGCCGCTGGCATACAGCTGAGCGCTGCCTGTAGCACAGTCGAGATCGTTGGACTTGCTGACGCTGATCTTCGGATCAGGATTTACAGTAAGAGTTATCGTTTCCGTGCCGGCTGCCGGGCAACCACTCATGTTGGTAATGGCTACCGAATAAGCTGTTGTCGTCAGCGGTTTTATCCATGTAGCGGCGCTGTTGGGCGAAGCTACTCCTTCTGGCGGAGACCATTGGTAGCCATCGCCGCCGGAGGCTGTGAGCAAAATACTGTCGCCTTCACAAACAGCAGCGGCGGCCGGATCTATACCAAAGGACGTCCCTTTCAGAATAGTAACGGTCAGGACATTGGAATTGACCCTGCAATTGAGGTTGTCGATATTACCCGCCTGGGCGACATTGAGCCTGTACAACGCGGTTCCCGGTGGTTGGGCAGTCAGGCTGAAGGTGCTGCCCGTCGCTCCGGGAATATCAGACCAGGTGACGCCTCCATCAGCGCTTACCTGCCACTGATAGGCATCGCTGATAAAGCAGCTTTCCACTGAAGAGGTGCCAAGTATCGCACCGGCGCCGCTCTCGATCGTAAACGAAATATCCGCCAGCGCCCCTGTGGAGACGTCCATGTTCATGACCCAGGCTGAGAAGAGATAGGTCGTGCCGGCGCAAAGATTGCCCACTGTCTGAACATAGAAATCGCTGGGCTGATAGGAGGCGTTGATAAGCATGAAGTAGCCGTTGGCGTCTCCGGTATGGTCTTTTGTCGTGTGCCAGCGCTCACAACACGTTGTCACAACCACCCCCTGACATTGTCGTATTTGACCCTTTTATTGAAGCCGGGACAAGCTTAACTTTATTTTCAAAAATGACCAGCATAATTAAGACGGAAAAAAATTACAAAGGAGGTCTATTGTTCATTGTCATGCTCTTTACCTCCCTGCATAATTTTGCTCAGGGCGCTACCGACTGGCAATTGGAGAAAATGCCGGTCGATCTGGAGACCGACTACGCATTGAGTTCGCTACCCCCACATTTACGTGATCACGCCACTGTTTATTTGTTAGATCCCAAAAATGGTTATTATGTGGGCCGACAGGGGTCTAACGGATACATATGCTTCGCTTCAAGGACGGAATGGGAATGGAGCGAGTTCAGGAATGATCTGTGTACGCCCATCAGCTATGATGCCGAAGGCGCCAGATCGATCTTTCCTGTTTATATGGCTGTGGCAGCAATGAGGGCCTCTGGCAAATACAGTGCTGCGCAGATCAGAGATACAATTATACACAGGATCCGTACCGGAATATACAAGGCGCCCTCTAAACCCGGTATCTCCTATATGCTGGCCCCGGTGATGCGTGTATATCCCGGGAATCCGGATATCAAAGAGCCCGTCACGATGAGTATGCCCCATTATATGTTTTACGCCCCCTATTTATCCGATGCGGACACCCGCTACAAACCGGGTACTGATGGGTTGATGCTGGCCAATCCGGACAACATGATCCTGGGCGACGGAAAGGGACCGTTTGGCTACGTCATTATACCCAGTAACGAAACGGAAAAAGCAATAATAGTCGAGGACGGCAAAGATCTGTTGACCAGGCTTGCTGCGTACAAAGCCTGGTTTAAGATCGAACCGGATAGTAAACATAATCATTGAACCGCGGCAAAAGATCTTATCTGATCAGCACCATGGTGCCTTTTTTTGATATAACCCGGCCTGTGTAATCAGTTCCCTTCACTATCCACAGATAGGCATTGCCAGGCTGTAAAGTTCCATGGATCCTGCCGTCCCATCCCTGCCCTATTTGCGACGTGCTGTACATCAATTGCCCATAGCGATTATACACCTGGAAATAGTCGAGTGAGGAGATGCCTATGCAAATGGGCCGGAACAGGCTGTTGCCGCTCGTTCCCGGTGTAAACGCATTGGGCATAAATATATCAGGAAGCGTGTGTGCTATCGTTACCTTCACGGCAGCAGTGCCATGGCAACCGAAAGTATCTGTTGCTTTAACGAGGTAGGTGATGCTGCTCATACCCGATCCATACAGACCAATGGGATCCGCAATATCGGGATTACTAAGACCAGTGGAAGGAGACCACTGGTATTCATTTTTGTAAATATCAGTGCTTGTGGCGTGGAAGTGAAGGGGCTGATTGACGACCACCAGGGTATCATTGCCGGGATTCACCCGGAAGGGGGGAACAATGGCCACGGTGAAAGTGTCGGAAACGGGTATGGGACAGCCCTCATTCCGGATAGTCAGTATATATTCCGTCGTCTGCTCCGGAGCAGCAAGGGCGCTGATGGCGAATGGTAAAGATGATATACTGCCTCCACTTCCCCCTGTAAGGGATTCGCTGCTTGCCCAGGCGTATTCGGTGCCGGTGGTAACAAGTGCTTGTAATGGTGCAGCCTCGCCATAACAGATGGTCGTATCACCGGGATTGATCACTGACCGTGGAAGAGCCCCTTTGTAAAGGTCTACGAATAAACTATCGGTCAGGCTGGCACAGCTGTTCTTCTCCCTGGCGACGATCCACCCCGCTTGTGGACCAGCAGTTACAGTGATCATATTGGTGTTGCTGCCCGACTCGATGGTCCAGCCTGCAGGGGCAGACCAGTCGTATGACGCGTTATCCAACGCAGGAATGGAATATTTTGCAACACTGTTGATGCAGGCAAGCGTATCCCCGCTGATCCTGAGACCCGCGCAGATATCCCTCAGGGCAAAATAGGCATAGGCAAAATGCCCGCCCGGTACACAATTGTCCGCCTCGAACGTCAAGGTCACCGTTTGTCCGCGATATGGCGACAAGTCAAAAGTCACTTCTGTCCAGCTCTTTGTCCAGACATCCTGGAGATACCGGCCGGGACTTCCCTGGTTACGCGATTCATTTGGGGAGGGGACGGGACTTGGGGAGAAGCCATTAGCCCGGGCCGTTGCGGAATCGAGTCCGCCATTGGTTGGAAGATAATAAGCGGGCGAAGCACAATCGATCACCCCGCCGGGAGTGCTTACTATCGCCCGTGCCATCGGCTGATCCAGCGAAGCATGGGTGCCATTCTCCAATACCATGGCATAAGCATAGGTCATCGTATAGGGAAGGGTGGATGGGCCGGATGGGACATTTATATGGTAGCTTATCCCACGGACATATCCTCCCTGCGGACCATTGGAAGGATTGGGCGGGTTACCGGGATTGTTTGACGGGTCACCTGGCTGACGCTGGGCAACCGATGTCGAGCCTAATAAAATGGAATAATGGTAAGCATATCCATTGATGGTCGGGATCGTTTGGAAGTTGCCAAAAGGATCGGCACCCTGGCTGGTAATAACCCTGATACCGTTTACGCCGGGGAGGTTGTATTCAGGAAGAGCGATGGCGCCCATCGTTCCGTAGGAAAAAGATTGACTGGAATCATATACTATTTTGATCGCGCCGGCTCCATTCCCCTCTTTATTATTACCGGTATAAGCATTCCAATGGGTCAGAGTGCCGTCGGAGAAATTGATATTGATCGGGCAGGATTGAGTTTGTTCCACCGAGGACAGTGCAGGAATTGTGGCCAGGACCGTTAACCATAATTTCATTCCCGACCGGGTCATAGCAGAATTTTGGTGTTCCTTATAAAATTACTTTAATAAAAACGAAAGAAACGTGCCCATGGTCACTGGAATCCGGTTATTTTTTACAGCAGGATGGCGATGCTTGATTTTCAGCACACAAGAAATAACCAGAACAGTGGCGCTGTCCGCCGCTTGGTCGGCATATCCTTGCCGCCGCAGCCTGTTGGTCAGCAAAGGAAGGACCTTGCTCGACGTGTGAATTGTACATGACCCACAAATGCTTTACTGTTTTCAGCCAAAGAAAAAACTTATAGAGCTCTTTATTTATCAAATCTACATGTTTAATGGCACGCTATTAGTAAAGGCATGGGGGCCGGATATAATGACAACATTATATCAATTTAAAAAACGTACAATTTATGAAGACATGGAAGCCATTCGTACCTGCTTGCGGGCTTATGCTGCTTATCAATGCGTGTTCGAAAAACGACCTCACCACTCCTACAGCAGGAGTTAAAACTGAAACCACTTCAACTTTAGCTACAACTTCAACACCCGTAAGAATTGAAGCAGAAGACTATAGTTCTATGAGTGGAGTTCAGACTGAAGCCTGCCGGGAAGGGGGACAAGATGTTGGTTACATTGCTACTGGTGATTGGATGGAGTACACCATCAATGTAACTACTTCGGGAAGTCACACGCTCAATTTTAGGTTAGCTGGTCCCAAGAGCACATTACAAGTTCAAAAAACCGATGGTACTGTACTGGCCAATGTGACCTTTGCTGGAACAACAAGCGGCCAGGTCTACGCAACAGCCACTACCACGGTACAGTTGAGCGCAGGCAAGCAAACGCTGCGGATCTACGCAACCAGTCCGGGCTGGAATTTTAACTGGTGGGAGTACACCGACGCGGGAAATACTGGCAACACGATCAAGCCGGATACTTCCAGCAATGGCCAAAACCTGGTCCTTTATTCCGCGTTTGAAACCGCAACCGATTTCAGCAAATGGAGTGAAGAGATCTGCAGGCCCACGGCGCTTACCATCAGCAGCGAAGTCCCCGCAAGGAAAGGCAAAAGCTCTGCCAGGTTCGAATTCGCGAAAAGCGATGTAACCAATTATAATGGTTATGTACGCGCAGAGATTCACCAGGACAGCCCGCCAGCTGCCGAGAACTGGTATGGGTTCAGCAGCTATTTGCCGACAGATTTCGTTGCCGATCCGATGGCAGAGAAGATCGCCCAATGGCATGAGATCCCCGATTGGGACCTGGGCGAAACCTGGCGTTCACCGCCAATATCCCTCGGCATTCAAAATGACCATTATAACCTTCAGATCCTATGGGCTGCGGCACCAGTCAACACCAATAACACGAAAGATGGTGAAAAAGACATCGACCTCGGACCGGTTGATAAAGGCAAATGGAATGACTTTGTATTTCACATCAAGTTCTCCTACAAATCGGATGGCATATTGGAGATCTACAAAAACAAGGTCAAAATATTCAGCCTGATTGGCCCCAATTCATTTAATGATGAGAACTACCCTTATTTCAAAGTGGGCATCTATAAATGGACATGGAATGGTTGGGCCAGCTATTCACCGGAAAGTAAACGTGTATTGTATGTAGACGAGGTTAGGATTGGAAACTCTAAGTCTAACCTGAATGAGGTATCACCGCAGTAGGAATAAGGAATCACATCATATCCGGCAATAAAAGGGGCCCTGATCAGATACTGACGGGCCTTTTTTATTACTTGGGCAAAACTGGGCAACATCGACCATATTTAAAGTTTTATTTTTAAATACCCGTTCTCCTCCATACATCTCCCTCCAAAATCCTATCTATCTCCCTCCGGATATTCAATATTCCTTGCTCAATTAATATCCTTAAACATACCTCATGGTACACCTTGTACTCCGTAGAAAGAGACATTACTGCCTCTTCATTGCCTTCCTGCTGGCCTTCCTCCCTGTAAGCCTGAGAGGCCAGATCAGCTTCTCCAACAGCAAGCTGAACAGCGCCACTCTCACAAACCCGACCTCTTTGCAATTCGGGCCCGACGGCCGTTTGTATGTGGCCCAGCAGAACGGTGTCATCCAGGCATTCACCGTGGTAAAGAACGGCCCCAACAGCTATTCGGTTACAGCCACCGAAACGATTACACTCATCAACAGCATCCCGAATCACAATGACGATGGCAGTTTGGCGCCATCAGTCACTACGCGCCAGGTTACCGGCATCCTGGTAGCCGGTACCGCGACCCAGCCCTTGTTATATGTTTCGTCAAGCGACAGTCGCATTGGGGGTGGAGGGCCCAACTCCGACGTGAACCTCGATACTAATTCAGGCATCCTGTCCCTGCTGACCCGCAGTGGCAGTACCTGGACAAAAATGGACCTGGTACGCGGTCTTCCCCGGTCGGAAGAAAATCACTCCGTCAATGGCATGCAGCTGGATGCGGCGAATAACCGCCTGCTGCTGGCTGTGGGCGGTATTACCAACGCTGGCTCCCCTTCCGTCAATTTCGCCTTTACAAATGAATTCGCCCTTTCCGCAGCCATTCTGTCTATTGACCTCAATGCCATCAATAGCCTGCCGGTGCAGGGAAGCGGCAATACTGCTTTTAAATACGATCTTCCTACAGTAGACGACCCCACCCGCAGCAATGTTAGCGGCAAGGATGTGAATGACCCTTTTGGAGGCAATGATGGATTGAATATGGCGAGAATAGTGCCGGGCGGACCCGTGCAGATCTTTTCACCCGGCTTTCGCAATGCTTATGATCTGGTGATCACAAAAACCGCCGGGAAAGCAGGGCGGATCTATACCATCGATAATGGCGCCAACCAGGGCTGGGGCGGTTACCCTGCCAACGAAGGCCCGGCCGGCAATGCTACAAATAATTATGTATCCGGTGAACCCGGTTCTACGGGTCCGGGTGTAAATGAACCACAGGTGAACGATCTCGACAACTTTCATTACATCGGCAATATCGCCACTTACCAGCCGGGCAGCTATTATGGCGGCCATCCTGACCCCATCCGGGCCAATCCCAGCGGCGCAGGGTTGTATACAAATGACGGAACAACCGGTGTATGGAGAACGAGCACAACCGGCGCCAATCCGCTGCCAGCGGACTGGCCGCCGGTACCTGTGGCCAACCCGGTGGAAGGCGACTTCCAGATGCCGGGCAGCAGCAGCTCGAAGTCCCTGCTCACCTTTAACAACTCTACCAATGGTATCGCAGAATATACGGCCTCGAATTTCAACAACGCCCTGAAGGGAAATTTGCTGGCTGTGGACTACGGAGGCAGCATGTGGCTGATCAAGCTGACTACCGATGGGACGGATGTCACCAATTCCAGGGCGACGAGCAACAAGCTGAACCAGGACGCTCCGCTGGCCTCCAACTTCGGCAGTATACCGCTGGATGTGATTGCCCAGGGAGACAGCGGCCCCTTCCCGGGGACCATCTGGGTTTGTGTGTATGGGAGCAACGCTGTCCAGGTATTCGAACCGCAGGATGGCGTTGTTTGCACCGGCCTGGACAACAACCAGGATGATGATGGTGACGGTTATACAAATGCCGATGAGATCGATAATGGCACCAACCCCTGCTCTGCCGCCAGCAAGCCGGCTGACTTTGACCAGGATCATGTGTCTGACCTCAACGATCCGGATGATGATAATGATGGCATAAATGATAACGTAGACCTCTTCCCGATAGATTCCACCAACGGCACAGGTAAATTCCTTCCCGTTCAGTATCCCCTGCTCAGTAACAATCCGGGAACAGGATTTTTTGGGTTAGGCTTCACCGGCCTGATGTGCAACAAACAGGCATCCAACA
The DNA here is from genome assembly GCA_035492595.1 of Puia sp. Lineage (GTDB taxonomy): Bacteria > Bacteroidota > Bacteroidia > Chitinophagales > Chitinophagaceae > Puia. The sequence continues at coordinate 18,234 of DATJJA010000105.1, forward strand.
ACTATCTGAATAATTTCGATCCCAATAACCTGGTGGCGGGTGGCGCTGCAGGCGTCCTGACGATCGTTGCCGTGTCCCCTAAAGATGCGCTGGGAACCTTGAACAACCAGGAGAACGCCTTCCAGTTTGGTGTCAATACCAGCAGCGGAGTGCCATTCACGGTGACTTCCCGCATGCTGGGACCATTCTTTAGTAATCAGACGCCATCCGGCAACCAGTCCCAGGGCATTTATATCGGTACCGGCGATCAAAGCAATTATCTCAAGATCACCCTCAATGCCAACGGAGGCCCAGGTGGCATACAGGTCGTGACCGAAAATGCCGATGTACCTGTTACCAGTCAATACACCCTTTCTGCGACCCTGAGCAGTGTGTCGACACTCGATCTGTTCCTGTCTGTAAACCCCGTAGCCGGAACAGTGCAGCCGGCCTATTCGATCAATGGAGGACAAAAGGTCAATGTGGGTTCACCCATCTCCGTAAGCGGCGCCCTGCTGAACAACATACGTGGCGCAGCAGCCATGGCAGTGGGCATTATCTCCACTTCAATAAATGCATCGCCGTTTACAGCCAGCTGGGATTATATCAATGTAATCGCCGACACTGTCAATACCGCCTGGGTTACAGTAGCTCCTTCCAATACGCCAAAATGGGTTGGCTTCAGCGTCATGGTCAATAACAAAATGTACGTGTTCTCGGGATTCGATAATCCACAGGTGCATACGACGCCCAAAGTGGAAGTATACGATCCGGCAGCGAATACCTGGACCTACCTGGCGGATATGCCGTTCCCGGTAACCCACGCAGGCATAACGGTAGATAGCCAGAAAGTATATGTGGCCGGCGGCTTCCTGGGCGGACTGGTAGGCGATCCAAATACAGACAAGCTGCAGATCTTTAATATCGCCACCAATACCTGGAGTACAGGCCCTACCCTGCCTGCGAAAATGGGAGGGAATGCCCTCGTACGCGTCGGACGCCAGCTGCATGCCTTTGGAGGACTGCTGGAAGACCGGCAAACCGGCAACCCGGCTCATTATGTTCTCGACCTCAATAATATGGCCGCAGGATGGACAAATGCAGCTCCTACCCCCATGCCGCGTTGTCACTTTGCCTCCGCCTGCGTGGCCGGAAAGATCTATCAACTCGGCGGACAGGTTGGCCATGACGGGCCCTACCAGGATGTGGCTGATGCACGTGTATATGATCCATCCACCAACACCTGGACACAGCTGAGCAATATGCCCTATGTTCGCTCGCACAGCGACCCCGCTACCTTTGTCATGGAGGGAAAAGTATACCTGGTAGGTGGACGAAGCGGCGCAGATAATAATATCCTGGGCAATGTGACGGCATTCGATCCCGCCACCGGCTCATGGACAGAAGATATCCCCCTGCCGGCCGGCGTGACGCTGTTCGGACCCGCGGCCGAGGCCATTGGCAACCAGCTGATCGTTTCCAACGGTGGATTGAATACCTGCTGCGCACCAGTAACCACTACCCAAAAAAGAGGCATTACAAGAACGCCTAATTTAAAGATCGGGTTTTTGCCCGGCGCCCTCGGCCTGACGGTCCCATCTAATAGCAGTATCAGCAAAAACGTGCTGCTTTGGACTTTGAGCGGAACGCCTTCCTTTACCATCACCACCAGCGGCCTCCCCGGCTGGCTGACCGTAACACCCACAGCGGGAACTATCGATCTGCTGGGGGGCACGGAAATAAAGATCACCGCCAACGCAAGCGGACTGGCAGCCGGCAATTATTCAGCCACGGTAACAGCCAAAGCAGCCGGCTACCCCGATGCCACTTTACAGGTAAATCTGAGTGTTACACAGGCGAACGTGAAAGTGCTTTACCTGTACGGAAGTGTTCCACCGGGTGAAGTGGATATGAAGCTTTCCGATACCAGCAGCACGGGGATGTCGCAGTTTGCAACGGCATTGCAGCAGGTCGGCCTCACTCCCACCCAGGCGCTTGACGCCAGTGTTACCCTCAACGCAACGACGCTCAATCAATACAAGGTCCTGATACTGGGTTCCAACAACAGGCGTTTCACAGCAGCTGAAAAGACGGCGGTCGCTACCTGGGTGAATGCAGGCGGCGGCCTGGTAGCCTGGTCAGATGCCGCCTTTGGATGGGCCAACGGGGGTGTCAACAGCAGCGATGGGATGCTGAGCGATAATGACCTTACCCAGCAATTCGGTATGCAATTTTTGCATGATAACGGTTCTGCCACGCTTACCCTGAGTCAATGGGAAGTGAATCATTATCTCAACAATTTCAATAAAAATGCCGGCCTTACCATAAAGGCAGAAGGCGTGAGCCCTGTACGCACCACTTCGCCCGCCACCATCGTGGCGAAGATACCATCCTGTTGTGCCGTCCTGAACCCACTGGATGGAACGATCACCGCGGCAGATGCGGCCTTGTCGGTCGCCAAGCCCGGGCTTGGAAGGGCAGTCTGTTATTTCGACCGCAACACTTTCTGGAACGCAGGAAGTGGCACCCGGCTTAGTGAAGTGGACAACAAAGCGTTTGCACAAAAGCTGATCTTGTGGGCCTCGGGCGTTGTTGATACACAGCCTGCCAACACAGCTGTTTACCGGATCAATGCAGGTGGACCGCAGGTCACCAACTCGATCGGCACTTTTGCAGCCGATAATTTCTTCTCATCCGGCGGTATCTTCTCTACCACCTCAGCCATTGCCGGCACCACCGATGACGCTATGTACCAGACGGAACGCACTTCGACCACCGCCAATGGTACCTTCAGCTATGCCTTCCCCGTCACCAACGGCACCTACCAGGTGAAGCTGCATTTTGCCGAGATCTACTGGACCACCGCCGGCAGCCGTAAATTCGATGTAAGCATCGAGGGAGTTAAAGTGCTCGACAATTTCGATATCGTGCAAAAAGCAGGCGCCTTTACAGCCGACGTTGAGACCTTCACCACGACCGTGACCGACGGAACGTTGAACATCAACTTTACCGCTGCCCTGGCCGAAGGCGGCATTGACCAGCCAAAAGTTTCGGCCATTGAAATACTCTCCACCACAACGACCAACCCGCCGCCTGTAGCCAATGCAGGACAGGATACTACCATTACGCTTCCGGCCAGCACCGCTATTTTGCGCGGCAGCGGCACCGATGCGAACGGAACCGTAACCGGGTACAGCTGGACAAAAGTGTCCGGCAGCGGCACCATCGCCACTCCCACCAGCGCCACTACCAATGTCACCGGCCTGACCCAGGGCACCTCTGTATTCCAGCTGATCGTAACCGATAACCAGGGCGCTGCAAGCAATCCCGACCAGGTTATCGTAACCGTGAACCCGGCAAGCGGTACAACGGCCGTTTACCGGATCAATGC
>DATJJA010000106.1:0-16144 GCA_035492595.1 Puia sp.
AAGGTATGTTCGAAGAGGTCGGTGAAGACCTGATCCGGTTTGTATTTCCGGACGCTGAACGCGAGTTGGATCTGGAACGAGGCATTCAGTTTCTTGATAAGGAACTGGAAGAAATGTATCCCGAACCTGAAAAGAAAATGGGTACCCGATTGGTGGATAAACTCGCCAAAGTGTATATGAAAGATGGGGCTGAAAGATGGCTTTTATTGCATGTCGAGGTGCAGGGGTCGAGGGACCCGGAATTCGCACTTCGAATGTTTACCTATTACTATCGTATTACAGCTCGGCATAACCGCCCTGTGACAGCCATTGCAATTTTCACAGCGTTAGACGGTAAGAACATGCCGGATCGATACGAGATCCATTTTATGGGAACGCACCTGATTTACCAGTACAATACATTGTGTATAGCAGACTATACCGATGAAGATCTGGCTGCCAGCGACAACCCGTTTGCTATCGTGCTGATGGTGGCAAAAGAGCGCCTTATAAATTTGCGGGGTACCAAGACAGACCAGGAATTTGATGAGGAATTGCTAAGGCAAAAAATGCTGATTGTCAGCTTATTACAGAAAAGGGAGATCTTTGGAGAAAGGAAGATTGCGGCCATAATGCGTTTCCTGAACAACTATGTACAGTTTAAAAAACCAGAAACAAAACGTATCTTTATGCAAGAAGTTGATAAAAAAACCGGTAAAAGAAATACTATGGGTATTTTAGAACAATTGGTGGAAATTAAATCCCAGGAGGCTAGGGAAGAGGGAAGAGCTGAAGCTCTTGAAGAAGGTAACCGAAAAGTGAGGGCAACCCAGGAACAGGCCGTCAAAGCCTTCTTGACGAATACCGAATTTTCGGTAGAGAAGATTGCCTCGCTTGTTGATGTATCTGTTTCCTTTGTCGAGCAGGTTAAGAAAAGTCTGTCCAAGTAAGTGCAAGACCATATCTCTATTTAGATATTAAAGATTTCGCCCGGCTTTCCGGGCTTTTTTGATAAGAAAAGCGGCAAAAAAAATACTATGGGTATTTTAGAACAATTGGTGGAAATTAAATCCCAGGAGGCTAGGGAAGAAGCCTTTGAAGAGATCAACAAGAAAATTGTAACGGCTTTCTTGACTAATACAGAATTTTCTGCAGAGAAGATCGCTTCGTTTATTGATGTATCGGTTTCCTTTGTCGAGCAGGTCAAAAAAAGTCTGTCCAAGTAAGTGCAGGACCATATCTCTCTTTAGATATTAAAGATATAGCCCGGCTTTCCGGGCTTTTTTTTGCACTTTGGGCTACGTAATTTGGCGTAGGGCCTTCCCCGTTTGCGTACGGTTAGGACGTATTTTTGGGCAATTGCAGGGTTGTGTTGGATTGCCGCTTCAGGATGGAGTTGTTGCGAGGTAAGCATTCAGCGAACCACGTCTATGTCAGTTGAAAAATGTTAGGCTAGAGGTTTCCATTTGTCAGGCAGGAGATTCCGGAGCTGGCTGGTTTTAGTCGCAGGCATTCTCTCCAGGATATCTTTAATATACTCCCATGGATTGATCTGTTGCTTTTTACAGCTAGCGAGCAAAGAATAAAATAACGCAAGACGTTTACCGCCCTCATTTGATCCTGCGAACAGGAAGTTTTTGGGACCCAGGGCCACAGGTCGCATTGCATTTTCAATGGTATTGTTATCCAGTTGAAGCCTCCCGTCTGTGGTGTACAGGGATAAACGATCCCATCTGGGCAGGCTATAGGCAATGGCTTTGCCGATCTTACTTTTCGGTAACACCTGCGTATAGTTGTCCTGCAGCCACCTTTTCAGGGCATCTAACAGTGGCAATGCTTCTTGCTGACGCAGATCCCGAACTTTACCGGCAGATAAGTTTCCTTCTCTGGCCTGGCGTTCAATGGCATAGAGTTTTTGGACCTCTGTCAGGAAGTGTTCGGCTCGTTGTTTATCGTTGTCCAGCGCCTTCTCAAAATACCGGCGTGCGTGGGCCACGCAATGCATGAGAATGATATCGGTGCGACCACCTATAGCGGCATGTTCGTATACCCCGTATCCATCTGTTTGAAGATGTCCGGTAAAGTCTTTCAGTAAATGGATCGGTCCTTCCTTTCCCCGTCCTGGTTGGAAGTCATAAAAGATGAGTTGATCGGGCGGACTATGGTAGGCCCAGAGGTAACCCGTATGAGCGGCGCCTTTGGTCTCCCCATTTAAAACCGGCAGAGGCGTCTCGTCTGCCTGGACGTAATCACCGGATAAGACCACCTTGATCAACTCTTGCCCTAAGGGCTGCAGCAGGTCGGCTGTGGCATCCAGCCAGCCGCTGATGGTACTGGCTGATAATTTAACTCTATCCCGCTGGTAGCGTTTTATCTGTCGATAGATGGGAAGGTGATCAACATGCTTGTCCACGAGGATCTGCGCCAGCAGACCCGGTGCTGGGATGCCTTTGTCGATAGGAAAATCGGGTAGTGGCCCGATGAAGACTTCCGTATAACCTGTCCCATCCACGGCCATTCGCGCATACTTGGGACGGATAAACCGGCGTATCAGTAATTTACCAGGTGCATAGTCCAACTGTTCGGTGATCTCTTCGCCGATCTTTTCCAGCCCGGAAGTATCCTCCAGGGGTTCCAAGACAATATCCACTTTCGGTAAATGTGCCGGCAGTGCTTGGCGACCCGTAGGTTTGACCTCGGCCATCTGCTTTTTTACCACCTTCACCTGCTGGGTAATGGTTGCAGGCTGAGCCGTTTCAGACATAAGCTGCAGCAAGTCAAGTTGAGCAGTAGGTGACTGCGGTAAGAACCTTTCCGATTTACGGCCAAACAGCAGCCTTTTCATGTCCCGCAACTCATAGGTCAGCAGCGTTACCTGCTGGAGCAACAACTTGTTTTGGGCTTCCAGCTTTGTTATGTATTCGGATTGATCCACTCGGTGCAAATGTACTATCACCGCCAGGCTTTAACAAAAAGCACCTCCAAAACAGCACAGCCAAAATGTGCATAACTGCCCTCTATTTTTTGATCCTTAAAAACGAATGGCTTATACCTGCATTTTCCCCGGCAGGAGACCGGCCCGGACACCTATAGGCCATTCTCCGGACATTCCCGCAGCGATTTACAGCCTTGCCCGCAACATCCGATCTGGAAAAATTCTTCTGGTCAAGCTGTAAGCCGGTAGCGGGCCCGGTGCTTTACCGATTGAAGCTGGATACCGTCAATGATCAACCTCAGTTGCAAAGCGGTCAAACACACCACCGATGCGGTGTCTGTCGCAGGCAACTCGAAGGTGCCTTTTTCGAGCCGTTTATGATAAACGGCCAGGCCATCTTTTTCCCAACACAGGAGCTTCAGTTGGTTACGCCGCCTGTTGATGAAAATAAATACATCCCCACCCAAAACCTGCTGTTTCATCTCTTGCTTCACCAATCCACTGAGTCCATCAAAACTTTCTCATATCCGTGGCAGTCCGGTATAGAAAATATCGCCTGTTATCATGTAAGGACAACATCGCTTACAACAGTGCCTGGATGTAACAAAGCGCCTCCGGATGATACAAGGTGATCAATGCGCCACCAGGAAGCTGAACAGTTGCCACTAGACTGCCCTTAGTCATTTCTACCTCGACGGCAGCAAATCCTACAGCATCTTGTTCTGGTTCCTGCTGCCTATGCTTTTTCTGCCAGTAATAAAAAGTAGCTTGGGTAATTTGGTGCTCTTTGCAAAAATCCGAAACACTTTGATCAGGAGGCTTCGATCCTACCAAAGTGAGCTTTCTCTCTTGTTTAGACAATTCCATAACGTTGTAGTTTATGTCCCCAAAACTACCGCGTCCTTAATCAAAGGGGAAGACGTGGTTGGGCGAATGCTTACGGAGTAACGGTCGCTGCGGTATGCGGCGGGATGGCCAGGACGATCAATGGAAGTTATGCAGAGTATGTAAACGTTCCCGCTTCGAACGTTGTGTCGCTGAAGACAGCACTGCCGTGGGATGAACTGGCTGCCATACCGGAGACATATATGACGGCCTGGGCGCTTCTCAACTGGGGACTCTCTACGTCGCCGGGCGACTTTCTTCTCATAAGAGGCGCAACATCGACGCTGGGACAAGCCTGTATTGTCCTTGGGCGACAAGCCGGTCTCAAAATTATAGCTACGACCCGGCCGGCCGCAAAAATATCTTTGCTGAATGACCTGGGTGCAGATCAGGTGTTGATCGCCAAGAGGGAGATTGCATGGGAGTTGCGCGAGATAGTTCCTGCTGGTGCTGACCATGTCATCGAACTGGTAGGTAACGATACACTTCTTGATTCATTCGCCGCCACCTGTGTAAGGGGAGCTGTTTGTCTTGCAGGATTTCTGGGAGGAATGCAACCCATCGGGCAATTCCAGCCGCTGCTGCAAATTCCCAGTGGTTTAAGATTTACAACCTTCGGCAGTGCTTTTGTATTTGGCCGTCCGGGATTTGAACTGTCTACCATTCCATTACAAGCGATGGTAACCGATATTAAGGAGGCGAGGATCCAGAACATCTACCATCGGGCCTATTGTTTTGAAGAGATTTCAGAAGCGCACAGGATGGTCGGGAATAATGAAGCTAACGGGAAAATAGTGGTTACGGTGTAAAGTTAAATTTACCTGGCGATCGATTGGATTAGAATTTCATTAGAATGTGTCTTTGGGACTAGTTTTGGACCTGATTCCGGTCTACTATTGATAATTTTGATCCATATTATGAAACACCTATTCAGAAGGGCGACGGCAATGGGCAGGATCCTATTCGAAAGAATTAAGAGTGAAAAACTACGGCTTAATTTACTACAGGCTTTCCCTTTTCTGCTCGGGTCGGTGATAACTGGTTTAATTGCAGTTGTTTATACGAAATTGTTCGCATGGGCTGAACATGGCACAGCCTATATCTTTGCTCACTACAACTTCCTCTTCTTTGTTCTCACTCCCGTGTGTTTTATCATCGCCTGGTGGTTGGTAAAGAGGTATTCCCCTTATGCAAGAGGAAGCGGGATCCCGCAGGTCATGGCGGCAATTGAATTGAGTACGCCGCGAACTGTCGACAAAGTGAAGGGGCTGTTAAGTCTCCGGATCATTTTTGTAAAGATCGTTTCGAGCCTTGTGATGGTGTTGGGAGGGGGGATAATCGGCAGGGAAGGGCCGACGATCCAGATCGCCGGTTCAGTGTTCTGGAAGATCAATCAATGGCTACCGGCATGGTGGCCGAAAATCTCGAAAAAGAATATGATCCTGACCGGGGCGGCAGCAGGTCTGGCCGCCGCTTTTAATACGCCGCTAGGGGGTATCGTATTTGCAGTGGAGGAGTTGTCCAAAACGCATATTAATCAGTTCAAGACCGCGCTATTTACTGCAATTATTATTGCCGGGTTAACGGCTCAGGCTTTTCTGGGTCCGTATTTGTATTTAGGTTATCCAGAAGTCAGCCACCTTTCGGGCTTTATTTTTCTTCCTGTTATCCTGGTTGCATTGTTAAGCGGGCTTGTCGGGAGTGGCATTTCCAAATGGATGCTGATCCTTATACGTTGGAAAAAGTCATTTACAAAAAATAGTCAACACCTGGTGTATCTGGTCGTTTGTGGATTGATTGTTGCCTGCCTGGCTATTTTTGTGACGGAGGGCATGTTTGGATCAGGGAAAGCGTTGATCACAAAGACTTTGTTTACCAATGAGAAATACTCGACCTGGTATGTCTGTTTGTTTAGAGTGATCGGACCTGTATTATCGTTCACCACCGGCGCCGCGGGTGGGGTATTTGCACCGGCACTGGCAGCGGGCGCAAGCATCGGTTCTTTGCTGGCCGGCTGGTTTCACCTGTCTGCTACGGATACAAATCTCTTAATATTGTCGGGAATGGTAGGGTTTTTGACCGGAGTAACAAGAACTCCTTTCACTTCAGCTATTTTAGTGCTGGAGATGACGGACAGGCATAATGTGATCTTTCACCTGATGCTGGCTGGAATGGCGGCCAGCCTGGTTGCCTTATTGGTGGATAAACATTCATTTTACGATCATTTAAGGGAAGAATATGTGAAAGATCTGACCCAGGATCAAAAAGAAGAGGTGATGGCGCCGGTCGTGGTTTAGAATCCACTGCTTTTTCTATTTTCTAATGTAATTCTAATGTTATTTTAAGCTCGTTTTATTATTGGGGCACCATATTTATGCCGCTAACCGGGAAAACTTTCGCCCAGTCGTAAACAACATTTTTCCCCAAAAATCAAACCTCTTGAAAAAGTACATTTTTTTCGTGTTTGGCATGGTCCTGCTTCACCCTTGTTATTCCCAGACTGCTGATTCAGCTTCGCTTAGTACTGATAAAAATATCCGGAATAAGGTGCTGAGCGATATACAAGACAACTTAGACAAAAAATCCAAGGTGATCGACCTTACGTTAACCAGACTGGATCATAAAGTAGATTCCCTGGATATCGAGATAGCGGCGTCGAGGGATGCCCGGGATAAAGCAGATAAACTTTTGCAGCGCGTGCAGGCGCTTGAAAAAAGACAAGCGGCTATCGAGGAAAATGAGCTGTATGTTTATCAGGCTAATTATCAATCTGCTATCATTAACCTCGTATCCATGGATAAGGAGATCAAGCCATTGGTGCTGTTCAATGCCACCAAGAGCTTTTTTTCCACCCTGAACGAGACGTCCAATCCGATGAATTATCCGGGGTATCAGGACTGGTATAAACGATTCTATGCCTATATCGAAAAGGAGAAGGACCATGATCCGGCGTTGGACGTGCTGCACGACATGGTGACGGTGACCGGCAATATTACCAGCGCGACCCCGATCGCCGGTCCGGTATTCCAGGCGTTTTTCATAGGGATCAATTCCTATATCGGATCATTGAGCAGCAAGCGGAAAGCCGAGCGGGAGATGAGTCAAAAGATGTTCCTGCTGACGGCGAAGCTGAGCCAGTTCGATTATGACAAGGACCTTATTGAGCAACAGTGGGAGATCGTAACAAAAGAGCTGGAGAAATTGCAGATCCACTATGATACGATATTAAATCAAAACCTGGCATTGTTGCGGGTAGCTCCGGCGGAGTATAAAAACCGGTATAGCCGGGAAACGGATGCGGACAGACGGTACCAATTCCTGACGGAATTGCGCAAAGGAGCCTCCTTGCTGGTGACAAGCCGTAAGTCAGCCGATATTAAGACCTGGAAACAGCCGATATATTATGAATTGATGGATGTGCAGTCGCTGAAACTGCGGTTCGGCGATCTGACTTTTGATATTCGTGGAATTCTATCTAAATACAACGAACTTATCCTTAAATACCGAAATGATCCGGAGATCGGTTTGAAAGTTCAGGCCCTGGAAGTAAAGTTAAATGCGCTGAACGACACTTTTGACCAGGCTTTCGATCCAACGGAGTATATCAATTCGGCAACGAGGATGTATTTGGTCAATTAGCGGACTCTGTTGAGCAAGGAAAAGCCCCCTGACTTATGAACAGGGGGCTTTTAACGTACGGATCAAAAAAAAGCAGGCATGAACTTTTTTATTTGTGCTCAAGCAGTTTGAAGAACTGGTCCAGTTGCGGAAGGATAACGATGCGGGTGCGGCGATTGGTTGCACGGCCCTCGTTGGTATCGTTGCTGGCAATGGGCTGGTATTCTCCCCGTCCGGCAGCGGCCATATGAGAAGGTTCGAGGCCGTATTTGTTTTGTAAGATCCGGATGACGGCAGTAGATCTTTTTACGCTGAGATCCCAGTTGTCGAGCAGCACGCCACGACGATAGGGTTTGTTATCCGTATGACCTTCGACCATAAATTCGATGTCCGGCTGGTTCTTCAGCACTTTGGCGACCTTGCCCAGCACTTCCTGCGCAGCGGGAGTAACATCGTATTTGCCGCTGGCAAAGAGCAACTTGTCGGAAATGTCAATATAAACCACGCCTTTGTCCACTTTGATATTGATATCCTTGTCGTTCAGGTCACCCACGGCCCCCTTGAGATTGTTGACCAGGGCCATGTTGATCGAGTCTTTGTGTGCCATGGCAGCCTGCAGGCTTTGGATATAGGCGTCTTTTGCCCCAAGATTGTCAAGTGACTTGCGAATGCTTTGAGCTTGCGAGCTGGAAATGACGGACATGTCTTCCAGCTGCCGTAGGGCCTGGGTATTGTTTGCTTTAAGAAAATCAACCTGTTTTTTTAGGGCATCCACCTGTGCGTCGCAGTTGGATTTGTCGCGGGCGAGACCGGCGGTTTTGTCGTTGCAGTTTTTAAGATCTTTTTGCAGGGCACTGTAAGAATTGTTGAGCGAGTCGTACTTCGATTGTAACGATTTGAATTTTTTGCTGCTGACACAGGAGAAAAGCATTACCGGTAAAAGACCGGTCAATGCGAGGGTTTTGATATGCATATATACTTCGATTTGTTTCGGAGGACAAGTTTGGGTGGGAAGATTAAGAAGACCTTAATATCGGATTAGAATGTGATTAGATTTTTCCCGCCGAGGCCATTGGGAGGACAACATAGAAGACCGAACCCCTTCCGACGACGGAATCGAGGTCGATCCATCCTTGGCGGATCAGCGCCTGGTCAAAAATACCTCACTGGCTAAGCAGCCGGCCTGTAGTAATGGCGCGATTGGTCAGGCGGGTTCGGATATCAGCCAGCCGGTTGATATAGGAAAAATAATAAACCGAGCCACAGACGAGCGTGAGGATTCCCACTACAAGGAGTGTGAACAGCAGTGTTATCCTGATCTTTACCGGCATCAGCTTCCGTTGGTTTTGAGAATATAACCCATGCCTACATGTGTCTGGATCAGCTTGTGATCGAAGTCCCTGTCAATCTTGTTCCGGACATAACTTATATATACATCGATGACATTGGTATTTGTATCGAAGTCTACGTCCCATACATTTATGGCCAGGTCGGCCCGGGAAACCACCCGGTTCTTATTTCGTACCATGTATTCCAGCAGCTGAAATTCCTTGGCGGTAAGCTTGACTTTCCGGTTAGCACGATGGACCTCTTTATTGTCAAGATTCATTTCAAGATCGGCAGCTCTGAGTATATTTCCGACCGGCATGGACTGGCCAGGTGTACGTTTCAGCAGAGCCCTGATCTTAAGCAGCAACTCGCGGAACTCGAAGGGTTTGATCAGGTAATCGTCGGCCCCGGCATCATAGCCTTCAATTTTATCATCCAGGGAACTTATGGAGTTGAGCATGATGACCAGCATGTCGGGGTGACGGTAACGGATGGCTTTGCATAGGTCATAGCCGTTCATTCCCGGCAGGTTGATATCAAGAATGGCCAGGTCCCAGTAGTCGGAGCTGATGAACTGATGGCCTAACTTTCCGTCGTAAGCGACCTCGACATGAAAGCCATGTTCGGCCAGGCCCATTTTGAGGGTGTCGGCAATTTTCTTTTCGTCCTCCACGATCAATATCTTTCTATCCTCGGCCATACTACAATATTATCGATCAATTGCGGATTTTCAAGGAAGAGCCTGCCATTGACAAGATCTCTAATTGAATTCTAATCCCACTCTAATTAATTGTTAATACGGACGGCTTAGCTTGGGCAATATGACAGTGGTTTTCAATAAAGTACTGGTCCCGGTTGATTTTTCCGTTAATACCGGGCTGGCTATAAAAAAAGCGATTGGATTGGCCGGGGCGGATAAGACCATACTGCACCTGTTGCATGTGGTAAGGCCCCGCCGTCTTTTAGACCTATTGGTGGCAAAGAATGAACTGGAACGTCTTGGGCAACAGATTCTGGAAACATATCCAGAGCTAAATTTAAAGACGCACGTCCTTAAGGGGCATTCTGTGCAGCGGATGATCATTGAATGTGCTAAAATGCTGACTCCGGACCTGATCATCATCGGCAAACAGAACGATCGCCGCAGATGGGCTGCCTTTCCTCCGCGGAATTGGGGTTTTTCCCGGAACATTGCTCCGGATCTGCTGGCCAGAAAAACGAATTGTCCCGTATTGACCGTCAAGCAGGGCGCAGGGGATGGGCGGGTCAGGGTGATCGTCATTCCCATCCGGAACTTTTTGCCGGAGCGAAAACTCGAATGGGCGGTTCTGCTCGCCAGAAAATTCAGAGCGCAGGTTCATTTATTGGTTATTCAGAAAGACGAGCAGGGGGGAGGTTTACCAAATGTATTCCTGAAGGCATATCATCACCTGCGGGAAAACCTCCATCACCCAATTGATTTTTCGACTTTAACAGAGCATGATACAGCCCGGGCGACCTTAAATTATGCGGAACTGGTCATGGCAGACATGATACTGGTGAATCCGGGAACAGAGAGTGGTGTTAGCGGTTTTCTGGGATCAAGACATATGAGTGACCTGTTAGGAAAGAATTCGAAGATACAGGTATTGGATATAGAGCCGTACAAGCTGATGCGCGATGAGGGTAACGGAAGTCAAATAAAACAACTAAAACTAAATAGTCAATTATGAGAAAATTACTTTTTACCGGTATTATGTTATTGATGATGGGCGGCCCCAGGGCTCAGTCGATCACTGAGGCCAGGAAGATGTTGTACTATGAGCGGTATGAAGGGGCCGCCCATCAATTGCAGGTTTTACTGGAGGCTGATCCAAATAATTCAGAGGCCTGGTGGCTGCTGACGCAGGTTTATTTGCATCGGCATCAATTTCAGCAAATTAAAGATAGCCTGCAACAGATGCCTGTTTCAATAAGTGAGCAGCCCCTTGCGCTGTGCGCGAAAGGACAGGTACTGCTCGAAGCACACCAAAAAGATAGTGCAACAGTGTATTTTGGCAAAGCGTTGGCGATTACGAAAGAGAAAGACCCCATTGTACTTTCTGCAATCGCACAGGCGCACCAGGGGGCAGACTCAGGAGACGCGCATTATGCAATAGAGTTGTTGACCAAGGCGATCAAAAAGGAAAAGCATAATCCCGAGCTTTACGTCGAGCTTGGAGATGCCTGGCGCCGTCTGGAAGACGGAGGGCAATCTTACAAAGCTTACCAGGATGCGCTGGCGGTGGATAGTAAATATGCAAAAGCACTGTATAAATGTGGGAAGATCTTTGTCACGCAGAACAACCCGGAACAATACCTGAAGTATTTTAACGATGCTGTCGGTGCAGACAGCCTTTTTGCTCCGGCCTGGTACGAGTTGTATTATCATTACTATTTCAGGGATGTTAACAAGGCCATGGATATGCTCGACCATTATATCGCGGCCGCAGACCCGGGCATCCGGAATGACTACCTGGTAACCGACCTCTTGTACTCATCACGCAAATACCAGGAAGCGATCCAGAAGGCACAGCTACTGATCGGTCACCAGGGTGGGGTATCCGAACCACGTCTGTACAAGCTTATTGCATATTCTTATAAGGAATTACACGATTCGGCGAAAGCCTTTGATTTTATGAAGGAGTATTTCAGCAGGCAGACAGATACCGGGTTTGTGGCAAAGGATTATGAGACGATGGGTGAGATCTATGACCTGTTGAATAAGCCCGACTCGGCTGTACCTTATTATGTAAAGGCGGGTTCGCTGGAAAAAGACAGCGTACAGCACAGGGCCTTTGCTAAAAAGCTGGCCGGCCTTTACAAAAAGCAAAAGGATTATTCGAACCAGGCATTGTGGCTGGGAGTGTATTACGAGGGAAATGCCAAAGCAACGAATCTCGACCTGTTCAACTGGGGGCTGGCGCATTATATGGCAAAGGAATACCCTAAGGCTGACAGTGTATTTGGAGTATACGAAACAAAATATCCCGACCAGGATTTCGGATATTATTGGCGGGCACGGAGCGATGTGGCCATCGATACGGCCATGCAGACGGGAATGGCCATCCCGCATTATCTTAAATTGATAGATATAGCAGGTAAAGACACTGCGAATAGAACTAACCGAAAACACCTGATAGAATCCTATGGGTATATAGCTGCTTACAAGGCGAACACGGAAAAGGATTATGCAGGGGCGATCGATTATTTTGAGAGATTGCTGGAACTGGATCCTTCGAATACGGATGCACGCAAGTATATTGAGATCATAAAAAAGAACCAGAGCAGAGTGGAGTCAAAGGCGTCTGCAAAAGAGGGTAGTAAGTCCCCGGGCAAAGCGGCAGAATTAAAGACTGAGACGTCCAAAACCAATAGCTAATGCTGCCTGGAATATTTTCCTGATGACTTGTAACTCTGGCTGGCTGTTGTGATGGAAGGTGTTGATATACATTTTATGGAGGAAGGCAGAGACAAGGCAAGTGCGACCGAGATGCCTCCTCTCAGTCCGCCCCAGGTGAGGATAAGGACGGCGCGTTTCTCGAAGTGTACCCAGCGTCTTAACATTGTGACAGGGAGGATCGTATGCCATCCCTGGGACGGTGGATGTAGTATGTGCCAGGTGCTCTTGAGGAAGTTGAAGAGCAGAAGCAGACCCCACACATAATTGGCAGCATAAGCAAGCAGGAATAATCCAAACAAATTGTTTCGTCGGGGAATCTATGCACAGGAAATATCAAGAAAAATTAATAATTTTCGCCTTATGTCCCGCAGCATTCAGTCCCTTCTTCCCTTTGCCTTCTTTTTGATATTTGCAAAAAACGAGATCCAGGCTCAGGCAGCTGCCGGGAAACCTGGGGTCACCGGCTCCTATTTCATTGAAAATAAGGGACAAATAAAGGATCAAAACGGCAAAATGAACCAGGAGGTAAAATTCCTGCTTGCGGGCCAGAAAGGAATGAATGTCCAGCTACTGTCCAATGGATTCAGCTACGACAGTTATTTCCGTCGCAGGGCCAGGACATCGAAATTTTTGCACGGGCAGACGCCTGGCTATACCGAAAAGGTCCGGTATTCTCCTGATACCCTCGAATTTCATCGGGTGGATATCACATTTATTGGGGCAAACGTTTCGCCCCAAATTGTAACAGACGGTAGTCGCCCGTTCCAATATCAATATACCAGGGGTACTTTAAAAGGGCCTGAAAGCATAGCCGCATCTGTCTATCAGAAAGTGATATATAAAGATCTTTATCCATTTATTGATCTCGTATTTGAAGGTTCTTCGAGTGACACTGCCTCTGATCTACCGGAATATTATTTTATTATCAGGCCGGGAGGCGATGCCTCGGCTATCCATTGGAAATATGGTGGTGCATTGAGTACGGCGCTCGGAAAGCAGCATATCCGAATTGCTATCAAACATGGTATCATCCAGGAGCATATTCCATTTAGCTGGCAGGATTCCATAGGGGATATTACAGCCAAACATCCAGCCAGGGCAGAAAGGCTGACTGTGAATTACAAGTCAGAGGGCAAAGATATGTTCGGTTTTTCGGTGCCCCACTATGATCATAAAAAAGCATTGGTTATTGATCCTACTCCGGATCTGATTTGGGGAACGTATTATGGTGGCCCTGAAGTAGACTGGGGATATTGTGTTTCAAGAGATGCCGCGGGCAATGCCGTGTTTGGTGGCGGCACGGACTCCTATTCCAATATTGCTACTTCGGGCCAGCACCAGGTGACTATAAATGGATATGCAGATGCCATGCTTGGCAAGTTCTCTCCATCCGGGGACCTCTTATGGGCTACATATTATGGAGGTAGTGATGCGGACAACATCTACGGTATAGCCTGCGATAATAACAGCAACATCATTGCATATGGGATCACTTTTTCGAACGATGGGATTGCCACCCCCGGAGCCTTCAAGGTAACCAGAACTGCATTTGCCGGATGCACCAATGCATTTATAGCAAAATTCGATCCCAATGGCGTGCTTACCTGGGCAACCTATTTTGGTGGTGAATGGGCTGAACAGGCTACTGCCGTAGCCGTAGATCACAATAACGATATTGTTATTACCGGCGGCACATCCTCTATGACGGGAATTGCCAGTCCAGGCGCGTTTCAGGCTGCCTATACTGGAGGAACAAATGAGCAGCAACTTGGAACGGAGGATATCTATTTAGCCAAATTTTCTTCTTCGGGGGTCAGGATTTGGTCTACCTATTATGGTGGAGCAGGGTTCGATCGTGCCGATGGCGTCTCGATAGACCCGGATAACAATATCGTGATTACCGGCAATAGCTATTCGAGCAATATGTCAACCCCCGGCACCTTCCAACCCAATATAGATGTTCCAAACACTCAATCCGGGTTTGTCAGCAAGTTCTCAAGTTCAGGTTCTCTGATATGGGGGTCGTATTTTGGGAAAGGCGGCTACCCGCGGGCAGGAGGACTTGGTTATGCTGTAGCCGTGGACAAAAGCGGGAATATCTATGTCGGTGGCGAAACCTGCTGTACGGATAACATCAGTACTACCGGGGCCTTGCAGGAGACTATCGGAGGGGCTAACCAATTTGGTGATGGGTTCCTGATGAAGTTCGACAAGAATGGCGGACGACAATGGGGAACTTATTGTGGCGGCCCCGCGACTGACGCCGTATATGCCGTTGCGACGGACGAAAATGATGGCATCTGGATAACAGGTATGATGGGATCACCAACTAATGTGGTAACGAGTGGTTCTTATCAGCCAACAATGGCAGGTACCGGCGCCGTGTTTGTCACTAAATTCAATTCAGCAGGCATAAGGCAATATGGAACATATTACGGAACCACTCAGCCCGGAAATTACAGTGGACAAGGCATGGGCATCGTATCGGACGGACTCGGCAATGTATATGTCGTTGGCGAGACCTCGGCACCCCGGGGTATTGCCACCTGCGGAGCCGTACAACCCCAGCCCAGTGTGTTTGGAGATGCCTTCATCGCTAAATTTGGAGTGAGTAGTCAACCTATAGTGCCAACTATCTCGATCAGCGACAATCAACAGGGTACTATCTGTCCGGGAACAGCGGTCGTCTTCTCGGCAGATGCCCAGGGTCTCGGGAATGCAGCCACTTATCAATGGTTGTTGAACGGCCATCCTCAACCTGGAAATTCTTCCACGATCACACTCAGTGGACTGGCTGAAGGCGATCAGGTCGAATGCACTCTGAATATAAATTCTGCTTGTGCAGTGGGTTCGTACCAGTCCAATGTACTTACCTTACACATCGATCCTGGAATGCCCCCTGCAGTTTCGATCAGTACTCCGTCTACGACAATATGTCCGTCGGTTACCTCCACTTTTACAGCACAGGGCCTGAATGAAGGTGGGAATCCAGCCTATCAATGGTCGATAAATGGTGTAAATACTGGTGAGAACAGCCCTGTATTTTCTACAAGTACCCTAAATACTGGGGATATTGTATCCTGTTCTCTTATTCATCATGGTTCGTGTATCAGGGACTCGGTTGCTCTTTCCAATCAAATCGTCTTATCCGTAATCCCAAAGCCTGCGCTGTCTATATCGATAGCTGCATCTTTGCCATCCGTGTGTTCGGGAGAGCCGGTAGAGCTTAGTGCAACGACATCGGGATCCTCCAACCTGACCTATCAATGGGAACTGAACGGTCAGGCAGTTGGCACAAATAGTTCCGTTTTCTCAAGCGATCGATTGCAAAATGGAGATATTATAGACTGTCAATTGAACATAACCGATGGGGTCTGTCCTTTTCCTCCGACTTTGTCCAATAGTATAATTGAGCAGGTCAACCCACTTCCGGAAATATCGATAACAGGTGACAGCATCATTGCAAAGGGGCAAAATTCACAGCTGAATGCGTCGATCGTTCCTATGCCCCGATCGTTTGACTGGACACCCGATTCTACACTAAATAATTCCACGATCCTTGATCCCCTGGCGGCTCCGCACGAGACAACCACCTACACATTACGCGCGGTTTCGGATAAGGGGTGCACCGCGGAAAAGGCATTCACAGTGGAGGTTATTCCGAGGATCGTTATCCCAAACGCGTTTACCCCCAACAATGATGGGAACAATGATGTGTTCAGGGCAATCTATGGGTCTGATATTTCCCACATCAGACTATCGGTTTTTGATAGGTGGGGTAGCCTTCTGTTTGTTGACAATGGTACACATAAGGGCTGGGACGGTTTTTATGGCGGCAAAATGCAGTCGGCAGGCACTTATGCCTGGATGTTTCAATATACGGATGTGACCGGAAAAATAATAGTGTTAAAAGGGACTGTGACGCTCATTCGATGAAGATCTAGTGATGCTCAATGTGCAAACGTATATGCCATTCA
>DATJJA010000107.1:0-66514 GCA_035492595.1 Puia sp.
ATTGCGCTTTCAGAAATTGCGGATGCCGTTCCGATAGACGTGTATGGGGAAGGCTGGAATAAATTCCTCAACCATAATAACATCATTATCCATCCACCCGTTTATGGGGAGGAGTTTTGGAAAGTGCTGAGAAAGTACAGGGCGCAACTAAACCTGATGAGGATCCATAACCCACTTTCTCATAATATGAGAAGCTTTGAGATACCCGGAGTTGGAGGAATAGGCGTTTTCCCCCGGACCAGGGACCACAGCCAGTATTTTAATGACGGCAGCGAAGTTTTTCTGTATGAAGGGGTCCGGGAATGCAGGGAAGTCCTGTCTGAAGTGCTGAATATGACGGAGGAGGAGGCGGGCCGGATCAGGGTATCTGCGCGTAAAAAAAGCCTGGATGCGGGATACAGTTATCATGGAAGAACGATCCAGGTAATAAAAGGGATACAGGACATATTATAAACATGCAGAAAAAGATTGCCGTATTTATTCCTTGTTATAACGCTTCGCGCACTATTGCAGAGACGATAGTATCTGTAAAAGCCTCGGTTGCCAGGGCTTACAGTGAGGTTCCTGTGTACATCTATGACGACTGCAGTACCGACAATTCCACCACAGTCGCCGGGGAAACATGGGGAGAGGCGCCCGGGCTCATCATAAGAAGGAATGCGGTCAACCAGGGTGAGAGGAAGACTACCAATGACGCCTTTAATTACTTTTATGGAAAATATGATTGGATCCTGATCATCCATGCCGATGACATTGTGAAGCCGGAATGGCTCCCGGAGTTATACGATCAGATCGAGAAGGCCGAAGAGGACCGGTTTTTTACTGTCTGGTCAAGTTTTGATGCTCTCGACAACGAGACTAAGACAGTTACCGGCGGCGACGATACTGGTCTCATCCGGACCTGGGACAGGACGGACGCCGAGAAGAAATATTTTATTACGAAATTGTACTGCAGCTGGCATATTTCGGGTGCGGCATTCAATGTAGGTCTCTACCGGCAGCTGAATGGATTTGACACGACGATGCCCCAGTTTGGAGATACTGATTTTTATGCGAGGGGTCTTCTTGCGGGGTATAAGGATATCTATATTGCCCGGACGCTGACTGTGTACCGGGTCATCGCCAACTCCGTATCTTCGACCAGCGTCAAGACGAACAGGGATATCAGGGAAGGGCTGTATCTGCTGAATAAATTCAATCCTGTTTTTGACAGGCTACAGCTGCGGGCGATGTGCAAAAGTATCCTACAGTTATCGGCTCGCCGTTGTTTTCGCTGGTTTCTGCAGTTAAAAATGAGCAATTTTCTTTTTTGTCTTAAAGTAACATTTAATTTATCGCTGAAATATCTCCAGACGTATGGAAAAGTACATTCATGACAGCTATACACATAGCCTCGATTCGCCGGCAGAGATCGTGGGTATTTTATATCAGGCTTTTAAACCCGCAAGTGTCATCGATATTGGCTGCGGGACCGGCACCTTCCTGCACCAGTTCAAGAAAGAGGGTGCGGGTAAGGTATTGGGGATAGACGGCTCCTGGGTCAACAGAACACTGTTGCACCAGAACCTGGAAGAAAACGAATTCCGGGAAATGAACCTCGAAGGACCAATAAGTATCGGGGAGAAATTCGATCTTGCCGTTTGCGTGGAGGTTGCAGAACATCTTGATGCGGCATTTGCCGATCCTCTAATTGAAAGCCTGACGAAACTAAGTGACATCATTGTCTTTTCCGCGGCCATTCCTTCGCAGGATGGACAAAATCATGTCAATGAACAATGGATCGGTTACTGGGCGACCAAATTCAACAGGCATGGATACATAACCTGCGACGTCATACGTCCGTTGATCTGGAACAATCCGAAGGTGCAATGGTGGTATAAGCAGAATATGTTCCTGGCCTATAAGGAAAGCGCCGGGTTCGATCCGGCGGTTCTGGGTTCCGCCAGCATTTCCGATGGTATCAACAACTACATTCATCCGGACAATTATCTTCATAAGACGAAACGTCTTGAAGATATTATGCAGGGACGTCACCCACTGTCGTTCTATTTAAAACAAGTCATCAAAAAGCTGATACGCCCTGTCAGGTCCCCTGAAAAAGGCAAATAAGATTCACCCGAATTTAAACAATCGATCATGTTAGTGAACAAATTGAACTGGACGTCGGTCCCTGCCGCACCTCCCGAACTGCTGGACCAGCTGAACCGGCAGATGTCGGACTTCTATGCCACCTTCAATCAACGAAAGGACTATCAGGATATAAATGACGATCTGCATGCAGAGGGACATCCTAACAATGTGCTGGCCGAGAAGATCGCAAAGTATATAGTAAATGGTAAATTTGCAAAGGTCCTGGAAGTCGGTTGCGGGTCGGGAAAGATATTCGGGCATCTGCTGGAAGAAGGATTCAGGGGAAGCTATAAAGGCATGGAAATGGCAGAATATGTCATTCAAACAAATAGAGACCGGTATCCTCAGGCTGAATGGGAGACTGGCTCCATATATGACCTCGAGAAGAAGTCCGAACTATATGATTGCTGTTTTGCCTTTTATGTCCTGGAGCATCTCATCTATCCGGACAGAGGGCTTGCCGCGATGCTCCGGTCGGTAAAACCGGGAGGGGAACTTATATTACTGTTCCCGGATTTTGTTTTTTCGGGGATCGTACCTTCCCAAAAAATTGGTATCAGCTATGGGCTTGGCGCAAAGGAAAAGTTAAAAAAGGGAAAACTGATCGACGCGGTTGTAAGCTACTGGGAAGCGGCTTCCATGAGAAAGACCCTTAAAAAGATCAACGAGGTATACGGGGATTTTGTCATCAACTATAAACCGTATTGCCTGGATCCTGAATGCAAACACCTGATCCCCGACTTCGATGCGGTGTATCTTGGAAGCAAGCAGGAAGTCGAAAAATGGGCGAAAGCCCAGGGGCATGAAGTCAGCTACCCATTGGGTAAAGAAGGGTATATGGCAAGAAATGCGTATCTGACAATCAAAAAGAAAGCATAAAATTGAAATCTCCGGAACTCAGGAAAGAATTAGGGAAAAAGCTGCCGGACTATGTCCTGTTGTCTGTTTCTGCCCTATTATTCCTGTTTATCTGGAATACGACCAGCCTGGATCTGCAGGAGTCCTTTATTATCGGGTGGTTTGCTTTTACTACGCTCCGGTTCATCAACAACCTGGGTCATACGGTTTGTATCTTCGATTTCCTTACATTTTATTCCGCGATGGACACTCTTGTTTCACCGCTGATAACCTATAAGTTCTTCGGTAAGAATAATCCCATGTCCAGTCTGTGGGGAGCCTATATGCGTGTTCCGGAAGAGACGTATTTCGCCTATCTTATTCCGGCGAACATCGCCTTATTTATCGGACTGCACCTGGTCTATCACAAAAAAGCCCGGTATGCCCTGCCTTATATGGACAAAGTCAGGACATATCTGTCAGACAAGCTTATTGTAGGAATAGTATTTATTGCAGTTGGCCTTGTAGCCAGTGTCTTCAGCCCGTTGGTGCCAGACTCCCTGGCATATGTATTTAATCTTTTGTCGATGCTTCCCTATCTCGGGGGGTTTTATATTTATTTTTCGCTGAAGCGGAGGAGGGGATTGACAATGAGCATTCTTATAGCCGTATTTTTTCTGTCGGCGGCACGCTCGGGGCTTTTTGGTGAATTCGTCATGTATGCTGTGCTCTCGATGTGCCTGGTCATGTCCCAGTATAAGATAAAATTCCTTACGAAACTATCGATGTTCGTGGGCGGCTTTTTTTTGATCCTTGTATTGCAAAGCGCAAAAGCAGAATACCGCTATCTGACCTGGTCGGGAGGCAGCCAGATCGGAAACGATTATTATGGAAAGGACAATCTTGAAATTTTCTTCGACCTGACTTCTGAAAGACTGACACATCCCTCCGAAATATTCAAGGAGGAGTCGCTTTTCCAGCTCAACAGACGGTTCAACCAGGGATGGCTGATCTCACTGGCCATGAATTATGTTCCAAGAGTTGAACCATATGCCAACGGGGAGACCATCCTGTTATCGCTGGAAGCGGTTGTCGTTCCCCGTCTGCTCTGGCCGGATAAGCCGGAAGCCGGGGGTGCCTATAATCTTGCCAGGTTCGTGGGGTTCAAAAAGAAACTGAGTTACAGTATGAATATCGGCCCCTATGGAGAAGGATATGGGAACTTTGGCGCGGTTGGTGGGGTGATCTTTGTGCTGCTGTACTCCATTCTTATCGCATACTTCCTCCATAAGACGCTGGAGAAATGCAGGGAATATCCCTCCCTGATCGTGTGGATCCCTTTATTATTCTACTACGTGCTTACGGTAGAAACAGACATCCTGACCACGATCAACTCCTTTATCAAATCCATAGTATTCATTTATCTGATATATATCGCGGCGAAAAAGGCGTATAAAATCGATATCTGAGCATCCTCAAAACCCAGCACTGTCCGTGTCCATCCGACTAAAATATATTTACAGAAAAACAGCCGATTTCTTCAGTATAGAGAACATTTTTGATCAGCTCGCCGGGCAGATCGGTATTTCTCCGACCTATGAGATCGAAAAAGCATATCTGCCCTGCAGGGGGTTGTCGATCCGGAGCATTTTACAGAACCGGAAATTTATAAAAGGCCTCGATGCGGATGTTTTTCATATCACGGGGGACGTTCACTATACAGCCTTGTTCTTACCCCGCCGGAAAACAATACTGACGGTTCATGACTGCGTGTTCATGTACCGGAACAAGGGTATAAAAAGATGGATGCTTCAGCAATGGCTCCTGCGATGGCCGGTATCACGCTGTTCCATCGTAACTACTATCTCGGAAAGGACTAAAAAAGATATCGCTGAGTTTACCGGGTGCCCGGAGGATAAGATCGTAGTAATACCCAACCCGGTAAACGAAAAGATCGGATTTATCCAAAAAAGTTTTAATAGCCGGAAGCCCGTACTGCTTTTCATCGGGACGACGCCCAACAAAAATCTCGGAAGGACGATCGCCGCGATAAGGGGGGTCTCCTGTACGCTGGTAATAATCGGCCGGTTACCCGAAGAGGATCTTCAGCTTCTTGTCACGTCGGCTATAGATTTTGTCAACCTATTCAACCTGAGCGAGGCGGAAATCATCAAAGCGTACAATGATGCGGACATTGTGTTATTTCCTTCTACCTTCGAAGGTTTCGGGTTACCGGTTATCGAAGGTCAAAGGGCCGGCCGGGTGGTGATCACGAGCAATATAAGTCCGATGAAGGAAGTGGCGGGTGATGCCGCCTGTCTTGTCGACCCCCTTAATACAGAATCTATAAGGAATGGTATCATAAAAGTCATTACAGACAATGAATACCGGGAACATCTGATAGAGCGGGGACTGATCAATGCAACACGATTTGGACTAAAGGAAATAAGCCGTCAGTATAGTGCGTTATATACTCAACTAATCGATAGTAAAGGATGTGTGGAATTGCAGGCATAATAAATTTCGGGAAAGAGACGATAGAAGGATCCCTGATCCAAAAAATGACCGACTCTATGGCTCACCGGGGCCCGGACGCGGACAGTTATTATATTGAAGGCGGAATTGCGCTGGGACACCGGCGGCTTAGCATTATCGACCTGTCCTCGGCGGCAAATCAGCCTTTCACGGATGCTTCGGGCCGGTATGTCATCGTTTTTAACGGGGAGATCTATAATTACGCCGAGGTAAAGGCGCTTGTCGCCGACTATCCGTTCCATACTACCAGTGATACGGAAGCGCTCATCGCGGCCTATGCGAAGTGGGGTTCCGACTGTTTGCGGCATCTCAAGGGTATGTTTGCCTTTGCTATCTGGGATAAGCAAAAACAGGAGCTTTTTATTGCCCGGGATCGTCTTGGTGTGAAGCCCCTCTATTATTTTCTGAACGATCAGTACCTGTTATTTGCGTCTGAGATCAGGGCTATCCTGGCTACCAATAAAGTAAGCAGGGAGATCGATGCCGATGCATTAGCGGATTATTTCAGATTTCAGTCCTTTTGTTTTCCCGATTCGCCTGTAAAAAACGTTTTACAGCTGGAGGCTGGCTCCTGGGCGGTGATAAGGCGAGGCAAAATGGAAAGGTCAACATATTGGAATGTCGCGGCCAGGCCTGTTGACTTTGACTTTTCCGACAGGACACTTGTACAAAAGAGGGTCAGAGAGCTCCTTCTGCAGTCGGTAAGTCGCCGGCTGGTCAGCGATGTCCCTGTCGGAGCATTCCTGTCCGGGGGGATCGACTCCAGCGCCATAGTCGGATTGATGGCGGAGGCCGGCAGTTCGAAGCCTAATACTTTTAATATATCTTTTGGTGAAAAGGAATATGACGAATCTGTGTATGCAAAAATGATCGCCGGCCGGTTTGACACCAACCATACTACGATACTGCTGCAACCCGAGATGTTCCTGGAAGAGCTGCCCAACGCTCTCGGGGCGATGGACTCCCCCAGCGGGGACGGGGTCAACACGTATGTAGTCTCAAAAGCGATAAGGCAAAATGGTATGACTGTAGCTCTTTCCGGTGTCGGCGGGGATGAGCTTTTTGCCGGGTATCCTTTTTTTATGCAATACCTTCAATTGCAAAAGCTGTCCTGGTTATGGAAAGCACCTTCTGTTTTGAGAAAGCTGGCAGCAGGTGCAGCATTTACTGTAAATAAGGGAGGCCGTACGGGCCGGATCGGTCAGCTGCTGCAGATGCAGGGTTATTCTATCGACCAGGCATACCCTGTTTTTCGCCAGATACTTTCACCCAGGCTATTGCGGGAGCTGACCACACTTGGTGACGGTGGGTCTCACGGCCAGCTGGAAGTTCAGCTTGCGGCCAAAAAAGAAGATATGGGACGTCTGCCTTTATTAAGCCAGGTATCTGCAGCGGAATATCTTGGATATACTCAGCAAACCCTGCTGAAAGATACTGATCAGATGGGTATGGCGGCTTCGCTGGAAATTCGGGAACCTTTTTTCGACCATGATCTTCTCGAATTTGTCCTGGCAATCCCTGACAGCATTAAAAAGCCTGAATTTCCCAAGAGTCTGCTGGTGCGGTCGCTTGCGCCGATGCTGCCCGACGAGATCGTATTCCGGAAGAAACAGGGTTTTCTCTTTCCCTGGAATATCTGGCTGCGGAACGAGCTAAGATCGTTCTGTGACGGAATGATAAATAATATGGCGCAACGCCCGTTCATCAACGGGAAAAACCTTTTGGCTTATTGGAAACGGTTCCTGAAAGAGGATCCAAATATCAGGTGGTCGGAAATTTGGCTATTCGCGGTATTGGAATATTGGCTGGAAAAAAATCAGATATCCTGATGAAGCAGAGCAGACTCGTGATCGGAATTTGTTATCATCCTGAATTATATCCCCCTACGCTGAATGCGGTGAGAGAATTGAGTAAATGTTTTACTTCTATCCGGCTGGTTCACCGGCCCCACCTCGAAGGCACGTGGAAATACCCGGCAAATGTGACCACCGTTGCTTCGGGTGCGGTCATCACTCCGTCGGAACAGGAGCGCGCCTCTACGATCCGAAAGATCTGGTTCTTTCTCCAGTTTGTGACCGATCTTTTTAGGGAATGCGTCCGGCTAAGGCCGGCTGTTATCCTGTTATATGATCACCAGGCCCTCTTCGCCTACAGGCTGATCAGGCCCTTTCTCTTTTTCAGGCATAAATTGTGGTATCACAACCATGACATTGCCGAGCTGGCGGCCTTCAGAAAATTTTCCATTGGCTGGATGGCCTGCAGGAGTGAAAAGAAGATGTTCTCGCGACTGGACATTTTTACCCTGCCGACTTCCGAACGGCTACAATACTTTCCGATGGAAAAATTCAAGGGGCATTATTTTATTGTTCCGAACTATCCGTCGCTGGAATTCTATAATTCATTTTATAAACCTGGTAAGGATATGGGCAGGATAAGACTGATCTTCCAGGGACGTATCGGGGAAGGTCATGGTCTGGAGGAAATAATCCCGCTGTTAAAAAAGGAAATAAGGGCAAGACGCCTGGAACTCGTTCT
This sequence comes from Puia sp., assembly GCA_035492595.1. GTDB lineage: Bacteria > Bacteroidota > Bacteroidia > Chitinophagales > Chitinophagaceae > Puia. Next base: position 8,038 of record DATJJA010000107.1, read on the forward strand.
AAAAGGACATATCAGCCAGGAATATAAAGACAGGCTCCTTCGGCTGGCCGTGGAACACGATGTCACGGACAGTATCCTGTTTGCGGGGGTTACTCCCTATGCGGAAGTACCGGAAATAGCATCTTCCTGTCATATCGGGATCGGTATATTTTCCAAAAGGGAGGTCATGCATGTCACTCTGGGAACGGCTTCCAATAAGCTATACGAATATGCTGCCGTGGGGCTTCCGGTACTTTACCTGGGAGAAGATCATTTCTCCAGGCATCTCAGCCAGTTCGAATGGACCTTCGCGGTAAGCCTCGACACGGGGGTGATCGAAGCAGCCATTGGCCGGATAATGGATAATTATGAATATTATTCGGTTCGCGCACATGAAAGTTTTGCGAACGGGTTGAATTTTGAGGGGTATTTTGCGCCGGTGCTCGACTACTTAAAAGATCAGGGGTTTTGCTCTCCTGCCGAAATAGTATGACAAAAAAAAAGATTCTCGTGCTGGTAGACTGGTTCGCTCCCGGATATAAGGCGGGGGGGCCCATACAATCCTGCGTCAACTTTGCTTTTGCTATGAAAGATGACTATTCCGTCCATGTGCTGACGACAGACACGGACCATGGCGAAACCAGTCCTTACGATGGGATAACGGCGATGGAATGGACTACCGCTTTTCACCCCGATATCCGGGTATTCTATCTCCGGAAGGCCGGACTTTCGGCGCGCGGGATAAAGGAGCAGATCGATGCCGTACAGGCTGATTATATCTATCTCAATCATCTTTTCAGCCCGCTTTTTGTGGTGTATCCATTGTGGTTGAAATACCGGGGACGGGTGAAGAGTGAAATCGTTGTGTGCCCGCGTGGAGCCTTGTATGACAGCGCGTTATCAGTAAAGCGCTGGAAGAAAACCCCCTTTCTCCGGTTATTCCGCTGGATGTCCCTGCATAAAAATGTCCTTTTTCATGCCACAAATCAGCGGGAAAAGGATGCTATTCTGCAACATTTTCCCGGCAGTAAGGTACTTATCGCAGATAACCTGCCCAACATGAACCAATCCGGGTTTGTCTCCATTTCCAAGAAACCGGGGGTTCTGAAGTGCATTTTCATTGCGCGGATCGTGCCCATAAAGAATCTGCTTTACCTGCTGACCGCGCTGGAAAAGGTGACAGCCAACGTGGAAGTGACCGTTATCGGCCCGGTCGAGGATAAAGCCTATTGGAATGAATGCTCACAGAAAATAGCCGGGCTGCCTGGCAATGTGACCGTAACATATGAGGGGCCAAAGAGGAATGATCAGCTGATACCCATTCTGCAGCAGCATCATCTTTTTGTATTGCCTACCACCGGAGAAAATTTTGGACATTCTATCTTTGAGGCGTTCTTGGCCGGCCGGCCCGTACTTATCAGCGATCAGACACCCTGGCTGGGGCTGGCTGATCAAAAGGCGGGCTGGGATCTGCCGCTAAAAGACAGTGCCGCCTTTACCCTGGCCATCGAGCAGGCCGCGGGTTGGGATCAGGCCCGTTTTGATGAATGGGCAGAGGCAGCCTGGTCTTATGCTCATCGTTTCATCAATAATCCCGAACTTCAAAGCCAATACTTCAAGCTGTTCGCATAATGACCCATCCCCGTAAACAGGTAGATAATTCCGCATACCGAACGACCATTGAGATCGGCGCTTCCCGCTTAAAACAAACAGTTTGGTACTTTGTCAATATTATTTTCTTCAAAAATTCGTTCAATATACTTTCTTCAGTAAAGGTATCTTTATTGAAGCTTTTCGGGGCGAGTATCGGTCAGGGAGTGGTGATCAAACCCACTGTAAACATCAAATTCCCATGGAAACTCCAGGTAGGCGAACATTCCTGGATCGGTGAGGGGGTCTGGATAGACAATTTATCCGACGTCATCATCGGGAAAAATGTCACGCTTTCGCAGGGTTGTCTGCTGCTTACAGGCAGTCATGATCATACCCGTACGAGCTTTGACTTCCTGTCCCGATCCATTGTCGTTGAAGACGGTGTCTGGATTGGAGCGAAAGCAGTCGTTTCAGGAGGAATTACCTGTGGGTCGCATAGCATCCTGGGTATCAATTCTGTTGCAGAAAAGAACCTGGAGCCGTATACTATATATAAAGGCAACCCGGCAGTGCCGGTATTAATAAGAACTATATTTTGAACACGGATATAAGAACGATCAATCATAAAATACTAAAGGATGCACTTCGCATCCGGAAAGTAGAGGAAAAGTTCATGGAACTTTTTTCCCTGGGCAAGTTGAATGGCACCGTCCATACCTGCGTAGGCCAGGAATTCTCTGCGATTGCCTTTGCCGGTCAGCTAAAGAAAAAAGACTTTGTTTTTTCCAATCATCGTTGTCATGGCCATTATATAGCTTTCACCGGGGATACCCGCGGTTTGCTGGCCGAACTGCTGGGAAAGGCTTCCGGTACCTGCGGAGGCATCGGCAGCAGCCAGCATCTTTGTCACAATAACTTTTTTTCCAATGGCATCCAGGGTGGAATAGTTCCTGTTGCAGCGGGTTATGCCCTGGGGAATAAGTTAAAGCAAAACGGTGGTATCGGGGTTGTTTTTATCGGTGACGGCACACTTGGCGAAGGCACTCTTTATGAAACGATGAATATTATCTCTAAATGGGAGATACCGTTGCTCATCGTTTGCGAGAATAACTTTTACGCTCAGTCAACCCCCCAGCAGGTAAACCTGGCGGGCGACATCCTGGCAAGGGCGGAAGCCTTTGGCATCCACACAGGGCGTGGAGATACATGGTCCCCCGAAAGCCTTCTGCACAAGGCCCAGGAAGCCATCGACTATGTGCGCAACGAAACAAAACCCTGCTTTTTCCTGGTTGAAACTTACCGGCTGAATGCCCACTCCAAAGGCGACGACGATCGCGATCCATCGGAAGTGGCGTCCTACCGGGATAAAGATTTCCTGAACAGCTTCCGTAACGAGTCGCCTTCGTATTACCAGATGTACAACGATGCCCTTGACCAGGAGATCAACGGGCTGGTGGAAGAGATCCTTGGGGAACAGGACCTGCCACTGGAAAACTATTACGAGCACCGGGAGACTGTTTCAGCCACTGACTGGACTCCTCTTACTTCCATCAACAAAAGACAGGTCGAATTGCTCAACGCTTTTTTCAGGGAGCAGATCGTTGCGGATGAGAGGACGGTCTTTCTGGGCGAAGACATCCATTCCCCCTATGGCGGGGCTTTTAAAGTCACCCGTGAACTGTCTTTTCTTTGTCCGGACAGAGTATTTTCCTCGCCCATATCCGAGTCCGCAATTACCGGGATCTCCAATGGTCTTGCGCTGAACGGCTTTAAACCGTTTACCGAGATCATGTTCGGGGATTTTATGACACTGGCTTTCGACCAGATCGTCAATCATGCGTCGAAATTCCACCACATGTTCAACAAGAAGGTGACCTGTCCGGTCGTCGTTCGCACTCCGATGGGTGGACGCAGGGGATATGGCCCTACCCATTCGCAGACGCTGGATAAATTCCTTGTTGGAATAGACAATGTAAAGACTGTTGCCCTTAATACACTGCTGGATCCGGCTATCGTCTACCGGTCCGTCCATGCTGAACAGCATCCTGTCATCGTTATTGAGAATAAGACAGATTATGGGAAAAAGATCGCCCAGCACAAGCTGACTAATTTTATCAGCGAGTTTAACGGAGATCTCTATCCCGTCGTTCGTATCCGGCCGGTTGTTTCCACGCCTACGCTGACGATTGTGGCATATGGCGGTATGGCAGACATGATGGCTGGTCTGCTGGAAGAGATCTTTATGGAAACGGATCATAAAACCGAGCTGATCGTCCCTTCACTAATATCTGATCTGCCCGTGGACCTGGTCACTGATTCAGTCAGCTATACGGGCTGTCTGCTGGTCGTTGAAGAGGGTTCCGGTTTTGCCGGCATTGGCAGTGAATTGATAGCAGCCGTGGTGGAACGAACGGCATTTAAGATCATAACCCGGCGGGTGGCCGCCCATCCCGTACCTATTCCTTCGGTCAAATCACTGGAAAACAGTATTTTGCCTGATAAGAAAAGGATACTTGATGAAATAAAAGCAAGCTTTCCCTAATGGCTTTATTACAGGAAATACAAGTTCCGTTGCTGGCTGTCAATGATACTACCCTCACCGTGGCAGAGCTGTCATACACTACTGCCACAAAGGTGAAAAAAGGTGATGTGATCATGATATTGGAAACTTCCAAGACGACCTATGATGTGGAGGCTGCAGCAGACGGATATATACAATACTTATGTGAAGCAGGGCGTGATTACGAAGTAAATACACCTATAGCATATATTTATAGCGAGCTGGCCGAGGCTGAAACAGGTAGCCCCCTCCGGCCAGCCGGCAAGGAAGAACCGGCCTCCGGCACGGCCACGGCCGGATCCGGTCATCGGCAAAATCCGGTTGGACAGGCTGTTGCGCTGCGGGCAGACCGACCTGCTGTTCCTGCCCGTTTCTGGGAAGGGGAAACTATTTTTTCAAGGGAAGCCGCCCGTCTGATGGGGTCGGCGGGCATTGAAAAGAAGGTATTTGCCGGAAAGGACTTTGTTACAGGTGCTGATGTGCGGAATTACATGGCCCCTGCGGCGTCCACCGCTAAAGTTTCTGCAACAGGTACGGTGCAGGCTGGTCATTCGCCGGTAAAGACCCTTCACTCCCCGCCCACGATCTTACCTGTTGACCCGGCCAGGGCTGTGGTGGAAAAACTGACTTCTGCGAAAAGAAGGGAGATCGAATATCTCAGTGAGGTGCAATCGACCGGACTGACCAGTACGATCAACACCTATGTGGATACAGAGGGTATCTTTACTTTCATTAACCGGGGGCTGCGTTATCTAAAAGATTCGCTGTTGCCGGTCATCATTTACGAAACCGGGCGCCTGCTGGCGGACTATCCCCTGTTGAACGGCTATTTCACCGGGGAAGGGCTGGCTTTATATAAGGAGATCAATCCGGGGTTTGCCATCGATATAGATAAAGGGCTGAAAGTATTGAAAATTGCAGATGCAGGACAAAAAAGCATTGGGGATATTGAAGCGGAGATCCTGCAGCTGTCCGGTCAGTACCTGGATGACACCCTCCGGATCGATCAGCTGACCGACATTACTTTTACGATCACCGATCTGTCTGGTGAAAGTGTCGCTTTCTTCCGGCCGCTGATAAATAAAATGAACAGCGCCATACTTGGTATTTCCGCGATCGATGAGAAACTACAGCGCTGTATGCTTAGCCTTACATTCGACCATCGCATGACAGAAGGAAAGCTGGCTGCCCGTTTCCTTCAGGAGCTGAAGGAAAGACTCGAATCATACAGGCCGAAAGATCAGCCGGGGCGACAGGATATCACCTGTTTCAAATGCTATAAAACGCTAAAGGAAGATCTCGGCGGAGCCGGTTTTGTCCGCTGCATCACCCCGGAAGGAAAGGACGGATATATTTGTCAGAGCTGCATAAAGGGATTTTAATATCATGGAACAAAAATTAAAGGAGATAGTAGCGTCATTTATCAAAATTCCGGCTGACCAGGTCGGGTCTGCCACTCCCATTGACCGGTCGGCAGTTCAGAGCTCCATTCTTCTTCACAGGATGTATGCGCGACTGGCCGAAGAAGGATTGGTGGTCGAAAATTATGCAGCAGTCAAAGTATTCGGAGATCTGTTCCGGTCTCCTGCCGCCCATGTCTATATTGAAGCCGCATCCGATAACGGCGGTTATTCCGGGGGGACTAAGGCAGCGGGCATAGGCGTCGACATTGAAGAAATTGCAGCTCTGCCCCGGGCAACGGATTTTAGGAAAGAAGAGTTTTATAAAATGAATTTTACGCCGGGGGAGATGGCCTACTGCATTCTGCAGCCTGATCCCGTTGCGTCCTTTGCCGGGCTTTTCGCGGCAAAAGAGGCGATGATAAAAGCAGATGGGGCAAACAGGAGCAAGGCTTTCAACACGCTGGAAATAGACCATTCTCCCGAGGGTAAACCTCTTCACCCGGATTATGCCCTGTCCATTTCGCATGCCGGCGGCATGGCTCTGGCAGTAGCTGTCTCTGCCGGTCTGTCAATGACTGCGTCCATGCCACAGACGATACCATCTCTGCAGGGTGGTCCGGCTGATAAAAAGACCTCATCGGGCGCCTGGATAAGCTGGCTGGCATTATTTCTTTCGGCAATGGCTTTACTGATCGCTTTATTCCGTTAAGAAGATCATAAAATGAAGATATCGATCATCACGGCCACCTACAATAGTAAAGCTACTGTTACGGATACGCTTGTCTGCATCAGCGAACAGGATCATAAAGACATCGAGCATATCATAGTTGACGGCGGATCGACAGATGACACGCTTGACATCGTCCGCAGGTTTTCCCATGTGGCAAAGGTTGTTTCCGGAAAGGACAATGGGATCTATGATGCCATGAATAAAGGCATCGGGCTGGCTACCGGAGACGTTATAGGGATCCTGAACTCCGACGATGTCTATACCGACCCGGCCGTATTGTCAGATATAGCAAAGGCCTTTGAGGACCCGGCCGTGATGACAGTGTATGCTGATCTGCAATATGTCTATCCGGATGACCTCAACCGGATCCAGCGTACCTGGAAATCCGGAAGTTTTAAAAAGAGGAACTTTTATTATGGCTGGATGCCGCCGCATCCTACTTTTTTTGTAAGGAAAGAAGTATATGAACAGGGAGGATTGTTCAATGCTGACCTTCGTTCAGCGGCCGACTACGAGCTCATGCTCAGGATTTTGGTGAAAATGGGAATGCCGGCATATTATCTTCGGAGGGTTATTGTAAAGATGCGGGCCGGCGGGATGAGTAATGCCAGCCTTGGCAACCGGCTCCGCGCCAACAAGGAAGATCGTCTGGCATGGAAGTTGAATAAGTTAAAGCCATATTTTTTTACATTGTATCTGAAACCATTGCGAAAAATTCATCAATTTATAATCAAGTAAACCGATTTATGGCAAAAGTAGCACTGATCACGGGCGTCACCGGGCAGGACGGAGCCTATCTGAGTGAGTTATTGTTGAAAAAAGGGTATATCGTCCATGGGATCAAGAGGCGCAGCTCTCTTTTCAATACGGACCGTATCGACCATCTTTATCAGGATCCGCATGAGACCAGTGTGAAATTTCATCTACACTATGGGGACCTGACCGATTCCACCAATCTAATTCGTATCATCCAGGAAACACAGCCCGACGAGATCTATAACCTGGCTGCCATGAGCCATGTCCATGTCAGCTTTGAAGAACCTGAATATACGGCCAATGCGGACGGCATCGGGACTCTCCGCATCCTGGAAGCCGTCCGCCTGCTTGGTCTGGTAAAGAAAACGAAGGTTTACCAGGCGTCTACTTCCGAATTATACGGACTGGTTCAGGCTGTCCCTCAAAGCGAGACAACGCCTTTTTACCCCCGGTCTCCTTATGCCGTAGCCAAATTATATGGTTACTGGATAACCGTCAACTATCGGGAAGCGTATGGCATGTATGCCACCAATGGGATTCTTTTCAATCATGAGTCGCCGCTGCGCGGTGAGACTTTTGTCACGCGTAAGATAACCCGTGGGGTGGCGAAGATCGGGCTTGGGCTCCAGGATAAAATATACCTTGGCAATCTGGATGCAAGGCGCGACTGGGGTCACGCCAAGGACTATGTAGAGGCAATGTGGCGCATCCTGCAACAGCCTGAACCCGAAGACTATGTCATTGCTACGGGGGTGACAACGCCGGTACGAGAATTCGTGCGTATGGCGTTTGCTGAACTCGGGATCGAGCTCGAGTTCAAAGGAAAAGCTGAAAAAGAGGTCGGTGTCGTATCGGCCAGCACAAATCCCGATTTTCTTGTTGAGACTGGCAGGGAAGTCGTGGCTGTCGATGCCCGGTATTACCGTCCTACGGAAGTCGACCTGCTCATCGGTGATCCCAAAAAGGCACAGGAGAAATTGGGCTGGAAACCTACCTATGACCTTCCGATGCTGGTGAAGGAAATGGTGGACTCCGACGTTCAGCTCTTCAGGAAAGAAAAGGTGCTGAAAGATTCCGGTTTTTACGTCAAAAACCAATATGAATAAATAATTACTGATCGCTTTATAACCCTCTAAAATCCAAATCAGCCTAATGACTTTCAAGCAAAAGATCCAAAATTATTTTTTTCCGCTGGGAACCGTTCAAAAGATAAAAATTGGATATCTCAAAGGCCATAAGATCCGGTTGACGGAAAACTCTTTATGGTCGCCTTTATTGGGCAAATGGGAGCCGGCTATGCAGAAAATAATGGTGAATGTCATTAAGGAAGGGCAGGTAGCGTATGACCTTGGTGCGAACAATGGGCTGCACGGACTACTGATGGCTGGTTTGGTCGGTAAAACGGGGCTTGTTTATAATTTCGAACCTTTGAATGAGAATATAGATGAGATAGATGAGAATTTCAAGCTGAATCAGTACAGTAATTACGAAAATGTGGCTGCGGCTATTGCCGATAAAGAAGGAACAGAGCGTTTTATTATTACAGCGCATCATAAACAGGGATTCATTTCGAATGAACAGCCTGCTGCTGAAGCTAACACGGTCGAAGTGAAAACGACGACGCTTGATAATTTTATAAGAGGCGGCAATCGTGGTCCGTCCTTTATGAAGATCGATATCGAAGGGGCGGAAGGAGCGGCTTTAAGAGGATTTTCTTCAACGATCGGAAAATACCAGCCCCTGATGATCATCGAGCTGCATAATCCGAAACAGGATATGGAAGTTGGAGATTTTCTGAAAGCCAATAAATATTCTGCTTTCAGGTTTGATCCTTTTGCAAAGCTGCATTTTGATGAGGTCAAAGATTTTACGAAGTCGGCCCCCCATCCTGACGGTATATGGGGGACCGTCTTTTGTGTACCTCCCGGAAAACAATTAAGCGATTTCAATTTTGATAAATAGATAATATGTCTCCAAACGAGAAAGTTTACATTGCCGGCCATCGTGGGATGGTCGGTTCTGCTATTACCCGGAAGCTGCAAAAGGAAGGATTTACCAATATTCTGACGAGGGTTTCTTCCGAGCTGAACCTGAAAGACCAGGCGGCTGTTCAGGCTTTTTTTGAACAGGAAAGACCGGATTATGTCTTCCTTGCAGCGGCAAAGGTCGGCGGCATTATGGCCAATAATATTTACAGAGGTGAGTTCTTATACGACAACCTCATGATCCAAAGCAATACCATCGATGCTGCTTATCGTTCCGGCGTGAAAAAGCTCATGTTTCTGGGCTCGTCCTGCATTTATCCGAAGCTGGCACCCCAGCCGCTCAAGGAGGATTATCTGCTGACAGGACCGCTGGAAGAAACCAATGAGCCCTATGCCATCGCGAAGATCGCCGGGATCAAGCTATGTGATGCATATCGTTCTCAATACGGCGCCAATTTTATTTCAGTCATGCCGACCAATCTATATGGTCCAAATGACAACTATGATCTGAACTCCAGCCATGTGCTGCCGGCTCTGATCCGAAAATTCCATGAGGCAAAGAAAAACAGCTCACCCTCGGTCGTCCTGTGGGGTTCGGGTAAGCCGCGCCGGGAATTTCTCCACGCGGACGATCTGGCCGATGCCTGTTTCTTCCTGATGCAGAATTACAATGAGCCGGGGCTGGTTAACGTCGGTGTCGGTGAGGATCTGGAGATCAAGGAGTTGGCTATGCTGATCGGGAAAATCGTGGGTTATACCGGAGAGATCCGGCTTGATCCGACAAAGCCAGACGGCACTCCGAGGAAGTTGATGGATGTCTCTAAATTGCATAGCTTTGGCTGGAAAGCCAGAATAGGTCTTGAAGAGGGGCTTCGCAGCGTTTACGAGGAATTCAAAAAAGTCAATTAACAACAACTTCTTGTTCTCTTTTTTCAAAAAACGATCGGCAGACGTTCCTGACAAATTCGCCGGACTAGCCTGTGACATGCACTCTCATCTCATCCCCGGGATCGACGATGGTGTAAAAGACATGGAATCATCTATCCGGCTGATCCGGGGTTTGATGGAGCTGGGTTATAAGAAGATCATTACCACACCGCATATCAATGCGGATATTTTTCCTAATACACCGGAGATCATCCGGGCGGGTCAGGCGGCTGTTGGGGCGGAATTGGAGCGTCTCAAACTGGAGGTAGGCTTTCATGCAGCGGCGGAGTACCTGATGGACGATCATTTCATGCGGTTGTTATCCGAGGGCCAGCCCTTGCTCACCTTAAAGAATAATCTTGTATTGGTAGAGCTTTCCTTTGCTGTGCCTGCGATCAACCTGAAGGATATACTGTTTGACATGCAATTGAAGGGATATCAGCCAATACTGGCGCACCCCGAGAGATATCTTTATTTCGGCGCCAATAAGGGCTGGTACGACCAGATCCGTGATGCCGGGTGTCTGTTTCAGCTCAACTTGTTATCCTTTCGTGGTCACTATGGCCCGGAGTCCCAACAACTGGCAGACTGGCTGATAAAAAAGAAATATGTCGACTTCCTTGGGTCTGATATGCATAGTGACCGGCACCTGGAATTATTGGGCTCTTCTTCCCGAGTTATCCGGATGGTAAATCAGCTCCTTGATGCCGGGCTTGTCCGGAATGATACCCTTTAAACAAAAACCAGCTTATTTTGTAGGGATGGGGATGAGCGTTTTTACCATAAAGGACCTGGAAAACCTATCGGGCATCAAGGCCCACACGATCCGGATCTGGGAGCAGCGGTATAATTTCCTGAAGCCCCATCGAACGGACACTAATATCCGGTACTATTGTAACCAGGAGCTGAAGACCATTCTTAATATCTCGCTGCTGAATAAATACGGCTATAAGATCTCGCACATCAACAGGATGACCGAGCAGGAGCTGACGACAAAGCTCGTTTCTCTGCCGGACAGGAAGGCTCAGCAGGAAAGGCTTGTCAACGAGCTGATCGCATACATGATCGACCTGGACATGGATCGCTTTGAGCGGGTCCTGGATGGCTTTATCCTGGCGGGCGGCATCGATAAGGCTATTACGCAGATCGTTTTGCCTTTCCTTCAGCGTATCGGTATTCTTTGGATGGCGGATCATATCGATCCTGTACAGGAGCATCTGGCTGCGAATATCATCCGGCAGAAGCTGTCAGTGGGTATTGACGGCGCGATGACGCATCGGCGGACCGATAAGACTGTTGTGCTTTTTCTTCCCGAAGGGCAGCATCGCGAACTGGGCTTATTATATGTCTGTTACCTGCTGAAGATACAGGGTGTCAGGGCTCTCTACCTGGGTGAGGATCTGCCGTTGAAGGACATTGAATTCGTCTGCCAGCGTAAGGCACCCGACTATCTGTACACTCATCTTACCGGGTCAGGTGGAGACTTCAACTTCGAAAAATTCCTTTTACAGGCGACTCAACGATTCAGCACTCCTCTTGTTATATCTGGACAACTGGCCCGGGCCCGGTTACGGAAGGTCCCCGGAAATGTACAATTCCGCCGCTCGATCCCCGAAGTGCTGGAATTTGTCGCCACGCTTTGACTGGATCATTGTCTCCTTTTCTGGCTCCTTTTTGAGGCTGCCAGCCCCGTCTCTTTGGCATATTCCTGCCAACTTTCCCTCTGCTCTGTCTTTCTGGCGCCAATTTCTGGCAGGCCCCTTTTTTGCATGTATAGACAAAAAAGAATAATAGCATGGCACATGAATCAAAGCTCACAAAGACGCAATCGATTGATTATCTGATCTCTAGGTTTTTAACAGAACCGCAGGTCATATAATGATGAATCGAACTTCTTGAATGTTTAAATTTGTATTGGAATTCATTAAACAATTTTTACACTATGGCTACAGTAGAATTCAACCAGCTTCTGGTTAACAATGCAGAGTTCTTAAAGCCGTTCGCTATCACGCTCACCCGTGATTCTGAAGCAGCCAAAGACCTTTTCCAGGAAACCCTTTTCCGCGCCTTAGCCAATAAGGATAAATATAATGTAGGCACAAATATCAAGGCATGGCTTTATACCATCATGCGGAATATTTTTATCAATAATTACCGCCGGAAAGCCAAACAAAATACCATCTTTGACAGCACTCCCAACGAGTTCCTGCTCAATTCTGCGCAGATGGCCATTCCGGGGACTGTTGAAAGCAATTTGCGGGTAAAAGACATCCAGGCGGCGATACACAAGCTGCCGGAGATCTTTCGTAATCCTTTCCTGCTTTATTTCGATGGCTTTAAATATCATGAAATAGCCGAAATGTTACAGGAACCACTGGGAACGATCAAGAGTCGCATACATTTTGCCCGGAAGCTGTTGAAAACACAGATCCAGCGTTTCTAAGCTGACGTAAAAAAATTCATTGTCATTGAAAGTGGCTTCGCCGGACTGCCGGCAGCCACTTTTATGTTAAAACCAGTGGGATAACGAATCCGATCTAATTATGCTGCAACGGGAAGAAGTGATATTGGTCAATGAGAACGATATGTCGCTGGGCACGATGGAAAAGATGGAAGCCCACCGGAAAGCTCTTTTGCACAGGGCTTTCAGCGTATTTATTTTCAACAGCAAAGGGGAAATGCTGTTACAGCAACGTGCACCCGAAAAATATCATAGTGCCGGCTTGTGGACCAATGCCTGCTGCAGTCATCCCCGGCCGGGGGAAGACACCTGTGATGCTGCCAAACGCCGGCTTTATGAGGAGCTGGGTTTTAAGGCACCCCTGGAAAAGATCTTCGCTTTTACGTATAGATCAGAGTTTGAGAACGGGCTGACCGAATTTGAGTTCGATCACGTTTACACCGGTACATATGACGGAATTATCCATCCCAATCCGGCGGAAGTGAGTGACTATGGTTTCCGGTCAATTGACGGGATCCGGGCCTGCCTTGAGCTGGAGCCGCAGAATTTCACCAGCTGGTTCCATCTTGCTTTTCCGCTGGTATGTGAAAAGACGAGCTTCTGAAATTCAGATGATCTTCTGAATTTGCGGGTATAGCTGACTGGGGGATACCGGTCATTCGCAAAGATTCAGCTGGTCTGTCCCCAGCGTACTGAACTGGAAGAATTTGACCTTACCTGCGGGGCCGGCAATATCATAATGCAGGACCAGGGTGCCATATTGCATATCGAAGGCGTCCCAAAGGTCATCCTTAATCTTTGCGTTGCCCAGTGTTTTAAAGAGGGTATTGCGTTTGGTGCCGAGGATGGGGAAGCTTGTTTTACCCATGAATTTCGGACCTATCTCTATATAATCCCTGCGAGTGTAAAAGTAAATATCCTTGTCTTTGAAATAAATACCACCGCCGCATTTTACGCTTTCACCTTCTTCCTCTGCGCTGGTAAAGCAGGGGAATTTATCCTTTATTTCGTTGGGTGTATAGCTAGGCTTGATATCGTTGACGGTGCCGTTGAGGATGTCCACATAAAAATCGGGGCATTTTGCCTTAGCTTTCAGCTGGGCCATGCTGGCGGATAAAAAGCTCATACAGAGTACAGCCAGCAGCATTCGTTTTGTTAGTCCAGGTTTCATAAGTAGTAAATTTTTAACTCCCTTATACCTGCAAACAACGGGCCGGAAGAATAGTCTTCCGGCCCGGTTTATTTTAAAAAATGATTATTTGCTCAAATACATGCTCCGGTCCTTATATAGCTGCCGGAAATAGGGGTCCCGCAGGTTCTTGATGAACCGGATGGCCTCTCCGGTGGACTTCATTTCGGGGCCCAGCTCGATCTTTACGCCCGGGAACTTATTGAAGCTGAACACCGGTTCCTTGATGGCAAAACCATCCAGCTTCTTTTCGAAAGTAAAGTCTGTGAGTTTCTTATCGCCGATCATGACCTTGGTAGCTACGTTGAGATAAGGGATCTGATAGGCTTTGGCGATAAAAGGCGTGGTCCTTGAGGCTCTGGGATTGGCTTCGATGACAAAGACCTTTCCGTCCTTGATGGCAAACTGGATATTGATCAGTCCTTTTATGTTCAGGGCCCGGGCAATTTTTTCAGAATAGTATTCCATCGTGGTGACCGTGATCGGTGTAAGATTGAAGGCAGGCAGGACGGCATGGCTATCGCCGCTGTGGATGCCGGCGGGCTCGATATGTTCCATTACACCCATCACATGAAAGTTCTCCCCGTCGAAAATGGCGTCGACTTCTGCTTCCTGGCAGCGGTCGAGAAAATGGTCGACGAGGATCTTATTTCCAGGGATATGTTTCAGCAGGCTTACCACGGCGGATTCAACCTCATCGTCATTGATGACGATACGCATCCTTTGTCCGCCGAGTACATAGCTGGGGCGTACCAGCACCGGATAACCCACCCTGTTGGCAACCTGGATAGCCTCGTCCACGTCGTAGGCCGTGCCGTAATCGGGGTATGGGATGTTCAGTTCTTTTAACATATCGCTGAAACGACCGCGGTCTTCGGCGATGTCCATGCTGTCGTAGGAAGTTCCGATGATCCTGATCCCTTTGGCGTGGAGCCGTTCTGCGAGCTTCAGCGCTGTCTGGCCTCCCAGCTGTACGATGACGCCTTCGGGTTTCTCGTGCTCGATGATCTCCCAGAGGTGCTCCCAGTAAACGGGCTCGAAGTAAAGCTTATCTGCGATGTCGAAGTCTGTAGATACTGTTTCGGGGTTACAGTTGACCATGATGGCTTCATAACCGCATTCCTTAATGGCCAGGAGTCCATGTACGCAGCAGTAATCGAATTCGATGCCCTGTCCGATGCGGTTGGGGCCTGATCCGAGAACGATGATCTTCTTTTTATCGGATATTTTGCTTTCGTTGGCATGGCCGCCTTCGAAGGTGGAATAGAAATAGGGAGTTTTTGCTTCAAACTCGGCGGAGCAGGTATCTACCATTTTGTAAACCCGGGTGATGCCGGCGGCTTTCCGCTTTTCATACATCTGGTCTTCGGTGCCGGAATTCATGATCTTGACGATCTGCTCATCGCTGAACCCAAGGCGTTTGGCTTCCGTCAGCAGCTCCAGCGGCAGCGTTTCGAACTTATATTTCGCCAGGTCTTTCTCCATGTTGCAGATCTTCTGGATCTCATAGAGGAACCAGCGATCGATACCGTTGGTTGCCTTTGAAATGGTGCCTACGGAGATCCCGGCCATCAATGCATCTTTGATGCGGAAGATGCGGTCCCACTTTGGGGTCTTGATATATTCCAGCAGTTCTTCTGCGTGCATGAGGCTTTTGCCATAATAACCCAGGCCGACGGCGTTGTTCTCGAGACTCTGGCAGGCCTTCTGAACGGCCTCGGTAAAGCTCCTGCCGATGGCCATCACTTCTCCGACGCTCTTCATCTGCAGACCCAGGGTATCGTTGGCGCCTTTGAACTTGTCAAAATTCCAGCGGGGTATTTTCACGATCACATAATCCTGCACGGGCTCGAAATAGGCTGACGTGGTCTTTGTGATCTGGTTCTTCAGTTCGTCGAGATTATATCCGATGGCCAGCTTGGCGGCTATCTTGGCAATGGGATAACCTGTTGCCTTTGATGCCAGGGCCGAGGAGCGGCTTACCCGGGGGTTGATCTCGATGGCGATGATCTCTTCTGTTTTTGGGTTCAGGGCGAACTGTACGTTGCAGCCTCCGGCGAAGTTGCCGAGGTCGCGCATCATCATGATGGCGGTATTTCGCATCAGCTGAAAGGCCGAATCGCTGAGGGTCATGGCTGGCGCCACTGTGATTGAATCACCGGTATGTACGCCCATCGGATCGAAGTTCTCGACGGTACAGATGATCACGACGTTGTTGTTGGCGTCGCGAAGCAGCTCCAGCTCGTATTCCTTCCAGCCCAGCACGGCCTGCTCCACCAGCACTTCGTGAATGGGAGAGGCCTGTAAGCCCCTGTTGAGGGCTTCGTCGAGGTCTTCTTTGCCATGCACGAAACCACCTCCTGTTCCGCCAAGCGTAAAGGAAGGGCGGATCACCAGCGGGAAGCCGATGTCCTGGGCGAACTCTTTACCTTCGAGATAGGAGTTGGCTGTTTTTGCGGTAGCCACCGGGACGCCGAGCTGGATCATCCATTGACGGAATTTCTCGCGGTCTTCGGCTTTGTCGATGGCCTTTATATCTACGCCGATCAGCCGAACGCCATATTTTTCCCAGATACCGAGGTCTTCGGCTTCTTTTGCCAGGTTTAAGGCTGTCTGACCGCCCATGGTAGGCAGTACGGCATCGATGGTATTCTCTTCCAGGATCTGTTCTATACTTTCGGCCGTCAGCGGCAGCAAATAAACCTTATCCGCCATCATCGGGTCGGTCATGATGGTAGCCGGATTACTATTGATCAGGATAACTTCTATACCTTCTTCCCGCAGACTGCGGGCTGCCTGGGTGCCTGAATAATCGAATTCACAGGCTTGACCTATAATAATGGGGCCTGAACCGATGATCAGGACGCTACGAATGGAGGAATCTTTGGGCATGTTGAAAAAAAATAAATTGTGCAAAGGTAAGGCAGTGAGGTAGATTTTCCCGATTAATTTTAATCGTTGTTCCCATTTTTCTCCCCACTTACCCTGAGATGACTGGAATGCGGGCGGTCAGGATGCGGTCGTGTTCGCTTGGGCGCGGGCAGCCTTTAGTGTGGGCAACCCTGGGTGCGGGCGGCCCTGAGTGTGCAGTCCTTGTATCCAGCGGAAATAAAAAAAGTCCCGGTCTCGGCGACCAGGACTTGTATAAACTAAAACTTTACGGGGAAAACAATTTAGTCAAACTGGCTTCAGGCGGCACTTTTACTGCCGTCTGAAATCGCATTCGTTCAGTTGTTGTGATATGCCGCGAGCTCTATGTCATCCAGCAACACTCCTCCTTTGCGGGCAATAGACTTGCGCTCTGCCATCAACCTGCGATTTTCATACTTGCTTTTTAATCGAAATACCCATTTCTGTTTAGCTTCTTCGCCTTTGATAATTCCTATCATTCCTCCGACAGTCACTGCCAGAAAAACGACCATTTTGTTTTTAATTCCTTTCATAGCTGCCAATTTGTGATGGTGACGCCCACCTATTATTAAGACACCAATAGTTAGCCAAAAGCTGTACCAAACTTTAAAAAAAAGCTACCCTTTTAGTAGTATTTTTTTGTTAACGGGATCGGATTACTGGTCCAGAATCTTTTATTAACAAATCACTTAACATTTCCCTTCTGATATACGATAAAATGGCTGTTTTGGATTCTGCCAACCAAGCATCCTGATGTGTCAAAATCGGAATAATTGGCTCACAATGGGAATATTTTACATTTGCATGCAGAACATAATTTAATCCCGAATTAATCTTTGACGGCTATCCACATTGGTTAATACCAGCGGGCCGGTAAAAAATACAATCGCAACGAATGAGAAAATGCTTCGCAGCAGCCTGTTTGCTTAGTTCTATGTTTTTGCGGGCACAGCCCTCCGGCCAGCCAGCAGCGCGGCTCTCCGGGAAGTCTGCCGCGGAGCAGTCTGCGTCGCTCTTTCCAGTTGTCAATTACCCCGGTGATTATTTCCGGGACCCGCTGGATATTCCGATAACGCTGGCGGCGAACTTCGGCGAGCTTCGTCCCAATCATTACCATATGGGGCTTGACATCCGCACTCAGCACCGTGAAAATCTTCCGGTCTTTGCTGCAGCCGACGGATATGTAGCGCGGGTACAGATCGAACCTGCCGGGTTTGGCCAGGCGATCTATATCCGGCATCCCAACGGGTATACCACGGTCTATGGGCACCTCAACCAATTCTTTCCTGCACTGGCCACCTATATCAGCGGGCAGCAGTACAGGCATGAGTCCTGGCAGACAGATCTCGAGCTGCCTGCTACGCTTTTCCCGGTGAAGAAAGGCGATCTCATTGCGTACAGCGGGAATACCGGAGGCTCGCAGGGGCCGCATCTTCATTTCGAGATCCGGCGTACGGCCGGGGACGTGAACCAGAACCCGCTGCTCTTTGGACTGCCGGTGCCGGATAATACATCGCCTTCTTTTGTCCGTCTGGCCTGGTATGATCGTAACCAGGGCATTTATGAGCAGTCTCCGCATATCCTGCCTGTTCGCAGGGGCGCCGGCAAGAGTCGGCCGGCGCGTTCATCCGCTTCACCTGCTGGTAAATCTTTGTCGAAATCGCAGGACGATAGGGCAACTGCTGGCTGGACAATACTTTCGTCGTCACTTGCCGTTCCAACCAGCCGGATCAGTTTTGCCATCTCCGCCTTCGACACGCAAAGCGGATCGGTCAATCCCAACGGGATCTATGAAGCGACGCTCTATGAGGACGGGCAGGCGGTCATCGGCTTCCAGATGAATAACATCAGTTACGACAATACCCGTAATCTCAATGCGCACATCGATTACCGAACGCGGGCGACGGGTGGGCCTTTCCTGCAGCATCTCTCGCTGCTGCCGGGATATCCGCCGCCGACGATCTATGCTTCACCGGCGGGGCGGCCTTCCAATGGTGTCATCGACATCAGCGATGGTCAGACGCATGTCATCCGAATCGTAATAAAGGATACTTATGGAAATACCTCTGTCCTGGCGTTTGATCTGCGGTACCAGCGTGCGCCGGCTGCAGTTGGGGCTATGCCTGTAGGGGCGGCGGCCGTGCCTGTTGGTGGGTCTGCACCTGGGGCTATGCCTGTTGGTGCGGCTGCGGCGGCTGGGTCTGCTTCCAGGCCTGCGGCGGCCGGAAAAAAATTTTATCCCGGTATGGTGGATGGAGTGGAGACGGAAGACTGCGCCTTCTATCTTGGCGAGAAAAGCCTCTACGACTCTGTAACGATCGCTACTACCGTGGCGGGCTATCCGGGATCGGGTCTCTCTCTGCCCGGGGCAGTCTCGGCGGCGCATCTCATCGGCGCTGTTGGGATCCCCCTGCTGCAGCCTGTGCTGGTCCGTTTGCGACCGGGTCACCTGGTGCGTGTCGATTCAGCCGGAGCGCCTGCATTGTCGGGGGCGCAGTCATCGTCGGGAGCGCCGGCATCGTTGAGGGCGCAGTCATCGGTGGGCGCGCCGGCAGCAGCGGTATGGTCGGCGCGCAATGGAGGCGCAGGTTTATCCGGTACAGCGGGTATCGTCATGGTCCGTTTCCAGGGAGGGCAGAAGGACGTTCAGCTACCGGAGTGGCAGAATGGCTGGGCTTCCGCCCGTTTCCGTGAATTCGGGAACTTTCAGCTGGTACTGGACACTATTGCGCCGGTGGTGGTGCCCCTGGGGTTGCTGAATGAAGCTGATCTAAGCAAGGCGACGCGCATTGCTTTTTCCATAAAGGACAATCTTGGAGCCCTTCGAAATTTCCGGGCCGAACTGGATGGAGCCTGGCTTTGTTTTACCAATGACAAGGGGCTGGCCTATATTTATAAATTCGACCAGCATTGTCCTGCGGGCAGGCATACTTTGAGGGTGTCTGTGGAGGATGTGGCCGGGAACAGGACGGTAAAGGAATATCATTTCACCCGGTAGCGGAAACCCGGATCTGACGGCTCATTATAAGCGGACTCCGGTTTGAGGCCGATCATTAAACGTGTAAAAACATATCATGACCCATCTGCAGGAAGGAGACAAGGCCCCGGCTTTTACGGGGAAGGATGCCAATGGAAAGAAGATAGCGCTTGCCGACTACAAAGGAAAGAAGCTGGTACTCTATTTCTATCCGCAGGACAATACGCCGACATGTACGGTCCAGGCCTGTAATCTCCGGGATAATATCGCGCTTCTCAAGAAGGAGGGATTTGCGGTCGTAGGGATCAGTCCTGATGATGAGAAGAGCCATAAAAAGTTTGAAACAAAATTTGACCTGCCTTTTCCGCTTGTCGCCGATCCGGAACATGTTATCATCGACAAATACGGTGTATGGGGCGAGAAGCAGCTTTATGGCCGCAGGTATATGGGGCTGCATCGAACGACCTTTGTCATCGATGAGAAAGGGGTGATCCGTAAGATTTTTCTGAAGCCAAAGAGCAAGGAGCATGCGGAAGAAATTGTAAGGGCCTGGGAGCAGCAGGTTGCCGGTTCCTAGCGAGGGGTTCGGTGTTGTGCGGCTCAGAGCCGGAGCGATTCGGGGATGAGCCATTCCACCTCGCCGAAGTTAAACTCGCGGTCCATCACATCCCGGGTCAGCAGCTGTCCATGGGCGGATACGCCCTGTATTACGGTTTCGAAGACGGCGTTGTCTTTTTTCAGCCGGACTGTCTGACCTTGCCGGTAAAGGAGGGAGTTGTACTCTTGCAGCTGGGCTGCGATATTTTTGGAGATGGCGGTGCCGGCGTTCCCGCTGGTTGGGTTGCCGCTGGCGGTGGCGGTGGTGCTGACTGGGTTGTCGCTGGTGGTTGCGGTGGTGGTGGTTGGGTTGTCGCTAGCCGTTGCGGAGGTGCTGGTTGGGATCCCGCTGGCGGTTGCGATGGCGGTGCCGATCAGGGCGGAGTAGCGCTGGTCAAGACAGCTGCCCAGCTCCCGGGCCAGCTCTGCAGCTTGGAAAGTGCGGCCGGTGATCTGGCGCAGGGAAACCGGGTTTCGGGCCGTCGCGGAAAACTCCACCTGGTTGATATTGATCCCCATCCCGGCGATGGCCAGGGGCCAGCGATCCCCCTGAAAGTGGTTCTCTATAAGGATCCCCCCTGCCTTTCTGTCATTCCAATACAGGTCATTGGGCCATTTGATGGACGTGGATCCGGGCCCTGCATACCGGCTGAAAAGGTCGTGACAGGCCAGCGCCACACAAACGCTGAGCGAAAAAGCCTGTGAGGGTTGTAACGCAAGTGGCTCTAATACAGCGCTGAGGACGATGTTTTCGCCCGGTGTGCTGGTCCAGGAACGGCCCCTCTGCCCCTTGCCGGCCCACTGCTCATGGGCAAAAAAGAGGGTGCCGTGCGCTGCCCTTCCTTTCGATGCCTGTGCCATGGCATAGTTGTTGGTGCTATCCACCGATTGTAATTCAATAAAAGCGTGACCGATAGCCAAAAGATTACTATTTTTGGTAGAACGCAAAATTAATTCTTTGCCGCAATTCATTTATCATCAAAACGTTTTGATTATTGGAACAGCTGTCTATCTTAGCTACCCGTAAACGCAGTAGTGTAGTCCGATTAACGAGGAATTCGAAAATTTTTAAAACCATCATCAAAGCTATACAGGAAAAGAAAGGTGAGAATATTGTTTCACTTGACTTACGTAAGATACCGGAGGCTGTATCAGATTTTTTTGTTGTATGTGAGGCTAGCAGTACCACTCAGGTAAAGGCAATAGCCGATTCAATAGAAGAAGAAGTAAGGAAGAATTGCGATGAACTCCCCTATAAGCACGAAGGCAGGCAAACCCTTCAATGGGTACTGATCGATTATGTGAATGTCGTTGTCCACGTCATGCTGCCGGAAAATCGCCGTTTTTACAAGCTGGAAGAGATGTGGAGCGACGCTCCCCAGGAACAGCACAAAGGATAGAAATCGTCCGGAACCGACAATTTAACAGTATATTTTGCCGTTTTGGGGGTTTTCCCGAACATTTTCACCCTTATAAGTTTTATTATTTATTTAATTATTGAAAAACAACACGGATAAATAAAAAATGCCACAAGACGATTTGAAACAAAACGATAAGAACAATTTTCCCCGCTTCAGGCCCAGGGGAGATGATGATAATGGTTCGAGAAAGGGACCGAAATTCAGTATCTATTGGATTTGGGGCATTATTGCGGCTGTATTGATCGGTTTTAACTTATTCGGATCATTTTCGCCCGATGCGCACCAGATAGATGAACTGGAGTTCCGAAAGACGATGCTTGCAAATGGGGACGTCGAAAAGATCGACCTGATATCAAACAAGCAGCTGGTGAGGGTCTATATCAAGAAAGACAGCCTTTCCAAACCGAATTACGCCAAGTACAACAGCAAGAACTCCTGGCCGGGAGGTATTGGTAAAGAAGGTCCTCAGTTCGAGTTCAGGGTTACAGATGTAAAGGATTATGAAAAGATGCTGCGGGAATATTTCGCGAGGAATCCGCAAATGGAAATACCCCTCAACTCCAAGCCGGAAGGCGAATGGTTCGGGCCTCTCCTTAACTTCCTGCTGCCACTGCTGATCATCGTTCTGATATGGGTCATGCTCATGCGGAAGATGGGTGGTCAGGCCGGCGCCGGCGGACCCGGAGGGATCTTTAACATAGGTAAATCCAAAGCCACCTTATTCGATAAGGGAACAAAGGTGACTATTACTTTCAATGATGTTGCGGGATTGGATGAGGCAAAAGTGGAAGTGATGGAGATCGTGGACTTCTTAAAGAATCCAAAGAAATATACAGCGCTGGGTGGAAAGATCCCCAAAGGCGCGCTGCTGGTCGGTCCTCCCGGAACGGGTAAGACGCTGCTGGCAAAAGCGATGGCGGGGGAAGCCCAGGTACCTTTCTTTTCAATGAGCGGTTCTGACTTCGTCGAGCTGTTCGTGGGAGTAGGCGCCAGCCGTGTCCGTGACCTGTTCAAGCAGGCCCGTGAAAAGGCTCCGTGCGTGATCTTCATCGATGAGATAGACGCCATTGGCCGTGCCCGTGGTAAGAATGCCATTATGAGCAATGATGAAAGGGAAAGCACCCTCAATCAGCTGCTTGTGGAAATGGATGGTTTTGGCGGTGACAGCGGTATCATTGTACTGGCTGCGACCAACCGTCCTGACGTACTGGATACGGCCCTGCTGCGTCCCGGCCGTTTCGACCGTCAGATCTCCATTGACAAGCCTGATCTGAAAGGCCGGGAAGCAATTTTCAAAGTACATCTCAAGCCGATAAAGATCTCCAGCAAGCTGGATATTCATAAGCTGGCCGAGCAGACGCCAGGTTTTGCAGGCGCCGACATCGCCAATGTTTGTAATGAAGCTGCGCTCATCGCTGCCCGTAAGGGGAAAGACAATGTGGAAATGGAAGATTTCCAGGATGCGGTCGACAGGGTCATCGGCGGACTGGAAAAGAAGAACAAGATCATTTCCCCTGATGAAAAGAAGATCATTGCCTATCACGAGGCCGGTCATGCTATCTGCGGATGGTACCTGGAACATGCGTATCCTTTGTTGAAGGTTACGATCGTTCCCCGCGGTGTTGCTGCTCTCGGGTATGCGCAATACACTCCTAAAGAACAATATCTGTACAATACGGACCAGCTTTTCGACCAGATCTGTATGACACTGGGAGGCCGGGCGAGCGAAGAGCTCAACTTCGGAAAGATCTCTACAGGCGCTCAGAACGACCTTCAGCAGATCACCCGGATAGCGTATTCCATGGTGACGGTGTATGGCATGAACGATAAGGTCGGGAATGTCAGTTTCTATGATCCTCAAACGGAAAACACCTTTACGAAGCCGTATTCGGAAGAGACCTCCAAGATCATCGACGAAGAAGTAAGGAAGCTGATCGACAAGGCTTATGACGCGACGAAGCACCTGTTGACGACGAAGAGCCGGGAGGTGAAATTGCTGGCGGAAGCTCTGCTGACAAAAGAGGTCCTGTTCCAGAGTGACGTCGAGCTGCTGATCGGCAAGCGCCCCTATGAAGAAAAGAGGGCACTGGATGTCACTGAACATACGGAATATGGCGAGAGCAATGGCGTCCCCCCGGCAGTGATCATTCCTCCTGCTACGGAAGAAGTAAAATAGAATGAACGTTCTCACGAATGTTGCTATGAATGTCATCATGAATGTCTCTAGCGCAAAGGAAAACATATTAAAAAAGATAAGGAAGGCGTTGAGTGAATCAACGCCTATTCCTTTTCCTCAAAGTGAGGGAAATGCTTCTGTTTTCCAACCTTCCAGCCAGGACCTTGGCATTGAATTCGCCGAACAGTTCACCAAGCTGCTCGGCAAATTTGTTTTCTGCGCCGACCACCATGAGCTGGTAGGTCAGCTGAACGGGCTGGTCAGCAGCCAGGGCTGGAAGAAATTATATTGCCGCGAAGAGAAGATCCGTGCTGTTCTGAAAGCACATTCTTTTGATAGCTTCTCTGCTACAGAGCTGGCCGACTGTGATGCAGCCGTCACCGGTTGTGAAGGACTGGTTGCCCGTACCGGCAGCATTATCCTTAGCTCGGCCAGTCCGAGCGGCCGCACGGTCAGCGTCTATGCTCCCATCCATATTTGTATCGCCTATACCAATCAGCTGGTCTATGATGTCCGGGATGGGCTGGTGGCGCTGAAAGAAAAATACAATCAGCAGCTGCCTTCGCTGATGACGTTTGCAACAGGTCCCAGCCGGACGG
Organism: Puia sp.; assembly: GCA_035492595.1. Lineage (GTDB taxonomy): Bacteria > Bacteroidota > Bacteroidia > Chitinophagales > Chitinophagaceae > Puia. Next base: position 32,301 of record DATJJA010000107.1, read on the forward strand.
CGGATATTGAAAAGACGCTTGTGGTAGGTGTGCATGGACCAAAGCAGGTATATCTTTTTCTCGTAGATAGTCAATAATTTTGCGCATGCAAATCCCTCCCGGCAAAAAAATCTATTTCCTTTCCGATTTTCACCTGGGTGCCCCCGATCATGCTACCAGCCTGGAGCGCGAACGCCGTATTGTGGTCTTTCTCGAGAAGATCCGGCGGGATGCAGCTGTGATCTTTATTGTCGGCGACCTTTTCGACTTCTGGTATGAATACCGGACCGTCGTTCCCAAAGGGTTTACCCGGATACTCGGAAAAATGGCGGAGATAACCGATTCCGGCATACCCATTCATTTTTTTACCGGCAATCACGATATGTGGATGAGCGGTTATTTTGAAGAAGAGTTGAATATCCCGGTCTATCATGAGCCTAAAGTTTTTGAATTCAATGGGAAGAAGCTGCTTGTCGGCCATGGGGATGGGCTTGGCCCCGGAGACCACGGGTATAAGTTCATGAAAAAGATCTTCCGCAATAAACTCTGTCAATGGTTGTTTGGCATCCTGCCGCCTGCCGTTGGGGTTGGTGTTGCGGGCTGGCTCAGCCGTCGCAGCAGGGCCGTTACCGGAGCTTCGGATGCGGAGTTTCTTGGGGAGGACAAAGAATGGCTGATCATTTATTCCAGGGAAGTACTCAAGACACAGCATTATGACTACCTGATCTTTGGTCATCGTCACCTGCCCATCGACTTTTCTTTGAACGAAGCCGGCAGCCGGTATATCAATCTGGGTGACTGGATACGTTATAATACATACGCAGTTCTTGAGGGGGGGGCGCTGGCTTTGCTGAGCGATACTCCCGAAACGGCTGACAGGATCGTTCGCAAATGAGAACAATGACCCTCTATATCGTTTGTCTTTGTTTTGCGCTTCTTGCGGAAAGAAGGGTTTTTGCGCAGGTACGACCCGATTCGGGGCGGCAGCTTCCTCCGCAACAGACGCCGGCATTGGGGCAGTCCAGTCCGGCAGGGCCGGCTACGGGCTGGGGTGTTTCCTCCTTTCAGCTGGTCCGGACGGTGGGGCCAGTCGATCTGGTTGACTTCACGGTCGACAATCTTGGGAATATCTATGTGCTGACAAAGGACAACCAGCTGAAAAAGCTGAGTCCCAATGGCGATTCGCTGGCGGTCTTCAACGATGTCCGCCGATATGGCAAGATCGCAACCATCGATGCTACCAATCCACTGAAGATCCTGGTCTATTACGCGGAGTTCACGACCATCATCGAGCTGGACCGTTTCCTCAATATGATCAACGTGATCGATCTTCGAAAACAGAATATCCTTCAGGCAAAAGCAGTCGGTCTTGCCTATGACAATAATGTCTGGGTATACGATCAGCTCGATGCCCGGCTGAAACGTATGGCAGATGATGGCTCGCTTGTGGATCAGAGCACCGACTTTCGCCAGCTTTTCGATGTTGCGCCCGACCCTGCTGTGATCAGGGATCAGGGTGGATTTGTTTATTTGTACGATGTCATAAAGGGCGTTTATGTCTTTGATCATTATGGCATGTTGAAGACGCATATCGATCTTTCCGGATGGCTGGATTTCGATGTTGTCGACAAGAACCTGCTGGGCAGGGATAGCAAAAAATTCTACCGGTATCAGCTGGGCACGCTGGACATGAGGGAAGAGCCTATTCCTGCGACGTATGAGGGGGCAAGCCGGATCCTCATTACTCCCGGGACCATATATGTACTGAAAAGCGCTGGTTTGGAGATCTACTCGCGCAAATAGGAGCTGTCGCGGCAACGGCGCCGGTTCCCGGTTCCCGCTGCCGCAGCGCTGCCTGCTTGGTGCATTTATAATACCTTTGTCCGAAACTTTCTTCGTTTATGCGCGATCTCTGGTATCTGACTATCCTGGGCAACCCGCTGAAAAGTTATATCCTGGTCGTTGTCACCATCCTGTTCGTCATTGCTCTGAAGCGGGTGATTTCCCGGCTCATCGCCCGGATGATCTTCCGTTTCGTCCGGCGGATGGGTTCCGGCCTGGATAAAACGGCTTTTCTGGACCTGGTAGTCGGGCCCATCGGGATCTTCCTGGTGGTGTTCGTGTCCATATCTTCCATTGAAAAGCTGCATTTCCCGGAGGATCTGGATTTTGACATCTATGAGGTCAAGTCGAAGACGATCGTTCAGGCGCTGGCGGTAATCATTCTCATCGTCAGCTTTATCTGGCTGCTGTTGCGGCTGGTGGATTTTGTCGCGCTGGTCCTGCGGAACAAGGCGCATAGTGGCGGCAGTCCACGGGACAACCAGATGATCGTTTTTATCCGGGATTTTCTCAAGGCGGTGCTTGGCATCATCGGCGTCCTCATGATCCTCAACTCGGCGTTCAGGGTGGATGTCTCCAGCATTCTCGCTTCCCTTGGGCTGGCTGGCGCTGCGATAGCCCTGGCTGCAAAGGAGAGTATCGAAAACCTCATCGCTTCTTTTGTGATCTTTTTTGACAAGCCTTTTAAGGCCGGCGACTATCTGAAAGTAAACAATATCTCGGGGACGGTAGAAAAGATAGGCTTGCGCAGCACCCGCATACGCACTGACCAAAAGACATATGTCACGGTACCGAATAAGCAAATGGTGGATAGTATTGTCGATAATCTTTCGCTGAGAACTCAGCGGAAGGGGGAGCTCCGGCTGGAGCTGGACCTGGCGACACCTGCGGGGCAGCTGACGGAGCTGGTAAATGGAATAAAAGCGATCCTGATAAAAGACAAAGTAGAGAATAGTACAGCCTTCCTGAATGATATTACGGGGCGTTCCTTCCTGGTCAATGTAGATTATTTTACGGCGCCTATCACACAGGACGAATTCAATGCGATCAAGCAGCAGGTCAACCTGGATGTACTGGGACTGATGGCGAAAATGGGGTTGAGCATTGCGGGGTCAACTACGGATGTGCGGGTTGTGAATGTGACGCCGGTGCAAGCGCCGGGAGCTGCGGCTGCTGGGGAAGCTGCGGCTGCTGGGGAAGTTGTGGTTGCCGGGGATTCAGGGGCTGCGGGTGCAGCTGCGGCCGCTGGGGATTCAGCAGGTGCGGGTGCAGCTGCGACAGCGGGGGATTCTGCTGTTGGGGATTCAGCCGCTGCGGGCGCAGCTGTGTCGGCCTCTAAAACTTAGTGCTGACGATCTCGCCGATCTCCCGTTCCCATTGTCCGTTCTTCCCATATTCCACGACCCTGCCGATCTCTTTTCCGCCTTTTAGTACTATAAAAGTGGGTGTGCTCACGAGGTGCATATCTTCGGGCAGGTGGCCGATGGCCTTTTTATGCCGGTCGACCATAATAACAGAAATCTGGTCACTGGGGATAGATGCCGCGTCGAGCAGCAGATAGAATTTTGGGAGCAGGGCTTGTGTGTCTTCGCACCAGGTGCCGCCAAAAACCATGAACTGCAGCTGCGGTCCTTTTGCTTTTAATACAGCTACTGTTTCGGTATTGGGTGTATATCCTGCCTGGTTCTGATGAAACCAGCGAAAGGCCGTGTCCTTTTCCAGCATATCGCGGCTGATGAGTCCTTTCAGGAGCTTGTTGGGGCCGTCGGTGGATACTTCGTATTCGGATTGGGCTTTTGTGAGGATACCGACACCTATAATAATAGCGATAAGGAATAAATGTTTCATATATCTGATAAAGATTAGATCACAATTGTGCCTTCCATTCCAGAAGGAAGGTTCGAATTTCCTGAAGGCGTTGGATAACTTCAAACCGCTCGTCCGCTTTTTTATTTTTTTTAAGGAATTCCTTTGCTCCTTCGATGGTATATTTCTTTTGCCGCAGCAGGTGGTAGATCAGGTGGAGGTTTTTGATGTCAACCGGCCGGAAATAACGGTCTCCTTTTTTATTCTTACGAGGCTGAAGGATGTCGAATTCGGTCTCCCAGAAGCGGAGAAGGGATTGGTTGACCCGAAACATCTCCGAGACCTCTCCCATTGTATAATATTGTTTGCTGAACAGGACCTCATCGGTTGGGACTTCGATCAGGTCGGCTTCTGCGGTGACCTGTTTTAATGATTTGCGGCCGCGTTTGGACGGAGCTTTTGGGGCTGCTGGTTTTGGTCTTGCGGCGCGGCGTTGGTCTGGCCGGGACGAGGGGGACGGTTCAATGGCTGATTGCGGGTCTGTGCCGGGTTGCGGTGTTCTTGTGGGCTGCGATGTTGCTATGGGTTGCGGATCCGCGCCGGGCTGCGGCTCCGTGGGTGCTGTTGATGTCGCAGATGAGATAGATGACGTGATCGTCTCTGTCTCCACGGCTGGTGCGGGTTCGACTATTGGGGCCGGCTCCGCTGGGGGCGCAGACGCTGCGGATGATGTCGATGCTATGATCGCCGGCTCCGGTTCAGGGACCGGGTTTGTGGATGGTATAGGGGCAGAAATTGTTGACTCCGGCTCTGTGGCTGCGGCGGCCGTTGGCTCCGCTGCGAAAAGGCTCCTGTTGTCAAAGATCTGCAATTGATTTTCGGGTTCGGCAGCCGGCAATTTTACGACAGGCGGGGCTGCTGTTTTTTCGGCAATGGCATTGTTATCGGGAGCTGAATTGTTATCGGGAGCTGCATTCTTATCGGGAGCCGTATTGTTATCGGGAGATATATTCTTATCAGGAGCTGCATCTTTATCCGGCTGCGGCTTGTGAGTATTCTTATAAGACTTGAAACGCACGACTACACCTGCCGCCTCAATGTATTGCCTTATCGGCGGCTGGCTGGCTGACCCGGTCTCCGCACCGGAAGGTGGGGCAGGAGCCATATGCTCCGGACCAAAATCTAGCGCTATTTGGGTTAGTCTGTTGCTCATTTTCCGGTTTCGGCTCAAAAATCGTTCCTGTTCGGGACTTTGGCAGCGAACATTGACGAGGGCCTCGAGCTTCGCCCCCGCTCGGGCACGCCCGGAACGTTCTGTTTGGTAACGTCCGCTACCAGGGACGGACCTTTGATCCATTATTTGCCTCTTTGGCCAATGGGCCTGTGGTCCATTGGTGAAGATACGCAGGTTTAGTCAAAACTTTGATTGCTGGAAGCCGCCAGTTTCAGCAGACGGTCGTACTGTTCCGGCGTAATATCGTTATAGAAGTAAAAGACGGGGTCCACAGGATCACCATTACGATGTACTTCATAGTGGCAGTGGGGACCGGTACTTTTACCTGTACTTCCTACCCAGCCGATGATCTCTCCCCTCTTGATTTTTTCACCTGGCTTTACTTTCACCCTGAACATATGTCCGTAAAGGGTGCCATAGCCATAGCCATGGTTGATCACGACATGGTTACCGTAACCGTTACCCGTATTGCCCGCGACTTCAACGGTCCCGTTGGCTGTGGCATAGATGGGGGTTCCCTGAGGGGCGGCGAAATCGAGTCCAGCGTGAAACTTGGTCGTCTTGTAGACGGGGTCGATCCGGTAGCCAAAGCCCGAGGCGATGCGGCTGAGGTCTTTATTACTGACAGGCTGAATGGCGGGAGTACAGGCCAGCAGCTGTTCTTTATTTTTTATAAATCCGTCTATCTGGACGTAGGATTTCGACTGGTTGGCTATTCTGGCCTCCAATTGACCGAGTGTAGTGGCAACGGAGGTATAGAGATTTTCCTGGTCCATACCCTGCACCAGCTTCATTTCCTGCTCCTGCTGGGCAGCTTTGGCCCTGGCGCTGTCGGGGATAGGAGCGGCTTCGAAGATGGCCCGGTAGACGTTGTTGTCCCTTTTTTCCAGCTCACCCATCTGCTCCTGCAGCTTCTTCACCTTGTCATTAAGGGTGTAATAATTGTCCTGCAGGGCCTCATTGCGCTGCATCAGACGTTTTTCATTGGCCGAAGGGAAGTATTTATAGGCGATGGAAACCAGGATCAGAGCGGTCACGACGGCTGCAGACAGGAAGCCCAATACGCGCAGCAGGGTCACCCGCAGTGGTGTCTCCAGCTTTTCGTAGCGGAGAGTATTCGTGTTATAGTAGTATTTGATCTTCTTCATCCGGCATCAATATTCGCGCCTTCAGGTATCTGCTAAATTTAACCCTCGGCGCGAAAGGTCTAATGTCTGGCGTTCCGCCAACGGAGAACTTCGCAAAGGCGTCGTTCCTTGCCTTTACTCGTTCGTAATCTTCGCTACGCTCGGTTAGGTCCGTTGTTAGACCATTCCAAAGGGTTAGAACGATAAAACAGGCTGATTTGGTGTACCTTTGCACCGCTCAATATTGTCACTAACGTCGGGCCCTGGCCAAAACGCCGTGGTGTATTATTAAAGCTGGGCGCACAAATATAATCGGTGCGGACCAAATATCAACCAAAGATTGTTCCGTTTTATGATGACAAGTGCCGAAATCAGAAAGAAATTCCTCGAATTTTTTGTATCGAAGGGTCATATCATTGTGCCCTCAGCCCCCATTGTAATAAAGAATGATCCGACCCTGAAGTTCACAAATGCGGGGATGAATCAATTCAAAGATTATTTTCTGGGCAATGGGAAAGCGCCCTGGTCGCGGGCGGCTGATACTCAAAAATGTCTCCGTGTCAGCGGAAAACACAACGACCTGGAAGAGGTCGGAGTAGACACTTACCATCATACCATGTTCGAAATGCTGGGGAACTGGAGTTTTGGCGACCCTGCCGATCCCAAGGCCGGCTATTTTAAAACAGAGGCCATCGCCTGGAGCTGGGAGCTGCTGACCGAAGTGTATGGCATTCCCAGGGACCGGTTATATGTCACCGTATTCGAAGGAGACAGCGGGGATAAGCTTCCCCGTGATACCGAGGCTTACGAGGAATGGACAAAGTGGATCGCTCCCGAAAGAATATTGCTCGGAAAGAAGAAAGATAACTTCTGGGAAATGGGTGATACCGGTCCCTGCGGCCCCTGTACGGAGATCCACGTTGATTGTCGGCCGGATAAGGAACGCGCTGCTTTGGACGGCGCCACGCTGGTTAACAACGATCATCCGCAGGTCATAGAGATCTGGAACAATGTCTTTATGCAGTTCAACCGGCTGAAAGACCGGAGCCTCGCGCATCTCCCTGCCCGGCATGTAGATACCGGTATGGGGCTGGAAAGACTGGTCCGTGTTCTGCAGCAAAAGACATCCAATTACGATACAGATCTGTTCACCGGCACCATAGCGGTCGTGGAGACCATCGTCAAAAAGAAATATACCGCCGGGGATAATAAACAGGACATCGCTTTCAGGGTGCTTGCCGATCACATTCGCGCCATTTGCTTTACCATTGCGGATGGTCAGCTGCCTTCCAATACGGAAGCCGGTTATGTTATCCGCCGGATACTGCGCAGGGCCGTTCGCTATTATTATTCCTATCTGGAATACAAACAACCCCTGCTGTTTCAGCTGGTACCTGTATTGGCGGAGCAATTCAAGGATGTTTTCCCGGAGCTCCATCAACAGGAAAGTTTTATTGCCAAAGTAATAAAGGAAGAAGAAGAGGCTTTTTTGCGGACGCTGGATAAAGGGTTGAAAAGAATAGACGAGATCGTCACATCTTCCCGAAAGGCTGATTCAAAGATCATTCCGGGCGCTGCCGCCTTCGAGCTGTATGATACTTATGGGTTTCCTGAGGACCTTACTGCGCTGATCGGGGCTGAGAACGGACTATCTGTCGACAAGGCAGCTTTCGATGCTGAAATGAAGCAGCAAAAGGACCGCTCGCGTGCTGCAACCGCCATCGATACCGAGGACTGGGTCGTGCTGATCGACAACCCGCTGATAGAGTTTGTAGGATATGAGATGCTGGAGAGCAATACCAGCGTCGCAAAATACCGGAAAGTAAAGGCAAAGGGCAAAGAGTCCTGGCAGATAGTGCTGGAAGCGACCCCCTTTTATGCCGAAAGCGGCGGGCAGGTAGGCGACACCGGTACCCTGGTCTTTGGTCAGGAATCGGTCAGGGTCCTTGATACAAAAAAAGAGAACGACCTTATCATTCATTTTACGGAAATGCTCCCATCCGATCTGAAGGGGCATGTTATAGCAAGGGTCGATGCGCATAGAAGGAAGGCCGCCGAGGTCCACCATTCAGCCACCCACCTGCTCCATGCCGCCCTGCGTAAAGTGCTCGGCACGCATGTGGCTCAGAAGGGATCGCTGGTCAATGATGAACAGCTACGGTTCGACTTTTCACATTTCGCAAAAATGACAGAAGAAGAAATTGCGGCGGTAGAAAAGATCGTCAACGAAAAGATCAGGGAAAATATACCCGTCATCACAAAGCAGATGTCGAAGGATGAGGCGATGAAATCCGGCGCCATGGCCTTGTTTGGGGAAAAATATGGTGACACCGTCCGGGTTGTCATCATTGATCCGGCCTATTCGGTAGAGCTATGCGGCGGCACCCATGTAGGTTCCACGGGCGAGCTGGGTTTTTTCAAGATCCGTCATGAAAGTGCCGTCGCTGCCGGGGTTCGTCGTATCGAAGCCATCAGCGGGATAGCTGCTGAAGTCTATGTCAATACGGCATTGACCGAGATCCACCATGTCCGCGAAGCCCTGAAGAATCCCAGGGAACTGCCCAGGGCTGTCGAATCCCTCGTTACGGAGAATGCTGAGCTGAAGAAGAAGCTGGAAAAGGCCGAAGCGCGTCACCTGGGGGAGATCAGGCAGCAGCTGCTGCAAAAGATAGAGCCGGTGAACGGCGTCTCTTTTATCGGCGAGGTCGTGGAAGTGGGCAGCGCCGATGCGCTGAAGAAATTGACCTTTGACCTGAAAACCGGGTTGGCTGCCCTTCCGGGGACACCTCCCTTCCTGGTCGTGCTGGCAGCTAACGTAGAAGGCAAAGCCTCGGTAGCCGTGCTGGTCGATGATCAGCTAGTGGCGTCGCGCAACCTGCAGGCTCCGGCAATTATCAAAGAGCAGGTCGCCCCTCTCATCAAAGGTGGTGGCGGCGGTCAGAAAACACTGGCGACAGCCGGGGGGCAGGAAGCGGGCAATCTGCCCCAGGTGATCCAACAGGTTAAAGCGTTGTTGGCGAAATAAGGATCGGCGCTGATGCAACCGCTGTGCCGGCGAATACAGGGCCGGTGCAGAAAAAGCACTTGAGATAAAATAATGGAAGACTTTCCTCAACAACCGGATTCCGAACTTCTGAAGGCGTTGGTAACTATGCCAATGCCTTTTGGAAAATATAAAGGCACCGTCCTTTGCAATCTGCCCGTGTCTTACCTGGAGTGGTTTCAACGCGAAGGTTTTCCAAAAGGGAAGCTGGGAATGTTGCTGGCGACCATGTATGAGATAAAGATCAATGGGCTTGAGCAGCTGCTGGACCCGTTGAAGAAATAGACCTTCGCTACCCGCTCTTAGAGTCCTTTGCCGCCGCCCGCCAGGTTGTCTTTACTCCTGCTTTTAAAGTTGTTTTTTAACATTTCCGAAAACTTTCGTATTTCGGAAAATCCCCTATATTTGATCTACGAAATTAGACGTAGAACAACATATTCAATAATTCAACCCAGATGTTATGAACAAACACCTTAATGGGGCTAAGCACCAGGCAATGCTCCAGTGGCGCAATGGGGAGGCTAAGGTTTCGGATTTCCTGAGGCATGGCGAAGCAGCTTCGGCGAGGCGGCTGCCGCAACTCCTCCGGCTTTCGGGACTGGCAGTCCTGATCCTGCTGTTCCAGCTTTCCGGTTTCGCGCAAAACGCGCCCAAAAAAATTGATAAAGATACCTCTGTCAATCGCTTACGTGGTTATGATGAGATCATTATCAAGCGAAAAAGCGATAAGGATGCCAAAGTGACCATTGAAATAAAGAATGGGGAGGTCCTGATCGACGGCAAACCGGCCTCAGAGTACCAGGACGATGACATTTCTGTTCGTAAAAGAAAGATCAGGGTCATGGATGGGCGGACCTTTTCCTATGCGGGTCCGGACGGGGATCTTATTGAACCACCGATGCCTCCCGAACCCGGTGAGCCAGGGGCGGGTGATGACGAGCGCGAACTGCGTATTTATGGAGCGCCTTCTCCTTTCCGCAACGGCGGCGGCTGGAATTATTCGGGGAAAATAAGAGCGGGCAATCAGGCCTTCCTTGGGGTTAGTTCCGAAAAAAGCCCTGAAGGGGATGGCGCATTGATCAAGGATGTTTCCGATAGCAGTGCCGCTGAGAAAGCCGGGCTAAAGAAAGGAGATATCATTGTCAAAGTGGATGAGATCAGCGTCGACAATCCCCAAGAGCTGTACGAAGCCGTGCGTAAGTACAAGCCCCAGGATAAGGTAACGATCACCTTTTACAGGGATAAGAAAAAACAGCAGGTCACGGCTGTCCTGGGTAAAGCCCGTAAAACGGCGCAGGCCTTCCAGTACAGCATGCCTGATATGCAGGGTTTTGAGTTTAAGAAAATGATGCCGCCGATGGACAATTTCCCTGGTTTCGAAGGCTTTAAAGGGCGGGCAAGGCTGGGTATCCATGCCCAGGACACCGAAGAGGGGAAAGGGGTAAAAGTGCTGGAGGTAGATGATGAATCCGCTGCTGCCAAGGCGGGTGTCAAAGAGGGCGATGTCATCACCCGATTTGACGACAGGGAGGTAAACAGCGCCTCTGCCCTGGCCGAAGCGGCCCAGGCCAGTAAAGCCAAGCCCAGCGTGCATATCAATCTGCTCCGGGACGGCAAGCCGCTGGACCTCGAAATAAAAACACCAAGAAAACTGCGGACCGCCGATCTGTAGACAATAATTTGATTTCAGCGCCGTCCTGTCGTTGCAGGGCGGCGTTTTTTTTGGCCAGGGATGATAGAGGCTAAATTTGGCAAAAGCACGCTGGCGCCAGACATTTTTGCCTCGAATATGGTACTTTTGCTGGATGCCGGAAATCAATTATGACGCATACGAGATAGTAGTGGGACTGGAGGTCCATGCCCAGCTGCTGACCAGCACAAAATTGTTTTGCGGCGACAGTGCGTCCTTCGGCGGAGAACCCAATACGCATGTCAGCCCCATCACGCTGGGGCATCCTGGCTCCCTGCCGCGTCTAAACAAAAAAGCGGTGGAATTTGCCATCAAAATGGGCCTTGCCTGTCATAGCGAGATCGAAAGGAACAATTACTTCGCCCGCAAGAACTATTTCTATCCCGACCTTCCCAAGGGGTATCAGACCTCCCAGCATACCACACCCATCTGTAAGGGTGGCTGGGTGAATGTCCGGACCACTACCGGGGAGAGGAACATCCAGCTGAACCGTATTCACCTGGAAGAAGATGCCGGCAAGAGTCTGCATGATGTAGAACCGGGATATACTTCGATAGATCTCAACCGGGCGGGGGTGCCTCTCATCGAGATCGTCACCGAGCCGGATATCCACAGCGCTGAAGAGGCCTCTGTCTATCTGACCGAATTGCGTAAGATCCTCCGCTACCTGGAGATCTGCGATGGCAATATGGAAGAAGGTAGTATGCGCTGCGATGCCAACGTTTCCGTGCGTTTGAAAGGAGAGACTGCTCTGGGGACAAAGGTCGAGGTTAAAAACCTCAATTCGATCCGGAATGTCCGGCGGGCTATCGACTTTGAAGCGCGGCGCCTGATCGAACTGGTGGAAAAGAATCTGCCCATTCAACAGCAGACCCGGAGTTTTGATGCCGCCAATGGCACCACCTTTTCTCTCCGGACAAAAGAAGAAGCCAACGACTATCGGTATTTTACCGATCCTGATCTGCCACCTTTCCAGGTCACAGATGCGTTTTTGGAAAGCATACGGGCTTCTATCCCCCCGCTCCCGGAAGAGCTGGTCGAAAAGTATACAAAAGAATTACTGCTGCCCGAGTATGATGCCCGTGTCATTAGCGACGATAAGGACACGGTGAATTATTTCGGGACACTGATAGGATTTACATCCAACTATAAGGCGGCTGCTAACTGGCTGTTGGGGCCTGTCAAATCCAGCCTCAAAGAACAAGGCATGGACCTGAAAGATTTCCCGGTCCCGCCGCTTTCCCTGTCGAAGCTGATGTCACTGGTAGAAGAAGGCAGGGTCAGCTTTTCCATCGCCGCTGAGCGGATCTTTCCCGAACTGATAAAGGACCCTGCCCGTCTGCCATTGGACATCGCCGTTGCGCTGAACCTTATCCAAAGTTCGGATACAACGGAAATAACAGCCTGGATAGAACAGGCCCTTGCCGGAATGCCTGAAAAAGTTTCGGAATACAAAAAAGGAAAGAAAGGGCTTATCGGGCTTTTTGTCGGAGAAGTAAAAAAACTCTCCCGTGGAAAAGCAGATCCTAAACTGACGAACCAATTATTACTCGAAAAACTGGAAAATTAGATGGCGGGCTGAGATCCGGCCACCGAAAAATTAAGCATATGATTAAAAGATCTTTATGGATTGCCCTTGGGGCCTGTCTCTTTCTGACAGTATCGTGCCAGCAAAAAAAGAAAGGAACCTTTTCCGTAGCCGGTACCTTTGTCAATGCCGACAAGGTATCTTCTGCCGAGGGGCCCGTGTCGAAGGTATATCTGCTGGAGGTTGCTTACGGCAAGGAGCAGGCGCCGGTGATCCTGGACTCTGCGAAATTACCGGCCGGCAAGGGAAGCTTTTCACTGACGGGCGCCAGCAAGTCACAGCAGATCTTCGAATTGGTGTTTGGCAACAACGTTATTGCGGTTCCGCTCATCAATGACGGATCCGACATAAGGGTCAATGTAGACCTTGGCAAAAAGGATGATTTCTACCAGGTCAGCGGCTCTGAAGCCAGTTCTCAGCTAAAGGACCTTATCACCATCTTTGGAAAAAAGAATTTCGAAGTGGAGAAGACGATGGCCGACCTCGACAGTCTTAAACAGGCAAATGCATCTGACAGTCTCGTGCTGGCTGCCACCGCGGTAAAGAACAATGCGATACAGGACCTGAATACTTATCTCAAGCAGTCTATTAATACCAACAATAATCCTACTATCTGCGCCCTTGCTCTTAGCTGGTCTTCCCGCAGCCTTTCCCAGCAGGAATTCGAGGTCAATCTTAGTCATATGCTGGAAAAGTATCCCAATAATGCGGTGCTGCTGGGGCTAAAACAGAACTACGATCAGCAGCTGGCGCAAATGGCCCAACAGGATCGCCAGGATATGAATAATAGCTGGGTCGGAAAGCAGGCCCCGGATTTCTCTTTACCCGATGTCAATGGCCGTTCTGTTTCCCTGGCCTCTTTCAAAGGCAAATTCGTGCTGGTTGATTTCTGGGCCAGCTGGTGTGGCCCGTGCCGGGCGGAGAACCCCAACGTGGTAAAAGCTTACAATGAATTCAAAGGCCGGAACTTTACTGTACTTGGAGTCTCTCTCGACAAGGAAAAGGCCCCCTGGCAGGAGGCCATCCATGAGGACAAGCTGGACTGGACGCATATCAGCGATCTTAAATTCTGGAGCAGCAAAGCGGTAGAAACCTTCAAGTTCAACGGCATACCTTTTAATCTCCTGATCGATCCGTCGGGCAAGATCATTGCGCAAAGCCTTCGGGGAGATGACCTGGAAAGTAAGTTAAAGGAAGTGTTGAATTGACACCCGGAAAAGAAGATCATTTAGAACTTAAGCCGGGTTTGTATACCAGTATCTCTGACCAGCGTTTTTCTACTGCATCGGCATAATCCTTTAAGTAGGCATCAAACGATCCCTGGCCATTGACCTCGTTGTACCGTTCGGGCAGTGGTTTGCGATAACCTTCGGACAATTCTTTAAATCCCCCTTTGAGCCTTGTGACGGCGATGTAACAGGGATCACCGGAGGCTACGGCCTGGTATACGGCGACCGATTCTTTGCCGGCCAGCCATACGGGTTTCAATTTTTTGATCAGATCGCTCACATTACCAATCTTTCCAGGTCTGGCGATCATGTGATTAATGATGATCTTATCGGCGTAATCAGTGAGTTCTACAGTGCCGAGATCAGGCTTGAACTCAAAAAAGCTCGCAGACCCCTGTCCTTCGGTCAGCGGTGCGACATTCTTCTCCCAGTCCTGCATATGTTCGGAACTGATGTCGTTCCGGCCGTCTATCTGTTCCCAGCTGTTGGGACCCTCGGTGATCATGTATCCGCCGGCATCCGGACCGGACTGAATGGCCCATACCCGCCATTTCCAGTCGCCTGTATGGTATTTCTGGGCGTGGGCGGCAATAGCTTTTTCAAGGTCGGGGATTCTGTCCTGTTTGGCAAATACCCGGGTTGAATTAAGGACATTCTTTGTCTGGCCGATACCGAGGAATGGCAGCAGCAGACCGATGACAAGCAATTTTTTCATGGCAAAAAGAATTGAGGGTGAAATGAATAGAGGAGTGGGTATTCTGTAAGGCGGCGGATAGATGAATTTGAAGAAAATTGTAATTGTAATTTACGGATATTTAATTTATTATGAAAATAAAATAAATGGAATGTGTAGAAAGGAAAACCCTCATAATGATTAATTATGAGGGTTGGAGGGTGGTCCCGTCCAGAATCGAACTGGAATCCAGGGCTTCGGAGACCCTTATACTATCCATTGTACTACAGGACCGGTCCTTTTGCGGAAAAAATGGGGGAAGTCCCAAAAAAGGGGGGAGCCAACCTGATCCGAAAGGATGGCAAAACTACGAACTATTTCAGCAATCCCCGCAGGTTAGTGCTGAATATTTTGACAGCAATAGCCAGGAGAACGACCCCAAAAAACTTTCGGATGGCGATCATCCCCGCCGGCCCCAGGAGCCTTTCGATGAAATCGAGGGATTTGAGCACAATGAAAATGAAGATCAGATTTACGAAGATGCCCAATAAAACGGTCATGGTGTCGAAGTTGGCCTTGAGCGACATGATCGTGGTCAGGGTGCCGGAGCCGGCTATCAGCGGGAATGCAATGGGAACGACCACGTTGGCTTTGGCGTCCGGCTCGCTTTTAAAAAGTTCGATCCCCAGCACCATTTCCAGGCCCAGGATAAAGATCACGATGGAGCCGCCGACGGCAAAACTCCGCTGATCGACGCCCAGGATATTCAGGAACCGCTCGCCGACAAAAAGAAACAATACCATCAGGGCGCCGGAGATAAGAGTGGCTTTTCCCTCATGCAGACCTCCGATCTTTTTCTTCAGGGCATGAAGCAGGGGAATGCTGCCGATGATGTCGATCACTGCAAATAACGTAAAGGTCACCGTGAGCAATTGGTTCAGTTCGAAATGCATGGTCATGAATTTAATAAAAACTCTTGGGCTTATGTTGCTCTGTCTCCAACGGCGCCACGTTTGAAAGGGTCTCGTATCTCAGAAGCGCTTCCTCCTGATACACCCGTATCACACAACCATAATGCAAAGAAAACGTTTTGAAACTGTTTATCAGTGGAGTGGCCGTAATGCCGGAAAGAATGCTCCGGATGACGCCGCCGTGGGCGACTACGGCTACCGGGCCTTCCTGAGCCCGTTCTGTAATGGCCGACCAGCAACGATGCACCCGGTCATGGAGGTCGGTATAGCTCTCTCCTCCGGGAATGCGTACGTTTACAAAGTCCGCCATCCAGGGCTCGATCTCTTCCTTTGGCAATTCGTCCCAGTGTCGCATTTCCCAATCACCGCAAAAGACTTCCATCAGGTCGTCCTCCAGAGAAAGTGAATGAGCGGGGAACAGATGACGGGCGAGCCGGACGCAGCGCTGCAACGGGCTGCTATAAACCAACCGAATCCCGGGCGGCAGGTGCTGATGGATAATGCCGGCTTCGGCGGCAAAGCTTTCCGTAATATCCAGATCCGTCTGTCCATAACAGATGCCCTTAGCCACGGCCGGGGTCGTATGTCGTATAAGATAAATGTCGTGAATCACACTCTAAAAGTAATCGGGACAAAAAATAAACCCAAAGATAATTTTTTGTCCC
Source organism: Puia sp. (assembly GCA_035492595.1). Lineage (GTDB taxonomy): Bacteria > Bacteroidota > Bacteroidia > Chitinophagales > Chitinophagaceae > Puia. The sequence continues at coordinate 48,148 of DATJJA010000107.1, forward strand.
GATACCGCTAATGTCTGCCCACAGGCCTACGGCCGTAACCTTCGTTGTCGCTCCACAGGTGCGACGCCTCGGTTATGGGCGAACTGGACGGAGTCCAGTTCAGTACCGCCAAACGATGACAAATCCCAGGTAAATAACCAACTCGGTCACCTGTTGGATGGCGCCGAGGCAGTCCCCGGTATATCCTCCGATCCATCGGCGGAAGTAGCGGGTCAGTTCGTAGGTGGCGTAGAGGGCGGGAAGGAGGGTCAGTAGAAAAGGCCAGGGCAGGAAGGCGTAGGGCGCCAGGGCCAGCAGGATGGTCACTGCCAGTCCGCCGGGGGACAGGCGGCGGCTTGTGATATCTTTGGACTTGCTCTGGTCCGGATCGGAAGCATATTCTGCAACCTGCATCACCAGCACGGGCATCAGTCTGCTGGCGCTGTGCGCCGCCAGGGAAGCCAGGATAAAAAAACGATAGTTGTAAAAGGGGGAGGAACTGGGATGTACCAGGCTTGGTGTAAAAGCAGAAAGCTCTTTTAATAAAACGAATTTACTCGCAAGGATGGCTATCAGTCCGATGGCTCCGAAGGCCCCGATGCGGCTGTCTTTCATGATCTGCAGGATCTTCTCGCGCGTCCAGCCGCCACCCATTCCGTCGCACACATCGGCAAAGCCGTCCTCATGAAAAGCACCTGTAACCAATAGTCCGGTTATCATCGATGCCAGGATCCCCGCATCGGTAGAGACATAACGCGAGAAGACCAGGAAGGCCAGCGCACCCAGGCTGCCCACGATCCATCCTATAACAGGAAAATACCGTGGCGCCTGCTGTAAATAAACCGGTTCATGGACAATGGTCACCGGTACCCGAAGTCGGGTCATAAACTGCACGGCAGTCAAAAATATTTTCCATTCGGTTTTCATCATGTATATCGGCGCTATTGCGTGGCTGCGGCCCTGCTGACGCCTGCCGATTCGAATGAAGCCATCTCCCGCAGGAATAACACGGCTGACTGCAGCAGGGGAAACGCCATAGCGGCACCCGTCCCTTCACCCAAGCGCAGGCCCAGGTCCAGCAGCGGTTCGGCTTCGAGGTATTCCAGCATCCTGGCATGCCCGCTTTCTCCGCTGGTATGTGAAAAGAAACAATTGTCCAAAATGTGATGGTTTACAAGCCGGGCCAGCAATAAGGCCGAAGTCGTGATAAAGCCGTCCACGAGAATGACCATCTTCAGTTCTGCGGCTTTCAGGTAGGCCCCGGTCATCATGGCAATCTCGAACCCGCCTACATGCTGCAGGATGGTCTGTGCCTCCGGTGTCGCGGCTATCGCCGGCAGATGGCGACGAAATGCCTCGCGCAACGTTTCTTTTTTTCTTTCCAGCTGTTCGTCATTTACGCCTGTCCCCCGACCGACACATTCGTCAACGGGGAGCCCGGTGATAAAGCTCATGATCAGCGATGCGGAAGAAGTATTCCCGATGCCCATCTCTCCAAAACCGATGCAATTGCACCCCCCGGCAGACAGCTCTTCCACTATTCTTTTTCCTTCTTCCATGGCCCTTGTTACGTCTTCGGCGTTCATGGCTTCGTCTTCGAGGTAATTTCGGGTACCATGTCCTATCTTTCGGGACAACAATTTTCCGGGGAACAGACTGTCATCAAAATCGAAGTTGACACCTGCATCCACCACTGTCAGCCCGATATTATGCTGCCGGCAAAATACGTTGATGGCAGCGCCTCCGGTAATAAAATTGAGAACCATCTGTGCGGTGACGGATTGTGGATAGGGATTGACGAGACCTGTTGCTGCAATTCCGTGATCTCCTGCAAAGACGACGATGTGCGGCCGGTTCAGCTGTGGATGCATAGTCCCCTGGATGATGCCTGCCTGCAGGGCTATCTCTTCCAGCCGTCCCAGTGCGCCCTGGGGTTTGGTCTTATTGTCGATCTGGAGTTGCAGCTTTTGCTGTAGATCCACCTTTGTACCTGTTTGCATGAGCTCGTATTATTTGACGGTTAACGGAATTCCGCTGATCATAAAGATAACGCGATTCGCTCTGGCTGCAATATATTGGTTGATCCAGCCATGCAGATCGGTGAATTTCCGACCACTTTCCGTATCGGCATGCAGGCCCATGCCGATCTCATTGCTGATGACAATAAGATCGGCATCCTGCTGTAACAGCTTATCCAGCTCCTGCTGACAGGCTTCGAGACTGGCTTCAACATTATAATGGGTGTCCGAAAAAAAGTTGGTGACCCAAAGTGTGATGCAGTCAATAACGGCCACTTTTCCTGCCAGCGGCAGACTGCTGAGCTCCTTCTCTTCTTCGATGGAGATCCACTGCGGACCACGCTGGTCCTGGTGCCGCTGAATCCTTTCCAGAAACTCTGCATCCCAGACCCGGGCTGTAGCCAGGTATACCGGCTGCGGGCTTTTTTGTAAGGCCAGCTCCTGCGCATACCTGCTTTTCCCGCTGCGGGCGCCCCCGGTGATAAATGTAAGCGTTGTCATAATTTAACGGTGAGACCCACGGTCACGTTCGTACCCTGTACGCTGTATCCATAGACCTCGTAATAATTCTTCTTATTGGTGATGTTCTTCAGGTCCACGAATAATTTAAAATTATCCTTGCACAGCTGGTATTCGGCGTAGGCGTTCCACAAGGCATAGCTGCTCAGTTCCACATTGGAGGAAGCAAATGTATTCGGATCAAAATAGAGGTCCTGCCGTTTTCCGGTGATCTGTAAGGAAGAGCTGATAAAGAAGTTATTTGTCAGCTTGTAGCCGGCATAGAACTGGAAATTATTCTTTGGCACGCGGGTAAGGTTGTGGAACGTGGTATCCTTACCGCTAAGCTTTTGCGTAACCTGACCGTTGACATAAGTATAGCCCGCTTTTAGTGTCAGCTCTTTTGTCGGCGTATATTTTATCTCTCCTTCAATACCGTGATCATGCTGTTTGTCCCTGTTGATGTACAGGCTGGCAAAGGTGACAGGATCGGTGGTATAGAAGATAACGTTCTTTACCGTACGGTCGAAGTAGTCGCCGAGCAGGGATAACTTTTCATCGAGCAGGAATACCTGCACTCCTGCCTCTTCGCTATAGGACTTCTCCGGTTTCAACGCGGGGTTGGCGCCATAAGGTCCGAACAGCTCGTTGACAGAAGGCGGCCTGAAGCCGGAAGAAACATTCGCGAATAATTTTACGGTACGATTGACGAGATAAGAAGGATTGAAGCTATAGGTGAAATTATTTCCGTATTTGTTGTCGTGGTTGAACCTTCCTCCCAGTTCGATGTTGAGACCATCCTTTTTAAAGAACAGGGAGGTATAAGGGCTGATAATGGTATTCACCGTGTCCGGTTTTACGATGCTGTATGACTGATAATTAAAGCCTGCCAGCAATTGGAGCATGTCGGAAAAACGATGGTTCACGAAAGCTTCGCCATGATAAAAACGTCCCTGGTAGGAGGATGGGTACTGTCCGCCATAAAAACGCTGTGTATAGTCATAGCCAAAATTTGCGTATACGGTGCCCATACCGTATTTCAGATGACCGGTAAGGCCGGTGTTGACCAGCGATCCCGTATAAGGGTCGTTGCCACCCTGAAATGGGCCTGCCGAAATGGAACCTTTAAACTCGGAATAACGGAAGTAAGGCGCGATCGTCAGGTTATCTGTAGGATGAACACCTACATTGGCCTGGAAGGACTGGAGGTTGTATCCGTTCTTAGGAAAATTGGCTTTTCCCGTCGTGTCTTTTGCTTCCGGGATGCCATCTGTGTTGATGTACTGGTAATTCAGATCGTAGTCGAAAAGTTTCCCTTTCCTTTCGAAGTCGGCGGCGCCTTTCAGTGTGTGATAAGTGCCATACGAAACGGTACCATGTCCTGTCGTCTCTTCCGAATCTCCTTTGCGGGTAATGATATTGATCACGCCGGCCACTGCGTTGGAACCATACAGCGTGGACTGGCTGCCTTTTAATATCTCCACTCTTTCCACCTGTGCTACGGGTATGAGGCGTATATCATACTGGCCGCCTACCTGGGACGGATCATTGAGTGGTACGCCGTCGAGGAGGATCAGCGTGTATTTGTCGGAGGCGCCGCGAAGGAAGATGGTCTTGTCCTTACCGGGGTTACTGGTTGATCCGTTCACGATGACACCAGTCTGTTCGTTGAGGATCTGGGAGAGATCTTTTCCCGCGCTGTGTTCGATCTCTTCGCGGGAAATGACTGTTACAACTTTTCCGGTCTCGCTGAGTTTCTTGGGTGACTTTGTTGCCGTCACTACTACCAGATCCAGCTGTTTGGCTGTGCTGTCTTTTACGGTTTGTGCAAAAACTGCCGGACTGCCTGCCAGCAGCAAAAAAAGAAAAGAATGTCTTTTGCTCATTAGAGTTGTGTTTAAGGCTTTTCACCCGAAAGCCGTGAATAATATTGTGGATCGAACCTGGCAGGTCTTCTGGCTTATGTCTGGTCCGGTTCACCTTCCCATCCGCCTGTGGCGGACAGTGGTTTGAAGAGTTTCCGGCCATTTTTAATGACAGTTACAGCTACGGGGATAGCGCCGGATTTACACCGGCTTCCCTTTTAATGACGATGGCGTCAACCAAATTCACGGCAAATGTAGAGTAGTGAAGCTGAATGTTAAAGAAAATTCCTGGTATTGTCCTGTTAATGGAGCCGTTGTTCCAGTCCGGCGAGCAAGGCGGCGATGGAATCGAATTCCTGAATGTCGCCGGGGGCGGACTCCAGGCGCCAGTATGGCTGTCCTTCTTTTTCTATAAGACTGATACGGGGCGTGGGCTCTGCACCGGCCGCTACTGATCCGACAACAAAAAAACCATTCCGCTGCAGCGCGCGGCGAGTCCACCAGGAAGGCAGCCCTTCTCCGGTAAACAAGACCGGTTTCCGGTTGTCGTGCTGGATACTAAAGGTGCCCGTCAGCTTGTCAAAGTGGATATCCTCATGGGCGAAGGCTTCTTCAAAGGCGCCATTCAGCACCAGGTCTTCCGGTGCTCCTCTGTGGAAGGTTGCAGTATTTTGCAGCAACCACACTTCGTCTGCGACCTGGAGGGCCAGCTCCAGTTCGTGGGTGGAAAGCAGGATGCCCTTGTTTGTCTGGTGGGCCAGCTGATGTAAGAGCCGCATCAGTCTTATACGGCTTGGCAGGTCCAGGTGGGCTGTGGGCTCATCCAGCATCAGCACCGGGGTATCCTGTGCGAGTGCACGGGCGAGCATGACCTTCTGACTCTCTCCATCGCTTAATGTAAACAGCTTTCGGTCCCTGAGAGTCTGGATGCCTGCCGCTTCAATGGCCCATTCGATGGCGTTCCTGTCTGTTTCGCCAAGACCTCCCATCCAGCCTGAATAAGGATATCTCCCCAGGGCTACCAGCGAATAGACGGTCAACTGATGGGTGCCGACCCTTTCCGTCAATACGAGGCTGACCGTTCTGGCTCTTTGTGTAGGAGTCAGCTGGCGCACATCGACGCCCTTCGATTCGACACGGCCTTCCAGGGGGGGATGCAATCCTGCCAGCGTTCTTAACAAGGTCGACTTCCCTGCCCCATTCGGACCCAGCAGGCAGATCAGCTGTCCGGCACGTACTTCCAGTGCCAGAGGCCCTTTGGTCGTAATGGTCTTTTTGCTGCCGGACCGATAACCCGTCTGCAGATCCCTGGTTTGTAAGAGGCGTGTTGGATCAGGCATTAGAAGGCGTTTAAATTCTTTTGACGAAGCAGAAGCGTAATGACTACCGGGGAACCGATCAGCGCTGTGATGATATTGATAGGAAGAGCCGTCTGGTTGCCCGGCAGCTGAGAAAGCACGTCGCATAACAGCAGCAGCAGGGTACCGATCAGACAGCAGGCGGGTACGAGGATGCGGTGACTGGAAGTACGAAACAGCTGACGGGTGATATGCGGAACGGCTATGCCAACAAACCCTATCGGCCCGCAGAAAGCCGTGATGCTACCTGCCAGCAGGCTGCTGCTACAGATGATGATCAGTCTTGCCCGCTGTGGGTTAAGGCCCATGCTCCGGGCATAATTTTCACCGAGCAACAGCGCATCCAGCATCTTGGAGGAAAGCCAGGCCATGATCAATCCCAGGATAGTGACGGTACTGAGGATCAGCAGCTGTCCTCCTGTCACGCCGCCCAAAGAGCCAAAGAGCCACAACAAATAATCCTTCACCTCTTCAGGCGCGCTGAAATATTGCCAGATACTGATAATGGAGGTGGTAATGCTGCCGATCATGATGCCGATGATCAGCATGAGCACATTATCCCTTAGCCGCCCGGACAGCAGCAGCACCACCATCATGATGAGACCTGCGCCAAGGCAGGCTGCTACGGTGATAAGCAAACTACCGGAGACACCCAGCTCGCGAATAGCAAACAAGGTAGCAATGCTTCCACCAGCCAGCATAACCATGGCGACGCCCAGGCTGGCGCCGGCTGTAATACCCAGTACGGAAGGGTCTGCGAGAGGGTTGCGAAAAAGCGTTTGCATCTGAAGGCCGCTGACGGACAATCCGCATCCGGCCAGCACGGCCGTGCAAGCCTTGGGGAGCCTTATCTTTTCTACGATGAATTTCCAGGTATCGTCCCCCGAGGAAGAAGAGAACAGAATACGAAACACATCTCCCAAAGGGATCTTCACCGATCCTACTGAAATATCGAGCAGGAAAGCCAGCAGCAGGAGCAGGAGCAAACCTGCCAGCCGAACCTTGGAAGAGATAACAGGCATCTATCGTATCTATTTCATTTGTTTGTAATAATACAAAGAATCTTTGGGCAGGAGATCGGGGTGCATAATGCGGATAAGATCTGCCAGGATCAGCTGGGGATTGGCTGTGCCCGACTCCCAATAATCGTTGGACCCGATGTCATTCGTCCGCAGCGTATTGTTGTAGATCGTCCCCTTTTTAAAAGGTGCGAACTGCGTAAAACGCGTATCCCTGGCCACGATGTCCGTCTTTGAATCCACCGTTCCCAAATTCAGCCAGTAGTCGGCTTTCAGGGCTTCAGGCGCCACCGTTTCGAAATTCAGTGAAAGGCTGCCGGTACCTTTGGAATCTTTCCAGTGATATCCTGCGCCTGCATCGTTGAGAAGCTGTACCATGTAACTTTCTCCGGCCGGCATAAACCAAGAACCTTTATACGGCATGCCGATGATGACCGAAGGGTGGGTCGCCGCGCCTGCGCCTATAGCGGCCAGTTTTTTATATTCCTGCTCCACGCTGTCGAATTTTGCATTGACGATGTCTTCCCGGTTGACGAGGGCTGCCACCAGCTTGACCCATTCGGCGCGACCCAGGGGTGTCGTCTCCAGCCATTCTGAGACAGGGATCAGCGGGACGCCGGCTTCTGCAAGCGTCTTATTTTTTCCTGCGGCGGCGGCATCGGGATTGCTCATTGTCAGGAGCGCACCCGGGTGCATTGCGACAAGCAGCTCGTTGTTGACGGAATTGTCCAGTCCGACCTCTTTGACGGCGCCGGCTTTGATCCGCTGTCTTACCAACGGTGAATTTATATACTTAAGGCTGCCGAGACCAGTTATCCGGTCTGCTACGCCGGCAAACTCTGTGAGTCCTACATGAGAGGAAGACAGGACGACGAGGCTTTTTACCGGTATGGTTATCACAGGCAGGCCGGGGTGATCCGATGGGGGTGTGCCTCCTTCCGGCAACAGCAGATAATGTAAAGTGTCTGTCTTTTCTCCGACATGATCCAGCAGACTCAGGATCTTGTAGTGGTCATAATAGTCGATCCGAAAACCTTTTGCATATTTGATGGTGGCTCTTGCGGAAGAAAGGCTGCTGCTATCGGAGCTGGTCGCAGCTGACTTATTCTGCCCGGGTTGTCCGCAGGAGAGAAAGGACAGGATGACGATGGCCGGAAAAAAGGATCGGAGGCGGCTGTTAATTGGCATAGACCAGCAAAGCTAAGGTAGCTTTTCCACAAATCGACTGCTCATCCAGCCATAAAAAGGGACATGAATAAGGGTTTGCGTAAAAAAAGAGAATCATTTGCTCTGTCCCTCATTTCAATATACCTTAGCCCCCTTAAAAACAGGATGGAGCCCTGTTTCTCTGTTCGGCAAAAAAGACATTATGAAAAGTTTTATACGAAAAGCCAATTCCTTTATCAAAGACCTTTTGCTGGTTTCCCGTGTGGGCATTCTGCTTGCGCCTCTTCGTTTTACTTTTAAATTCCTGCATAATTTCTCGCTGCTTTCCTCCTGGGTCAATAAGCATAGTAAGAATGTCCCTTTTTCGGACTTCTATAAGCCTTTTCGCAGCTATGCCAATCGGGTGGCGTTGCATGAGAATGTCATCAAAAGCCAGGGGCTCGATCAAAAGCCCATTCATTACCTGGAGTTTGGGGTTGCCGGCGGGACGTCCTTTTCATGGTGGGTAAAGGCAAATCAACATCCTGGTTCGCTCTTTTTTGGCTTTGATACTTTTGAGGGACTGCCGGAGGACTGGCATTTTTTTAAAAAGGGGGCATTCAGTTATGATATCCCGTTCATGGATGATGCCCGGGGGACCTTTGTAAAAGGACTGTTCCAGGACACTGTCTATAATTTCCTTGCCAATTACAGCCGGAATGTGGACAATCCTGCTGCGACGCGTGTCCTGCACCTGGATGCCGATCTCTATTCATCGACGCTTTTCGCGCTGACGATGTTTGCACCTTATCTCCGCAACGGAGACATATTACTCTTTGACGAGTTCAATATTCCCAATCACGAGTTTGCCGCCTGGAATGATTTTGTACGAAGCTATTATATCAAATACGAGGTCATCGGCGCGGTGAACAATTTCTACCAGACGGCGATAAAAATTATTAAGTGATTTTTATTTCAACGCATAATTGAGAGATAATCCCGCATAATAATTCCTGCCCGGGGAAGCATTGTAATAACGGCCTGCGGCTGCATTAAAGTCATTGCCCAGCCCGTACTTTATATTGAATGCATTGTCGATGCCTGTAAAAAGATCCAGCTTTAGCTTACCGAGGACCTTGCGATAGCCAAGACGGGCGCCCAGCAGATTGTAAGAACCTGCAAAAGCGGTATTGGCATCATTGAGCGCAACGCGATCCGTGTAGGTATACGTAACGTTGGTATAAAGCCCGAGCTGCAACAGAACATCCAGGCCGCTGACAATGGTCTGAGGCGGCACGCTGGGCAGACGTTTTCCGGAGAAGCTGGTTGTATCCTGTAGGAAGTTCCGGTAATGGAAATCATGCCAGGTATGGCTGATCCAGACGCGAACATTGCTGAAGAAGCCATGGGACTGGTCTACCAGCTGATAGGAGACAAAGGATTCGATGCCGTGCTGGTCGGTCTTGCCTGCGTTGATAGAATATCCTACGCCAAAAGAATCTATCCGTTGGACGATGGTGTTATTCAGGTGGAAATAAAAAGTGTTGATATCGAAGAACAGCTTTCCATTCAGGAGGTTTCCGCGAGCACCCAGCTCGTAGTCGATGCCGTCTTCCGGCTGCAATTGGGGGCCGACGATCCCATTGGTCTTTTCCAGCTCCTGTACCGTGGGCGTGGAGAAACCGCGGGCTGCGCTTGCATACACGGAGATCCCGGGGAGGATCTTTTTCAGCAGGGCGATGCGCGGCGCTACCTTGTTGTCAAAGCGTATGGGATGGGTGACGGGCGGCCGGGTAGAAACACGGGTAATATCGACGGCTGTCTTATTGAAGCTGGCTCCTGCTGTCAGGGTCCAGCCGCCGGGCAATTTCAGGTCTGCCTGGGCAAAGGCCAGGTATTGCCAGTTGCCCAGCCGGTCATCTGTTTGCAGGGTATCCTGCACGCCCAGCTTATTGGCATAATCGCGGGTTTCGAAAAATCCGCGCTGTGCCTCGGCGCCAGCATTGACCTGGAGGCTGCTGCTGCCCAGGTCCGTCTTATACTGGAAGACGGTGCGGCCACCGAAATGCGGCTCCTGTCTTACTTCATAGACGCGGATGCCCGGATTGGTAAAATCGGTATAGGCGCCGTATACGGCTGTTGTATTGGACCAGTGTTCGTCGAAACGATATTCACTGCTAAAGCCTGCTGTAAAATTCTTCTGGAAGATGGCGGCCCGGGCCTGTATCGCACTGGGTTGGGCGCCGACAGCCGGCCGGGCCTGACGGGGATCCTTATTGTATTCTGTCAGGGTCAGTCCGCCCGGGGTCTGGTAATACAGGTCGCCATACAACATGTAAGCATGGAGGGTTTGTTTCTCCGAGGTCTTTATCTGTGTTTCCCAGCTGGCAATGTCGCGCCGCATCTGTGTCTGCTGGCGATAGCCGTAGCTGGTCTGATGCGACCAGGCGAAACTGTTCCGATGATCGTCATCCCCTGCCCGCAGGTTCACGTTGATACTATTCGTATTATAACTGCCGCCTGAATAATCCACACTCACTCCCTTCTCCCAGACGGAAGGCATGCTGTTGATCAGCACGGCTCCTCCGATCCCTGCTCCATAGAGGCTTCCAGCCGTTCCTTTGATGATCTCCAGGGACTGAAAGTTATAGAAACCCAACTGGTTGAGATAGGTATTTCCTCCGGGGTCCGTCAGGGGGATCTCATTCCAATAGATCTTGATATCCCTTACTCCGAATGGCGACCGGAGCGAGCTACCCCTGATGTTCAGCCGATAGCTGCCCGGAGAGCGTTCTTCCATTCTTACGCCGGGGTTGGTGTTGAGTGCCTGTAAGATATTGGTATTGCTGAAGCGGTTGAGGGTAGCCTTACTGACAATGTTCACCGGTGCGCCGACGTCTGTCAGCTTCCGGTTTTGCTCGTACGCTTTTACGACTACTTCGTTCAATGGTTTCGTGTCGGACGAATCCGTCAAAAAAGCGGTTGAATGAGGAGTTTGCGCGGACAGGGCTGTGGCACAGAAAAACGAGGCAATAAGCAGGTTGTTTTTTTTCACCCAAATAGGATTTAAGGCCAAAGATATTCATTATCTTCAATCGGTTTGACAAAACGGATGAGCGGTTGGCAGGTAAACCAGCATATGCCTTATGAGTAAAAAGCAGTTGAATCTTTTCGATCTCATCATGATCGTGGTGAGCCTGGTGATCGGTATGGGCATCTTTCGTACCCCCGTCGTAGCTGCCGCCAGGGCGGGCACACCTGCTATCTTTTTCCTTGCCTGGGCACTTGGCGGAGTGATAGCGCTTTGCGGTGCACTTACCTATGCGGAGATCGGCTCCCGCTATCCGGTGATGGGGGGCTATTATAAGATATTCTCCTATGGCTATCATCCTTCGCTGGCTTTTGCCGTGAATTGTATCATACTGGTATCCAACGCCGGTTCCACTGCCGTCGTGGGCGTTATCGGCGCGGAATACATCGGTCATTTTTTTTACACGGGTCCCACGCCGGAACTATTCCGGCAGCTGGTCACCATTGGAGGGGTAAGCTTTTTCTATCTCATCAATCTGCTGGGTCTGCGAATGAGCAGCCGTGTACAGAATATCCTTACCTGCATCAAGCTCCTGCTGATCCTGCTCCTGCTTGTTTCCATCTTTGGCACTCACCCGTTGCCAAGCCAGGCGCCGGTCACAAGTATGTTCACCGGAGAGCATCTGAGCTTTCTGAAGGCGCTGGGGTTTGCTCTTGTCGCCGTCTCCTTCAGTTATGGAGGATACCAGCAGACGATCAATTTCGGGGGAGAGGTCAGCAACCCCGGCCGGACCATTCCCCGCGGCATTGCCATCGGTATCTTTATCATCATCTTCCTTTACCTCTCGATCAATCTTGTCTATACGCAGGTCATCGGTTTCGAGCATTTAAAGACGGCGGATTCCATCGCGGCGATCCTGATGGAGCATCTCTTCGGGCCCACGGGGGATACGATCCTGCGGGTACTGATGTTCCTTTCTGTCATGGCCTATGTCAACGTTTCTCTCATGAGCAATCCGCGGGTGATGAGCGCCATGAGCACGGAAGGCATTCTCCCCGCTTCCTTCCATAAAAGAACGCCCAAACATGACGTCATCGTCTGGTCGCTGACCGCCTTTTCGGCTGTCATCATTATTACGCTTCTTTTTAGCAGCACGGTCGAAAAGATCATCAATTACAGCATCTTCCTCGACAGCATCGGTTTTGCGACTTCCGCTTCCACCATCTTTATCCTGCGTCACCGGAAGACGGGTGAGGACAGGGATATTTACCGGATGAAATTATTCCCCCTGGTGCCATTGATCTTTATATTCGCGTATGTTTGCGTCGCAACCAGTATCGCCGTCGATGACCCTGCTTCTGCCTTTTATGGAATACTCATATTCGCCTGTTGCTTTATCCTTTATTTTGTACTAAGAAAGCTCAAGCCTTCGCACTAAAAGCCATGGATATATCCTATATAATCAACGAATTGGGAGAAGACCGGCACTTGTATTTCAATGCCGTCGCTCCCCCTATCATCCAGACCAGCAATTTCAGGGTAAACACGGTCGACGAGCTGAGGCAGCTGTTTGCGGATGAATACAGCGGCTACCTGTATAGCCGCGGGCTTAATCCTACGGTAGATATCCTGCGCAGGAAGCTGGCGGCCCTCGATGCAGCGGAAGACTGTCTTGTATTCAACAGCGGAGCCTCTGCCATTTTTGCTTCTGTCCTGGCGAATGTCAAAGCCGGCGACCACATCGTGTCGGTGGACAAACCCTATACCTGGGCGCAGCGGATGTTCGATGTGATCCTCCCCAGGTTTGGCGTGACGACTACTTATATCGACGGCACGCGGATCGAAAATTTCGAAAGGGCTATCCTGCCCAACACGGCTCTCATTTACCTGGAATCGCCCAACTCCTGGGATTACAAGTTACAGGATCTGAAGGCAGTGGCCGAGCTCGCCCGCGCAGAAAATATCGTCACGGTCATCGACAACAGCTATAGTTCGCCCATCTATCAGCGGCCTATCGAATACGGCATCGACATTGTCATGCAGACTGCTACGAAATACATTGGCGGTCATAGTGATACGGTAGGAGGAGTGCTTTGCGGCACCCGGGCTATGATGAAAAAGATCTTTGACAGCGAACTGCTCAATGCGGGCATCGGCATACAGCCTTTTAATGCATGGCTCCTGATCAGGGGGCTGCGGACCATGCCGGCGCGGCTGGAACGTATCACTGTCACTACCCGGAAAGTCGCAGACTATCTAAAAGGGCATCCCAGGGTGGAGGGTATTCTCTTTCCTTTTGATGAGACCTTTCCACAGTATGAGCTGGCCCGCCGGCAGATGCAGGGAGCCTGCGGTCTGCTCAGCTTTTATGTCAGGGCGGGGGCGCGCGATGAGATCGTCCGGTTCTGCGAATCCCTCCGGCATATTATGATGGCCGTGAGCTGGGGGGGGCATGAATCCCTTATATTACCTAAATGTGCGTCTCTTTCGGCGGAGGAGTTCGACCCCAATGTAAAAGAGCACAGAATGCTTCGCCTTTATACCGGTCTGGAAGAACCGGAATACCTGATCCGTGACCTGGAACAGGCTTTCAGCCTGACGTGGTAAAAATTGCCTTAAATTTGTCCCCATGAGTGTGAAAAAACTGCGGCTACTCTTATCCCTGGCGATACTTATCCTGAATCTTACCTGTTATTCGCAGGACAAATGGGACCTAAGGAGATGTGTCGACTATGCTTTGGCTAATAATATTTCGATCAAACAGGCTGATATCCAGGCGCGGTTATCCCGGCTGACGCTTTCCCAAAGTAAGCTGTCCCAGATCCCGACCCTCTCCGTGGGTACGGGTGTGGGAGTCAATTCGGGCAACTCCCTCAATCAGACGACCTATACGATTAATAATACCACTTACCTGTATAATAACTATTCTTTACAGGCGAATGTTACTGTTTTCAATGGATTTTATCTGCGGAATCTCATATCCGCCAACCGACTCGCCTGGCAGGCGACGCTTGCCAATTCGGACAAGACGAAGAACGATCTTTCGTTAAATGTGGCCAATGCCTATCTCCAGGTCCTGCTGACGAAAGAACAAAGCGAAGCATCTCAATTACAATTGCGCCTTTCTCAAAACCAGCTGGAGATCACCCGCAAGCAGGTAAAGGCCGGCTCGCTCCCCGAGCTCAATGCCGCAGAGCTTGAATCCCAGGTGGCGCAGGATAGCTCTACCTATATTACCAGCATAGGGAATGTGCAGCAGGCCATATTGACCCTCAAGGCTTATATGGACCTCGATGCTTCGGTACCTTTTGAAGTATATGCTCCACCGGTAGATGATATTCCTATCGAGAAACTGCCGGATCTTCAGCCGGAGGCTGTCTATTCGCTGGCCCTGGCCAATCAGCCGTTACAGAAAATGGATGCGCTGCAGATCGAATCGGCGCGAAGCAGTGTAAAGGCAACGAAAGGCGCCATGTTCCCGGTTGTTTCTCTCTTCGGTACGATGGGCAGTAATTTCGTAACACTGGCGAATCAGCAATACCAGACGGGAAACGCCTATTTCCCGCATAGCATCGGCTATGTGTCAGGAAGCGGCACGCCGGTGATAAACGATAGCCTCACCTATGCGAATATCCTGAAATCGCATACTCCATATTTCAAGCAGCTTAATCAATACTTCCAGCAGCAGGTAGGTCTGAACGTTAGTATACCCATTCTCAACAACGGCATCCTTCGCACTAACTATGCCAAATCCAAACTCAATCTCCGCAACCAGGAGCTGCAGCGGGACCAGGACAACCTCACTCTGAAACAGAACATCTACCAGGCCTATACCGCTGCTATCACAGCGCTTCAGAAATTCGAAGCCAATAAGATCACTGTTACGGCTACACAGAAGAGCTATGACTATGCTCAAAAGCGATATGGTGTCGGCATGCTCAATACGATCGACCTTCTGACCAATCAGAATAATTTTTTCAATGCGCGTATCAATCTCCTTTCCGCCCAGTACGACTATGTATTCAAAATGAAAGTGCTTGAATTCTATAAAGGTCTGGGAATTAAACTGACTAAAGAATAACCTACAACATGAACAAGACACTCTTAATTATTATCATATCCCTGGTAGCTCTTATCGTGCTGCTGGTGTTGATGAAAAGCCTTAGCAAGCCAGACGGAACGAAGGTAGCCGCCGAGAAGATCATAAAGAGGAATATTACGGAGATCGTCACTGCCAGCGGGAAAGTGTATCCTGAGAAAGAGGTGAAGATAAGTCCCGACATTTCGGGTGAAGTGGTCGAGCTTAGTGTCGTGCAGGAAGGGGACAGTGTACATAAGGGACAGGAGCTGGCAAAGATCTATGCGGATGTCTATACCACGCAGCGTGACCAGGCGGCGGCTCAGATGAACCAGCAGCAGGCCCTGGTCTCCAATATGGCTGAGCAGCTCCCCGGCCTCAAGGCTTCGATGGAAGTAGCGAAAAAGACGTTTGATCGTCAGAAGCAGCTGCTCGATCAGAAGGTTATATCCCTGTCGGAATATGAAACGGCCGAGAGCACGTATAAGACAGCTACAGCCAGTTATCTGGCCGCCTTGCAGACCGTTCGTGGAAATCAGGCTGGTGTCGCCAGCGCAAAGGCCAATCTTACGATCGCGGCCAAGAACCTCAGCCGTACGACGGTGGTATCACCGATCGATGGGGTCGTTTCCCTGCTGAGCATCAAGAAAGGAGAAAGGGTTGTCGGCAATTCCATGATGGCCGGTACTGAAATGATGCGGGTTGCCGATATGAGCAAGATCGAGACGATCGTCGATGTCGGTGAGAATGATATCCCCAAAGTTCATCTTGGAGATTCGGCCCTGATCAGCGTGGATGCTTATAGCAGCCGCAAGTTCCGGGGAATCGTTACGCAGATAGCCAGCAGCGTGACCACTGCGCTTGGCACTTCTACTACTACGGTATCCACAAATGATGTGACCAATTATAAAGTGCATATCCGGCTTTCACCGGAATCATACAAAGATCTTATCGATCCGGCCCACCCCAAGAGTTTCCCTTTTCGCCCGGGGATGAGCGCCAGCGCGGATATCCAGACGCGTACGCATGCCAATGTCCTGTCGGTACCCATCAATGCTGTCGCCGTCCGCGAAAAAAATACGGACAATGCTGTCCTGGGCAGCGGTGACGAATCCGGTGGTGACAGTAAAACAGAGACCCACGCCGTGACTACGGGCTCCGATGACCTTGATGAAGTCGTTTTCCTGGTGCAGCCGGGTGATACC
Organism: Puia sp.; assembly: GCA_035492595.1. GTDB lineage: Bacteria > Bacteroidota > Bacteroidia > Chitinophagales > Chitinophagaceae > Puia. The sequence continues at coordinate 64,345 of DATJJA010000107.1, forward strand.
GTAAGGAAAGTAAAGGTTCGCACAGACATCCAGGATATCAATTACATCGAAGTGGTAGACGGCGTAAAGGAAGGAGACGAGGTCATTACGGGGCCATACAGTGTGGTCAGCAAGACCATGAGAGGTGGTCAGCGGATAAAGATCGTACCAAAGGATAAGCTATTCGAAGGCAAGAAAAACTAGGAACCAAATAGAACAAACATGCGTTTTGGAGTGATAGGTAGCGGCAGCTGGGCCACGGCGTTGGCAAAGATCCTGACGGATAATGGCAATTCTATAGGCTGGTGGATAAGAAATGAATCCGCTATCAGGCATATGCAGGTAAGGCATCATAATCCACAGTATCTGCCTTCTGTTTATTTTGATACAAATCTTTTGTCCCTGAGCGTCGATGTCCGGGAGGTGGTGGAAACTTCGGATTGCCTGGTGATGGCTGTCCCTTCGGCCTATGCGACGGCTACGCTGGAGATACTGGACAGGACAGCGCTGGAAGGAAAACTGGTCCTGTCGGCTATAAAGGGAATACTTCCGGAACAGAACTTACTGCTCAATGACTATCTCTTCCAGAAATTTGCTTTTGACAAAGCGGACTATTTTACGGTCATGGGGCCTTGTCATGCCGAAGAAGTTGCGGCGGAAAAACTATCCTATCTGACATTTTCAGGTCAGGATGAAACCCGGACAGGGGAAATAGCGTCTTATTTTGCGACGGAATACCTGAATACGGTCATCAACCAGGATATCTATGGGGTGCAGTTTGCGGCTATTCTGAAAAATATCTATGCGCTGGGCGCGGGCATTGCGCATGGACTGGAATATGGGGATAATTTTCTTAGTGTGCTCATTGCCAACTGTGCGGACGAGATGGCGGGGTTCTTATTAAAGGCAGGGCTTAAGAGCGCCAATTATGCTGCCTCTGTTTACCTGGGCGATCTGCTGGTGACCTGTTATTCGTTGTACAGCCGGAACAGGACTTTTGGGAATATGATCGGGAAAGGCTATTCTGTAAGGTCTGCGCAGCTGGAAATGAACATGGTGGCGGAAGGGTACAATGCGAGTAAGTCTATGTATTTGATCAATAAGGAGATAGGGGCTGAGATGCCCATTGCTGATATGGTGTACCGGATATTGTGGGAAAATGTTAAAGCTGGTGTGGGATTTAAACAAATTGAGCCGTATCTTGTCTAAGTAATAGGAGGGATCAAAATCCTCCGCCCGAAAGGGCAAATTTAAAACACACGATTATGCCACTCTCCTTCCAAGGCTTCGGACCCATGGCCATCATTGCGATGGTGCTCATCTTGTCGGTGGTACAGGGGATCAACTATCTGAAATCTCACCGGCATCACTAGCTTGTTCAATACTATTTAATGTTCATTTTAAATGAACAATCCGAAATTTCGAACAGACAGCTTAAGGCTCATAAAACAAGTCAGCTGCAATTCCATCGGCCAATAACTTCCCTGCCTGCGTCAACTGCAACTGCTGACCGACAATTCTGATCTTGCCACTGTGTAAATAGGCTTCGGCAGCCTGACATAGCCCCGCGGCGCGGTCTGCACCAAATCGCTGGTTAATCTTTTGCAGATCAAGTCCTTCCATCGTCCGCAGCGAGATCATGATATATTCATTCATCTGCTGCACGGGTGTGAGTATCTCTTTTTCAGCGACCACCGCATCGGCGCCAGTGTCCGGCATCCCCGCCGCTGTCCCAGTGCCCGCTGAGCCGGCTTCCGCTGCTGCTGCGCCAGCTGTCCTGGCCAGTGCATCGATATACTTTGCATTGTTAGCCACATTCCACTGTCTTGACGTTCCGTTGAAGGAATGCGCCGAGGGGCCCAGTCCAAGGTATGTTTTCCCCTGCCAGTAAGAAGAATTGTGCCGGCTACGTCTGCCTGGCTGTGCAAAATTAGAGATCTCATAATGTTCGTAACCAGCCAGTGCTGTCCAGTCCATCAGTAGCAGGAATTGTAGCGCCTGGTCATCCGGATCGACGTCCTGTTTCCTGTGCTGGTGGATCATCTTGTCCAGTGCGGTCCGGGGCTCGACGGTAAGGGCATAACAGGACAAATGGGGGATCTGCAGGCCGATGGCCCGGTCTACGTTGGCCTTCCAGTGGGAATCGGGGAGGGTAGGTCCACCATAGATCAGGTCGATACTGATATTGTCA
>DATJJA010000108.1:0-10229 GCA_035492595.1 Puia sp.
AGATTTTAGTGCCTTTAAGGGTAGAAGACTATCGTCAAACCCTTAATTAACATTAATCCTTTACAAGTCGGTCAAAACAATGTTGCGGTCTATCGCCGGGACAACCTTTCCAACCAATGATTTGTCAAAGGGTCTGCGATAATATTCGTTTCGCAAAAGCTCTAAACGGCTCTGCCAGAGTCTTCTTTCCGCTTTCAATGTCGGGTTATTACCGGCAACTTCCCGGAGAAAGAATTAAAATCCGGGGCTCAATATTGGTCTGAAGTTGTTCCGAATTATTTCATGCCGCGGAAAAATCCCAGCACCTCCTTTTTATACTTTTCACCAACAGGGATCATCATTTTGTTTACTTCCAGGGCATTATTGTAAATCCCTGTGACAGCTTCCGCAGCAACGATAAAAGAGCGGTGAACTCTTTTAAACTGGTCTTCAACGAGAAGTGTCTCAATGGATTTCATGGTCATATGTTTGATATAGGACTGGTCAGCCGTGTAGAGCATGACATAATCTTTCCGTGACTCAATATAAAGAATGTCTCTGCAAAAAACTTTACTAAGCTTGCCATCCTTTTTTACCAAAAGGAACTTCTCCTTCTCCACCGTATCGGATGAAGTATCGTTCAGAAATTTCCTGATACTTCGTTCAAATCTTTCGAACCCGACGGGTTTCACCAGGTAATCTATGGCGTCAAGGTCATAACTCTCCGCTGCATGTTCGGCGTAGGCCGTAGTAAATATAACTGCCGGCGGCTTTTTCAACGACCGGATCAATTGCAGCCCATTGACTACCGGCATTTGAATATCAAGGAACAGGAGGTGGATAGTTTGTGTATGAAGCAGTTCAAAGGCGGCCATCGCATTTTCCACCGATCCCCGGACCTTCAGCTGGGGAAAGGCCTGCAGGTGCTTTTCAATAACCTTTCTGGCCAAGGGTTCATCGTCTATGATCAGGCAGTTAAATGTCATGAGAGCATCAACGTTAAATTTACTTCAAACTGATTCTTTGTCTGCTGTACCAATATTGAATGTTTTTCGGGGTACAGCAGATCTAACCTTTGCCGCAGGTTTTCAAGACCGATGCCGGGTTCACCGGGGGAAGCATGTTGGGTATTGCTGTTCCTTACCTCGAAAATAATTTCGTTGTTTTCTATCAGCATGCCTGCCTCCATCCACGGATTGTCGATGACATTCAGTCCGTGCTTAAAGCTATTTTCCAATATCGGCATAAAAAGCAGCGGAGGAACATCTATTCCATGGGCATCCCCCTGTACCGTAAAAGAAATTAAGGTACGCTCGTCATGGCGGATGTTCTCCAGTTGTACAAAGTTTTGAAGGAATTCAATTTCCTTTTGAAGGGGCACCCTGTCTTCTTTGCCATTGTAAACGATGTAACGCATCAGCTGAGATAGTTTCTCCACCATCGGAGCAGTTTTTTCTGACCGGTATAAAGCAAGGCTGTAAATATTGTTCAGCGTATTAAAAAAGAAGTGCGGGTGCAGTTGCGCCTTCAGGTAATTCAACTGGAGTTGAAGGTGCTGTTGCTTTAGTCGCTGAATAATATGCTCCGCTTCCCACCTGTTCAGGAAATAAGCAAAACCGGTAATGGCAAAGAGATTGATGAAATTAAAATGCAGTGACTGACGCGGAAAATGATAGTATCTCCAGCCAATCATAGGATATTTCCCCGGGATACCAGATAGAAAAAGGACACGTCCTGCTAACCAGTCCGTAAAATGAAGATAGATGTCGAAGAGCACAATAAATGACAGCACGGATAAGAGAAACCAGCCAAATTTCCTTCTAAATAATAAGGGCACCTGCCACCTGTAATAAAGATAATAAGGCAGCATCGTAAGGGGGATGGTAATAAGACGATATCTAAAAGTTACCCAGGAGTTGCCCCCATCCAGCAAAGAACGATACTGCCAGTCATTAGCCAATTGCAGCAAAATAAAATAAAAAACAAAGAAACCTGCGACTGCCCAAGTCTTTCGTGATCGCCTCATGACACTTAAATTAATTAAAAATAAGGGTTTATGAATATATGCTGTAATAATCATTCCGCATTTTAGACAAACGCCCCTTTTTCTTAGACTAACCGGCACATGATGCGGCTTGTCAAAAATAACAGGGGGCCGGTCTAATTATTTTGTTGACGGTATCGAAAGTGATGATATTGCACGTCATGCATAAGATCATAATATTAATGGGCCTTTTTGTTGGCAGTAATTTATACGCACAGAAGTACCAAAAAGACGCCCGCACGCTGGCGCAGAAAGAAGATCCCTACAATAGCTATCAAGCAGACCTTGTCAGCAAAACCGATTTATTAAGAGCGCTGGAATTCGCAGGGATAGAGGTCTTCAAATTCCGGCTTGCTTCATTTGAGAAAGAATATAAGCTGTCAGTCAGGATAGTGGAATATATCAATGGTAGAAAAAGCAGCGTTCGGGATTTATACGCTATTGGCAAGAACACCTATACGCACTTCAAGGATACTGGCTTAATTGATCCTCATCCCTGTTTATTTATCGATTTTATTGATCAGCTAACATTTTTCTCCAGAAATGAGAATGACGGATCGATAAGTTTAGGGTTAACTACTTATGCGGGATCTGATAGAATAAGGCTTATCAAAAAGCAAACCCGGAAGTTTCAATTTTACAATTGGCGCCATTATAATAAAACGGACTGGGTGCTAAACCAGGAAATCCCTCTTTTAGTCTGGGCTTCGTCCTGGTATGACAAAAAAAATAAAGTTGAACGATTTTGCGGGGCTGTTGACTTATCCCGCAATGACAGAGAAACCAGGGAATTACTAAGATCTTCACCACATTATTATGTGATCAGTTACGAGGTATCTGAAAAATAGGATCACCATGATAACCCCTTGATCAAATCCATTCCGCTGTTTATAATCGTATCTCTTAGATGGCAATGATGACCAGCCAAACGTGATAGCAAAAGAACAATATCCTCGGCGGTAGCCTATCGGAACGTAGAGCACCCCCATTAATATCGCCAGTTTTGCATATTTCGAAGCATTCATTTCTGCTTTGGTTTCATTTTTTTCAAAATACCGTCCAATTTGCTGAAGCGGCTTTCGGCCGTCATTGTCTGCGCCATCAGCAGCGTGAGGATCGCCCGCCGTGTCGGATCGGCAATCGCTTGAAAAACATCTCGTCTGATTATCATTATGTCGTCATTTGACGACATATTATTTAAAAATAAATTTTCCAGAGAACTCACTGTCCTTCTCCCGGTGTCGGGTTGTGATATAATATCTATCTTTGCAAAGGCTATTTTACCATCGAAAAGGGAATTATGAAGAAAATAGGATTTTTATCGTTCGGGCATTGGTCCAATCATTCAGCTTATAAAACCCGTACGGGGAGTGACACCTTACTTCAGTCCATTGATTTGGCCGTCGCTGCCGAAGAAATCGGTTTAGATGGTGCGTATTTTCGGGTACATCATTTTGCGGCCCAGCTAGCATCTCCATTTCCTTTGCTTTCAGCTATCGGCGCTAAAACCAGCCGCATCGAGATTGGAACTGGTGTTATTGACATGCGTTATGAAAATCCCCTCTATATGGTGGAAGACGCCGGAGCCGCTGATCTAATTTCAGGCGGACGATTGCAATTGGGAATCAGCAGAGGTTCGCCGGAGCAAGTAATCGATGGGTGGCGTTATTTTGGCTATGAACCGGCTGAAGGAGAAACAGACGCGGACATGGGACGCAATAAAGCGTTGCAATTTTTGGATAAGCTCAAAGGTATTGGATTTGCCCAGCCTAACCCGTACCCCATGTTCCCTAATCCACCAGGCTTATTACGATTGGAACCCTACTCGGAGGGATTGCGGGAACGCATTTGGTGGGGAGCGGCCTCTAATGCTACAGCTATCTGGGCGGCCGAGAACGGTATGCACCTGCAAAGTTCTACCTTGAAATTCGACGAAAGCGGCAAACCTTTCCATGTACAACAAGCGGAACAGATCAGGTTATACAAAGAAGCATGGAAAAAAGCAGGACATCAGCGTGAGCCGAGGGTTTCGGTGAGCAGGTCTATCTTTGCGTTGATAACTGACCAGGACAGATATTTCTTTGGGCAGGATGCCAATGCGGTCGATAAAATCGGGTTTATTGAAAATGACAAACGCGCCATTTTCGGAAGAAGCTATGCAGGGGAACCGGATCAGCTCATCAGGGAGTTGGCCCGGGATGAAGCCATCCAGGAGGCGGATACGATCCTATTGACAATACCCAATACCTTAGGAGTCGACTACAATGTACATGTGCTGTCTTCTATTTTGAAGCATGTTGCACCCGGATTGGGTTGGCGCTAAATTTTAGCGCCCGGCTATAACGGGTTGTTTATAATATTGATGTAATTGACTACATTTGGATAGTTTTGTGTATATGAACGATTGCAAGTCATTAACCGATTCGGAACTACTGCGATTGCTGAAGCAGGACAATGCCTCCGCATTCCAGGAGCTGTACGATCGCTATTGGCACAAACTATACTTTCTCGCCCACAAACGCCTCAAATCAGCCACAGCCGCCGAAGAGATTGTTCAAAATGTTTTCATTATCCTCTGGCATAAACGGAAGAAACTGGACATCAGGGATTTGTCGCCCTACCTCGCAGCTACCACCCGGTACGCCGTTTATCGTTACCTGGTTGTGGAAAAAAGAAGAGCGGAAAAAGAAGACGCGGCCGGTAAGCAGTCGCTCAGGCTGGTGCCGGGAGAGATGCTGATCGATGACAAACAGCTCCTGGAAATGATCAAACGTCTGACCAATGAATTGCCTGAGAAATGCCGGCTGGTATTTATATATAACAAGATCGAGGACCAGGCATTGCCCGAAGTGGCTGAAAAACTAAATATCTCGCTCAAGACTGCGGAGGCCCACCTGACCAAGGCGCTGCGGTTGATCCGTTCGAAGATCGACGATCATGCCTTTTTGTTTTTCATTAATCTTTAGTTTGCCGGGGGCGGGTGAAATGGTAGTCTCGTACCGGGAAAATTTTGGGCCGACTAAGGGTAATCGATTGACCCAGGGCTCTTACTTAATAAAACGACTACTTTGGATAAAACGCAATTGGCTGAACTGGCCGAACGGTTTTTATTGGGGACTGCTACGGAAAAGGAGATTGCGTTGCTGCATGAATGGTATGACACTGCCGATAAGGAAGAGATCGAGCTGGTTTTTACCCCGGAGCCCGAAACCGCCGAAGCTGTTGGAAAACGCCTGTTCGGCGGTTTGCAGCTGACCATCCAGGAGGAGCGACAAGAGACGCGCCATCGCCGTATTGTCCTCATACGCCGGTGGATAGCGGCGGCTTCGGTGATCTTCGTCGTTGTTTTTGCAGGAAAATACTTTTGGAATTCTTACCGGAGCAGGAAACCGGGGCGCGACGTCGTGCAGGTTACAAAGCCCGGAAATGATCTGCCGCCCGGAAGCAACAAGGCCAAATTGTGGTTAGGGGATGGATCGGTGGTCGATCTTGCGGACGCTAAAAACGGTACCATCAAACACGAGGCCGGCGCCCGGATCGAAAAGAAAGATGGGCAATTGATATACGGACTTTCTACGGGACAAGAAGTTTCCAAGGGAGCCGACGGTTCCAGGGGAGCCGAAGCCCCGGAAACGAACACCATCCAAACGCCGCGCGGTGGTCAATATGAGGTGATACTGGCCGATGGGACTAAAGTCTGGCTTAATTCCGCCTCCTCTCTGAGCTATCCCACAACATTTACGGGTAAGAACCGGCAGGTATTGCTAAAAGGCGAGGCCTATTTTGAAGTGGCCGAAGACAAGAACAAGCCTTTCAAAGTGTCTGTGGGAGATGTGCAGGTGGAGGTGCTGGGCACGCATTTTGATATCATGGCTTATGAGGACGAAAACGCGATCAATACCACCTTACTGGCGGGCGCCGTCCGGGTAACAGGAAGAGGAATGGGTTCGCGCATACTGGCGGCCGGGCAGGAGGCGTCGATGGACAGGTCCTCGGGATCGTTGAGCGTGAACGAGGTGGATGTGGAAGAGGCAGTAGCCTGGAAGGACGGCTTTTTCGAGTTCCAGGGCGTATCCATCGAGACCGTGATGCGACAACTGGCCCGCTGGTACGACGTGGACGTAAAATATGAAGGAAAAACGGACAAACACTTCCGGGGCAAGATCTCCCGCAGTTCGAATGTATCCGAAGTGTTCAAGATGCTGGAGCTCACGGGTGAAGTTCACTTTAGCACAGAAGGAAAGAAAATTATCGTCAAGCCTTAAGGACGTACCCTTGTGCTGAAAGGCAAGAGGGTACCGGTCAAATGTTTGTTGATTATGAAATTAACTGCTTTTCTCATCATGGCGGCTTTTCTGCAGGTCAGCACAAGGGGCTATTCGCAAAAAGTCTCGCTTTCCATGTCCAACGCCTCCCTGGGGAAAGTATTCAGGGAAATTACCCGGCAAACAGGTTATTCCTTCCTCTACACGGACGAGGTCCTGAACGGGATCCCAAAAGTGAACATCCGAGTCAAGGATGTCCCGCTTGAAATGGCCCTGGACCATTGTTTCAAAGATCAGCCACTAACTTATTCCATCGTGGAGCGCACGGTGATCATCAAACGCAAACAGGAGTTTTCACCGCCGCCCGGCGCAGCCGTGCATGGCCAGGTAACCGATAGTACAGGAAGTCCGATGTCCGGTGTTTCAGTCATCGTCGCAGGCGGGACAAAAGGCGTACAAACCAATACGGACGGGATGTATACCATCAACGTGCCGGAACACGCCAGCCTGCACTTCAGCTTTGTGGGGTACGAGGGGATGGATGTGCCGGTGGAGAACAAAACCACGATCAATGTGGCCTTGTTGCTGAGCCCGACCTCGCTAAACGATATAGTGTTCATCGGGTATGGTTCACAGCGAAGAAAGGATATTACCTCCGCGATATCCACGGTAAGCGTATCGGACGTGAGCGAACGTCCCGTGGTAAGCGCGGCGGAGGTCCTGGCCGGTAAGTCACCAGGTGTCCAGATCCTGCAGCCTTCGGGAAAACCCGGTTCCGATTTTACGGTTTTTGTCCGGGGGATCGCCTCTTTGACGGGCAATACCCAACCCTTGTATGTCATCGATGGGGTCGTATCTTATGATACGCATACGCTGGATCCCAATACCATCCAATCTATCAGTATCTTAAAGGACGCTGCCGCCGCGGGCATCTATGGCGCCGCCGGTTCTACCAACGGGGTGGTGCTGATCACTACCAGGAAAGGTATAAAAGGTAAGGCCAGGGTGGACGTGAATGCCTATAGCGGCACCCAGGAGATCACTAAAAAGATAAAGCTGCTCAGCAGCCAGCAACTGGCGACCTTATTGACGGAAGAGCAGGTCAATTCCGGCAACACGGGCTATACCATTCCGGATTCCCTGGTCACCGCCAATAACAATAACTGGCAGGACCTGGTCTATCGCAAGGCGCCGATGACGGGGATTAACGCCGGTTTCTCGGGCGGGGGAGATAAAGGAACCTATTATTTCGGTGTGGGCAATGTCAACCAGGACGGCATTGCGCTTACCTGCAGCTACAAACGCTATTCCATCCTCCTCAACCTGGAGCAACAGATGAATAACTGGTTAAGCGTCGGTACGCATGTCTCCTACAACCGCACGGGGTACTATGATGTGTACGACAACAATCGGGCGCAATATAACGGGTTTGTGCTCAGTGCGCTGAATACACCGCCGTTCAGCTCCATTTACAACACCAACGGGGACGGGACCTATGGATTCAGCGCCTTCTCGCAGGCGCTGCCCAACCCCCTGGGAGATATCTATGGCACCAACAATTATACGACAGGCAATAATCTTTTAGGCGACGGACATCTCGTGATCAGGCTGCCGCTGGGTTTGAGCTTTCGGTCCCAGTTGGGCGCCACCCTGGAAAATACCTATCAGACCATCTATATGGATCCCCGTCTGACGGAAGCCGCCAAGCAGCTGGGTGGCATAGGCAGCTATAATACTACCGAAGGCTTCCGGTATATCTGGGACAACACGCTGACCTTTGACAAAAAGATCGACAGAAATTCGATCAATGTCATCATAGGGTCCAGCGCCTCGAAACAAACCGATCACTCTTCGGCCCAAAGCGGTTATGGTTTTCCCAGCTATGCCGTCCGTGTGTTATCCGCGGCTTCGACCTATACGGTGGATAATACGTATGCGGATACCTGGACGCTGGCATCCTATTTTGCCCGCGTAAACTATTCCTATGACGGCAAATACCTATTGAGCGCCTCGATCAGAAGAGATGGTTCATCCCGCCTGGGGATCAGCAATCAATGGGCGAACTTCCCCGCCTTTTCGGCCGGCTGGCGGGCTTCGGACGAGAAATTCCTGAGAGACGTAACCCTTATCAGCGACTTGAAACTGCGGGCCGGATGGGGCGCCACGGGTAATCTTCCCGCGGATCTTTATCCTTCCTTCAGCCAACTTAGCGGTGGTAACAACTATGCTTTTGACGGGTCTACCATCGTTTCGGGGACCGCGCCCAGCTCGCAGGCGGGCAACCCGGACCTGTTGTGGGAAGAGACCAAACAATTCAATACCGGTTTGGATATCGCGATATTGAATAACCGGCTGAGTCTTTCCGCCGATTACTATATCAAACGGACCCATGATCTTATTTTGAGTGTAAACGAGCCGCAGACCACCGGCGTAGGTATCAAAGAGCTCAACATGCCGGGTTATGTGCAGAATAAAGGCTTCGAGTTCCTCCTGAGCGGCGAGATTTTCAAGCGCAGCCATGGACTGAACTGGACCAGTTCCCTGAATATGTCGTTCAATAAGAATATCGTGGTATTGCCGCCAGGCACCTCCCCTATCCTCACAGGCTATATCCAGGACATTGGCGGGGACGCGGGTATCGTCAAAGGCGGCCTGCCCCTGGGTTCTTTCTGGGGTTATATAGACGACGGCGTAAACCCTCAAACGGGAAATATCAACTTCAGGGACCTCAATCACGACGGAGTGATAGATCCGGATAGCGACCGGACCTTTATCGGCAGTGCGCTGCCCAAATTCACTTTTGGCTTTTCCAACCAACTCCGTCTCCATCGGTTCGAGCTGAGCCTTCTCATCGATGGCGTCTATGGGAACAAGATCTTCGATGCCACCCGCATGGAGACGGAAGATATGACCGATATGGTCAATCAGACTACGGCGGTGCTGAGAAGATGGAGGAAACCGGGCGATATCACCGACGTCCCGAAGGCCTTTTACGGGAGCGCCACCCCGACGAATACGGTCCCCAACTACAGCGTCTCCACGCGGTGGGTGGAAAACGGATCCTTCTTACGATTCCGGCAGGTGACGCTGGCCTATAACTTCGATAAACGTTGGATCTCGAAGGCCGGGTTGTCCGCCCTTCGTCTTTATGCGACCCTGCAAAATATGTTTATCATTACGGGGTATAAAGGCTATTCGCCTGAATTGAACGTGACCACCAGCGCCAACCTGGCTACCCAGCAGGGATTCGATCACGGAACGTATCCGCAGGCAAAGTCAATCACTTTCGGCATCAATGTATCGTTGTAACCTATAAAGTCTACCAACATGCGAATACATAAAAGAACTGTTTTCCTTCCGGTTACCATCCTTACCCTGTTGGCTATCAGTAGCTGCAAAAAAAGCTTCCTGAATCAGACGCCGCAAAACACCCTGACCTCCGAAGATTTCAAAAGCGCATCCGATGCCAAAGCGGCCATCGTAGGTTGTTATTCGCTGATGGCTAACTACAACTATTGGTATTACGCCTGGAATTATCTGATAGACGGGGATGTTCGCTCGGATAACTGCTATTCGGGGGGAAGTGCGCCGGATATCGACGGCGTGGATAATTTCACCTCGGTGGCGACGGACAAACAGCCGATATCCGAGGATTGGTATGAATTATACATGGAGATCGGGGCGGCCAACAGCGTGCTGGACAACGTGCCGGGTATCACCGATGCAAATCTGACGGCTACCGAAAAGGCGCAGATACTGGGTGAGGCCAGGTTTTTACGGGCGTATCACTATTCGCATCTCGTCCGAAACTATGGCCCTGTGGTCTTACAATTGCATACTATCGTGGTCGATCCCAATACGCAGAAGTCCCGTAGCCCTGTAGACAGCGTATATGCCCAGATCATCCAGGACCTGAAGGATGCCGAGGCGGCGCTGCCAGT
>DATJJA010000109.1:0-72920 GCA_035492595.1 Puia sp.
CGGACATCAGCCCCAGCAGCTATATCGCGAACTATATCCGCATCCAGCGGGATGCAAAGGGGAATTATGGCAACTACACCAAAACGGACTCTCTGCTGAGCAACTATTCCACCGGCATCAGTAATGTCGCGTCCTATCTCAACTACGAGATGAGCCCGGTCAGAGGGTTGAAGCTGCTGGCAGCGGTACGGTACGATCACTTTCATTATAACTTCAGGAACGATCTGCCGCCTTCGGCGTCGACGGGGTCGGCCAATACGCGGAATGATTTTAACCGGGTGACGCCAAAGGTCGGGGCTACCTACAACTACAAGGGTATCGGCTTCTATGCCAACTATAGCCAGGGATATGTCCCGCCGCAGGTGACTGATCTCTATAATGGAGTAAAGGTCCCTTATCTGCAACCCCAGACCTTTTTCAACTATGAGGCTGGCGGATGGCTTTCGCTGCTGGGCAGCAAGCTCTATGCAGATTGGAGTATCTACCGGCTTGACGGGACGAACCAGATCATTTCTGTCCGGCAGAATGACGGGACCTTTATCAATCAGAATGCCGGTAAGACCCGGCATACCGGTATCGAATACGGGCTGACGCTGAAGCCAACCGAAGAATGGACCTTGCGTGTCAGCGGCACGAATGCCGATCATGTCTTTGTCGTGCAATATGAGAATAATAAGAACTACAGCGGAAATCAAATGGCGGCGGCGCCGCATTTTATCGGCAATGCGGAGCTGACCTGGCGTCCCGTCTTTTTGAAGAAGTTTCGACTTGGCGTGGAATGGCAGCACCTGGGGAAATACTGGATGGATGATGCCAATACAAGGAAATACAATGGCTTTGATGTGGTCAATTTCCGCACGGGTTACCAGATCGGGCAGTGGGAATTTTGGGTGAATGCGCTGAACGCCTTTAATAAATACTATGCTGCACTGGCGACGAAGTCGACTTATGGTTACAGCTACAATTTAGGAGACCCGGCTGAAGTGACGATCGGGTTGTCCTGGCATTTTTTTAATTGATCCATTATTTAGTATGAAGAAGAAATTATACCGGCTACATAGACAGCTTTCGATCATCATCGCCGTGCCCGTGTTTTTGTGGGCTTCCAGCGGGTTTATGCATCCGTTGATGACGAATATAAGACCAGCTATTGCGACACAGGGCTGGCCCGCTGTTGCGGTGGATAGTTCGAGGCTGCGGGTGCCGCTGACTGCGGCATTGCGGATGCATCATTTGGATAGTTTTGCGAATGTGCGGCTGGTGCATATTGATACGAATTGGTTTTGGCAGGTGCAGCCGGTGAGGCGGAGTGGGGGTGTTGCGGCGGCTGTGCCGGGGTCTGGAGCGGGTGTTGCACCGGGGAGGTTGGGTGTTGCGGGCGCTGGCGCTGGCAGGGGTGTTGCGGGCGCTGCGGCGGCGAGTCCGGCGATACAGCCGACAGTACCTATCTATTTAAGTTGTACGAATGGGAATGTGCTGCCGGCAGGGGATTGGTTGTATGCGCAGTACCTGGCGCGGCATTTTTTGGAAGGGGGTGATGTTGGCGGGCATGCGGCTCCAGTACATGTGGTTTTGGCTTCTGCGCATGCAGCGCCGGCGGAGACGGTTCCGGACTGCTGCGGCGCTGCTACGGAATGTGTGCTGAACCCTGCACGGGGCGCAAAAGTTGCCAATGTATCCCTGCTTAATGGATATGACAATGAATATAAGAGCATCAATCGGCTGCTGCCGGTCTACCGCGTGACGTTTGATCGGCCGGATGGTATCCGCGTCTATGTGGAGACGACCCAGGACCGTTTTTCCTTTGCCATGGACAATCGGCGTGCTGTCTTTGACGAGATCTTTCGCCTTTTTCATACCTGGGGCTGGCTGGATGGCCTTGGCAAGGGGCGGATCGCGGTCGAGCTAAGCTTTGCGCTGCTTGCTTTTTTTACGGTGTTACTGGGCGTCGTTCTTTTCTTTAGTACGAGGGCGGCAAAAGCAACGAACAATCCGCTGGTGCGGACCCGTCGTTATCATCGTTATACCGCCATTTTTGCGTCTTTGTTCACGCTGTTCTGGTCTTTTAGCGGAGGATATCATGCATTGACAAAGCTGATCGCCACGGAAGAGGGAGGTGGACCTGTTCCGGCTAATTTTGCCGCTGCCGGTTTTGATTATTCGAAGCTTCAGGCTGCGGTTATGCAACCTATTACCAATCTGAGTCTGGCGAAGATAGAGGGGACTATTTATTGGAGGGTGTGCTTGCAACCGGTGAAGGGTTTGGAATCGGCGAAGGCAGATGGGCGGAAGGATCTGATGAAAGACGGGAAGGTAGCGTTTGCGCCGGTGGTATATGTGAATGCGAAGGACTATTCGGTGTTGCATGATGGCGATCGGCGTTATGCGGCGTCGCTTGCGAGTATGTTTAGGGGGGAGCACTGGGTTGGAGTTGGGGCTGGCGCTGGTTCGGGCGCTGAGTCTGGCGATGTATCCGACGCTGGCGCTGGGCCTGGTGCTTTGTCTGTCACCCCCGTCACTGCCTTCAATGACGAATACAATTTCACGGACAAGCGGCTTCCGGTATGGCGGGTGAGCTATCCTGGCGCCGGTCATCCCCGCTATTATGTCGAGACCAGCTCAGGGCAGCTGGCGGCTTTTATGAATGATGCGGCCTATGCGGAGGGATATAGCTTCTCGGTCTTTCACAAACATCATTTTATGGATTGGGCCGGCAAGACGGTGCGGGATGGCAGCACGATGTTCTGGGCCGTTATCCAGGTGTTAATGGTGATGATCGGTCTGATCTTATATTTCCGGTTTCGGAAATAATCCCATAATTTGCAACCCGGTTGCGTATGCAGCCTGGTTGCAAAAACTGCTTGATTCGACTCCACACCATACGATCCTTATTGGCAGGAATGCTGCTCGCGCTGTTTGCATTGGGCATCACTCCCAAGCTCGCCATTCACGCGCTTGTTGCTCATCACACGGATAAGCACCTGGGGCTGGATCATGCGAAAGCCGATCAGCTGAATACGGCTGGCTTTCACTGTGCGACGGACAACCTGGTGGTGGAGTTTCCTTTTACTGATCATTCGTTGTCCCTTTTGTTGGACATCAGGCCTTCCTTTCCGGCACATGAGCCGGCTCCTCTTGAAGAGCCTTTATCTTTTTCACATCCTCTTTTTGGATTACGCGGGCCGCCTGCTGTTTGTTAGTTCAGGGGTCCCGCGTGACGGCGTAGTTGCACCGGCATGATGGCTAAGTTGCTTTGGCATAACCGTGTCATATCGGGGCTATTTATGTTGTGCGGGCATCCGGTAGCTTCCCTTTGCGGGGAACCTTCTTCCGTTTCATTTTTTCCTTTTCGTATAATCAAAACAAATCTCAAATGAAAAAGAGCAATCTCTCTTTTCGCCAGCTCGTGTATGGCTCTGGCATCGCCTTTCTAATGGTCATGGCCGGTTGTAACAAGAAAGAATCTACTGTGACGCCGGCGCCTCCCGGCAATGAATTTCTGACTACGGTCGAGCTGAAGCTGACCAATGCGGCGGATGCGACCGACACGATGACTGCTATCTGGCGTCAGCTGGACCCTTCAGGGACGGCGCTGCCCGATACCAGCAAGGCTATCCTCAATCTCAAGGCGAATGCGACATACAATGCCCAGGTCGTCATCCTGGATGAAACGCAGACTCCTGCGGTCAATGTGACGGATGAGATCCATGACAGGGTGAACTATCACCTCTTCTATTTCCAGCCGACGCCGATCTCGGCTTCCAACCTGGTCATCAGCAATACGTCTACCGACATTCCTGTTTCCGACGGAACGGTGGTCAGCGCTGCCGGTCCTTATCTCAACCTGGTCGTCAGCCGTACGGACCTGGATAACAACAATCCTCCGCTGCAGGTAGGTCTTACGGACAATTTTGTTACGGGCGCAGCCAGCAATGGATGGCTGCGGGTCGTGATGCGTCACCAGCCCAATGTGAAGAACGGTACATTCGATCCCGGATCCACGGACTTCGACGTCAACTATAAAATAAATATCAACTAATCCTTTTTTATAAAACACAGTTATGAGCAGATTGAAATTAGCCAGCATCATAGTACTTATGTTTTTTTCTCTTGGCACGATGGCGCAAAAGGGGCCCAGCTTTATCGCCGTCGGCGGCGGGATCTCTTTTCCTACGGGCAACTGGGGCAAGGCGAATTTTATTTCCAGCACCAATGGATATGTCAGTGACCCGGCAGGGTTTGCAGACAAGGGCGGTTTTGGCAGTGTGGACGGGGCCTGGTTCTTCAGCAAGCATTTTGGGGTAGGGGCTCTTTTTAGCTATGGTACGCACAAGACAAAGAACATCAATACGCTTTCTGCCGGTTACCAGGACTCATTCGATGTAGACCAGGTGGCGACGACAGCGGGCAGCTACAAGACCTGGAGTCTTATGCCGGGTTTGTATTTCGATCATCGTCTCTGGAAGAAGCTCTCGGTCACGGCCCGGGCTCTGGCGGGCATTACGCATACCAGCACACCGGAGATCAGCGTAGACGTGACGGATAGCGACATCGATGACGGAACTTTTGTGCAGGAGTCTGCTTCGAAAACGGCGTTTGGCTTCGATGGGGGCATTGGTCTCCGTTACTCTGTCCTGAAATGCCTGTCGGTACGTCTGTTGGGTGATTATTTTTATTCCAAGCCAAATTTCACTATCGAGAATACACAAAGAGTGAATGAAGCAGGAAGGTTGATCAATAATTACAACCAGGCGCTGGCAGGGTTTAATGTATCACTTGGAGTGGCTTATGTTTTTGGAAAATAATTTTCTTTATGAGTTTTAAAAAGTTCTATTTGTTGATGCTGCTGATCTCAGCGGCATCAACTCTTTTGGCGCAGGGAGCAGCGCCGGGCAAGGATTCGGCGCAGCCGGGGGATGCAGGCCGCTTGAAAGATTCCGCCCGTCAGCTGAAGGAAGTAGAGGTTCATGGACATTTGTTGAAGAAGGACAAATTGAGTACGGTGGTTACTGACAGCATTAGTGGTAAGGAGCTGGCGCAGAAGAACGGGCTTTCACTTGGCGAGGCGCTGAAGTCTATGGCGGGTGTCAACGTACTTCAAAATGGTCCTACGGTCTTTAAGCCTATCATACATGGTGTTTACAGTAATCGCATTCTCATTGTCAACAACGGCGTGCGGCAGGAGGGGCAGACCTGGGGCAACGATCATGCTCCGGAAATAGACCCTTTTATCGCTACGCGGTTGACGGTCATAAAAGGGCCTGCCAGCATTCGCTATGGCAGCGATGCGGTGGGTGGTGTGATCCTGGTCGAACCCAGGGAGATGCCGACGGCTCCGGGGATCAGCGGCAATGTCGACCTGGTGGGTATGTCCAATGGGCAGGCGGGTATAGCTTCGGGCAGGGTGGATGGGGCAGCGGGGGGCAGGTTGAAAGGATTGAGTTTTCGATTGCAGGGAACTATCAAACATGCCGGCGATGTATGGGCGAATAATCCGGTCATTGGCAATTATTACGTGAACAATACGGGATACCGGGAAGGTGACTTTTCGGCTACGTTGCGTTATGCGCAGGAGAACTATGGAGCGGAGGTTTATTTCAGTGATTTCAATACGCGGATCGGAATAGCTTCCGCATCGCATATTGGCAGCGTGCAGGATCTGTTGAGTGATATCAAGCGCGGATATCCTGCGGTGATCAACGGTTATAGTGACACGATCGGACGGCCTTATCAACGGGTCAACCATCAACTGCTAAAGGCCGATGCCTTTTTGAAGATGGGCAGATGGGGACGGCTGGATGGGGTATTTGCCAGGCAGGTTGATACAAGACGGGAATGGGACGCGGATGTTTCTTTTAACGATTCGATCGTAAAGGCAAACATCCCTGATCTGTATTTCCAGCTGATCTCGCACACGGCCGATCTCATCTGGTCGCATCCTTCCATCGGGAGGAAGGTCACGGGGAGTCTGGGGCTTAATTTTATCACGCAGGGAAATGTGCAGGAGGGACTGGGTTACCAGGAACTGATCCCCAATTTCCGCAACTATGGCGGGGGCGCCTTTTTGATAGAAAAGACAGAATTGGGCAAGCTCACGCTGGAAGCAGGTCTGCGTTATGACTACCGGTGGCTGCGGGCCTATACGCTCGACTCCCGGACCCTGGCTTTGCGAACGCCAACGTACGACTGGCAGCGGGTGACGGTGAATGCCGGGGCCATCTATCATTTTTCTGAATTCTTTTCTGCGGACTATAATTTTGGGTCGGCATGGCGTCCGCCACAAGTCATCGAGCTGTTTGCCAATGGCATTCACCAGAGCGCTGTCTCCTACGAGCACGGGGACTCGACGCTTACGCTTGAAACGGCCTATAACAATACGCTGTCCTTTACCTATAACAAGGGGCCGCTGGTCATCGAAGCGGGTGGGTATATCAATTATTTCAATCACTATATTTATCTGCGGCCGGATGCGCCGAAGGTACAATCTACTATACAGGGGGTTTTCCCTTCGTTTACCTATATCCAGACGAATGCGTTATTCGAGGGCCTGGACCTGACCGTGAACTATGAATTTTTAAAACATTTGTTTTTGATCTCGAGGACCAGCGTTGTCCGGGCGAGGGATCTCACGAGTCATGACTGGTTGATCGATATACCGTCGGATAAGTTTGACAATACCTTAAAGTATGAGCTCCCGGTTTTGGGAAAAAGCATGAAGGATGTTTTTGTCAGCGTCAATAATCTGGCGGTGACCAAACAGACGCGGGTGCCAACCAGGATCCAGGATTATGCGCCGCCGCCTGATGGGTATGTAATGTGGGGTGCCAGTGCGGGGGTTTCATTTCCTTATGGTCAGCATGCGGTTAGTGTGAGTTTTACGGTTAATAATCTGACGAATGTGTCGTATCGGGATTACCTGGATAAGTTCAGATATTTTATCAATGGGATGGGGAGGAATGTGATATTGAGGGTGTCGGCGTCTTTTTAAAATGGCCCGGCTTTGAGGGACGGGCACAAAAAAAACCGGCTGAACTGGCCGGTTTTTTATTTTTCTTTTTATGCATTAGCTCTTTTTCTTCTCACCGCCGCCGTCTTCGGGTTTCTTGCAGCAGGTTGGAAGGCGTTTGTAGGCGTCAGGCTCAGCCGTTACGTCGTCCGCGTCGTAGCCTACGTTGGCTATCTGGGCCTTGATATTTTCAATATTGGTGCGATCGGTCAGGTAAGTGACGGTCGTTGTCTTTTTCTTGTAGTCGACATTGATCTTTATGATGCCTTCTTCGTGGGCCATGTATTTTTCGATACGGCCTTTACATTCTTCGCATTGAACGGTGGGGGTCTTGATGACGGCTGTCAGCTGTGCTTTTGTCTGAGCGAAGGTGCTGCCTGCGAGGCCGAGGAGGAGGAAAAAAAGGATTTGTATTTTCTTCATATGTAATGGGATTTATATGCTATAAAAATACTGAAATTAATCCATTAAGTGGTCGCATTTTGCGACCACCTCAATTTCGGGAGAATGGGCTAAACTCCCTTCCAGTTTGCCGGATCTTCGCTCCATTTTAACAGGACACGCTGCTCGTCGGGGCTGACCATACCTTTCTCCACGGCCAGGCTGATGAGGGTGGGGTAGTTGGAAAGGGATACATAGGGAACTCCTGCTTTTTCGAAGGCCTGTTGGGCAGCAGTGAAGCCATAGTTGAAGATGGAGACCAGGCCAACGACCTCCAGACCTTCGGTGCGGAGGATGTCGACAACCTGCAGGGAACTTTTTCCGGTAGAGATAAGGTCCTCGATCACAACCACCTGCTGGCCTTTCTCATAGTATCCTTCGATCTGTTGTCCGAGGCCATGTTCTTTTGGTTTACTGCGGACGTAAATATAGGGGAGCTTTAGCTGGTCTGCGGCCATGGCGCCCCATGCGATGCCGGCCGTGGCTACCCCTGCCAGCAGGCCTGCTTCGGGGAACTGGGCAAAGAGAACGTTGCACATTTCCGACTTGATAAAATCGCGGATATAGGGGAAAGACAGGACTTTACGGTTGTCGCAATAGATGGGACTTTTCCAGCCGGATGACCAGGTAAAGGGCTCTTTTACGCTCAGGCGGATGGCCTGTACCTGGAGGAGTTTTTCGGCTACAGCCGACTCGTTTGTGGTAATAATTTTCTCAGCCATGCTGCGAAAGTAGGTATTTTTGGGGTATGTATATCAAGATCTACTTTAACGACAAACCCCTTTTCCTCTGTGACCGGATGACGGCTGAGATAAGCGTTTATGCCCATCATGACGACGCTGTTCTGATCGATGAGTTTTCGCATCCGGCGGTCAATTCGATGATCCATGAGATGCGCCAGGAAAAGGTACATGCCGGGATCTTTATTCACAACGACCTGGAGGTTTTGAAAAAGGCTTTCTGGAGGAAGTTTGTGATCATACAGGCCGGGGGTGGGCTGGTCGATAACGGAAAGGGGCAATACCTGTTTATGTATCGTCGCGAAAAATGGGACCTGCCCAAGGGGAAGCTCGATCCGGGTGAGACTCTGGAACAATGCGCTGTCCGCGAAGTAGGCGAGGAGACCGGTTTGAAGAAGGTAAAACTGGAAGCTCCTTTACTGGTGACCTGGCATACCTATGATGAAAATGGAAAGCATATATTAAAAGAGACGCACTGGTACCGGATGAGTGCAAGCGCCGATCAGTCGATCATACCGCAACAGGAGGAGCAGATCACAGAACTACGCTGGGTCGCACCTGAAGACATGGGGGGATTGCTGAAGAACACATTCCCCTCTATTGTGGATGTACTGCATGCCGCGGGTGTGGCTGCCCATTAGGAATTTTCCGCCTGAGGTTGTTTTGGCAGGATCGCGACCGTCAACCGGCTGACACAAACCAGTTTTTCCCGCTGATCATAGATCTTTATATCCCATACATGGGTGGACCTCCCGATATGCAGGGGAAGGACGGTACCAAAGACGTGGCCTTCTTTGACTCCCCGGATATGGTTGGCATTGATCTCGAGGCCCACACAATTATACCGGGACTGATCGATGACGAGGGCGGATGCGACACTGCCCAATGTTTCTGCCAGCGTTGCCGATGCGCCGCCATGCAGGAGGCCATAAGGCTGTTGAGTGCGATGGTCTACCGGCATCTTTGCTTTCAGATAGTTGTCGCCGACCTCGGTGAATTCGATGCCGATGAGTTCGGCCATGGTGTTGACACCGAGTGAGTGAAGCTCTTTGGCCGTAACATTGGGATCAAACCAGATAGACATGTTGTTGGAATTAGCGTTTTGCCGGCGATTTGTTATTCTTCAGACTTTTCTTCAGTGACTTTGCCACCACATCGGGCAGGAATTGCATTACGTCGCCGCCGTTCTTTAGTACATCCCGGACAAGGGTAGAAGCCACCGATGTATATTGGGGGAGACAGGTCAGAAAGATCGTTTCGATATCGGTATCGAGACTCCGGTTCATATCGGCGATGGCCTTCTCATACTCGAAGTCGTTGACATACCGGATACCTCTGAGGATAAAGCGGGCGCCGACCTGCTGGCAGCAGCGAACGGTCAGGCCTTCGTAAACCACGGCTTCCACTTTAGGATTGTCTTTATAGATCTCCCTGATCCATTCTATCCTTTGTTCAACGGAGAACATCGGCTCTTTATTGACGTTGCGGCCGATACCGATGACCAGCTTGTCGAAGAGTGGCAGGGAACGGTTGATGATATCCTGGTGCCCGATGGTGATCGGATCGAAGGTTCCGGGAAAGAGTGCAATGCGTGGGGCCGTGCTAGGTTTCATAGACAAGAAACTATTTTATTGATATAAGCAGTTTGTTAGGTCTCTGACTATTGCGCGCTTCGGCTCGCCCCCCCTGCCAACAGATAAAGCACAGCCATTCGTACCGCAACCCCGTTCTCAACCTGGTGCAGGATGATGGATTGTTTGCTGTCTGCTGCATCGCTGTCCAGTTCCACTCCGCGGTTGATCGGGCCGGGATGCATGATGACGATCTCTTTGCTGAGGCTATCCAGCAGGCGTTTGTTAACGCCATACGCAAGACTATACTCCCGCAGGGAAGAGAACAAGGGCTGATTCTGCCGTTCGAGCTGGATACGTAATATGTTGGCGACGTCGCACCATTCGAGGGCTTTCCGAAGATCGTATTCTACCCGGACATCGAAGGCTTCCTTTATATGCACCGGGATCAGAGTTGGCGGGCCTGCGATGGTAACCTCCGCGCCCATTTTCTTTAGCAGGTAAATATTGCTCAGGGCTACCCGGGAATGCATGATGTCGCCGATGATGGCGACCTTTTTACCGGCCAGTCCTCCAAGTTTCTCGCGAATGGAAAAGGCATCCAGCAGGGCCTGGGTGGGATGCTCGTTGATGCCGTCCCCTGCATTGACGATGGCTGCGGGGATATGTTTGGACAAAAAGTGGGGTGCTCCGCTGGCGCTGTGCCGCATCACCACCATATCCACCTTCATGGAAAGGATGTTGTTCACCGTGTCCAGCAATGTCTCCCCTTTGGCAGCGGAGGAACCCGATGCGGTAAAGTTGATCGTATCGGCGGACAGTCTTTTTTCCGCCAGCTCAAAAGAGATACGGGTCCTTGTGGAGTTTTCGTAAAAAAGATTGACGATGGTTACGTCCCGTAAAGTGGGAACCTTTTTGATGGGTCGCTGCAAAACCTCTTTAAACTGTGTGGCGGTATCTAAAATAAGTTGAATATCACCTGGTTGGAGGTCTCTAATGCCAAGAAGATGTTTGGTACTCAGTTGCATTAGAACGCGAAATTAGGGGATTTTTTGATTGAAAGGCGCCCCGGCGACCTAAGTTTTTTTGGGGGGTGGCTGGGGCAGCCTATAATAGGTTACTTCGCCCTTTATAATAAAGTTACCTCATCCTTTCCATCCTTTTCTTTCCAGTATACTTTTACTTTTTGGGTAATGATGGAGTCGATCGATTTGCCGGTATAATCGGACTGGATGGGCAATTGACGGCTAAACCGGCGGTCGATAAGGACGCAAAGCTCGACTTTTGCCGGCCGGCCGAAGTCCAGCAGGGCATCCAGGGCGGCGCGGATCGTCCTGCCGGTCCAGAGTACGTCGTCGATCAGCACCACATTCGTGTTCTCTATGGAAAAGGGGATATCTGTCTGGTTTAGTTCGTGCAGGCCGGTGCGTACATCGTCGCGGTAGAATGTGATGTCCAGCTTGCCATAACGGATCGAGGCAGGGTTTACCTGTGATTTCAGCTGCTGTACGATACGGTCTGAAAAATAGATACCTCTTGGCTGAATGCCGATGAGGACCGTATTTTCCAGGTCGAGGTGATTTTCCAACAGCTGATGGGTGAGGCGTTGTATGGTAATCTCCAGCTGCTGTTCGTTCAGGATCGTCTTCAAGAAATATTTTTTATAAAAATAGGGGAAAAAGAAAAGCCGGTCAGTTTGACCGGCTTTTTATTTTTTTTTGCGCGAATTACTTTTTCTTCTATTTTCTTCCGGTGCTGAACAGGATATAGGTCAAACCCAGCTGGAATACGTTATTCCGGACGGTACCATTCTGATTCGAATTGGTTTGGTCCTCGATGTTGGATATACCGAAGTTGTAACGTGCGTCGATGCCAAGCTTGGTAGAGGGGATCCTATAGTTAAGACCTACAGCCCAGGCAAAGTCTGCGGATTTGAAGAAATCCTTTTCGTTGATGCTGTTGCCATCGAACTTGTTATGTGCAGCGAGCAGGAATCCGACCTGGGGACCGGTATAAATTCCGAATCCGCTACCAGCCGAATATCTCAGCAAAACAGGGATGTTCAGATAGTTGACATGGTGGGATTCATCCGGGTCGTTGAATTTAGCTCCCTGTACGGAATACACCAGTTCGGGCTGTAAGCTCAACCTGTCGACAAGGGGAAGTCTTGCAAAAACGCCCACATTGAAATTAACCAGGGTTTTTGCACCATCGATGTCCGATCCGCTTAATGTAGCAAAATTAAGTCCTCCCTTTGCGCCAAATTGAAACTGTGCATTCGCCGTTGCGAATGAAATGCCTGCCAAAATAACTAATGCTAGTTTTTTCATAAATGTTAGATTAAGTTTTTGTTAACCGATGCAAATATAGAACCACCAGCAAAAAGATTGACCTACGTCAAGTCGTTTTTTTTATTGTGCGCATGCCAAAAAAGTACGCAATTTAAATATAAATCAGTTGATTATTAATGAATTGAATAGGTATGCATTAATCAATATGTCTGTTAAATATGACTTTTGGGGGTATTTTTGAAAGGTCGGGACATAATTCCCCACTTCTATAGTCAATGGCTATGCGAAAATCGATCTTTATTTTATATCGACGATACGACGATACTGGTCCGAAGTAAGTAGTTATAGTAAAAAACCCGGGTCTCGCCCAGGTTTTTTTATGTTTTTGCAGGATTATCAAGTTTTGGGCATCATGCTTCCGCGAGGAAGGGATATTTGTAATCCGTCGGCGGAACGTAGGTTTCTTTTATCGTTCTTGCGCTGAGCCAGCGATAGAGGTTGAGGATCGAACCGGCCTTGTCATTGGTGCCGGAAGCCCGGGCTCCGCCGAAGGGCTGCTGGCCTACTACTGCGCCGGTAGGTTTGTCGTTGATATAGAAATTACCGGCGGCGTTGCGCAGCTTGTCCGTTGCCAGTTCTACGGCCTGTCTGTCCCGGGAGATGATGGAGCCGGTGAGTGCATATGGGGAAGTAGTGTCGATCAGCTCCAGTGTCTTTTCAAACTCCGCGGGTTGATACACATAAATGGTCAGCACGGGTCCGAAGATCTCTTCGCACATGGTCACGAACTTCGGGTCTTTGGCTTCTATCACTGTGGGAGATATGAAGTAACCTTTTGACTTGTCGCATTCCCCGCCGACGATGATCTCGGCTTTTGGGTCCTGTTTTGCCTTGTCTATATAGGACTGGATCTTGTTGAAGCTCCGTTCGTCGATGACGGCGTTGATGAAGTTGGTAAAGTCTTCTACCGATCCCATCCGGAAGCTTTTAACGCCTTCTATGAGTTTCTTTTTTATTACGCCGGCCAGGTTCGCTGGGATATAGGCCCGGGAGGCGGCGGAACATTTCTGACCCTGGTATTCGAAGGCGCCGCGCAGAAGGGCAGTGGCTACTACATCGGGGTCGGCGCTTTCATGAGCGAGGACAAAGTCTTTTCCACCCGTCTCACCGACGATGCGGGGATAGGTGCGGTAGTGACTGATATTTTCGCCGATAGTCTTGTAGATATGATTGAAGGCGGCGGTGCTGCCGGTGAAGTGTATACCGGCGAAGTCGCGGTGACTGAAACAAATTTTACCAAGCACAGGGCCGTCTACATAGATGAGATTGATGACCCCATCCGGCAGTCCGGCTTCTTTCAGGATGCGCATGAACATCTGTGCGGAGAAGACCTGCGTATAGGCTGGTTTCCAGATGACGGTGTTGCCGCAAAGCGCTGCCGAAGCGGGAAGGTTGCCGCCGATGGCGGTGAAGTTGAACGGTGTGATCGCCAGGACAAAACCTTCGAGCGGGCGGAACTCGAGGCGGTTGTGTACACCGGGGCCGCTGACAGGCTGCTGCCGGTAGATCTCGCTGAGGAAGTGAACGTTCCAGCGGAGGAAGTCGATGATCTCGCAGGCGCTGTCGATCTCGGCCTGGTAGGCGTTCTTGCTTTGGCCCAGCATCGTGGTGCCGTTCATATACGAGCGGTATTTTGTCGAAATGAGATCGGCGGCTTTCAGGAAGATGGCAGCGCGGTTCTCCCAGCTGAGGGAGGCCCAGTTCGATTTTGCTTTTAGCGCCGCGTCGATGGCCTGCTGGACATGGGTTTCGTCGCCTTCGTGGAAATAACCGATGGTATGGGCAATCTCATGTGGCGGACGAAGGGCGACTTTTTTGCCAGTGCGGACCTCTTTGTCCCCGATATACATTGGGATGTCGTGTTCGACACTTTTTAATTCCTTTAGTGTGGCTTTCAGCGTTGCTTTTTCGTTGCTACCCGGGCCGTAGTTGAGTACAGGTTCGTTGATCGGGGCCGGGTAATTGAAATATCCTAAGCTCATAATTGTTTATTGTGTTGTTTCCTTTTCGTTCATTAAATATGCCTTTATAAACCCATCCAATTCTCCGTCCATCACGGGCTGTACGTTGCCTACTTCGTAATCGGTCCGATGGTCTTTGATCATTTTATAGGGATGGAATACATAGGACCTGATCTGCGAACCCCATTCGATCTTCTTCTTGGTGGAGTTGGTAGCGTTCTTGGCTTCTTCCCGTCTGCGCAGCTCTTCCTCATAAAGGCGGCTTTTCAGCATCTTCAGGGCCTTTTCGCGGTTCTCCCCCTGCGTACGCGCCTGCTGGCACTCTACGATGATACCGCTGGGGATATGTTTCAGGCGGACGGCTGTTTCCACCTTGTTCACGTTCTGCCCACCTTTACCGCCGCTTCGGTAGAACTCCCATTCGATATCGGCCGGGCTTACTTCGATCTCGATGCTGTCGTCCACCAGCGGGTAGACAAACACGGAGGCGAAGGAGGTATGGCGGCGGGCGTTGGAATCAAAGGGCGAGATGCGTACCAGCCGGTGAACCCCGCTCTCGGCTTTCAGGAAGCCATAGGCGAAGGGGCCGTCGAACTGGATGGTCGCGCTTTTTATGCCTGCGCCTTCACCTTCCTGGAGGTCGAGCTCGGTGACGGACCAGCCCTGTTTTTCACCGTACATCCGGTACATGCGAAGTAACATTTCGGCCCAGTCCTGGCTTTCTGTGCCGCCTGCGCCGGAATTGATCTGCATGACGCCGGGCAGTTCGTCTTCGGGCTGGTTCAGCGTACTCTTGAACTCGGTCTCTTCGATGCTGGCCAGCGCCTTGTCATAGGCTTCGCGGGTCTCTTCTTCGGTGGCTTCGCCGGCCTTCCAGAAATCGAATAATACGGCAAAGTCCTCTACGGCGGTTTCTACCGACTCGTAAAGCTTTACCCAGTATTCATTCAGCTTTATGTTCTTGAGAATTTCGGTCGCGCGCCGGTTGTCGTCCCAGAATCCGGGGCTTAGCGATAATTGTTTCTCTTCGTTGATCTTGTACTGACGGTTGTCGACGTCAAAGAAACCTCCTCAGGACGACCACGCGGTCCCTCATACTTTTGATCTGTTCTTGTGTCATAGGGCGCAAAATTACGAAAATTTGGCGACCTGCAGCTCCCGGATATTGACCTAAAATATTGCAAACCGGCACTTTTTTAACTTCATTTGGCGTAACTTTTTGCCCATGTTAAACAACTATCTCCGCATCGCCTTTCGGAACCTTTCCCGCAACAAGCTTTACAGTGTCATCAATATCGGCTGTCTTGCCATTGGCATCGCGGTCAGCCTGACCATTATGTTATATGTATTGCATGAGCATAGTTATGACCGGTTTCATGCCAATGCCAAACGGCTCTTTTCTATTACCGGGACCCTGAAAATGGGAAATTCGAGCTTTAATGTGAATCAGTTCAGCTATTCGACGGGACCGCAGGTACAGAAGGCTGATCCCCGGGTGGAGAATTACATGCGGATAAATAAGCCTTATGTGAAGGTCAACCTGCAAACGCAGGGGCAAAAGGCCGTTGTCTTTTCGGAGAATCAGAATTTTTTGTTTGCCGACAGTCATTTCTTTGATTTCTTTAGTTTTGGACTGGTAAGGGGTAAATCCGACAAGGTATTGTCAAGACCCAATACGGTAGTCCTTTCGCAGCGTGCAGCCAGAAAATATTTTGGAGATGGGGATCCCATCGGGAAAGTCATCCGCTACAACAGTGAATTTGATCTGGAAGTGACGGGGATAGCGGCCAATCCTCCTTCCAATTCGAGCATCTCCTTTGATTTTGTCGCTTCTCTTACCAGTATCATGTCGATGGATATGCCCCTGGCCGCAAATTCACCCCGGGTTCAGGGCGGACCTTTTCTGACCTGGTTGCTGCTGAAGGATCCGGCGGCCTCCCCGAAGGTGGAAAGGACATTAAGCGAGCTTTCGCGAATGCCGGGGAGCAAAGATCCCGGAGATGTATATAAGCTGACGGCTTTACCTGACGTACACCTGCACATGAACTTCGGTGATTTTTCCAATACCCGGTACCTGGGGATCTTTCCGATGGTTGCCGGATTGATATTGCTGCTGGCGCTGGTCAACTATATGAGCCTGGCGACTGCAAGGGCGGCTACCCGTGCCAAAGAAGTAGGCGTACGAAAGGTGATGGGGGCGGGGAGGAGCTGGATCGCGGGGCAGTTCTATACCGAGTCAGCCCTTTATGCTATCCTTTCATTTGCGGTTGGAATGGGATTGTTCTTTTTGTTTCGCGGACCCTTCCTTAACCTGCTGCAGCTGCAGATCGACGACTCTTTTCTACTGAATCCAGGGGTACTATTATCCTTTACGGGTCTTTTACTGTTTGTTATCCTGGCTGCGGGCAGCTACCCTTCGCTGGTGCTGTCGCGGTTGAACCCTGTGGCGGTATTGTATGGCCGGCTGAGCAGACGCCGGGGCGGAGAGCGTGTTCGAAAGGTCTTTACGGTCTTGCAGTTCACTATCTCGATGTCGCTGATCATATGCAGCATCGTTATTGGAAAACAGCTGTATCATCTGCGGCATGTCGATACCGGTGTAGACCGGGACAATGTTGTCATGATACCGTTCAGCAAGACCATGTTGCGGTATGAAGCGTTCAAGCATGCTGTCGGGGCTGTTTCGGGTGTCCATGAAGTTGCAACTGCCGAATATCCTATGTATAAAGGGTATAATGCTTATCCGGCTTCGATACCGGGCTCGGATCGGACGATCGGTCTGAACGCTTTGCTCGTGGATAAGGATTTTACATCCCTGCTGGGGCTTCGATGGAGGGAAAAGCCGGTCTCGCCGGCGGATCTGTATGATGGCAGGCATATTGTTATCAATGAGGCTGCGATCGGCAAGCTCGATCTGCCTGCCGATCCGGTCGGTCATTCCGTTACCGTGATCAACAAGGCTTATGTCATCTCCGGCGTGCTGAAGGACTTCAACTACCAGTCGCTGCACCAGGAAATCGGTCCTTTATGCCTTTTTATCAACAAAGACACCATAAACACGATGGGCGGCGGTGTTCATGGCTGTCTGTTCGCCAGGATACAGGCTCATACCAATGTTCCTACGGTGGTGGATGCCATCAAAAAAATCTATGGCCAGTACGACCAGCAGACCGTTTTTGAATTCCAGTTCATGGACGAAGGCTTTGACAGCCAGTATAAGGCAGAGGACAGGCTGGCTGCCCTGTTCGATCTATTCACGGGTATCACGATCGTCATCGCCTGTCTGGGGCTGTTTGCCCTGGCTACCTTTGCCGCCGAACAGCGGATCCGGGAGATAGGCATTCGTAAAGTATTGGGCGCCTCGGCGGCTTCGATCAGCAGGCTGCTGTCGGTGGATTTCCTTCGGCCGGTGCTGATCGCGGTCCTGATGGCCTCTCCGTTGTCCTGGTGGGCGATGCACAAATGGCTGGAGGACTTTGCCTATAAGACGGCATTCAGCTGGTGGATCTTTTTTGTGGCGGCGGTGTTGCTGCTGGGGATAGCGCTCGTTACGATCCTTTTCCGGTCGTTGAGGGCCGCCCGCGCCAACCCGGTGGACAATCTGAGGACGGAATAGGCATTAATCGCATTCGCGGTCTGACGGTCCTGCTTATTTGTAGAGAAAATTGCCCATCGGGCGCCGAAAAAAAACTTGAGCTCCTTTTAACGTTTTTCGGCATTGTTATTGAAAATAGTGTTGAGAGACTTACTCTATAAAAGAGTTGATTTATTCACTTAAAACCATATAATATGAGTACGAAAAATATCCTTATCGGTGCTATTGCGGGTCTTGCCGCCGGTGTTGCTATCGGGGTTCTTGTAGCTCCTGCCGAGGGTGCCGAGACCCGCCAGAGAATTTCCGATAGAGCGGAATCATTGAAAAGAAAACTCAGAAAGCTTCGTGGTATTACGGCCGACGAGCTGGATGAACTGAACGATATATTTGAGAAGGAAACAGAAGGACTGCGTGAAGATGTGCGCAGCCGCGTGCTGGATCTGATCAAAGCCGCAAAAGAGAAAGGCAATCACATTAAGGAACAGGCATTGTCCTAGGCTGGCCGGTCCTGTTACCTGGTCGCTTGATGGAACATTATGCCTGTCATACGCAGAAGGGGGCCCGGGGGCTCCCACCGGCAAAACTTTTTGCCGGACATTATTGAAAAAGGAGGCGCCTGCTTTTACCTGGCAGGTGCCTCCTTTTTTTATTAGTGAAGGGTAAAATCTTAAATTGCGACCTCAATTTCTGTTTATGCCCATAGACCTTCGTTCAGACACCGTTACCCGTCCTACACCTGCCATGCTGGAAGCGATGATGACCGCCCCGGTGGGCGACGACGTATTTGGGGAAGACCCTTCTATCAACCGGCTGGAAGCGATGGCTGCAAAGCTTTTTGGTATGGAAGCGGCCCTGTATTGCCCCAGCGGCACGATGTCGAATCAGATCGCAATAAAATGTCATACGCAGCCCGGGGATGAGGTCATCTGTGAAAAAAATGCCCATATTTATATCTATGAAGGCGGGGGGATCGCCTTTAATTCCGGTTCCCAGGTCAGGGCGCTGGACGGTAACAGGGGACGTATAACGGCCGAACAGGTCTCCGTGGCCATCAACCCGGATGACATACATAAGGCCCGTACTTCCCTGGTGGCGTTGGAAAACACCTGTAACAGGGGAGGGGGGAGCTGTTATGATCTCGAAGAGATAAAGAAGATCAAACAGATCTGTGCTGATAACCAGCTGAAATTCCATTTGGATGGGGCCAGGCTCTTCAATGCCCTGGTGGCTACCGGGCAGACGGCGGCTGAATATGGACGTCTTTTTGACAGCATATCGGTTTGTCTCAACAAGGGGATGGGTTGCCCCATCGGCAGCATACTTATCGGTCCGGCTGCTTTTATCCGGCGGGCCCGGAGGGTGCGCAAGGTGTTTGGCGGCGGGATGCGCCAGGCGGGGTTTATGGCCGCAGCCGGCATTTATGCGCTGGAAAACAATATAGACCGTCTCAGGCAGGATCATCTTCACGCTAAGGCAATTGCCGCGGCCCTGGAGAAAAAGGATTTTGTGCGCAGTATCATGCCTGTCGAAACCAATATTGTCATTTTTGAAACGGAGGCCGATATGTGTACAAAGGAGATGGTCCAGCACCTAAAGGATATGGATATCCTGGCCATTCCTATTTCGGCCAATCAGATCCGGTTTGTGACCCACCTGGATATTAGTTCCGAAATGGTGGCGAAAGTTGTCGATACTATCGACAATTGGTCGAAGTGACCGGCAATTGAACAATTGTAAACT
The DNA here is from genome assembly GCA_035492595.1 of Puia sp. Classification (GTDB taxonomy): domain Bacteria; phylum Bacteroidota; class Bacteroidia; order Chitinophagales; family Chitinophagaceae; genus Puia. The sequence continues at coordinate 19,406 of DATJJA010000109.1, forward strand.
GCTTTCGTTAAATTTACAAAAAAAAGTTTCATATGTTCCCGAAAGTAACTCCCAAAGAAACAAAAGCCTGGCAGCAATTACAAGATCATTACAATACCGAAATAAAGGGAACACATATGCGATCCCTTTTCAAGGCTGACCCGGATCGATTTTCGAGGTACTCCCTGAAATTCGATGATATCCTTTTCGACTATTCCAAGAATATCGTCAATGACAAGACCCTGGATCTCCTGCGCCAGCTGGCCAATGAGAGCAAGGTAAAGGAGGCAATCGAGGCCATGTTCACCGGCGAGAAGATCAACCAGACGGAAGATCGTTCGGTCCTGCACACGGCGTTGCGCAACTTTTCGGGAAAACCTGTTTTGAGTGATGGGAAGGATGTCATGCCGGATGTGCTCCGGGTGCAGGCCCAGATGAAAGATTTTTGCGCCCGGATCCACAGTGGAGAGTGGAAAGGATATTCCGGGAAAAAGATAAAATATATCGTCAACATAGGCATTGGGGGCAGCGATCTTGGTCCGGTGATGGTAACGGAAGCTCTGCGTCCTTATTGGGTAGCCGGCATGCAGGCGTATTTTGTGAGCAATGTGGATGGTACGCATATCGTGGAGACGCTGAAGAAGGTGACTCCTGAAGAAACGCTGTTCCTCATCGCCTCGAAGACCTTTACTACGCAGGAGACGATGACCAATGCGCATACGGCCCGGGATTGGTTCCTCGCGACCGCCAAAGACGAGTCTCATGTAGCCAAACATTTTGCAGCCCTTTCCACCAATGAAAAGGAAGTGACAAAATTTGGCATTGACAAGGCCAATATGTTTGAGTTCTGGGATTGGGTCGGGGGACGTTATTCGCTGTGGAGCGCCATCGGTCTTTCCATTGCGCTGACGGTGGGTTATGATAATTTCGAGTCGTTGTTAAAGGGCGCTCATGCGACGGATCTGCATTTCCGGACCACGCCTTTTGAAAAGAACATCCCCGTTACGATGGCTTTGATCGGCCTATGGTACACTAATTTCTTTGGTTCGCAGACGGAGGCAATCCTGCCGTATGATCAATACATGCATCGTTTTGCCGCTTATTTCCAGCAGGGTAATATGGAGAGCAATGGGAAAAGCGTCGACCGCAATGGTAATCCTGTCGGCTGGTCTACAGGGCCCGTCGTTTGGGGAGAGCCAGGAACTAATGGGCAGCATGCTTTTTATCAGCTGATCCACCAGGGCAGCGTTCTGATCCCCTGTGATTTTATTGCTCCGGCCATCAGCCATAACCCGGTAGGAGATCATCATGTGAAGCTATTGTCGAATTTCTTTGCGCAGACGCAGGCTTTGATGAATGGGAAGACGAAGGAAGAGCTGGAAGCGGAAAAAGTGCCTTCGGCGCTGGTCCCTTATAAGTTCTTTAGCGGCAACCGCCCGACTAATTCATTCCTTATCAAAGAGATCACGCCTTTTACGCTTGGCGAGCTGATCGCGCTCTATGAGCATAAGATCTTTGTTCAGGGGGTCATCTGGAATATCTTTACGTTTGATCAATGGGGGGTTGAGCTGGGCAAACAGCTGGCCGGGAAGATCCTGCCGGAGCTGCAAAATGCGGATGAGGTGAAGTCGCATGACTCGTCGACCAATGGATTGATCAATGCGTTTAAGAAAATGAGATAGGTTGATGGGGAAGTCGTTTTATGACCTGGACTATATTATCGAGATCAATGAGAAACGCCTTGCGGAGTATACGGCGTTGTATCAGAAGGTCCTGGAACGGCTGACCAATATTATCCTGGTCTATTCCGCGCTGGGGATATTTCTTGTGCCGCTGACACAGCGCGCGATAGCGGCGAATATAAAAGGGGTGTGGTTTTACCTGGCCTATTTTTGTTTTGTGATCTTGCTGGTGATCTCTGTGGTTTACCTGATCCGGTTGCTTTTGCCCATAGATATAGCTTATCTTGATCCGCCCAGGAAATATTATGGGGAATATAAGGCGAATATTGAGGGGTTAAATATTGGGAATGAGGAAGTTGTGGATGATTCGCTAAAGGGGGCCTATGTTCTCGAACTGGAAAATGCCATCGAGATCAATAGCAGAGCGTTTCTGAAAAAGAGCTCCTTTTTCTACAATGCTCTTTTATTCGCTTTGGTGGCTATAATCCCTTACATTGTGTGCCTGGGATTTCATTTTTCGAAGAAGGAGGACAAGGTGGAAAAAGTTGAAATCCTGAAGGGAAAGTCGTAAGTTTGTGTAAATAGGTCTGAATATGGCTAATTCAAAAAACAAAGGTTCGCGTAAAATAAAGACGGTATTGACGAATTTACCCGGGCTTAAGGGTATACCAGTCATCGACTCTCAGCCGTTGATCGTGAAAGAGAATTCAAGCAAGCCGATCAAGAAGTAATACAACTAAAAATAAGTAGGAAGCCCCTGTGAAGGGGCTTTTTGCTTTTTTGAACGGCATAAAAAAGGGTAGTGTAGAAACACCACCCGGCTAAGGTCTAACCATTGTTGCCATAAAAACAATCTTGCAGTTACGGAAGGAATCGAACCCTCGTAAAAGGTCTTGCGGACCTCCGCCTCTCCCCTCGGCCACGTAACTCATATTTGTACCTATTGCAGTGCATTACGCCGCGCCGCCAGCCGGCGTGTTCTCAGCGTATAGAGAATCTTAAAGATCAGAAGGAATATCATGGGTTAGCATTGAATACAGATGCAAAATAGATCGATTTAATTAGTCTACCAAATAAGTAGACTAATATTTTTTTACTGCGGCTGGGCGCCAGCGGGTGCGGGAGGGGAGAGTGATATCCACATTTTTTATGTTTTTGTTATAAAATAAAAAATGCATGGGTTCGTTTTCTGTCTAGTTTCGCCAAAATTAAAACCACGGCAAACCTAACATGGTGCAGAAAGAAAGTTCTCAAAACAAATCCAGTATTCGTTATTCCCACAAAGCCCTCAGGGCTGCCTGCGTAGCAGGAGCCTGTGTCCTGGTGGTGGTCAGCGCCTGTAACAACGGCAGCTCTCAATCAGCAAAAAAAGTGGATTCAACCGCAACGGCTAAAATAGCTGCTCCCGGGAGTGATCCTGCGGCGTCGAAAGACTCTGTGATCGTACCTTCTGTAAGCGGTCCCCTCGATACCGCTCTTTACAATAAGAACCTGGCACATCTGGCCAACGGGGATTCCTCCGGCCGGTGGCCTGCAAAAACGGCTTATCCCAATCCGGGCGCTATCCTTCCCTTTAAAAGGATCGTGGCCTATTATGGCAACCTGTATTCCAAGAACATGGGTGTACTGGGAGAATATCCTCCAACGGAGATGCTGAACAGGCTGAAAGGAGAACTAAAGAAATGGCAGGAAGCCGACACGTCGATCCCGGTCATACCTGCCCTGCATTATATTGCTGTGACAGCCCAGGGTGCGCCCGGCAAGGATGGAAAATACCGGCTGCGCATGCCGTTCAAGCAGATAGATTCTATCCTGCATATCGCAGCCCGGATCAATGCCCTGGTTTTTTTGGATGTCCAGGTCGGCTTTAGCAATGTAGAGGCTGAGATCCCTCAGCTGGAAAAGTACCTGAAAATGCCCAACGTCCATCTGGGCATCGACCCTGAGTTCTCCATGAAAACAGGCAAGAAGCCTGGCAAGGTTATCGGGACCATGGACGCGGCCGATGTGAATTTTGTTTCCAACTACCTGGCAAACCTGGCGAAGGCAAATAACCTGCCGCCGAAGATACTGGTGGTACATCGTTTTACCCGTCCGATGATCACGAACTATAAGAACATCAAGATCCATCCTGACGTTCAGATCGTCATGGATATGGATGGTTGGGGCGAACCAACGCTGAAGTATGACAGCTATAAGGCTTATGTTTCCAATGAGCCTGTACAGTTCACCGGTTTCAAACTGTTCTACAAGAACGATATCCGCAAGCCGAAGAGCCGTCTGCTGACGCCAAAGGAAGTGTTGTCGCAGAAGCCAAGTCCGATCTATATCCAGTATCAATAGATCTGATCGTAAAAAAGATTGATCCCGCTGCAATTGTTGCCGCGGGATTTTTTATAGCTCGATGTCTGCCGGGATGATGATTGGTGTTCGACGCCTGCGAGGGGAGGCGGGTGTTTATGGTAAATTCCTTCCCTGGGAGTCGCGGGACCGGTTGTGTTTAAAATATGCATCCAGAGAGATGGGGCCGCTGCCTTCGATGAAAAAAAAGATCACCAGCAGCAGGGTCAGGATCGCCAGCCACAGTTCCGATTGAGGCATATATCCTCCTTTCTGGCCGGCGATGAAGATGATGGCTCCTACAAGAATGGGTATTTGGATCAGGGCTATAAAGCGGGTTGCCAGACCTACCATCAGAAAAAAGCCCGATAACAGGTTAGCCCAGCAGATAAGAATGGGCAAAAAATGGGTAGTATTTTCCTCCTGGCTTTGTCCCCCATAGATGACTCTTTCGAGAATCTGGGTATCATGCATGAAGGTTATCCCCTTTGCAAATAAGAATAAACCCAATGCGATGCGTACGAAAACCAGCCACCGTGGGTGGTGTGTCGCACTCCAGGTTTTGATCTGTTGTAGTGTACTCATAACAGTAAAATTTATGTCTGTTATGAAATGCCGCAATTGCCGTGCCGTCCTAAAAAGCTGGAATTGATTAATTTATAGCCTCTTAATCAGGTATTTAGGGGATTCTTCGTAACCCTGGCGGAAATAAAAGGCATGGGCTTTTTCGCGACGGGTATGGCAGTGGACCTCGATCAGTCCGCAGCCTTTTTCGCGGGCCAGCTGCGTGGCATGTTCTTCCATCGCCCGGCCGATGCCTTTGCTTCGGGCTGTTTCGTCGATGGAAAAGTAGCTGATGCGGGCGAAGTCGCTTTCCAGCGCGATCTGGGGGATGAAGTGGAGGGAAAGGAAACCTAAGATGTGTGGGCCGTCCTCCCAGACCAGCAGCACCTCTGCCGGGTCGTTCAGCAATTGTGCAAGTCGGGTCTCCATAAATTTGGCGGTATCCGGATAGTCCAGCTGATCCAGCAGCCGGACTATCGCGGACCAATCGTTATGTTGTGCAAGGCGGATCATTTTTTATGTCGGGTGAGGCTGGCTTTTTGGCAGCAGCCCGGCGGATCATTTTGGACCGAGCCAGCTCTTTCTGAAGGTTAAGATATCTTCTGTGACGGGCTTGCCAGCCTGTTCAAAGCTCACTACTGAAACGGCAGGGTTCTCGCCCAGCGCGATCGTACCTTTTTTCTCTTCTCCGCGGTGCAGGTAACGGATCTCTACTGCAGCGCCCGGTTTTTGTTTTCCGAGGACGGTATTGAGGTCCGTGATGGTTCTCACGTCCTGGTTGTCAATTCCAAGGATCTTGTCGTCGATGTCCAGTCCTGCGGCGTATACGGGGGTGCCGCGTAAAGTATTGGCTTCGATCAGGAGCCCCTCTTTTTCCGACCACCCGCGCGTATTTCCGATCCAGGCTTTGCCTTCCTCGGTCTTTTTGAGCATAAAGCCGGCCGGAGCCAGCAGGGTATTGTAGTCGATGGGGTCATGACCATAGATATATTTTTCAAAGAAGCTCTCCGCATACTTCTTGTCGCCGGTGACAGTTGCCAGCACGTCCTGTAGTCCGGGAACGGTGTAGGGGATCTCCGGCTTACCAAACTTTTTCCAGGTAGCCTGCATCAGATCATCCAGGGTCTTTTTATACCGGGTACGCAGTTCGAGTTCCAGTGCGAGCGCGATGGCCGCGCCATAGGGATAGTAGCTGCTGACGATGTTGGGGTAATTGGTTTTATCCACCGCCACGCCGGCATCTATAAATACGGCCATTTCGCTGGCCTGTACCGGCGAATAGAGCCGCCCGCCGGGCGTATTCATTTTGAGATTGATAAGCCCTGCCATCTGCTGTTTTACAAAGTCGCTATCCTTGCCGATCCCTGAGCGTAATAGCAGCAGCTGACCATAATATTGCGTAAATCCTTCTGCGAACCAGAGCTCATTGCTCATGTCGCTCTTTTCAAAATTGAATGGCTCAAGTGTTTTCGGCCGGATGCGTTTGACATTCCAGCAGTGGAAGAACTCATGTGCGAAGGTTCCGAGATTCCTATCCTCTCCGCGGAAGGTGACGGCGGAACTGATCATGGTGGAATTGCGGTGTTCCATGCCATCGCCATGCACATAGGGATTGAGGCTTGCCAGAAAGGTATAGGTACCGTAGTCGTAGGCTGGAGTCTCGCCAAAGACAGCCTGCGCCTGCCGGACGATGCGCTGTACTTTTTCGCTGAAGACGGTAAAGGTTGTGTCGTCACCGCCGGCGGCAAGCGCTATGCGGAAGGAATAAACTTTTCCGTCGGGGTTCTTTACCTCCCATTTCCGATAGCGCAGCGGCCCGATGATGGTCGGGCAGTCCATGAAATATTGAAAGTTGCGTGCCTGAAAGGTAAAGGGATCTCCGGTAGGCTGCAGCTGGGTGGCGACAGTCCAGTGCCAGTCTTCGGGGACGTTGAAATGAATGGTGATCGGTACATTGTCCACTCCTTTCAACCATAGGAAAGCTCCCGGCATATTGAGGTGAACGCCGGCAACGTCGAGGCCAACATAGGTGCCGTCTGCATAATTGCCATAGAGGGTATATTGAACTCTCAGATAACCGCTGTGGCGGGGCACTTCATATACATCCCCGTCGACCCTGTTGATGGTCACAGGCTTGCCGCTCTGGTCGAAGGCTTTGACGTCATAGACGTTCTTGCCGAACTCGTGCGTTGCATATCTGCCCGGAGAAGACCGGCTCATGCGAAAAGTAGCGTTACGCGTCGGTATATCGCTGGCTATCAGCTCGACCCGGGCTTCGTGATGGGCCAGGTTTGGAAAGGAAACAATATAGCTAATTCGTTGGGCAGTAGTGTTTTGTAGGATAAATCCAAGAGCCAGTACGGCTGAGAGTCTTTTGAGGTGCATAGAAAAGTAAACAGTTATAGAGCCGAATGTAGCAAAAACTTCCGAATCACTACATATCCGATCACACAAAGTACGATCACCAGGACTATAGCGAGCAGGCCCCAGGGTTCTTCCTTCAGCTGTCGTCGGATCCGGCGCTGTTTCTTTTTAGCCAGGTTTTTTTGCATGCTGGCATTGAGTTCGTCGATATAGGCCTGCATATCCTTTTTATTGCTCATGCGTTGCAGCCCTTCGACAGCGTCATTCAGAAATTCATTGTCGGCCATCGACTTTTCGACTTCGTGTAACTCCTCGCCGGACAGTTTGCCCGAGAGGTAGTCCATCAACTGCTGGTTGTCGATGTCCTTGTTACTATTGGATAATATGTTTAACAGATCTTTGTTCATGATTAGTGCGTTTGTCGCGACTGTGTATCACCGGCTTTTTTTTCCATCAACAATTTGAGATTGCGTTTGCCATTCTGTATATGACTCTTTACCTGCATCAGGGTAAAACCGGTATTCGAAGCTATCTCCTGATAAGATCTCTTGTCCAGGTAAAACAAAGTTACACAGAGTTTTTGCTCTTTTCCCAATTCTTCAAGGGCGTCTCCCATCCATTCGAGCAGTTGTTCCTTTTGCTGGTGGCTATTATTGCCAGGTTCATCGTCCCAGGCGGCCAGCATGGATTCGGACAATTCCGCGGCCCGGCCGTGCTGGTCCCTCAACTTCATCAGGCAGTGATTTCGGGCGATGGTATAGATCCAGGATTTGAAGAATTCGACCCGGTATTTGGCCAGTTCGGTGATGACCTTTACGAAGATCTGCTGAACGCAATCCCGGGCCTCATCCTCCTGTTTGACATATTTCATGCATACACCGAAGAGCAGTAAGGTGTATCGTTGGAGCAAAGCGCCCAGCCATTCGTTGTGGTGGTCGGAATACCAGCGTTCGAGTAATTCCTGGTCGGTGATATGGTGATAAGGGTCTTTCTTCACGGGTAAATGATAAAGTTATATCCGGGGTTAAGATAACTATTTATTAATAGTAAGATGCAATAATGGTAAGAATCCATAAAACCTTTGTATTGACATAAGATGTATTGCGGAAAAAAATTATATTTTAAGCAATTTTTTGCCGCAATTTTGTCGACATGGAATCATTCTTTAATTTTCCGTATGATCAGAGCAATTTGTTGCGTCCCCGTAAGCCCGCTGAGGGCAGAACCTGCTCACCGCACCGAAATGGTTAGCCAGTTGATCTTTGGAGAATGCTGCGAGATCCTGGAACAATCAAAAGACTGGTTTCGTATCCGAATCAAATATGATAGTTATGAAGGCTGGTGTACCTCGTCCCACCTGGTTGAGATAGATGAAAAAGAATATGAAACGGAAGGTTATGCCCTTACTCCGGATTGGATAACGGCATTGGAGTATAACGGGCATCCGATGATGGTGCCGATGGGAAGTCATCTGACGGCAATGAAGAATGGCCGTGCTCACTGGCGTAAGAACCAGGTCCATTACAAGGGGAAAATAAATGATCCATCTACTTGCGCTGTCGATGCAAAATCCATTCGTCAACTGACCTATAAATTCCTGAACATTCCTTATCTCTGGGGTGGGAAGAGTGTCTTTGGTCTGGATTGCAGCGGCTTTACGCAAACGGTATATAAATTTCTGAATATGCCTTTGCTGAGGGATGCCTACCAGCAGGCGACACAGGGAGAGGCGGTTGGATTTTTGGAAGAGACAAAGACGGGGGACCTGGCGTTCTTTGACAATGAAGAAGGGCGGATCACCCATGTAGGGATCTTACTCAATTCGAATGAGATCATCCATGCTTCCGGGAAGGTGCGGATCGATAAAATTGATAATATGGGGATCCTGCAATCGGAGACTTTTCAGCGGACGCATCATTTGCGTGTGATCAAGCGGCTATTGCCGGCGACCTGAGTCGGCAGCCGGATCGGGGGCGATGAGCCGGAAGTCTACTTATCGAAAAATAAGACCTTTCCTGCGATGAGCAGGAGCACGACGGCGAAGATCTTTTTCAACGTCGCTTCGGGCAGGCTGACGGAGATCCTGCTGCCCAGGTAACCGCCTACCAGGAAGCCTGCAAAGACAAGCAGAACGACGTTCATGTCGACATACCCCCTTTTATAGTAATTTATGACGGCGAAGATGCCGGCCGGTAATAAAAGAATACCCAAAGAGGTTCCTGTCGCCTGGTGCTGGCTAAAGCCCAGGAGAAAAACCAATGCCGGGACGATGATGACACCACCGCCAAGGCCTACCAGCCCGCTTAACATGCCGGCCAGCAGACCTACCAGCAATAGCAAAGCAATCGTTTGAACAGACATAATATTGATTTTAGCAACGGAGAGGGGCAGATACCCCTGTGGGAAACATTAAGCTTTTGTGCGGAAGGTTTCGTCGTAGAGTCGGACTGCGTCTGTAATGACTTTCAGCGCTGTCGTCTTATCTCCGAATTCTTCCACTACGACCGTCTTGTTCTCGAGTTTTTTATACTCTTCGAAGAAGTGGCGTAATTCCTCAAAAAAGTGTTTGGGCAGTTCTTCCAGGTTGTTGTAGTGATTGACGCCGGGATCATTGGCTGCCACGGCAATGATCTTATCATCGCTGTCTCCGTTGTCGATCATCTGCATGACTCCCATCACTTTTGCTTCCATGAGGCAAAGTGCCTGTACCGGGAGAGAGGTGATCACCAGGATGTCCAGGGGATCCTTGTCGTCTCCATAGGTTTGCGGGATGAAGCCGTAATTCACAGGATAATAAAAAGAAGAATAAATAACCCTGTCCAGTTTAAGAAGACCGCTGTCCTTGTCGATCTCATACTTGCACCGGGAGCCCTGGGGGATCTCGATGATCGCATTGACGACCCTTGGGACGTTGGGTCCTACCGGAACTCCGTGCCAGGGATGTGAAACTGTCATCATAATTGTGTTGTGATTAAGTTGCGCAAAGCTACTGCATCAGGGGGAGTAAAAAAAGTTACGGTATAAATTTCGGTATGGCGGTCCGTTGGGAGCTGTAAATGCCTGAGCGGCCGCTAAAATAGTAAGCGGTAAAACAGGCAACGGCGTAATAGAGAACAGGAGCCGGTCCGAAAAGCTCTACTCCCATGAGGGTACAGGCGATCGGGGTGTTGGTGGCTCCGGCAAAGACGGCGATGAATCCCAGACCGGCGAAGAGATCGACCGGCGATCCGCTGAGGATTGCCAGGGTATTACCCAATGCGGCGCCTATAAAGAACAGGGGAGTAACTTCTCCGCCTTTAAAACCTGTGCCAAGGGTGACCGCGGTAAACAGCAGTTTCCACCACCAGCTGAACCAGCCGGCGCCTCCTTCGTGAAAACAGCTGACGATGGAGACAGAATCACTGTCCTTGCCGGTTACCCCCAGGCTGAGATAGTCCTGTGTTCCCAGCATTGCTGTAAGCGCGATGATGAGCACGCCACCGGCTACGGGTATCAGCCAGGCCGGGCTGATCCATTTTTTGCTATAAAATTTTATGCTATGGGATAGGGTTGAGAACAGGAAACTGGCCAGTCCGAATGCTATTCCCGCGAGGATAACTTTTCCAAGGAGAAGGAAGTCGAAGTGAATAAAAGGCAGGAGGTTGTGGCTCTCTTCCGTAAAATGAATGGTGTACGGAGTATGGTGTATTCCCCAGGCTCCGCAGGTGATGTCCGCCAGGACGCTGGCCATGAGACAGGGTAGGAGGGCATCGTATTGGATGCGCCCGATGGCGAGCACTTCGAGGGCAAAGACGGCGCCTGTGACAGGGGTTCCGAATACCGCTCCAAAACCTGCTGCCATACCGGTCATCAGCAGCAGGCGGGTATCCTCTTTTGACAGGTTCAGGCGGCGGGAGAACCATTGGGCGAGACTGCCGCCAATCTGTACGGCGGTGCCTTCGCGACCGGCGGAGCCGCCAAAAAGGTGGGTGAGAATTGTTGTCAGGAGCACGAGGGGAGCCATTCGCGCCGGTACGCCGCCGCCGGGTTCGTGTATCTCATCCATGATCAGGTTATTACCGGCTTCAGAGTTCCTACCCCAGAGGCGATAGAGAAAATAGATACCGACGCCGCTGGCGGGAAGCAGAAAAAGCAGCCAGGGATGATCCCAGCGAAAATGGATAGCTTTATCCAGCAACCACAGGAAGAGGGCTACGAGGGATCCGACGGACAGAGACACGGGGATGACCAGGGTTGTCCAGCGAAGCAGATAGGAGAGAATGAAAGATTGTTCGAATAATTTGTTTTGTTTCATGCCTGCAAAAAATTAAAAGTGCCCCGTCTGTCAGGAGGGCAATAACTATCGATTTGCAGGCGCCATCAGCACCGGAGTGATCCGGGCGGTTGTAGTGAAGGAAGACACCATTTCCTTATCCGGGCTAAGATAGGAGTTTCAAGCCGGATATCCAAAACCGGCGGCTGGGGCTGAGTGCTTTACCTGGCGCCTGGGGCGGCCTATTTTAGGGGCGGCCTATTATTTACCGTTCAGGATCTCTTTTAAGTCTACCAGCCATTCTCCGTTGATGCGTACGATCCGGATGGTCGTCGTGTCTTTTTTGAAAGTATTGGCATAGGTGTAGGAGGTGACGGAGTCGTTCACCGCCTGGATGTTTATCGGGAGAATATCGGCGCTGCGGTAACTTTTTTGTTCTTCATGGTCCATGCGTTCGTAGTCCTTTTTCCATTTTGTGAAGAGCATTTTGTTGGTGGAGTCGGGATAGAGGAAAAAGCTGGCTTTTTCATAGTTGCCATCCAATGAAGCGCGGATGAATTCGCGGCCTGCGTCCTGTGCGTCTTCGGCTTTTTTGAAGGAGTGGGAGTCACCGCAGGCTGCCAGTAACAGCATAGCGGGGAGGATGAGTTTTTGGATCATGGTACGAAAATAATAAAAAAAAAAGGACGGCCCCGGAAATCGGGGCCGTGTTGAATTACTTATTTTCCTGCCGTTCGATGCGAATCGGGGGGCGGTGTGCGTGATGATCTTCGCCTTCGTGTTCCAGTTTTTCTTTTTCGTAGGCCTTGATAATGGCTTTTACGAGGCGGTGACGAACCACGTCTTCTTCGTCCAGCTCGATATGGGCGATACCGTCTATATTTTTCAGGATATAGAGGGCTTTTGACAGACCGCTCTTTTGGTTCTTGGGAAGGTCGATCTGCGTAAGGTCACCGGTGATGATGGCTTTTGCATTGGCCCCGATACGGGTGAGGAACATCTTCAGCTGAAGGTCTGTGGCATTCTGGGCTTCATCGAGGATAATAAAGGCATTATCGAGTGTTCGGCCGCGCATATAAGCCAGCGGGGCGATCTCGATGGTGCGGGTGCTCATATAATAGCCGAGCTTGTCCGCGGGGATCATGTCGTCCAGCGCATCATAGAGGGGCCGGAGATAGGGATCGATCTTTTCTTTCAGGTCACCGGGCAGGAAACCCAGGCTTTCGCCGGCCTCTACTGCGGGTCTTGTAAGGATGATCTTTTTCACCATTTTATTCTTCAGCGCTCTTACCGCCAGGGCTACAGCGGTATAGGTCTTACCTGTACCGGCCGGTCCGATGGCGAATACGATGTCGTTCTTCTCGGCTGCTCCAACCATTCTTTTCTGGTTGATCGTCCGGGCGCGAACGGTCTTGCCGTTGGGGCCAAAGACGAGGATGTCATTGGGATGCCTGTCGACAAAATGGTCTACTGTCTCGGCGTCGTCTCCGCCGAGGATCTGCTCGAAGTAATTCTCGCTGACGTGACCATTTCGTTCAAGGTATTGCACCAGTAGATCGATTTTTTCTTTTGCTGTTTCCACCTGTTCAGGCGAGCCGCTTAGCTTGATCTGGGTACCTCTTGAGAGTATCTTGAGCAGGGGAAACTTTTTCTTGAGAATGTCTAATTTGCCGTTATTTACTCCGAAAAATTCAATGGGGTTAACGGTTTCCAGGTTGATAATTGTTTCTGTCAAATTCAAATCTTTTAGGGTGGCAAAAAATTATGAAACTGCACCGCTGGACTTCCGTCCAGTGGTTGATTACTTTACCGGACTTTGTCCGGTTGGGTGCCCTGGCAGAGGAATTGTTTTCGTCTCTAATCAAATATAACCAAGACAGACCTTATTTTCTTATAATTCTTATTAACAGCATGTGAATATTGGTCCCTTCGTTTTTTTTCCTATGTTTGCTTTGCTGCTTTTTCTATTAAGGAGTTTTTAGGACTCCAGGATCAAACTGCCTTACCTTCCAAAAAGATAACAAAAATCTTACGATTTTGTTCGTAAATCATTTCTGCTCATTCGCTGAACCACAGAGACATTAATTCTACCTTTTCGATAAACTGCAAAAACAGTACGTTGAGAATGAAATTTTTCTGTATTGTAGCCTGGGGGATGCTCCTCATCGCCTCTCCCGGAAGAACCTCTGCTCAAGCCCGGGAGATCGCCCGGCTTCATACTCAGCTGCGGGCGCCCAGGGATCATAAGTTTTACGGGCCGGACACGGCGTATGTCGACACCCTGAACCGGCTTGCACATGCTTTTTACGGGATCAATGCTGACAGCGCCTTTTTTTATGGCCGGAAGGCTGTGGAATATGCAGCAAGTACAGGTTATGCCCGTGGGGCTGCGGAGGGTCTGCGTATGCTGGGCAACACCTATGAGATGGTGGGCGACTATGCCAATATGCTTTCCAACTATCATCATTCGCTGGACATCGCCGATAGCATTGGAGATACCAGGTTGATTGCCAAGGCCAATTCCAATATTTCCCTTTTCTACAAACAAGAAGGGGAATATGAGGAGGCGGAGCGGATGATGGAAAAGCTAAGCGAGAGTTATAAGAAAAGCGGGGACAGCGTTCAGGCCATTTTTGTCTTTGCAGACCTGTCCGATCTTGCTTTTCGCCGCCGGGATTATGACCTGGCGCAGCAGTATGCCAAGCGGGCGCTGGATGTGGCCGAACGGCTGAAGGATGAACAGGAGATCGCCACCTATAATAATGCTGTCGGAAAGATCCTGGTTGCCAGGGGCGACTATTCCGGGGCGCTGGTCTATTATCTCAGGTCCCTGGCTTATTACCAGGAGTCCAACGAAAACCTGGGTTTGATGGCTACGGGGAATTTGCTGGCCCAGGTCTATTTGTCGCTGAAGGATTATCCCCGGGCGCTGCGTTATGGAGAGCAGTCGCTGACGGAGGCGCGGGCGCTGCATCGCAAGCAGGGGATCCAGGGTGCTGCCAAGGTGCTGGCGGATATTTATGAGGCGGAAGGGGAGGATCGTAAGGCGCTGTTATATTATAAGCTCTATAAGGATTATTCGGACAGTCTTTTTAATGATCAGACGCGTAAGCAGGCGGTAGCCAGGGCTGCGCAATATGACTTTGAAAAAAAGGAATCCCGTTTACGGGAAGAGGCTGCTCAGAAGGATGCGAGGTATGAACGTACGCTGCGAAAAGATTCCCTGCAGATCTCCATTACAGTCTTTGTCATTGCTGTGCTGAGTCTGCTGGCCTTTATCCTCCTTCGCGGGCAGGCGGTAAACCGTCGTGTCAACCAGCTGCTGCGGGAGAAGAGCGAGAAGATCGAAGAGCAGAAGGAGGCGCTGGAACACCAGGCAGTTCAATTGCTTCTGAACAATCAGCAGAAGGATAAATTATTTTCGATCGTCGCTCACGACCTGCGCGGGCCTTTGAACTCCTTAAAGGGGCTGCTTGACTTTCTAAAAGAACAGAAATTATCCGAGCAGGAGATCAATGCGATGATGACCGAGCTTCGGCGGAATGTAGACTCTTCGTCGGAGCTGGTTGGGAATCTCCTGTTCTGGGCCAGCAGTCAGCTGGAGGGGGTCGTCGTAAAACCCGTCACCTTTCCGCTGGAGCCACTGGTCAGGGATACGCTGGCATTATTCGCTCAGCAGGCAAAAGAAAAGATGGTAGAGTTGAGAGAGGAGCTGGCTCCTGCTTTGGAAGGGTATGCCGACAAGGATATGATCCAGATGGTGATCCGAAATCTGGTCAGCAATGCTATCAAGTTCTGTCGTCCCGGGGATAGTGTTGTCGTGTATTCGAACTGGTCTGGGGAAGAGATCGAGGTCCGTGTTGCGGACACGGGTATTGGAATGAAACCGGATGCCCTGGAAAGGATCCGTCGAAAGGAAAGTTTTACCAGCTATGGTACAGCAAAAGAAAAAGGAACAGGTTTGGGGATGCTGCTCTGCCAGGAGTTCACGGCTACTAATAATGGCAGGTTCCGTGTGGAGAGCGAGTGGGGGAAGGGAAGCTGTTGTTATTTCACCATTCCGGTTGCGCCAAGCTCTTCTTCGATCAGTGTGTGAAAGACGGCTTCATTTTCCCAGATCCAGGCAGGTAACTGCTGCTTGATGATCTTCCATACACCATCTTCCCTTTGCATTCTCAGCACGATCCGGTTGCCGCGATCATCGCTCACATCGACAGTAAATAAGCCTTCCTGCAGTCCATTGGATTTGCGAAAGTTGAATTCTCTCAATCGGCCTTCTGCCTTGACCAGTTTGGTAAATTGAATATTCCGGATGAATTGTATTTGCATAAGGATGCCTTTGAAATTAGTTGATCAATTCTTGTGCTAAGGTTGGGTCAGGCTTCCTAAAGAATAGTGAATTTTTTTTACGCAGGGATTAGGCAGATGACTACAAAAATAATAAAATTTGCCTGCCCGGGAGAGCCTTTTTTCAAAATATTTGTCCCCATTTTGGGACTGCCCTTTCAGGGTTAATTGCTCCGTGAGGGCAGCAGGCATCTAGGACATGGTTATGTCATCGATGCTCTGGGTCTCGACCACAGCCATTTCCGCCCGGTACCGGATCACCCGTCTGCCGGTCAGCAGGATCGTAAGGGCTGTTACCGCGCAAGCGGCCATAACGGCGGCCATCGGCACGGCTGTCCGGTTGCTAAGCCAGCCTACTGTTGCGGAGGTCAGGGCGCCGGAGCACATCTGGATGCCTCCCATCAGGGCAGAGGCGGTTCCGGCATTGCGGCTAAAGGGGGCCAGCGAAAGGGCGGAGGAGTTGGGGAATACGCATCCCTGGCAGCAGAGGAAGAGGAAAATGAGAAAAATGGTGCTGAACAGCTCCAGAAACCCGAATATGCTGCCTGCCAGGAGGCAGAGGGCCGTGGTGACTTGCAGGAACAGGGCTATCCGAATGATCTGCTCGCTTTTATAGGTCCGGAGCAAAACGCTGTTCAGCTGGCTGCTGCCGATGAGGCCCAGGGCGATGATGGCGAAGATCCAGCCGTACTGGCGTTCGCTGACGCGGAAAAGTTCCATGAATACGTATGGCGATCCGGCGATGTAGGCATAAAGGCCGGCTGAAGCCGTCGCGCCTGTCAGGGCATAGGTATAGAACTGTGGTTCGCGCATGACGGCCAGGAAGCCTTTTATGATGGGGCCGGGCTGTAAGGAGAGGTTTTTATCCGGTTTTCGGCTTTCGGGCAGCGCAAAATGTACGGCAATAAGAATAATTGCGGCGATGGCTGTCAATACGGCGAAGATATATTTCCAGCCGAGGGTAGCCGCGATGGTCCCGCCCAGGGTAGGCGCGATGATCGGGGAGACGCCTACCACCAGCATCAGCAGGGAAAAGACCTTTGCGTTCTCGCTGACATCAAAAAGGTCGCGGACCATCGCCCTCGATGCCACCATTCCGGCACAGCCGCCTATCGCCTGGAAGAAACGCAGAATGATGAGGACCTCTACGCTATGGGCAAAAATGCAGCAGGCCGACGCTACGAGGTAGAGGGAGATCCCTGCATAGAGCGGTTTCTTGCGTCCATAGCGGTCAAGGAGCGGGCCATAGAGGAATTGTCCGGCGGAAATGCCGATAAAAAAGCTCGACAGGGAAAGCGTTACTTCTGCGACGGTCGTCTTCAGGGACGCTGCGATGGCCGGAAAACCTGGCAGGTACATGTCGATGGAGAAAGGGCCGATGGCAGAAAGTAATCCCAGGATCAGGATGATAAAAAAGGAACTCCGTTTTGGTTGGGGCATACTTATCACAAAGTTATGTCATCATATGTTATTTTTGGGAATGGCATTATCAATCATCATCATAGGTGCTGGCGCCAGCGGTTTAATGGCGGCCAGAAGACTCAGCCTGGCAGGTTTTGTTGTGACGGTAGTGGAGGCGGGGCCGGGGCCGGGGGGGAGGATATTTAGTTTGCCGGCATCAGAGCCAAAATGGACAGGTCTTCCGTCTACGGGGCCTGGCGGCTTTTCCAATGTCGTGGAAGGCGGGGCGGAATTTATTCATGGAGAGCTTCCGCTCAGTCTCCAGCTGGCGAAAGAGGCGGGTATTGCCCTGGAACCTATCTATGGATATATGATCCGGCTGCAGCGGGGCAAAAGACTTGGTGATGACGGGGACAACGATTTTATGGGAAAGGATTGGGATGAGCTGATGGAGAAGATGGAAGCCCTCGAAGACGATGTTCCGATCGCAGACTTTATGGACCGTCATTTTTCAGGAGAACGGTACAGGAGTTTGAAGGACTCGGTTCGAAGATTTGCCGAAGGGTATGATCTGGCGGATGTGCATAGGGTAAGCACGAAGGCGCTGTATAATGAGTGGGCGAGAGAAGGGGAGGAGGAAGAATATCGTTTGGAAGGAGGATATCGCAGACTTGTCGATTTTCTTGTTGGAGAGTGTCGGAAGCAAGGGGTAATCTTTCATTTTTCTTTACCGGTGGAACGGGTGAAATGGGTTAAGGGCGGAGTGGAAGTGACCGGTGAGAAGGGAGACGTATTTAAGGCTGATCGTCTGCTGGTGACTGCATCGCTGGGCGTATTGCAGGCCGATCCCGAGCTGCTGCGCTTTTCCCCGGCGATACCGTTGTACCGGGAAGCTGCCCGGCAGCTGGGATATGGTTCTGTGATCAAGCTGCTGGCAGAATTCAAATCGCCTTTCTGGAAAGAGAAGAAGCCGTCCGGCAAGACGCTGTTCATAATAAGCGAAGAGGCGATACCGACCTGGTGGACGCGGCCGGATGATAATGACTGTTTGCTCACGGGCTGGCTGGCAGGGGGGAATATGCTGGCTTTTCAGCAGCTGGATCGGGAAGGGCAGTGGGAAACCTGTTTCCGCTCATTGGCGGGTATCTTTTCCGTATCAACGGAACAGATCCGGAGGGAACTGGGGATATTGCAGATATTAGACTGGGCTAATCCGCCCTATGTGCGCGGGGGGTATAGTTTCGATACGGTAGACGCCGGTAAGGCGAGGCGACAGCTGTTGCAGCCGGTGGAGGGCACGATCTGGTTTGCGGGGGAAGCCTTGTATGAAGGCATTGCTCCGGGAACAGTAGAGGCGGCATTGACCAGCGGGCAGGAGGTTGCGGAAAAAATAATTGCGCGGACCTGATTGAAAAAATAATAGCGCAGTCCTAACCGCGCTATTATCGTTTCATGGATATGTTGGTCTTCACGGATAGATATTATGCATATTGATCTCTCAATGTTTTTATTTCGTCATGCGAGGCGCGGAGCGCTTCCTGCTGCTGTGTCAGCAAATCCCTGATAAAAGCGGGCAGGTCGCGGTCCAATGCTGCCCGGTAGGCCTTTTGAGCGGCGTCTTCTCCTGCTTCGCAGCTGGCGAGTATCGCGTGACGGCTTGTCCCGCCAAAAGCTGCTTTTACATCCATCCATGCCCGGTAGATCTTACCCGTAGCGGTGGTGCCTTGTTCGATGGTGGCGCCGAGGGCCTGTACTTCGGTGGACAAGGCGATCCTGATACGGTGGCTTTCGGCTATCATTGTCGCGAACAGAACTTTCAGGTCGTCATCTTCCGTTTTTGTTTCTTTGATGGCCTTTTCGTAACCGGCTATACGATCATTGTTGATTTGTATAAGGTCGTTCAGCACTTCAATCGTTTCTGTTGTGTTTTGCATAAACAAGATTTTAAATTATATGCAGTAAAATCATGCCACGCGTTTTTGGTTGCTCCGGGGAAAATTATTCCTCAGTTGGTCCCTGGCGCGGCGTCAAGTCGGCGCAGTGTTGGCGCCTTTTGCCGGTGCTTTTGTTGGCGCGGTGTTGGCGCTGGTTGGTGTGCTAAAAGATCTTTTGGATCTCTACGGCTTTGCGCTGGGCGATGAGCCGATTGATGGTGAGTGAATCCGAAGTTGGGATATCCAGCTCTATCCCCAGTTTGACCAGCAGGGCTTCTTCACGGGCATCGAGGAGGGGATCATCGATGCAAAGCTCTACACAGTAGGAATATAGCGCCAGCTCGTTTACAGGTTTTATCAATCCTAATAAATAGTGCAGGTAAACCTGTTCATCCGCTATAGAATCTTTATAGCTGCGATAAGAAACCAGCTCATCCTTGATAGTTAGCTTGGTTCCCAGTCCCAGCCCGACCAGCTTGGCGGAGAGATCGTTCATTTCCGTGTCGCTGAAGCGGTCGTCTTCGAGGCAGCAGTGAAAGAATAGATGGCAAAGAGCCTGGTCCTGATTATTGACGATCGAGGTGTACATAATGTTGACGCTTGAGGTGTACATAGTTGTGTTGATGTTTCCTTTGACAATCAACTCTTGTGCCACCTATTTGGGCGCCGGAAGCCTGCGCGACTGCTGCGGGGGCGGGTGTGATCCCCGCAGGGGAGCATTCTGCGGCTGCCCGGAGCTCGTTTTGGGCGGGGGAGTATTTAGATCAGATCTCCCGTTCCGGTTGTTGCGCTGCCGGTGAAACGCTGAAGCCTGTTGCGCAGGACCCTGTTCTCTTCGGCCAGCCGTTGCATCCGGGTGAGAACATGTGACAGGGCTTCGATGCCTTCGGGATTGATGTCCAGCTCATAAAACCAGCGGGTGAACCTTTCCAGCGCTGGCAGATCGTCTGCGGGCAGGAAAACGACCCCATCCCGGACGGTCGTTCTGATGAGACCCGATTCATGCAGGTTTTGGATAAAAGAAAGTTCTACATGGTGAAAGGCACAGAATTCGCCGGCGGGGATCAGCTCTTCGGGCTGCATATAGCGTAATTTTTATGTCAAAAAATTAAGTTTCGTATTCTTCTACCCCTTTCTCATCTGTTCCAGCTCCCTGAACAATTCTTTCTCCTTCTCTGAGAGGTTTGTGGGCAATTTTATTTCGAAGCTCACATATAGATCCCCAAATTCCCCTTCTTTCTTATAAACGGGGAATCCCTTTCCTTTCAAGCGGGTTGTTGTCCCGTTGGGCGTTTCGGCTTTTACTTTCAGCTTTACTTTTCCGCTGAGGGTGTCTACCGTGATCTCACCGCCGAGAATTGCCGTATAAAGATCGAGGGGCAGTTTAGTATAGAGGTCTTTCCCTTCCCTTTTCCACCGTGCGTCTTCGGTGATAGTGAAGGTGATAAACAGGTCGCCTGCCGGCCCGCCATTCGAACCCGGTGCGCCGTGTCCTTTTAGCTTTATGACCTGGCCATTCTCTACCCCTGCGGGTATCGTAATCCGGATATTCTTCCCGTTGACCGTGAGAACACGCTGGTGGGTAGTCGCGGCGTCTGCGAGGCTGATCTGTAGTTCGGCCTGGTAGTCCTGCCCGCGGAAACTGGTGCGACGGCCGCTGCGTCCTCCGCCTGCTGCGCCACCAAAGAGGGATTCGAAGAAGGATGAGAATTCCCCGTCGTCGCCGTCGCCGCCTTCGTAATTCCCATTGAATTCCTGGAACCCACCGGTGCCGAAGCCGCTGCTGCCGCCCCGTTGCCGGCTACTACGGCCAGCTTCCTGCTGCGCCTTTTCATAGGCTTCGGCGTGCTGCCAGTCACTACCGTATTGATCGTATTTCTTTCTTTTTTCGGGGTCGCTCAGGACTTCGTTGGCCTCATTGATCTGCTGAAATTTCTTGTGTGCATCCTTGTCGTTCGGATTGAGGTCAGGGTGATGTTTCCGGGCCAGTTTCCGGTAGGCGGACTTGATCTGGTCCTGGGTAGCGGTCTTGTTTACCCCTAGAATCTTATAATAGTCGATAAAATCCATTTATGGCCTTTTTTTGCAAAGTTAAGAAGCCGCACCGGGATTTGCGCTGGCACAGTTTTTTTATCAATTTAAGAAATTTGAAGCGTATGAAAAGATCCAGCATTTACCCCGTACTGATCGTCCTGCTGATCCTTTGCGGGATGATCTTTGTCAAGTGTAATGGCGCGGACACGAAGCCGGTGACGACGCCGGCGGATTCCACTTCAGCAAGAGGGCCTGCTCCGGATAACAACAGCGCCAACAATCCTTCTCTGGCGGACACCAATTATGAAAAGGACAGGACAAGACCGATCACGGATACCATGAAAAAGCAGTGATTTACAGTTCGTTACTAATTGTAAAAAAGAACTGCGTCCCTTTTCCCGGCTCGGATTCCGCCCAGATCTTGCCTTCATGCAGCTCGACGATCTTCTTGCAGTGGGCGAGCCCGATGCCGGAGCCTTCGTATTGATCCCGGGTATGCAATCGCTGGAAGATGATGAAGATCCTCTCCAGGAACTGGTGTTCCATACCGATGCCGTTGTCGCTGACCGTGAACTTCCATTGGCCGTTCTCAAGTACCGAGGTCACCCTTATTTCCGGGGGGCGGTCGCGATGGCGGAATTTGATGGCGTTGGCTATAAGATTCTGGAAGAGCAGCTTCAGCTCTGTGGGATAGGCGTAGAGGGAAGGAAGATACCCTGCCGTAATTTTGGCTTCGCTATCCCGGATGCTTTTTCCCAGGTCGGCCAGGACCTCGTCTATCAACATGTTACAATCGATGGGTCTTGCCTGTTTTTCCCTGCCGATACGGGAGTAGTCAAGCAGGTCCTTGATCAGGACCTTCATTCTGTCCGATGCCTGCGAGAGATAAGCGAGATACTTTTCGCCGTTGCCATCCAGCTTGTCCCGATATTCTTTCTGCAACAGCTCGACAAAACCGGAAATAGTGCGCAGGGGTTCCTGCAGGTCATGTGAAGCCACATAGGCGAACTGCTCCAGCTCCTTGTTCTTGCTCTCCATTTCGGATGTGCGTTGGCGTACCTTTTTTTCCAGGAAATTGTTGACTTCCCTGTTCTCCTCCTCCAGGCGTTGGAGCTCTTCTGCCATCGAATTGAAATTATTGGCCAGCGTCCCGATCTCATCGCGGGAATAAGTGATGGCCTTGCGGCTATAATCTCCCCTGGTTACCGCCTTTGCTGCAAGCAGGATCTCGCGCAGCCCTTTCTGGATGCTTCGGCTAACGGTTATGGCCAGGATCAGGCCCGTGCTTTCCACCGTCAGGGCGACGATGAGCATTAGTTTCAGCACGACGCCTTCGAGCCAGCGGGAGCCTTCCCCCAGGGCAAAGGAAAACTCATTTTCAATAGGCGTCAGGCGATCGTTCAGGGGATCGATCTCGTCGAGCAGGAAATCGACATTTTCCTGGGAATAGGGTTTGGCGTTGATAGCGTCGTGCAGTCTTTCCCCGATAGCCCTAAAGCCGGTGATGACCTCGTCAGCTTTTGTCCAGGCGACAATGGCCCGGTGGATATATTTGTTTTCGTACCATCTTTGAAAAAGGTGGATCATGCGATCGACGTCTTCGGGGCTATTACGTCCTTCTATGAAACCTTGCCGGGCGCTGTCCAGGTTGGGGTGTTCCTTTAGCAGTTCCATCCGGGTCTTGTGATCACCCGCATTGACGGTCATATAGCCCAGGAATTTCGTGTAATCGGCTTCTTTGTGTGTACGCGCATATTTCAGCAGCTGGTATAACGCGTCTTTCTGGCCTTTGGACCAAAGCCCTTCACCGCCGACATAGGCCCGGACGGAAGACAAGGTATTTATGGAAAAGAAAAGCACTCCCAGCTCGACAATAATGAGCAGTGCCATGATACCGACCGTAAAGTAAAGTTTTTTAGCAATAGAAATATCCCTGAACCATCTGAAAATGGATCTCTTCATATACAAGGTTTTGTAGCGACAGGTCGGTCGGTACAAAGTAAGGGAATTGGGACCAATAATAAAAGTTGGACAAAAAAAGACCCGGACGTGCATTTTGCAGCCGGGTCTGATCCGTAATCCCTAATCTAAACCAAACTAATTATTTAATGAGTGCGGATCTTTGTTTGTGTGTGGTCACCACATAAATACCCAATACAATAGAGAGATAGGAGGCGATGATCAGCAGGCTCGAGAGGTCATAATTGGAGGCCTTAAACTGGTGATAGCTGGTCATTCCATTGACTATTATCGATATCAGCGCAATGAGTGTTATCAGGATCTTCATAATTGTAAATTTTAAGGTTAAAGTTGTTTAAGTAATAGACGGGAAAGGAAAGCCGGCGTTTACTAATGAAATCATAAAGCCTTAATCCTTGTATTCCACGGGGTTTGGCATATCTTTAACAAACCAAGGTTTAAATCGCTGTTGTTGTTATGAAACAAAAGATACTCATCACCCGGCCTCTTTTTCCGGATGTGGTCGATCGGCTCCGCGAATATTTTGATGTTACTGTAAATGAAGGTCCGCGTTATACTTCGGTGCAGCTGCGTGAAGCGCTGCTTGACAAGAGCGGCGCCATTGTCGCGGGCGGCGAGCGGATCGACGATGCTGTCGTGGCTGGGCTTACGGGGTTGAAGGCGCTGTGTGTTTCCGCGGCCGGTTATAATAATGTGGATGTCGCGGCCCTCACGCGGGCGGGGATCATCGGAACCAATTCGCCAGGTCCTGCGGATGAAACAGTAGCAGACTTTACCTGGGGATTGATGATCGCCACTGCCCGGCGACTGGTGGAGGCGGCTCACTGGGTGGAGCAGGGGCAATGGAAGGGGGCGGCTGGGAGCCGTTTCTTTGGGGTGAACCTTTGTGACAAGACGCTTGGGATCATGGGTATGGGGCGTATCGGTCAGGCCATTGCCCGCCGGGCTATTGGCTTTAGAATGCGGGTGATCTATCACAATCGTCGCCGGCTGGACCCAGCTCTGGAAGCCGAATGCCGGGCGACATTCCGTACAAAGGAAGAGTTGTTGCGGGAGGCGGACTTTATCGTCCTGGCCATGCCGTTCTCTCCGGAAAACTATCATCTTATCGGGGCTTCCGAGCTGGCAATGATGCTGCCATCGGCTATGCTTTTCAATATTGCCCGGGGTGGACTGATCGACGAAGCCGCGTTGGCTGTGGCGTTGCGTGAACAACGGCTGGCGGCAGCGGGTCTTGACGTTTTCGAAGGTGAGCCGGCCATCGATCCCGGGTTGGTGGGGCTTCCCAATGTAGTCCTTACTCCTCATATCGCCGGGGGTACAGCGGAGGCTCAGCACGGCCTGGCCAGCCTCGCGGCGGATAACCTTATCGCAGCCCTTGGATTTGGGCCAATGGCGGGGCATCCGCCGTCTGTGTTCAATCCGGATGTAATGAAACGTTAAGGCATTATACCCAATATTGGTAGTTGCCTGGTGACGAATCCCAACAGATCTTGCACCTAAAAGCTCAATAATATGAAACCGGCCCGGCCATTCTGGAAAAAAGCGCGTCTTGTGCTACTCTTTCTGCTGATCATCGGCATTGCTATACAATTCATTCGACCCCGACTGGATAATCCACCGGTAACAGGTGATCTGCAGGCCCCTGAAGAGGTAAAAGCAATTCTTCAGCGGGCGTGTTATGACTGTCATTCCAATCAGACGAAACTGGCCTGGTTCGATCTGCCGGCGCCGGCCTACTGGCTTGTCGTCGATGATGTAAAGGAGGGCAGGGCCGTATTGAATTTTTCCGAAATCAGCAATCTGCCCAAGGGACAGCAGGCGGCCAAGCTTTTCGAATCCATCTTCCAGGTGGAGCAGAATGCCATGCCGCTGAAACAATATACTGCGCTTCATCATGGGGGGAAGATCACTCCGGAAGAGATCGCCACCCTGAAGAAGTTTGCGCTGACGCTGGCCTACCATCCAAAACCGGATACGGCGAAACAGCGATATCTCCTCGACCAGTATGAGAAATGGATGAAGGCGGCTACGGCCGCTGCGGATATAAAACCGGAACATAACGGCATCGGGTATGCTGATCTGGCGGGTTTTAGCAACTGGAAAGCGGTGAGCACAACCGAACGTTACGACAATGGTACGTTACGGCTGATCCTTGGGAACGATGTCGTCGTAAAGGCTGTACATGAAGGGCATACGAATCCATGGCCCGATGGAGCTGTTTTTGCCAAGGTGGCCTGGGATCAGGTCCCGGACTCATCCGGCTCCGGTGAGATACATGCCGGTGGGTTCAGACAGGTGGAATTTATGATCCGCGACGCCAAAAAATACGATACTTCCTTTGGATGGGGGTTTGCCCGCTGGGTAGGAGGGCTGGCTATGAAGCCCTATGGGAAGGATGCGTCCTTTGTTTCGGAATGTATGAACTGTCACAAGCCGATGGGGTATAACAATTATACGTTTACTATCCCGGTGGCGGATACGATCGGCCTTTATGATCAGGCTGTGGCTGCTGTATCTGAGCCATTGGCATCACATCCCCTGACTGGCAGGATAATCACCACCTTTGTGAATACCCGGGATAGTACGATGTCTACTTTATACGGGAACGATATTGCGGTAAAGAGCGCGAGGGCTGGTCAGGCTTATCCTGCCGGTGCTGTCGTCTCTCTTGTGACCTGGTCGCAAAGGGATGACCCGCATTGGTTTGGCGGCCGGATCCCGAAGGCGTTGCATTCGATCGAGATGGTGAGCTATGATCCGGCTGCGGTTCCCTCCTATGTATGTTATGAAGGGGCGACGCCTGCGAAAAAGACTGTGACGCCAGAAGAGATGCAGGCAAGGGTAAAATATATAACGGTACAAAAGGCATCGGTTATACCATGACATTTGATTTTCGTTTACAGGTATTTCACACTGTGGCCCAGCGTCTCAACTTCACGCGGGCGGCAAAGGAGCTGTTTATCACGCAGCCGGCTGTGACCCGGCATATCCATGAACTGGAACAGCATTTCAAGGTCAAGCTGTTCGAGCGCAATGGTACGCGGATCAAGCTGGCTCCGGCGGGGAGGCGGTTGTTACAGCATACGGAGGAACTCTTTGCGGTATACCGGAATCTGGAATTTGATATGAGCGGCCTTACCCAGAGTTTTAGCGGACGGTTATTTCTTGGGGGCAGCATGACGACGGCGCCTTATATCATCCCGCCGATCCTCGCGGATTTTCATCATCGCTACAAGGAGGTGCAGGTCAGTCTTACGAACGGTAATACCCAGCAGATAGAACAGGCGCTGGAAGGCAAGCAGATCGACCTGGGCATTGTGGAAGGGCATTCCCGTAATCCCTCCATCAAGTATACCGAATTTATGAAGGATGAGATCGTTCTTGTCAGCAATCCAATGCATCCGCTCGCCAAAAAGCAAAGCATCCGGCCCGATGAGCTGACGCGGATCCCTCTATTATTGCGTGAACCCGGATCGGGGTCGCTGGAAGTGCTTGCGCATGCCCTGAAAGGAATTGGTATCAAGCTGTCGCAGCTTCAAAAGGAGATGCAGTTCACCACTACGGAAATCGTTAAGTCTTATCTGCATCATGCGCCCTGCATGGCCTTTTTGTCGATCAATGCGGTTTTGAAAGAATTGCAGAATAATGAGTTTACCGTTGTGGATGTGAAGGGACTGAAGATCGGGCGGAGTTTTTATTTTGCCCGGTTGCAGGGGGAAACACAGGCGTTGCCGGAATTGTTTATGAAGTTTGCGCTGCATTATACCAAAAAGGGATTGCCTCTCTGATAACCTGCTGTTATTAATCATACTATTAGCGATTTCCTTCGCAGTTTTACATAGTCGAACTTTGTGTCATAGAAAATCAGAAGAACTATGGACACGATCAAAGTTTTCGACAAGCATATCACTATCCGGGAGCTATTCTTTGCCATCGCTATTTTTGCCTGTCTTACCCCCTGGGTAACGCCACCGGTGGCCCTGTTGCTGGGGCTCGCAGTGGCCCTTTTTGTGGGGCATCCATTTCTGCACCTGAATCACAAGGCTACACATATCCTTCTCCAGGTCTCCGTCGTGGGACTCGGTTTTGGCATGAATGCCGCCAGCGCGTTGAAGGCGGGCAGGGAAGGTATCCTGTTTACGGTGGCTTCTATTGCCGGAACGCTGACGGTTGGGTTGCTGATGGGTCGATTTTTTAAGATAGAGAAAAAGACGTCCTTACTTATTGCCGGAGGGACTGCTATCTGTGGGGGTAGTGCGATTGCGGCGTTGTCGCCGGTGATCAGAGCGGAAGAGCGCCAGGTATCGGTGGCTCTTGGGGTGGTATTTATCCTGAACTCTGTCGCGTTGTTCCTGTTTCCTGTGATCGGGCATCTGTTACATCTTAGTCAGTCGCAGTTTGGTTTATGGAGTGCGATTGCGATCCATGACACCAGCTCGGTGGTTGGTGCGGCGGGCAGATATGGTCCGGAGGCGTTGCAGATCGCTACGACGGTTAAGCTGGCGAGGGCATTATGGATCATACCGGTTTCTTTGCTGGCGGCGGTATTTTTTAGAGGGGGGAGTGGGAAGGCGAAGATAAAGATACCCTGGTTTATCGGTCTGTTTGTTCTTGCTATTCTGGTGAACACCTGGCTGCCGATGCCTGCTCTGAGTCATGCCATCGTTCAGGCTTCTCATGCCGGGCTGACGCTGACGCTGTTTCTTATCGGATCGGGGTTGACTCGTGAGGTATTGAAAAATACGGGTTTTAAGCCTATGTTGCAGGGAGTGTTGTTATGGGTTTTGATATCGGGAGTGACGCTGTGGGCGATTGTGAGCCTGGCACGGTGAGTGGTGAAGGCGCTGGTAGAATTAGTTGTCTTGCATAAAAAAATCCCCGGTTTTTGCCGGGGATTTCTATAATTGGTGCGTTATCTACTAGTAGCGATAGTGTTCGGGTTTGAACGGACCAGCTTTCGGAATACCCAGGTATTCAGCCTGTGCGTTCGTGAGTTCGTCGAGTTCTACGCCGATCTTGGCGAGGTGCAAACGGGCTACCTTTTCATCGAGGTGTTTCGGCAGAACGTAAACTTTGTTCTCGTATTTGCTGGTATTGGTCCACAGCTCGATCTGGGCCAGTGTCTGGTTGGAGAAAGAGTTGCTCATTACGAAAGAGGGGTGACCGGTAGCGCAGCCGAGGTTAACCAGGCGGCCTTCTGCCAGGATGATCACTTCCTTGCCGTCGATGTTGTAGACGTCGACCTGTGGCTTAATAGTGTCTTTTGTATTGCCATAATTCTTGTTGAGCCATGCCATATCGATCTCGATGTCGAAATGTCCGATGTTACAAACAATGGCTTTGTCTTTCATCAGGCGGAAATGTTTTTCCGTGATCAGGTCGCGGCAGCCGGAAGCGGTAACGATGATATCAGCTTCTTTCACGGCATCAACCATTTTCTTTACTTCGAATCCGTCCATAGCGGCCTGGAGTGCGCAGATGGGGTCGATCTCGGTAACGATCACGCGGCAGCCAGCACCTTTAAGGGAAGCGGCTGAGCCCTTACCTACGTCACCATAGCTGCCTACAACGGCAACCTTTCCGGCCATCATTACGTCCGTAGCACGGCGGATAGAGTCAACCAGGGATTCTTTACAGCCGTATTTGTTGTCGAACTTGGATTTGGTAACAGAGTCGTTGACGTTGATCGCAGGGATTGGCAGGGTGCCTTTTTCCATTCTTTCGTACAGGCGGTGAACACCGGTAGTGGTCTCTTCGCTCAGGCCCTTGATATGCTGTACCAGTTCGGAGTATTTGTCGAATACGATATTGGTCAGGTCGCCACCGTCGTCGAGGATCATGTTCAGGGGACGATCGGTACTACCGAAGAACAGAGTCTGCTCGATACACCAGTCAGCTTCTTCCTGCGTCTGGCCTTTCCATGCAAATACGCCGATACCGGCAGCGGCGATAGCTGCAGCGGCCTGGTCCTGTGTAGAGAAGATATTGCAGCTGCTCCAGCGGACTTCGGCGCCCAATGCAACCAGGGTTTCGATCAGCACGGCTGTCTGGATGGTCATATGCAGGCAACCTGCGATACGGGCTCCTTTCAGGGGCTGCTGTTTGCCATATTCGGCACGGATGGCCATCAAACCGGGCATTTCAGCTTCTGCAAGACGGATCTCTTTACGGCCCCATTCTGCCAGGCTCATATCTTTCACCTTATAAGGGAGCTTCAGGTCGATGCTCTGAGTTTTTGTTGACATTGGAAAACTGTTTTTATAATTTTGACAAAGGTAAATCTGTAGAACAAAATTATAGATAATCTTGTGAAATTTGGAAGAAAAACATATTTTAAGGTAATTTTATAGAACAAAATGCAAGGAAGCCATGGAAAAAGACCTCCAAAAAGAAAAACCGGCTAATCAGCCGGTTGACCTGGACGAAAAGGACAAGGCCATCTTACGTCTTTTGCAGGAAAATGCCAAGATCACTGTCAGGGAGATCGCTGCCCAGGTACATCTCAGCACTACGCCGGTACACGAGCGGATCCGGCGGCTCGAGGAGACCGGCGTCATCCGGCAGTATGCGACCCTGCTGGACCATTCAAAGGTGAGGCGGGGTCTGCTGGCGATCTGTTATGTATCGTTGAAGGAGCATAATAAAAAATCGGGGGCGCGTTTTATCAGGACGGTACATGAGATCCCGGAGATCACGGAATGTTTTATCATCTCGGGAGAGTTTGACTTCCTGCTCAAGGTGGCGGTGGAGAATATGGATGCCTACTATGATTTTCATGTCAATAAGCTGGGGCAGGTAGAGAATATCGGGCATGTGCAAAGCACGTTTGTGATGGGTGTAGTAAAGCAGACGCATCAGCTGGTAACGTAAAATTCGTAACTTGTGCCGGAAATCTTTTTAGAAATTTCAAACCCGGTCAATATGTTCACTTACGATACCGTAGCGGAAGCCGTCAATGGCCTTAAGCAAAGAGGATATATTATCGACTTCAACCTGGAGGCCGATAAGATCTGCTGTGGCAAAACACCTCTGTCCCTTTCCCCTGCTGATTTTGAGATCACGGAATTTTACCGTTTTGAGGGCAACAGCGATCCCGCCGATGAGGCTGTGGTGTATGCCATCGAATCAAAAAATGGTGAAAAAGGGTCGCTTGTAACGGGTTTTGGTATTAGTGCTGAGGGGATAGGCGAGGAGATGATCGAAAAACTGGGGGTAAAAAGATGATCACTATTCGTCCTGCTCGGGAAGCAGATATACCTACGATCTCCGAGATCTACAATCAAATTATTCTTAATACGACAGCGGTCTATCAATACGAAGCGCAGACATTGGAAATGCGCAAGGCCTGGTATGATGCGAAAATGAAAGACGGTTATCCTGTCTTTGTTGCGGAGGACGGGGGCAAGGTTGTCGGGCTTAGTTCGTACGGTCCTTTTCGCGCCTGGGCTGCGTATAAGTACACCGTAGAGAACTCTGTATATGTGGCGGAAGGGCAGCGGGGTAAGGGTATTGGCAAGTTGCTGATCAAGCCGCTGATCGACTCGGCGCGAGAGAAGGGGTTACATGCTATTATTGCGGGTATCGATGCTACGAATGATGCGAGTGTGAGGTTGCATGAGTCATTTGGATTTGTGGAGGTCGCGCATTTTAAGGAGGTGGGGTATAAGTTTGGGAGATGGTTGGATTTGAAGTTTTTAGAATTGGTTTTGGAGACGCCGGAGAACCCAGTAGAGGGTTAATAATTTTTCTTTACCAGGTCCGCCACTACTTTATCGATCGGCAGCGTTACGCTTTCCCCGCTGAAGCTTTCCCAGTAGATAAACCGAAAGGTCTCGATCTCCTTTTTCTCTGCATATATTTTTAATTCCCGTTCGTCGAAATCGAAGGGTGTCGTGCGGATTGGGGCCTTGATCGGCTCCAGTGCCCGGACAAAATAATAGATGGAGATTATCTGATGTTCGGGATTGAATGCCGACATCTGGAAAAAATCGGTGGTATAGAGGTGATCGGTGACTTCGACGTCAAGGTCCATCTCTTCTTTGAATTCTCTCTTGAGGCAATCTCTTGTGCCTTCTCCGAATTCCAGGCCTCCGCCGGGGAATTTTGTATAATAGTGACCCCGGATATATTCATCGCTAACAAGGACCTGTTTGTTCTCTCCCAGCAGGAGTCCGTATACTCTCAGATTGAACATATTAAAACCATTTCTTTTTCATAAAATACCAGCTAATGATAATGGAGATGCCAATCGACAAGACAATCGGTATATAAAAGGCGTAGTGTGAGTTAGCATAGGGGATGGGTACGTTCATGCCATAAATGCCCGACACTAATGCTGGCAGGGACAGGATGATGGTGATGGACGTCAGCCGTTTCAACACATTGTTCATGTTGTTGTTGATGATGCTGGCAAAGGCGTCGAGGGTGCTGCTGAGGATATTCGTATAAATATTGGCCATTTCAAGGGCCTGGGACATATCTACAGCCAGGTCATCGAGGATCTCTTTTTCTTCGTCGATGAGGCCCAGGAAATTGGTGCGGGCGAGCTTGAGCAGGAGCATTTCGTTCGATCGCAATGCTGTTATAAAATAGACCATACTTTTTTGGATCTTCATCAGCTCAAGCAATTCCTCGTTGCGGTTGGACGCGTAGAGTTTTTGCTCCATGAGGTTGCGGCGCTGGTTGATCTCTTTCAGGTATTCCATAAAGGTCTGTGTGATCTTCTCGAAGATCTTCAGGACCATCATGTTCTTTTTATCGGGGTGCCTGTTCTGGAAGGTGTTGAGGAATTTTTTTATGGCTCCGTTCTCGAAGGAGTTGACGGTGACGATCTGGGTATGGGTAAGGATGATACAGATCGGGATCGTGATGTAATAAGCGTCGCTTTCGTTGAAGGAATTGTTCTCGGTGGGCGTTTTGATCACGATCAGCTTTACGTTGTCCTCTTCATCGAAACGGGCGCGTTCGTCGATATCCAGCGAGTCGGTGAGAAAATCGAGGGGGATGTCCAGTTCGTCGGACAGGTTGGAGAACTCCTGCTGCTTCAGGGGCGGGAGGACATTCACCCATGCGCCGTCTGCCGCGTTGTCGACCTCAATGGTTTGGTGATTGATGTTCCTGAAAAACTGGATCATGAGTTAGTTAAGGGGGTATGGTGGACTAATTTTCGATGGTTCCTTCGAATACCTTTACTGCGGGGCCGCAGAGCCAGATGTTCTCATAGGTGTTGTCGTTGGTGCGATCGAACCTCACGGTCAGCTTTCCTCCCTTGGTGATCACCTTGACATAATTGTAACCCACTTCGTTGTGATAAGACGCCAGGGCGCTGGCTGTGACGCCGGTGCCACAGGACAGGGTTTCGTCTTCGACGCCTCTTTCGTAGGTGCGAACGATGATCTCATCAGGGCGTCGCTGCTCTACGAAGTTGACATTTATGCCTTCTTTTGCGAAATTGCTGTTATAACGGATATCCATGCCCTTATGAAAAACGTCGAGGTCCATCACGTCCGTGACCATTTTCACGTAGTGAGGGGAGCCCGTGTCGAGCAGAAAGTCGCCGTGATAGTCGGTGATATCCTTTACATCCTTCATTTTAAGGCTGACGATGCCGTCCACGTCGATCTCGGCCAGGTGGGGGCCGTCTATGGCCAGGAAATTATATTCCGGCTTGCGGATGCCCAGGTCATATGCGAATTTGACCAGGCAGCGCCCTCCGTTGCCACACATCGAGCTTTCCCGGCCGTCTGAATTGTAATATTTCATTTCAAAGTCATAGGCGGGATTAGGGTTGAGCAGCATCAGCCCGTCGGCTCCTATGCCAAAACGCCTGTCGCAAAGGAAGCGGACCTTTTCCATCGTCAATGCGGTATAGCTCCAGTTCCGATTGTCCAAAATTATAAAATCATTCCCTGTCCCCTGGTATTTGAAGAAGTTCATCTTGTTCATTTCGGTAACAAAAATAGCTTATTCGGGCGAACCGTCCTAGCGGGGTAGGCGAAGGGGCGGGCAGAGGACCGGGCCGGCTAGAGGCCTCCTACGATCCTCAGTGTCTCCTGGATCAGGCCTTCAACAGCCTTGTTGCCGTCCCTGGAAAATTGTTTCGACACCCGGTTGGCGACTATTGCGCTGAGACTAAGGCAGTAATGTCCCAGCATTCTGCCCAGGCCGTAGATGCCTGCCGTTTCCATTTCGAAATTGGTGATTCGATGGGGGCCGTAGGAAAAGCTCGTGAGGCGATCGATCAGTTCAGGCTGGCTCAGGCCAAGTCTCAGGACCCTGCCCTGCGGACCGTAGAACCCCGGGCAGGTGACCGTGATGCCATGGTGGAAGCCTTCGGTAAAATGGCGTAGCAGGGAGGCGCTGGCGCCGCTGATATAGGGTTGGGCGAGGCGATGGTGCAGTTGGGTCTGAGTAGCGAAGGAATGGAGCAGCTGTTTTTCTTCTTCATTCTCTTCGTGGCGGTAGAAATTGAGCAGATTGTCGATGCCAAGGCCGTGAGTGGACGCCACCCAGCTGTCTACGGGTATATTTTCCTGTAAGGAGCCGGAGGTGCCCATACGGATGATGGTGAGAGGGGTCAGCTGGGGTTTGATGGTACGGGTGGTAAAATCGATGTTGACCAGCGCATCCAGCTCGTTGAGGACGATGTCGATGTTGTCGGTTCCGATGCCGGTGGAGACGACAGTTAGTCTTTTTTTGCCAAGATAGCCGGTATGGGCTACAAATTCCCTGTGTTGGGCTTTAAACTCGATCGTATCGAAATATTTGGTGACCAGGGCTACCCGGTCGGGGTCTCCGACGGTCAATACAGTGGGGGCGAGCTCTTCGGGCCGGAGGTTGAGGTGATAAATGGCTCCGCGGGCATTGATAATAAGTTCACTTTCAGCGATTGCTTGCATAAATTGCGCGTTTTTTTTCCAACTTGTTCAAAATTATCTTAATTTTGCACCTGCCCAAAAAAATACGGATCTTTCGGGTCTGGAATTTGAGAAGGGTGATTTTTAAGTGGTTTCGTGGCCGAGTGGCTAGGCAGAGGTCTGCAAAACCTTCTACAGCGGTTCGAATCCGCTCGAAACCTCGAAGAACAAGCAAAGGACCGCCGATCGGCGGTCCTTTTTTATTTGGCGCGGAGCGGATGCGAGCTGGCTCGCAGATCCGCGCAGCGGTAAATAAAGCGAGCGGGCCACGCCCGCTCGTTTGCTTGTTCTTCAGGCCCCCCAAACGGCGGATCACCGGAGGCGAAGCCGGAGGTAATCCGCTCGAAACCTCGAAAGCGGATAAGATGGAACAGATTCCATTTTGTCCGCTCTTTTGTTTTGTGAAAGTCACGTCCAGATTGAATATAATGGTAATAACCTCATTGATTTGAGAGGTTCGAGAATTATTGCCCTTTTATGTCTTCCCGAGGCCCAATCTTAATTTTTAAATACAAATACCACGACTATGGTATTCGAAGCTCATGCCGAGACGCTTATAAAATTCAGAAAGCTGCTCTGGTATTGCGGACCTGATAACAAGAAGGGTAAGTTCCATGGTTTAAGCAAACTATTCAGATAAAAGTTTATGAGTTCCTTCGCCTGAAAAGTAGTCCTTTAAGTCTTGCATTGTGTCGAAATGTGTAATAACATCGTCTTTCAGATAGATGTCAAATTCATTAAATTGCTCATTTTGTTCCTTATGGTGACAAAATGGACATTCTTGTTTGCTTGATATACCGTACACCTTTACATTAGAGGCGTTAGGCTCTCCCACTTCGTTATACCCCCAAATTATTTTATCACCAAGCCTATATTCTAATTGCCTGGTGGCTCCGTATTTAAATTGGATTCGGAATTCGTAAGATTTATTACAATTGGAACACTCCATTTTTGTTATCAATTCGTTGAAAAATCCCATAATATTATAGAGCTGAATTTGGTAGGATTTTTTTGATCTCAGTGATCATTGATGGTAGGAAATTTTCTTTGATTAGCCATACGATTTTGTAATCAATACCCATGTAGTCGTGCACAATCCTATTTCTAAATCCTCTTATCCGGTGCCAGTCTATATTGGAATATTGATCTCTTATTTCTTCGGGCAGCCTGTTTGCCGCTTCTCCGATGATCTCGAAATTCCGGATAACCGCGTCGATAGTTTTGTCATCGGCCAGGAACTGCTCATAAGAAAGCCCTTCCGTATAGGTTAGTATCTTATTGGCGCTTCCAATTATATCTTCCAGTAAAAGTCGGGGAGATCTTTTAGACATAAAGTATTTCGGACTCTATTGCCTGATAGTATTGGGGTTTTATGCCTGCTTTTGATACAAGATCGACTTTTCTGTCAAGTAATTTTTCCAGCTCGTCGGCCAGATCGATAAACTCAATACCAATGGGCTGGCTAAAGTCAACCAGGATGTCAACATCGCTCTCCGGCTTAAAATCGGCTCTGACAACAGAGCCGAAAAGGCCGATGGAATTGACATGGTACTTTTCAGATAATTCAGGTTTTATCTGACGAAGTTTATCCTGTATGGTAGAAAGATCGCTCACTATACAAATATACAATAAGTTACCGCGTTGGAAAGGTTATAGGAATATTGTATAATATGTTGATTATTATTTAATTGCGATTTTGTTTTCATATGAATAAGGCCGCAAGCCTTTTTAGATCCATCATGAAATGGTTCGAAAATTGTACGCTCGGGGCCTCGAAGAACAAGTAAAGGACCGGCGATCGGCGGTCTTTTTTATTTGGCGCGGAGCGGAAGCCAGCTGGATCGCAGATCCGCGCAGCGTTAAATAAAGCGAGCGGGCCATGCCCGCTCGTTTGCTTGTTCTTCTGACCCCCCAAATTTGTGTATGTTACACAATTAGAGAAGAAGAATTGTTTATTTTCAATATTGCTCACCGGTATTTGGGTATTCAGCCACAACAGATTCTATACTTTTTATTTCATCATCGCTTAAATCGACATTTGCTGTAGCCGCATTATCCTCCAGGTATTTCACTTTTTTTGTGCCAGGAATAGGAATCATATCAGTATGCTTATTTAGTATCCAGGCAAGGGCAAGCTGTGTAGCACTAATTTTCTTTTGCCGGGCAATTTCGTGAATAGCCTTGGCCAGATTCCGGTTGTTTGTATAATGAGGCTCCTGAAAACGGGGATTGCTACGCCTAAAATCATCCGCTTCCAAGTCATCCAGTTCGAACTTTTCAGAAAAAATACCCCGTACCAGTGGTGCGTAAGGCACAAAAGAAATTTCTAATTTTTTTGCCATAGGAACCACTTCATTTTCAGCTTCGCGAAACAGAAGAGAAAATTCGCTTTGAATGGCAGCAATTGGATGAACGGCATTTGCCCTTTGCAATTCCATCGCCGTTAAATTGCAGACACCGAGATATTTCACTTTGCCTTGTTTTACCAATTCAGCCATAACGCTAATCGTCTCCTCTAACTGCCACTCAGGATTATATCGATGCAGGTAATAGAGATCGATATGGTCAGTTTTTAATCTTTTTAAACTCATCTCAACCGCTTCACGAATCCACTTCGGTGAATTATCAATTATGGGTGGAGATGTCGGATCATTGAAAATACTATTGCGTGCCGCAAACTTTGTTGCTAGAAATATTTTGCTCCTATTGTCTTTTAAGACTTTGGAAATTAATTCCTCATTACTTCCGTTTCCGTAATAGTCGGCAGTGTCCCAAAAATTAATTCCTAAATCCAATGCCCGGTGTAAGGTCTTAATGCTTTCCGTCTCATTTCTACCGCTATAAAATTGTGACATTCCCATACAACCTAAACCTACGGTTGATAGCTGTTCATTTGTCTTGCCTAATTTCCTGTATTTCATTCTCCAGATATTGTTAAAATACAAAATTATCATGGCTTGAAATACCCCAATAGGATAAATCAAACAAATAGTAGAAAAATTAAACCATTGGGTGATATTTCATGAAGAATCATCTTACTTCATTTGGTTATTTTTTATCTTCGCACAAGGAGCTGATTGAGCAGCTGTATTTGTAAAAACAGGCAAAAATGAAAAGTGAAGAAGAAAGAGAAACGATTGAAGAGTTTTATAAAAACAGACCCAATCTCATTCCTTACGGCTTTAGAAACGAGCCTGGCCATTTCAATGTATTTGATATTACAGAGCAGGCTACACCCTCGCATAACAACACCAATTACAGAAGAAAGGATTTTTATAAAATTAAAATGCTCAATGGGCATTTTATTTTTCACTATGCTGACAAATCTATTGAAATAAACGGAACTGCTTTAATATTTGTACATCCTTACATACCTTACAAATTTGAATTTGTCAAACATGATGTGACTGGTTATTTATGTATTTTTAAGGAAGATTTCTTTGAATCATTTCGTAACACAAAAGATTATCCTGTTTACCAGCCTGGCGGAAACCCTTGCTTTACAGTTGAGCCAAAGGATGTTGATACTTTCAGGCAAATATATCTCGATATGCAGGACGAGATACGTTCTGATTACAAATTCAAATATGATTTGTTACGCACATATCTGATCCAATTGATACATAAAGCAATGAAGCTTCGTTCAGCTGATGTTTCCATCAATAGAGATTCAAATGCCAATACTCGTATATATAATTTATTTATCGAATTATTAGAATTGCAATTTCCGATAGATACGCCGCAGCAGTCCATGAAAATACGTACAGCCCAGGATTTTGCCAATCAATTATCCATCCATATCAACCATCTGAACAGAGCCATTAAGAAAACGACAGGGAAAACCACTTCACAATTTATATTAGAAAGGCTGATATTGGAGGCGAGAGCTTTATTAAAGTATACCAACTGGAATATCTCTGAAATTGGCTATTGTCTTGGCTTTGAAGATACTTCTTATTTTATACGGGCTTTTAGGAATTGCACAGAAACTACACCCGGGCATTTTAGAGAGCGCGCTACCGAATAATATATATTAAAATTATTATAACGAATATCTTCCCAAAGGAATCTGCAAAATGGAAATTATCAAAAAGTATCCATTAGGTCAGCTGTTTGGCCATCCAGACGAAAGTATTGACTTCGCGATGTCGTTTATCCCGGACAGGTCCATGAAAATGATTTCGTGAATTCCAAGCAAGAAATTGATGGCGGAGCAATTCTATTCACCGCCAAATTCATTAATCAGCTAAAGGAGAGAAACGAAATCTCAGAATTGACATTTCTCGAAAACATTTTTTCAAATCCGCATATCCATCTATTGGAGTCCGAATTTGAAAGGTATATCAACATCGGTAACGTTCTTTATGCACTGCAAGCTTATCGTTTGTCCTAAATTCACCATTCAGAGTCCTGTTTTTACTACAACTTTAAAAGTAGTAAAACGAATTTTGTCCTATAAACAAACGTAAGGCAAAATGAGAACTTTAGAAAATAAGGTAGCCGTCATTACAGGTGCTACTTCAGGAATGGCGTTAGCAACAGCAAAGCTTTTTGTAAAAGAAGGTGCTTATGTATATATTACCGGACGTCGGCAAGAACAGCTTGATGCGGCTGTAAAAGTAATAGGAGGCAATGTAAAGGGAATCCAGGGAGACGCTGGCAATCTTGATGATCTGGACCGATTATTTGAGACAGTAAAGGAGGAAAAAGGCAAAGTAGATATTCTTTTTACGAATGCCGCAGCGGGTGATTTTGGTCCATTAGGAATGATTACGGAAGAACATTTTGATAAATTGTTTAACCTGAATGTAAAAGGAGTAATATTTGCGGTGCAAAAAGCACTACCCTTGTTTAAAGATGGTGGTTCTATCATTATGACGGGATCCATTGCTGCTGTTAAAGGTTTTGCAGGTTTAAGTTTATATAGCGCCAGCAAAGCTACCCTACGTTCATTTGCCAGAACCTGGACAAATGAACTAAAATCGATGAATATAAGGGTGAACGTTATCAATCCCGGCCCAATTGATTCGGAATTCTTCAATTCGGGACCAAAAGAAGCACAAGACTTCATAATTTCAATGGTACCCATGGGAAGGAAAGGGCAGCCTGAAGAAATTGCTTCAGCCGCATTGTTTTTAGCTTCAAATGCTTCCAGTTTTGTCACCGGAATTGAGTTATCTGTAGACGGAGGCTTGTCACAAGTTTGATGTAATAGGAGCGTTGCTGTCAGGGTGTAATACCGATTCGAAATACATTTTTTCCCTATCGGGCGTGGCAATCATTTGGAGATGGGGAAGGAGTCCTGCCAGGGCTTTTGTTGCCAGTTGCGTGCTTCTTCTTCGGTCAGCAGGCATTCGTGTATGGCTTGCAGGTATTTGTCTTTTTCCAGATCCTTGCCGATGAATACCAGCTCATTCACCCGGTCGCCCCGTTCTTTGGTCCAGCGTTGTTCGATTTGGGATTGGTGCTGCACAAAAGAAGGGTTGGCGATACGTTTGGCATAAGGCATACTTGTCCACCAACTACCGGCATTTTCTACGCGGAGGCTGCTGCCGGCCTGACTGAAGTTGATAGCCAGATCTGGGCGTGAGGCCAACCAGAACAAACCTTTGGCCCGAATGATATTGGAAGAGTAGTCTTCGTTGAGGAACCGCCACCACCCATGCGCCTGGCAATCCTCCGGACGTCGTCGACCAATTCGATACATTATTCCAATTGGAAGGAACAGAGCCAACCCAGTAGCGGTTGGCCGCCGAACCCGATAGGCTTATAAACAGGCAGATAGGAAGGATCAGCAATTTTCGTAGTTGGACCGGAAAGTGACGGAGGCATTCGCATTGTCGTTAAGTTCAAAATCCTTTTTGAGACCGGCAGCTGCTTGTGTAATAATTGATTCCGCTTTCTTCAAGATCGTGAATGCCTGATCGCCATGTGCATTGCCGGGGAGTAGTTTTTCAAGTTCAATCATATCGTCCTTAAGGCTTGTTATTCCGAAATTATGCAGCATTGGTTTTATCCGGTGAGCGGTTCTTCTGATAAATTCAAAGTTGTTTTCAGAATGGGCGGCCAGCATTTCCTTTATTTCAGCCGGCACCTGTTGAAGAAAGAGCAGGACCATTTTTTTTACAAATTTCATGTCCCCTCTGGCAGCTGAGCGTAATTGAGTAAGATCGTACAAAACCGTGTCCGGGATTGGTTCCTTTGTTTCATTCAGGGTGGTCGGGTAGTGACCCAGCCAATGCGCGATCGTCCGGATAAGCTTATTTTCTTCAAAGGGTTTCGAGACGTAGTCATTCATTCCGGCTGCAAGGCATTTGTCGATCTCACCCTTTAAGGCATTGGCTGTGAAAGCAATGACAGGTATGGTTGAGTTCAATTCAGTACGAATTCGCTGCGTAGCCTCCAATCCGTCCATCACAGGCATTTGCACGTCCATCAATACAAGATCGTACTCCCCCTTTTTCAATGCATTCAGGGCTTCGGCTCCATTGACAGCCTCATTGATAATGGCGCCATAACTTCCGAGTACGGTCACTGCAACCAGCCTATTCATTTCGTTATCTTCGACAAGAAGGATCTTCTTACCCTGGAAAATGGCCGGGCCGGCATTTATTTCTTCGTTTTGTCTAAGGTCGGATTCCTGCCCCCTGTCAAATGGAATGGTCAGGATTATTTCCGTGCCCTCTCCCTTATGGCTTTGGACCCGAATCGTGCCATTCATTAATTCTACGAGCTGTTTGGAAATGCTCATACCCAGACCTGTCCCTCCGTATTTACGGGTCACCGACTTATCTTCCTGGCTGAATTTATCAAAAAGCCGGTCGATAAACTGCTGCTCCATTCCAATGCCCGTATCTTTCACGTTGATCCGGATACATTGGGTTTCGCCGATGTTGAGAGGGCCG
This sequence comes from Puia sp., assembly GCA_035492595.1. Taxonomy (GTDB): domain Bacteria; phylum Bacteroidota; class Bacteroidia; order Chitinophagales; family Chitinophagaceae; genus Puia. The sequence goes on from DATJJA010000109.1 coordinate 60,107, forward strand.
CTGGCCTTACATTCGATCAATACCGAACCTTTGGGGGTAAATTTCAGGGCATTCCCGACAAGATTCAGGAGGACCTGGTTGAGACGATATGGGTCGCCCTTTAACACAGGATGAATAGAATCGTCGACACAGAACGAAAGCTGTACTCCTTTTTCCTGTGCCTTGTGAAGCATCACCTGTGTCACGCGGGCCAATACCTCATTCAGCCGGAAGCCGATATTTTCAAGATCGAGCTTGCCGGCCTCTATCTTTGTAATGTCCAGAATATCGTTGATCACGACAAGTAGATTTTCGGCCGCAGAATTGACGGTGTCCAGGTAGAACCGCTGGTTCTTGTCGAGGTCGGTTTTTTTGAGCTGCTGGCACATTCCCAGTATGGCGTTCATCGGCGTTCGGATCTCATGGCTCATATTGGCCAGAAATGTCTCTTTTGCAAGTGATGATTCTTCGGCCTGCTCCTTTGCCTCGATCAGGTCAAGCTCCATCTTTTTCTGTACGGTAATGTCTTCTATCATGGCGAAGTACTGGACATTTTCGTGTTTTTCATCCAGGATGGATTGGCCTTTTACCCTCCCCCAGAAATAGCTGCCGTCCTTGCGGTAATGAATGACTTCGATCGTGAAATTCTCTCCGGTATGAAATGCTGCCAGCATTTCCTTCAGGCTGTCTTTATTGCTAAGCGGCCCTTTGCAGAGACCGATGGGCGTGTTGCCGATTATCTCTTCCTGGGTATAACCGGTGAGGCGGGAAAAACCCTCGTTCGCCCAAAAGATATTACCCGCCGCATCGGTAAACAGGACACCGTTCTCATTGGCACTGGCTACGAGAGAAAGACGATGTAATTCCATCTCCATCATTTTTTGCCGGGCTACAGAATCCATTAGATAAGAAAGTGCAAAGAGCAGGTTGTCCTCGTCATCGTCGATGGTCCCGGGCCGATTACCGGGCGCCTCCATACTATTAATGGTTTCTTTCAAATTCTTTATTCCCAGCTTCTTCAGACCGATCTCTGCCTGGAGCTGCTGGTTCATTATTTCATATTCCTGCTCGCTTATCTGGAAAGCATGCGCAGACAAGTCCCTGTCCCGTTCGTAGGAGTTATAGGAATTGTTGACGGCATTCAGCAGTTGCTGCACTTCTTCCTTTTCCAGAAGATCCGGTGTCAGATGGTTTTTGATCTGTTTTTCCAACAACTTGTTCCTGGCCATAGCAGAGATTTATAATTCATCAAAAGTAGTAATGGTAATAGACTGATTATGAAGCTCGCAGGGAGTGCCATTGGAAAGAGGGGAGATCTCTCCATAGGAATAAAAGCCTGTAAGGAGGGTTTTGCCGTTATATATCCCTCTGACTGCTTCCACTTCCTCATCGATCCTGTTGTCAAGAATGATTTTGCGGCCTACGCAGCTGATAAGTATTGCCAGTTTTGGGTGTGAGGAGGCCAGGCTCTTTAATGTTCCTGCTGCCGCCTCGCTGGCAGCATCGATCAGTCTGTCGAAATTGGCTCTCATAAATCGGATCTTAGATCCCTGTGGTACGTCTCCGGCAAAGATCATACAGCCGGTCTCTGTATCTATGGAGAGGATGGTCCTGACTACAGGCGGGCTACCCTGATGCAGTTTCACAGACAGGGGAAAAAGCAATGCAGACCCGGGTAGCTGATCGGCATAGGGTCCAAGGTATTTCCGGTAGAGTTCCAGTGCGTTTTTATCATTAAGTCCGAAAAGACGGTTGCTGGTCGACCGGGTTACGACTATCTCGGGACCGAACATTTCCCATCCTCCCATGCTGCAATGCGCAATAGCCAGGGATGTACCGTAAAAGCCGATGGCGACTATGATTCCCGGTTCGGGTTTTTTATCAAGCCCAACAACCGTGGTATTGAAATCGATGCCGTCACCCGCAAGCCCTCCCGTAACCGGAACCCTATGTTGAAGGATGCTCTCGATGCCGTCGACAAGCTCGCTCCCGTTGACCAGCCCCCCGTCGGAAAGGATCATAATATAACAGAGGTTGTCTGATAACCCCAGCTCCTTTATCAGTGTGATGCCGGCCTGGTAGCTGTCTCCGTCGCAGTCATTAATATTTGTAGACGCGGTCCGGATATTTGTTTTTTCAAATTCTATGGCGGTGACGGATACCGTATTATCCAGTACTTTATCATCAAAGATCTCGCCGGAGGTGGACGCAAAAACGATTTTAGCCGCGGGATAGACTAGTCGCAGCTGTTCATAAAAGCCTTCCCGAGTCAGTATGGTTCGGGCGCCGAATCCCAGCACCAACTGCACTTTTTTGGTATCGATCTTTCCACTGTCCGGGTGATCATTGAAGATGCCATTGCTGTAACTGCTTGAAAGGGCTTTCATTTTAAAAATTTAGAGGTAATTAGTCTTGACATAGGGTACGGATGAACATTGGTTTTACATAGGGCACGGACAATTGGACATAGACGTTGGGTACAGATCTGGACATTGGATACTGATCAAGCTGGTTTGATATAGGAAATAGTATTTTTCGACAGGGCAATAAAAGGACCAAGAGGAATATTTACGATCAACGAGCAACCCCGTCCCGGCGCAGTGTCGAGAAATACCTTCCCATTATAAAGGCGGGTTCTTTCATAGATATTGGACAGACCTAATCCACGTTTGGTTATTTTCGGATCGAAGCCCAAACCATCATCTTTTACCTGGAGACGGAATTGGAGGTCACAGCAGTGGAGGGATATCTGAATATTTGTTCCCCGGCTGTATTTGATTATATTCTTTACCTGCTCCTGTATGATCCGCAATATGGTGATCTTGATATTTGGATTCAGCGCTTCGATCGTATTGATATCATTATGGATGAACTGGATGGAAAAAGCCTTGCAACGACAGATGTCATCGACCAGGTTGCGGACACTGCCTATAAGGCCATCTTTCTGAAAATCGTGCATAACCATTTCGCGGGACAGATTACGGATCTCTTCGATCCCCGTGAGCAGAAAATCCAAGGCCCTCTTCTTTAATATTTCAAAATCCGGATTTTCCCTGTCAAGAGTGGCAATATATAAATGGGCGCATGTAAGGATCTGATTAACGTTGTCATGCAGCTCGTTCCCGATCCGAGCGCGTTCGTCCTGCTGAGCCTGGATGATCGATTCTGCGATGGATTTTTGATGGCGAAGGACTTGCCTGGGTTCTGTATGCTGCCGGGGTGGACGCTCGGGCATTTGGATGGCATTGTTTTTCATGGTTGCGGGATCTTATTGTTAATAGTTGGATGAAATGGCTTCCATCATCTGCTCCTGATCAGCAGACTTGTCGAAGAACCGGCTTGCACCCAGTTTCCGGCAGAAGCTGCTGTGTTGATCAGAAACCATATTAGTGTTTATGAACACAATTATATTGTTGTATTTTTCTTTGACCAGCCTTAAAAGCTCGATGCCGCTATTATCCGGAAGAGCGATGTCCATCAGCAGTAGATCTGGTTTGAGGTTCCCCAATAGTCCAACAGCTTGCCGGTAGTTCCCTGCATGTAAGACAAATTGGACATTGGGTAGATCTTCCAAAATGGGGATCATTCTTTCCAGCACCAGGAGAGATTGATCTACGATCAGAATGACTTTTTTTTCAGTTTTCATCGCTTCTCTGTTTTGCTGATACAAAGAAACAAGAGACAAAGGGGGGGTGAAATAGAGCATTATCTGGATTTCGAGTCCATTAAATAAAAGCTCTGTGTAGTAGTTACACTACGCGCTGTAATATGGGAATAAGCTAGAGAAGGGAAGTGATGATCTGGGGGATCAGGGAGAACTCCGTCGATTTGTCGATGAAGAAGTTTGCTCCCAGTGCTTTGCAGCGGCTTCGGTAGATCGGCCAGGCCTGGTTCGACATCATGATCACGATGATAGGGGAGAATTCTTTTTTGATATATTGCAGGGCTTCGATGCCGTTGATATCCGGAAGGTGGATGTCCAGCAGGACGATATCAGGGGAATAGCCCTGCAGGAGGGGTAAGGCTTTGGCATAGTTGTCGGCATGAAGGATCAGCCCTGTGTCGGACAGGCTTTCCAGCAAATATCTCAATCTGGATGTGATGATGGGAGAGTCGTCTATGATCAAAATTGTCTTGATGCCTGCCATTTTGCGGGAATATGTCCAAAATTAGCGGGATAATCACCTGTAGAAGGTAGGAGGCAGCCTCTTATTATTGTAATATTCCGGCCAGGCGACCTGTAGTATATCCTTTACAGGAGAGAAGAAATAATCGAAGGGATTTGCTCAAAATCTCTGGATTTATCTACAAAATGGTCCGCTCCCAACCGGTGGCATATCTTTCTGTAATAATCGTCCGCCTGGTTAGTGATCATAATGACGAGGATCGAAGGGTAAACGCTTTTGATGTATTGCAGGAGAGCTATGCCGCTTCTGCCGGGAAGGTTGATATCCAGCAATACGAGGTCGGGCTGGCTTTCCGTAAGTAATGTTGTTGCGGTGGAATAATCTCCGGCCTGCCTGATCGTTCCGGCATTTTCCAAAACTCTCAGCATATTATGCAGGCGATCGACAATGATTGTGGAATCGTCCACTATTAAAATTGACTTCAGGGACATTATTGTTTGTATCACAGGCAAAATTAAGTAGAAGCAGGTATTTTGAATGTAGGGGAGAATTAATATTCATATAGTACAAGTGCAGGGAAGGCTGTAGTAGTTATTCTACACGATTTGCCGGGCTGTTTTATAAAAGATTGGTCACAGAATTTTTTGTTCTATCGAATATAGTGTCAGGTCAGCATTGGTCTTTAAATTCATCTTCGTCATAATCCTTGCCCGATAGGTACTTATCGTGGTCACGCTAAGGGACATCTTCTCGGCGATTTCGGATACCGATTTTCCGGCGGCAAGCTGCTTCATTACTTCGAACTCCCTGTCTGATAGATATTCATGGGGTTTCTTTTCGGCATTCTGATCGAGCGTAGTTGCCAGTTTTTCCGCGATTGATGATGTGATATATTTTTTTCCCAGTAGTAACTGGTTGACGGCTTTTACCAATTCTTCCGGAGCTGAATCCTTGGTCAGGTAGCCGGAAGCTCCTGCTTTTAAAACGCGGATGGCATATTGGTCTTCCGGGTGTACGCTAAGAATAAGAATTGGAAGCTTTGGGTGGTCCTGCCGGATCTGTTGTAATGCCTCCAATCCGCTGCGGCCCGGCATGGATATATCCGATATTACTACATCCCATGACTCCATGATCACTTTTTTAAAAAGGTCTTCGGCATCGGATACTTCTTCAATGACCGCGAATGGATATGCTTCCAGCAGGATCTGCTTTAATCCTCTGCGTACTACTGTGTGATCATCTGCGATCAGGAATCGATACATAAGTTCTTTGCTGTATTTTAAGGTAAATTAATGGCTAATGGTACTGTTACAGTCAGGGTAGTTCCTCCGGCGGGCTTGCTGCTGATCTCGAAATCTCCTCCCACCATGAGTGTCCGCTCTTTCATGCCCAGAAGGCCCAGGGTCTTTTTGTGCCCGATATTATCTGTTTGAAAGCCTTTTCCGTCATCTTCTATTCTTAACAGAATAAAATCAGCACCTTTTTTTTCCAGAGTTATACAAACATTTTTTGCCTCTGCATGACGGGCGATATTAGTCAGTGATTCCTGGCAGATCCTGAAGAGCCCGATGCCAATTGAGGGAGAGGCATTGAATTCAACCAGGTCGGAGGAGAATTCTGTAGGAATGCCGGACCTTTTCTGGAATTCCTGGCTTTGCCATTCTATGGCGGAAACGAGTCCCAGGTCATCGAGAATGCTCGGGCGTAATTCTGTGGCAATTCTCCTAACGGTCTTTATGGTCGTATTTAGCAGATCCATCGTCCCTTCTATCTTTTGTTTGATCTCATCTCCTTTTTGAATGACTGTTCTTTTGGAGATCCATGACAGGTCCATTTTAAGCCCGGTAAGCTGTTGCCCTAGCTCATCGTGTATCTCCCTTGCAATACCTGCTCGTTCCTCCTCCCGGATATCCTGCAGGTGAGACGCCAGTTGACGGATGTCCTGATAGGATTGCTTCAAGTCGTTTTCGCTTCGTTTGCGTTCGGTAATATCGGCTCTTATTGCTAGATACTCATAGGGTTTTCCCTTCTCATTAAGGAATGGAACTATAGTCGTATCCACCCAATAAATTGAATTGTCTTTCGCTTTATTACAAATCTCTCCCTTCCATATATTTCCTCCAGCAATAGTGACCCAAATATTCCGTATAAATTCTGCGGAATGATATCCTGAATTAATTATGCGATGGTCCTGACCAATCAGTTCATCCGGAAGATATTTGGATATTTTGCAAAAATTTTCATTTACATGTTTTATAATTCCTTTCTGATCCGTAATAGCGACAATTGCCGATTGGTCCAATGCATATTTATAATCTGTTATTTCCTTTTCCCGTTTCTTTTGTTCTGTAATATCCCTTATAAAAACAGACAGACCGTCCCGCGAAGGATATAGATGATTTTCCAGCCACAGATCCAATAGAGGATAATAGTTCGTATCGATTATATTTTTCTGTTCGGCCAATGCCTTGTTAAAAGCATGATAAGTGGGGGAGCCGATAGCATCGGGAAATACATCCCATCCCCATTTGCCGATCAGGGAAGCCGGATCGTGATGGATCAATTCGCCAGCTTTCTTATTGACATAGGTATAGCATAAATTCTTATCCATTGCGATAAAACCATCGGTGATCCGCTCGAAAATGGCGGTTAATTCGGCCGTCTTTGTCTTTACCTGTTCTTCCAGGTTTTTGTTGAACTGCTGTAATTGTTGTTCCAGCTGTTTTCTTTCGGTAAAGTCCCGACAAACCAGGACGAATCCTTCCAACATCCCTTCCGTATCTCTAATGCCAGAGGCGGAGAGAAAAATAGTAAGCGGGCTGTCGTCCTTTTTAAGATACTGCACTTCTCCTTTCCAGTAACCGGCATTAGTCATTTCCTCGCGGATGGATTGCCGGACTTCCTTGTTCAACGGGCTCCTTAAGATCTCAGCTGCAGACTTCCCTTTTACTTCAGCCAGGCTATAGCCGAAAAGTCTTTCTGCGGCCTTGTTCCAGGTGCGAATGGTAAACGACGGGTCTGTGGAGAATATGGCGTCACTGGTATCTTCCATCAACCTGGCCATATAAGTTATTTGTTCTTCAGCCCTTTTTTTTCCGGTGATATCCCTGGTCACTTTGGCAAATCCAAGTAAAGTCCCCTTCGGATCATAGAGGGGCGTAAAGATGATATTTGCCCAGAAGACTGAGCCGTCCTTTCGAACGCGGACTCCTTCTTTTTCCAATCTTCCGGCTTTGATGGCTTTGGCGAGGTTATTGGCTGGTTCATTCTGATTTACGTCTTCCTTTCTATAAAAGACGGACATATGTTTGCCGAAGATCTCCGTGGACGTATAGCCCTTTATTTGTTGTGCTCCATCGTTCCAGCTCATTACGAATCCCGAAGGGTCCAGCATGAAAATAGCATAGTCCTTTACGCTGCTTACTAATAGACGGTACTTTTCCTCGCTTTCATATAAAGTTATGTCAGCTTCTTTTTTCAGGGCATCCCTTTTATTCAGCAAACGGGTATTGTACCAAATGAGGATCACAAAAATGAGGATAATGCTTAAAACGAGGATCGTCACACCGAATTCCACGGAAAAAAGCCCTTTCCAGTGACCCCATAACCGCACGTAGCCAAACAGTACCGGCAAAAGGACGCTCAGGGGCAGCAATCGGCGGGCTGTGAGACCACCCGTATATGTACTTGTGAATTCCTCCATGATCCCTCTGTCAGGATTTGTAAATAACAGAGAAAAAGAGACAAGCAGGAAACAGCCTGCAGTGTGAACAGCCATAGGGCTATAGCTAAATACGCCATGAAAAGGCTGGACATGATAGAGGTCCCCTACCAGCGAAAAGAGTCCGAACATACCGATAGATATGGAAATATATTGAGAGAATATCTGACCGGTCTTAGCTTCCGTTTGCAGCAACAGCAGGGATGTACCTGCAAGAATAAAGCAGCAGGCCGTATTCACGGTCATTTGGCCCGATAGGTTACCTGGAGCATCCTTAAGAAGTTTTTGTGCAAATAAAATATGATCAACCGCAAAATGAGTGACGTGAAAAGTCCCGGCAATTTTTAGTGCGCCAATCAATAAGACGGCACAGGCCAATAGCCTGCCTGTTAGCAACTTCCTGCCACGCAGGAATATCGTGAGTAAACGAATTGGAGCGGGGGGGGATAAAAATAAAAAAGAGAGGGCCGTTAAAATAAAGTTTAAGGCCGTTAGGGGGTTCATGGCCGTAAAGTGGGGGAGGGGCCGTTTTAAAAGTCCGATATCCCATTGCCACCCCGCCAAAACCAGCGTTCCGACAATAAGAATTAAAAGAGCGCAATACTTTGACAATAGTATTAAACGCAATTGAAACTGAGTGTCTGGCTCCAGGGTTTTAACAGTATATTTCATTTTCGCATGGCAGTAGGTGAAACTAAGTTGCGAAACTAATCAGGCCTTGCGAATTTGTATTCAAATAAAATAAGGAGTTACCCTTAGGATACTAATATATGTATAATTCGTTAGATATCCAATGTAAGTCTCTATATAAGAATCAAATTCACAGGTTGTTCTTCACTTGCGGAAGGCACAAAATACTTGCTTTGCAGACGAAATGTATTAATCAATTACGTCTTTTTGCAAAAATGTTGTCCAAATGATCAATGCAAGTACGATGGCCAGACCGGCCAGGATGATTCCACCTGTTAGCTCTTTGGCGGCAGTGAGATAGGCCTGTCGTTGCATGAAGACGTAATAATCGCTCGCAGCCGATGGTCCATGCCACCGATAGCGCCAGCCGGGATCGAGATGGCCAGCCAGGTTATTGAGATGATAGATCCTTCCGGTGTAGAGCAAGTAAGTAAACATCGTGCTGAAAATTCCCCTCCCCAGGAAACTGCGGATCAGGATCATAAATCCGATACCTGTCGGCAGGTCCTTTACGGGGATACGGTTCGTCGTCTGAATTCCAAGGGAAATATAGAGGATGCAGATGCCAAATCCTTTAAAGATACCCGGCAGCCAAAAGCTTTGAAGCCCTTCGGCAGCCGTGAGTTGTTGATAAAAAAGAATATTGTACCCTATACAGGCGAGCATTCCAGTACAGATCAGTACAAGTGGAGAAAGATCGAACCGGCACCACAACCATGCCCATACCGCACCGGTGACCACACCGGGGATCATGAAGAGGTTGAGTTCTACAGCCCTGCTGAGTTCGAGACGTAATACTTCCTGGGAATAGAGGAATTGTACAGCCGCCGGGACATATAGCCCCGTGGTGAGGAACAGGAGAAGACCCGGTAGATAGTGAGGGGTGGAGAACAGTCTTAATGGAAGCAGGGGGCGGCGTACGGTCGCCTCCCGTAGAAGAAAGCCCAGGCCAGCCGCCGGCGCCAATACCAGTGCAAACCGGATTCCTGGGCTGTTTAACCAATCTTCCACCTGGCCATACACTCCTGCATAATTGATCAGCATCATGAAGCAGCAAAGCAAGCCCACACCCAGCCAGTCCATTTGGTAGAGGGGAAGAGGACGAAACAGGGGATGATGTTCAAAAAGTGTATAGGCAAGCAGGATGCAAGCCGAGAGGCTGGAGATAATCAGCAGATAAGCATACCGCCAGTTGTAAAGGAATGCCAGCCGGGTCATTCCCCAGTAGACCAGGAAGGTTCCGGCCAGCCCCAGTGTAAATACAAAAGGATAGATACGGCCGCGGTCTCCATCCCTGGACCAGATAGCCGCCCAGAAATTATACAACTCTTTCATGGCGGCGGCCTTTCCAAATCCGAGCAGAAAACATGCGATGATGGTGAGCAGCGGCCAGGAACTTATCGCACATACTATATGCATGAATAGCTGGACGACCAGACCATAAACGATCAGGGTCTTTGCGGAAAAGCGGGCGGCAAACCGCATGTGGATCATGAGTGCCACACCCATTCCGATATAAATAGCATTGTAAGCGGCGGTGTAGGTCTCAGCGTAGACACCGAGGTCGCTGAAGATGTCCGTGGTATTTCCCTGAAAGACTCCCTTGAAGTTCAGGGTCGCAAAGTATAATAACAGCAGGACCGGTATCCGGACGAAGTTGGGGACCCATTTGTAAAAGATACCTTGTGCGATCATGATCCTGTTTTAATTGTCAGCGGCCAATCTCACCTGGGCATTCATGCCGGCCCGCAGCAGCCTGGAGCTGGTACTGTCGGCAGGGTCGGTCAGCAAGTTGATGCGCACGGGGATCCGCTGACGAACCTTAATAAAATTACCGGCTGAATTGTCTACGGGAATGTCTGATAACCGGGAGCCGGTGGCCTCGGAAATGGACTCGATGCTTCCCATGAACATCCTGCCGGGGATGCCGTCTACACGGATCGACATTTTTTCTCCGACACGCAGCCGCGTAACCTGCGTCTCGAGGTAGTTGGCGACGATCCACCGGCTATCGTTGCGTACCAGGTCGAGCAGAAGCTGATCTGCCTGGACGAACTGCCCTTCCTGGATATTGCGACGGCCGGTGAACCCGTCATAGGGTGCGGTGATGACGCAATACGAAAGCTCCAGCCGGGCGAGATCCAGTGCCGCCTGCGCACGCTTAATGTCTGCCTGGCTGACGTCCACCTTTTGTTGCGTCTCCTGCGTGTACAGCCGGGTTGTTTGCTGCTGCCGCTGCAGGGCGGCAAGCTGGCCTTTCAGCGATTCATATTCGGATCGTGCCTGATCGTACTGCTGCTGGGTAGCAGCTTCGTCCTTCAGGAGCTGTTCCATGCGGCGGAAGTTTCTTTCGGCGTAAGATACGCGCGCAGCGACAGCCTGTACATTTGCCTCGTCGGTGCCGACCCCGCTGTTAACGGTCGCCACCGAAGAATAGGCCACTTTATTTTGGGCAAGAGCCGAGAGCCAGGCCGCTTCTGCCTGCTCGACCTGGATGACATACTGGCGGTCGTCGAGCAGAACAAGGGTGTCGCCTTTCTTTACTTTTTGGTGGTCGATAAAGCGAACTTCTTTCAGATAACCGGGGATGCGTACGTTTACCGGATTGATATATTGTTCTACCTGAGCGTCGTCGGTATAAAGGTCTTCGTCCAGTTTTAAATAGAACCGGACGCACCAGACGATGACTGCGAGCAGGCTAATGATACATCCGATCCTCAGGAGGAGAATAGCCGTCTTGTTTCGTTTTGTCTTCATAGACTGCCAGTGAATTGTAATAACTGATAATAGGTATACAGGGTATTGATGATGGCGTCGTTGACCCGGATCTCCGCTTCGATCCTGGTATCGGTAGCATCGATCAGATCAGTGATCAGCGATAGCTGGTTACGGTATTTCTCTTCGACTATCCGGTAGTTCTCGTCGGCAGAAGCGACATCGCGCCGGGCTGTCTCCAGCTCATCGGCGCTTTCCTGGCACAGGTTATAGGCATTCCTGACGCCGACGATGACCTGTTGTTCGCTGAGCGTATCTCTTGTGCGGCTGACATCGAGGTCCAGCAGACTGCCTTTGATCCGGGCGCTGCTGCGGTAAAGGGAACCGATATCATAGCGGATCGAGAGACCGGCCTGCCAGACATTGTAATAGATATCTGTGGCGGGGCTGCTGTAGACATAGGGGCGCAGAAGATTGGTCCCGGCGAACAGGTCGATCACTGGACGGCGTTCGGCCTTTTGCTGATCGACCCGTAAGGCTGCCGAACGGCTCTCCGTCCTCGCGAAATTGAGCTGCGGGTTGTCCCGCAGGGCGATGGTTATATAATGCCCGAGTGTTTCCAGATTGGCAGGGGGGCGGAGAAGGTTGGTGTCGGGGATCAGCCGCATACTGTCCGGTTGGCCGAGGACAACATTGAGCTCGGTGTTGAGACGGATCATAGCATTTCCGGTTCGCCTTGCTGCGAGCTCATAGTCATTGATCTGGATCCGGGTGCGAAGGATGTCGTTACGGGTAACCATACCCTGACGGTGGAGGGACTCGATCAGGGCCAGGCGGTGATGGGCAAGCTGTGCGTTGTCAAGGTAGATGCGCAGCTGGTTTTGCTGGCGACAGATGTCCAGGTATCTTGACACTACCAGCAACTTGATCTCTTCCCTGCGTTGGACGACCGTAAGACCCGCCAGTTCTTCCTGAAGACCGGCCTGCCGGATGGACATGTTGATCCGGCCTCCGGCCACAATGGTCCAGGAAGCCGCCACGGAGAAGCTGGTGGCGAGGTGCGGAAGATGGCTCACCCGGTGATCGGCAAATCCGGAGCTCCAGGTGTCTGCGTTGCTCAGGTAACTTTCGCTCAGGCTGGCGCTGAGTTCGGGTAAACGAGACTGATAGCTGATGACCCCCTGTTGATGGGCGGCGGTCACAGCCTTGCGTACTATGGCTATCTCCGTGCTATTGGTCAGCGCAAGGTCGAAAGCCGATGCCATGGTCAGATAATGGTTGCCCAGGCTGTCCTGGGCCCATAACGTTCTACCCGGCGCCAGGAATAACGCAACCATCAGGATTTGATAATATTTAGGTGCCACTTTCGAAAATTTATGCTTAGATGACCCGGATCCGGTTGGTCAGAGCCTTGCGATATGTATCTGCCAGAGGAACGAATCGCCCGTCGATAAAGATCCCGCCGTCCTGCAGGCTGTCGATCTTATCCAGCGCCACTATAAAGCTCCGGTGGACCCTTACGAACCGGGCTGCAGGCAACCGTTCTTCTACGGTCTTGAACCTGACATGGATGGAGTAGGCC
>DATJJA010000110.1:0-43329 GCA_035492595.1 Puia sp.
TGCCACGCCAAAGCGTGCCCTATTTTATAAAAAATTTCAACCATTTCATTTTCCCTTTGAATGGTGGATATTTTATAGCCGGATCAATAAGGACCGGTGTCCGCATTACCGGCTTGGCATGCGTAAACGCATCGAAGGAATATTTCCCATGGTAAACACCCAGCCCGCTATTGCCGATTCCCCCAAAAGGCAGGTGCGGATTTGCAAAATGCCAGACAGTATTGTTGATACAGCCTCCGCCGAAATGAACGGCTTCCATCCAGGTCTTCTGCAGCCGCCGGTCGCGGGCAAAAAGATAAAAGGCCAACGGGTCGGGCTGCAGGCGGATTATAGCCAGCGCCTCTTCCATTGTCTGATACGTAAATACCGGTAACAGGGGACCGAAGATCTCATCCTTCATCATCGGCTGGTCTGGAGTTGTGCATTCAATGAGAGTAGGTGCAATAAATAATTTCGACCGGTCGTGATAGCCCCCGCAAATAATTTTCCCCTTTATCTGCAAAAGATAACCGGTCAGCGTATCGAATCTTTTTTCATTGATGATCTTTCCGTAATCATAACTTTCTTCGGGCCTTTCGCTGTAAAAACTTTGGATCGTCTCCTGCAGCTGGGCCAGGAGATCCTCTTTTACCGCCGCATGCACAAGCAGATAATCAGGCGAGATACAGGTTTGGCCGGCATTGATGAATTTTCCCAGCACGATACGACGGGCTGCCGTCCGCAGATCGGCATCCTGCTCCACCACCACAGGACTCTTCCCGCCCAGCTCCAGGGTTACCGGTATCAGCTGTTCCGCAGCCAGCTGATATATGGCCCGCCCGACGCCGGCGCTGCCCGTAAAGAAGATATGATCGAAGCGGAAATTCCGGATCAGCCCGGGCACTATTACAGCGCCATCACCCTGTACAACGCGTACACATCCGGGTGAGTAGACGCTGGTCAGTAATTTTTCGATGATGGCAGCCGTAGCGGGAGCCACCTCCGAGGGCTTCAGCACTACCACATTACCCGCAGCCAGCGCCGCAGCCACCGGCAGCAGCGAAAGCTGAAGCGGATAGTTCCAGGGTGCGACGATCAGCACAACTCCCAATGGGTCGCGGTAGATAGTGGAAGAAGACGGCCAGTTGACAAGGTTTGTTCTTACTCGACGGGGACGCATCCAGCCCGCCAGGTGTTTCAGCATATAGCGGATCTCCGACAGCACCAGCCCCGTTTCCGAAGCATAGGCTTCCTCCGGACTCTTCTTCAGGTCTGTATACAAAGCAGCCAGGATCCCCTTCTCATTATCAAGTATCAGCTGTTGCATTTTTTGCAGCTGCTGACGTCGCCATTCATATGGACGCGTAGCGCCGGAGTCAAAGAATTGGCGCAGTGGTTGAAGATCGTGCATAACGGAGTTTTTGTACGGCAGCGTGGAACCGGGTCGTGGAACACTACTCAAGTTCTTCAAAAATGATCAGATTAAACATATATTTTTGAAAAAAATCGTGTCCTATCTTTACCCCGCAATGAACGACGAATACTACATGCAACAGGCGCTGAAAGAAGCCCGCCAGGCATATGAAGAAGACGAAGTGCCCATCGGCGCCGTGATCGTCATGAACGGCCGCGTCATCGCCCGGGGCCATAATCAGACCGAAAGACTTACCGACTGTACCGCTCACGCGGAGATCATCGCGCTTACTTCCGCCTTCAATCATCTCGGCAGCAAATACCTGCCTGAAGCTACCCTTTATGTTACCGTTGAACCCTGCCTGATGTGTGCCGGCGCCTTGTACTGGAGCAAGATCGGCCGCGTGGTTTTTGGGGCGGAAGACGATAAGAATGGCTACCGCCGTGGCACTCCGGAGGCGATCGTCGCCGGCTGGCCCTTCCATCCCAAAACACAGCTGACAGGAGGCATCCTCCGGGACGAATGCGCTGCCCTGATGCAGGATTTTTTCCGGGCCAAACGCTGATCGCCTGACCCCTTTGCCGGTTTAACCATTTTTACGTAGGTTTGTTATCCCTTCAGGCATTGACACAATTATAATTTTTTTAATTTAAAACATTCGTTATGGCATTTACACTTCCCGCACTTCCATATGCGTTTGACGCATTGGAACCGCATATAGACACGACTACCATGCAGATCCACCATGGCAAACATCACCAGGCCTATATCGACAATTTAAATAAGGCTATCGCCGGTACTCCCAATGAAAGTTTATCCCTCGAAGAGCTGGTAGCAAAAGCAGGCTCCATCAGCCCCGCAGTCCGCAACAATGGCGGAGGCCACTGGAACCACAGCTTTTTCTGGGAAAGCCTTAGCCCTAAATCTACAGGCGCTCCGGCAGCGAAATTGGCTGATGACATCCATACCACCTTCGGTAGCTTCGACGCCTTCAAGGAAAAATTCAATGCGGCCGGTATCAGCCGTTTCGGTAGCGGATGGGCCTGGCTTATCGTAAAGGATGGTAAACTCGAGATCAGCTCCACTCCCAATCAGGACAACCCACTGATGGATGTAGCCGAAGTGAAAGGAACTCCCTTGTTGGGCGTTGATGTCTGGGAACATGCTTATTATCTCAAATACCAGAATCGCCGCGCTGAATACCTGGGCGCATTCTGGAGCGTAGTCAACTGGGATAAAGTAGCCGCACGCTACGCAGCTGCAAAATAATTTTTTTCGATCCGGCCGGTCCCCATCAACGGACCGGCCTTTTACTACCCCTTTAAATCATTATTTCCACTTTCATATGAAATTAACAACGTCCGGTCTCCTGTTATCAACAGTCATGGTTTGCTTCGCCGCCTGCAAAGGCCACGAAAAAAAGATCCTTGTATACGCCAGCGGTAAGATAGAAGTTGACAATACCAAACAACATATCACCGTTTCAGACGGCACCACACATCATGAGCAGGAACTGGATTTCACCAGCGGTGACCCGGTGAACCTGGAAATTCAATCTCCCCAGGGTAAAATTAATTTCAGCGTTACAGACGACGGTTTGTATATAGCCAACCTCAAATCCGATACGGTCATCGGGAGCATGCAGCACGTCGGCGCAGAAGGCGGCGAGTCGAGGATCACACAGGAAGCGCTCAAACAAAAACTGGACAGCCTTCAGAAACTGACCAGCGGACAAAATGTAAGCGAAGCCAATAAGAACTACTTCATTGTCCCGGGTAAGATCGCAAAGATCAGCTCCAATACAAAGGGAAAAGTATTCGGTCCTTTTACCACGATCCCGGGATCCTTTGATGCAGGCTCGGTTCCCGAGATCTACAAGTTCTACAGCATGAAAGAGATCAGGGAGATCATCGGCAATCTGCAGAAGATGAGTGGCGGACCAGGCACACCGCCAGCCGACGGCAAGAAATAAACGAGCGCATAGCGCCGCATCAACCGCCAGGCACCCCAAGGCCACCGCATCACCCCGGCAAGCACCTCAGGGCACGGGGTCAATACCGTGCCCCCCCCAGGGATGACATCGGCTTATCCGCCGCAACGTGAGCCAGGAGCCCTTGAAGATACCATGCTTTTTCAACGCCTCCACAGCATAATTCGAACAGCTGGGTGTAAAACGACATCTGGGACCAAGAGCAGGTGAGATGACCCATTGATAGAGTTTGATCAGCGCTATCAGGGGAAGACCCAATACGCGCAATACCTTCCTCATGCTATTTCCTTTATTAGTTTCTGTAAAATTACGCCTATCTTCTCAGTTACAGTCGCATACTCAGGCAGCTCCTTGCCGGTATATATAAAGAAGACCGCCAGGGAAAGACCCCTCCCGGTAAGCCGCTGCAGTAGCGGCTCTTTCTGAAGACGATAGGCCTCCCGTCCCAGTCTTTTGATGCGATTGCGATCGACCGCCTTTTTGAAATGACGGCTACTGGCGCCAAAACCCGCCTGAAGAGCAGCCCAGTCAGCCTTCACCACCATCCTGGCCGAACCTTCACCAGGCGCCACACCATCCCCAACCCCCGCCGGGCCAGGCGCCCCAACGGACTCCAGCAAAAAAATAACCCTGTACGGGAAAAGAGAAAAACTCTTTCCTTCCCGGAAAACCCGCTCGATCCGTTTTCGGCTCTTAAGCTTCTCCGCCCTCTTCCAGGTAAATCGCTGACTCATATGTAAAAATAAAAAATAGCTCCGGGATGCCCCGAAGCTATCAAACTCTTTTATAGAACTCTTATGATGCCTAAGCCTATAAGGCCCTAAAGCACCCGCCTATTTTAATTTCGATTCGTCAGAAACTGTCAGCTTCTTACGACCCTTTTTACGACGGCTGGCCAACACCTTGCGACCGTTGGCGGTTTGCATACGCTCACGGAAACCATGAACGGACTTCCGGCGACGTCTGTGTGGTTGAAATGTACGCTTCATTTAAAAAATTTTTATACGTTACCTAAATTCAATCAGGACCACGGGTCACCATACCCGTCGCCGGTGAAAGGGACGGCAAAATTAGGGAAAAAAGTGGAAAACCCAGTGGAAAAAAATAAGATAATTGGCAAACAAGTTGCCTCAGCTCAAACCAGAGCGTCCCAACCAACCGATGCTCCCTGCCAATTAACACGCCGCAACTCAGTGCGCTCAGCCCCAATACTCAGGGCAAAGGCGCCTGCGCAGAGCGCAACCGGTTCCCGTAAAATATACTGGCATGATTATCAAAATCTTCGGTCGAGTCCGTAGTGTAAAACCGAAGCAGCCCACCCTTGCTGCACCGGCTTTCTATTTCCGGATGCCGCTGTAAATAGTCGGCCAGGCTCGTGGCGACGATCTCGCCCTGCGAGATCAGTTTGCTGCCCTCCGGCAGATATGACGCGATCTTATCCTTCAGCAGAGGATAGTGCGTACAGGCAAGCAGGACCGTATCGATCCCCGGAGATTGTTCCTTCAACTGATCCATATACTCCTTTACAAAATAGTCGGCGCCGGGTTTGTCGTGCTCATTGTTCTCGATCAGAGGTACCCACAAAGGACAGGCCTGTTGAAAAACCTCCAATTCCGGGAAGAACTTGGCGATCTCGATAGGATAGGAGCCCGACAGTACCGTTCCGCGCGTAGCCAGCACACCCACCTTGCCAGACCGGGTAAAGCGGCCTACAACCTCTGTCGTGGGCCGGATAACGCCCAAAACCCGGTTATCAGGCGCGATCTTCGGCAGGTCATTCTGCTGAATCGTGCGCAGCGCCTTTGCCGAAGCCGTATTACAGGCCAGTATCACCAGCGGACATCCCTTGTCGAAAAGCCATTTGACGCACTGTAAAGTATAATGATACACCGTTTCAAAGGACCTGTTTCCATAAGGAGCCCGGGCATTGTCACCGAGATAGATATAGTCATACTGAGGCAGGCGGGCGACCATCTCCTTTAAAACCGTAAGACCGCCATAACCGGAATCAAAAACGCCGATAGGTTGCTGCATAAAAGCAATTTAACGCAAAAACGCCAGAGAAGATCTCTGGCGCAAGTGCTATCGTTATACTTTGTACAATGAACCTTATTTGACCCCAAGCTTCTTCTTTACCAGGGGGAGAATATCTTCAGCAGGCGGGGAAACCAGCAGAGCTTCTTTTGACAGCACATAAGCATATCCATTTTCCTTCGCAACAGCCTGAACAGCCTCCAGAGCCTTCTTCTGAATAGGAGTGATCAGTTCCTGCTGCTTCTGCTGATACATCTGCTGCGCCTGTTGCTGCCAGCCCTGTAATTTAACCAGCAGCTCATTTACTTCCCTTCTTTTCATTTCCAGCTGAGCCTTTGTGAACTTCGCACTATCCTTGGAATTGAGAGCACTATCTTTTTCGTAATATTCTTTTCTCATGTCGTCGAACTGCTGACCAAGAGCATTCTGAAAATCATTGAGAGCAGTATCCGCCTTCTTGTAATCAGCCATGGTGGGGATCAGCTCCTGCAGGCTGATAACTCCGATCTTGGTGCCACCCTGTGCTTTTACAGAATTGCCCGTCATAATCAGGCCCATAACCACCGCTACAATTGTAACAATCTTTTTCATTTTGTTTTGATGTTTGTTTTTGACGCCATGAAACAATATGCCTGTTCCTGGTCCCTTTATAGTTTTTGTTGTTTTACTGTGTATTATTATATACCCTTATTTAATATTCAGGATTTTCAACACATCTTCACTCTTGTCCAGTTTAGGGTCGGCAAATATAACGGTAATTCCCTCACTTTTATCCAAAATAAAGTCATACATTCTGTTAACGGCAAGTTGTTGAATGGCATTGTAGACCTTATCCTGGACCGGCTTCACCAGATCCTGACGTAACTTGAACAGATCTCCCTCATAACCAAACCTTTTGCGCTGAAGATCCCTGACCTCCTTTTCCTTATTGAACAGCTGGTCCTCCCTCTTCTTTTTTAACGTATCGCTAAGCATAACCTGCTCAGCATCAAAATCCTTGTACATTTTGTCCAGCGCAGCCTGCTTGTCATCTATCTCCTTCTGCCACTGCATGCTGGTCTGATCGAGCCTTTTCTGGGCATCCTTGTACTCAGGCATCTTGTCCAGGATATATTTGGTATCTACGATGGCATAACGCGCCTGGGCACGGCTGGTCAGGAAAAAGCCCAGGAGGCATAAGGTGACAAAAAAGGTTTTGATGGTGTTGCTTGGTTTCATGGTCATGCAATTTAGGAGATGAAAATAGGCAATTAATCCGGTTCATAGCCTAACATAAAGGTAAACCGGGTGGCATCCCGCAAGGAGCCGTTTTGGATACGATCGAGCCCGATCCCATAGTCAAAGCCCAACAGACCAAACATCGGCAGGAAGAAGCGCATCCCAACCCCAACGCTTCTGCGGAGACGGAAAGGATTGTAATCAGTATAGTTGTACCAGCCGTTGGCAGCCTCGAAGAAGGTCAGACCATAGATGGTGCTGCTTGGGTTCGTTGTGAACGGATAACGCAGTTCGAGGGTATATTTATTAAAGATGGTAAAGAACTGGCTCGCCTGCTGCTGGTCAGGGTTGACCTTGGGATCCGAATTCTCATATACCGGATATCCTCTTTGCGAAATGATATCATAGCCTAAAAGACCGAAGTTATTGGTCAGACCGGCATCACCCACCTGGAAACGCTCGAAGGGCGAGAACCCGAGTCCGGCATTGTAACGGCCCATAAAGCCATATTTGGCAGATGCCTTCAGCACGAACTGACGGCTTTTGTCAGCCCCCATCGCATTCCCGATCGGCAGATACCAGTCGCTGGTAAAACGCCATTTATGATATTCCGGCAGCTTATAGCTATCCGCCTGCGTCAACCCATGGTCGATGGCAGAGTAGGGCGGAGTAAGCTGCACGCTCAGCAAAAGGTTCGAACCCGTCCTCGGATAGATGGGCTGGTCAAGACTGTAACGGCTCAGAGCCAGCTTGAAGCTGAAGTTCGTCGACCGGCCATTACGAAAGGCCGAAGTGAACAAGGGGTAGTTGTTCAGATCATACTGTGTATAGTTGACCGAATAGGTCAGCGTAAAGAAGTCATCCGGCCACTTCAGCTGCTTGCCAAGCGCGATCGTCGCACCAAAGTTCTTCAACGAGTTACTGTCACTAAAGGCATAGGTGTTCGTACGGAAGTTATACCCGCCGGTACGGAAGACGCTCCGATAGAGACTTACTGTAAGAGAGTTTCTCTTCTTTCCTCCCAGCCAGGGCTCGGTAAAAGAGAAGTTATAGGACTGGTAGGCCTTACCGTTGGACTGGATACGCAGACTCAGCTTCTGACCATCCCCTTCGGGCAACGGCTGCCAGGCACTCTTATGAAATATA
Organism: Puia sp.; assembly: GCA_035492595.1. Taxonomy (GTDB): domain Bacteria; phylum Bacteroidota; class Bacteroidia; order Chitinophagales; family Chitinophagaceae; genus Puia. The sequence continues at coordinate 7,782 of DATJJA010000110.1, forward strand.
TTCTTGATGGAGAAATTGGCAAATGTGATCCCTACCGTACCGGTCAGACCGATCCCGCCACCCCAGCCGGCCGACAGCTCCAGCTGGTTACCCGATTTCTCTTCCACTGTCCAGTTGATGTCCACCGTTCCGTCCTCCGGATTGGGATTCACACCAGGATTGATCTTTTCCTGGTTGAAGAATCCAAGGTTGGCTATCTGCCTGGTCGAACGAACAATATCGCTCCGGCTGAACTTATCCCCCGGAACAGTGAACAGCTCACGGCGAATGACATATTCATTCGTCTTGTCATTACCCGCAATGCTTACATTCCGGATAGTAGCCTGAGGACCTTCCGTCATACGGATCTCAAAGTCGATGGTATCATTATAGACCGATGTCTCCACAGGGTCGACATGGAAGAAGAGATAACCGTCATCCATATACAGGCCGCTGATGTCCCCGCCTTCCGGAGACATTTGCTTGCCCAGCTTTTTATTGAGAATGTCCAGATTATATATGTCCCCCTTATGGATCCCCATGATCAGGTTGAGAATGGAATCGGAATATTTTGTATTCCCCTTCCAGCTGATATTGCCGAAATAATATTTATGGCCCTCGTCCACTTTTACAGCGATGTTCAGGTGGCCGCGGCTCCGGGGATTCGTAGTATCGATATAGGTCGTATCGGCAACTATATTGGCATCCCGGTAACCCTGGGTATTGTAATAGGCAATGATCTTTTCCTTATCTGCATCATATTTCGTGGCGTTGAATTTCGCCGAGCTGAACATCTTGAAGCGGAACCAGGGATCAAGAAATTCTTTTGTACTGGTAAAAGAAAGAAAACCCCAATTGTTAAGATATTGACGCAGTGATACCGAGTCATGCGGACCATAGGGCGTCTTGTTCGGCGGAGGATAAAGGGTCATACGACTGAGCTCCTTGGTATCTTTCAGCTGCTTTTTAAGCTTGCTTCCCTTTATAGCCTGGTTCCCGAAGAAATTGATCTCGTAAACCCGGACCTTGGGTCCTTTGTCGATAAAGAAGGTCAGCACCTCCGAATTGGCCACCGTCGGGTCCCTGACCTCAGAAGTCGTAACCTTGGCATCCTGGTAACCTTTATCTGCATAGAAGCGTTTAATGGACTGAATAGCCGAACGCTTCATGTCCTCCGTGATCACACGACCCTTGATAAGACCCGTCTTTGTCGTCAGGTCATCCGCATCGCCCTTTTTCACTCCCTGGCCCTTGAAATAGAAATTACCCAGACGCGGTCTCTCTGTCACATCTATCTCGATATATACACTGTTGCCAACAAGACGTGTATAGTAAATGGCAACATCCGCGAACAATCTCTGTTTCCAAAGGTTGTTAATAGCTTTACTGAAGTTGTCTCCGCCGGGAATGGTTATCTTATCGCCTACGGTCAGACCGGATATCGACGTGAGCAGGGTCTCATCCAGGTATTTTGTGCCGGTGATCTTGATGCCTGCAATGACGTATTCGTGAGGAGGATTTTTTGTATTCGAAAGATTGATCAATTCGGGATCTACTGAAACAGGATGCGTGGTATCGGCTGGTTTTATAGTATCGGTAATAGGAACTTTTGTCGTATCCGTCACCTGGCTTTTAGCAGCGATTGAGTTCAGTAAGCAGTAAGTGGTCAATAAAAAAACGCAAATCAGCGATCTTCGTTGCATCCAGTCGGTTTTTAAAATTTGCAAGGCCTCGTCCGCAAGCCACGCTTGCCTCCGCGACATTTGGGCGGCAAATTAAGGGGATTTATACAAAGTGTTTGTTAAAAAGTGCTGCCAGGGGCAGTCACATCCTGTTGGATCTGTGCACTTGTCTTTCCAAAACGTCTTTCCCGACCCTGAAAATCAAGGATGGCCTCGTAGAGATTTTGTTTACGAAAGTCAGGCCAGCGAACACTTGTAAAATATAATTCGGCATAAGCAAGTTGATATAGCAAAAAATTACTAATACGATATTCGCCACTTGTACGGATCATTAATTCAGGATCCGGAAAGTCACGCGTAGACAGGTATTGTTGTATGGTGTCCTGGGTAATAGCCTCGGGTTCGAGCTTCCCGGCCCGAACATCCAGGGCCAGACTCTTGACAGCTTCCGTCAGTTCCCACCTGCTGCTGTAGCTCAGAGCCATGACCAGATTGAGTCCGGTATTCGCACCCGTTAGCTCCAGCGCCTCCTTCAGCTCAAGACGGGCATATTCCGGCAGCATGGTCATGTCCCCTATGACGTGCAGGCGTATATTGTTCTTATTCAGAGTGCCGACCTCTTTACGGATCGTCTCGACCAGTAATTCCATCAGCCCGGTCACCTCATAGGCCGGCCGGTCCCAGTTCTCCGTAGAAAAAGCATACAACGTCAGATAACCAATGCCCAGCTCGGCGCAGCCTTCCACGATATCCCTCACGCTTTCCACCCCATGAAAATGGCCAAATAGCCGGTCCTGGCCCTTCTCCTGGGCCCAACGGCCATTCCCGTCCATAATAATGGCGATGTGGCTGGGAAGCTTCTTCAAATCTATTTTTTCCTTCAAAAGGTCCATAGAAGGCGTTTATTTGTTGGCGCACAATGCGGCAAACCGGAGCGAGCCCGGTTTTGGGGCACAAAGATACATTATTTGGCGCTTTGGCTCCGGTTAAATGTAGCCACCGCGCCAAATACTGTATCAGATCTAATATATTGGAGAACTTCGGCGGACCGTCGTCCCTTGGTCATAGCTTCGCGGGCTTCGTCCCTCGCCCCGGCTCGCTCGTTCCCTTCGCTATGCTCGGGAACGTTCGTAACCTTCGCAAGCTCGGTTAGGCCGCCGGACTGTGTCCGTCTCTGTTATTTGGGTGAAGCCCACAGCCTCTACTTTGCGCTTGGACACTTATAAGAGGTCAGATTAAAAGTGAGCATGACCTGCGCCGTGATATAGCTGTCCTTCTGATTGGAATAACCCCGCTGCCTGCCCTTGATCCCGATCGGCTCCCCCGTCGCAGAAGAACGGTCCTGCATGACATACCAAAGGGTGGGGGACCCGTCCGGCAGGGTCTGCGGCTGGGCATCAGGCGCATACGTCTTGCTCACATCGTCGATATAGTCCGTAGTAGTGAACCGGTACAGCACCTCGAAACCCAGATTCATCCGCCGGTTGAGGCTGTATTTGACCCCTACCCCAAACGGAAAGCACACGGCCATCGAACCATAGGTCTTGCGGTCAGGATAGGCGGCAGAGCCCTGACCTTCCGTCCCCAACGGACGCAGATAGACTTTTTGCCCCTGGTAATAAGCATAAGGATCATAATTGAAAATGCCCGCCCCAAAAGTAATATAAGGCGTGAACCGGTTGTACTCACTTCCGGGGACAAACTTGAAAAAGTTAAAGTCGCCCTGCACCGCCAACTCCCAGATATTGCTGTTAAAGCTGAGATTCCGTCTTAACATAAACTCGTTCGAGGTATTATATTTATCCGAATACCCCACAAAGGCATATTGCCCACCCACCCGGACTGCCACGTAGTTGCCAAACTGCTTTCTGAAAAAAGCCCCCACCGCCAAACCCGGCCGGTTAAAACGCGGATTCGGATTCAGATCTCCAAAATAATGCGCGGCCCCCAGCGAAACCCCATATTCCCCCTCCTGTACAAAGGCCTCTTCCTGCGCAGAAACCCGCAGGCAGATCACCATCGCCAACAAACTGCCCAATAATAGCTTTGTCATGATTGATAATATATAAAAATAGCTTAATGCAAAAAAAAGACCGGGCTTTCTTTGGGATAGTTGGAGGAGGGATCATAATATCAACGGACAAGGCAGGCGCCAGTCAGGATTAATTCCTGGTATCAAGTCCCCAGGAGAGCTTCCCCCTCAGCGTCTGCAGAAAATTGTTCTCATTCAGACGAATAAGGCTGAGCGTAAAGGCTTCGCTGCGCACCGCCAGCTGAACCTGTTTGTCAACGATCTCTTTTCGCGAGTCCAGGACGCAGATGAAATTCTCAGCCCGTCCCTCTACCTCGAAAGAGATGATATTATTATCCGGTACAACGATGGGACGCACGTTTAGATTGTGTGGAGCCACCGGAGTAATGACAAAACTGGCCGAATCGGGGAAAACTACCGGGCCCCCGCAGCTCAGGGAATAACCTGTTGACCCGGTTGGGGTAGCCACGATCAGACCATCAGCCCAATACGTATTTAGAAATTCTCCATTAAGATAAGTGTGTATCTTGATCATCGGCGAGGTATCTGTCTTATGGATCGCAAATTCATTCAGCCCGTAAGGCACCTCCCCAAACAGCGGCAGGTTCGCATCCAGATGGATCAGGGACCTTTTGTCCACGAGAAAAGTACGGTTGGCCAGTGCTGTGACCGCCGTCGTCAGCTCCTCCTTGCCAATGCTCGCCAAAAATCCCAGCCGGCCAAAATTAATGCCCAGCACAGGTATATTTTTATCCCTGACGAGCGAGACAGTGTCCAGCAGGGTCCCGTCCCCCCCAAGGCTGATGATAAATTCGATGGAGTCGTCCAGGTCATCCGAACAGGTAAAAGAGGTGATATGTGGAGGAAGTGCCAATGCTGGCCCGATCTTCTCCAGGAAAGGCTTATACATCACCGGCTGCAGATTCTGGCGGATCAGCTCGTCAAACAGACGCTGGACCTCGGTCTTAAATTCATATTCAATAACACGGCTATATATTGCTACTTTCATTCGATTATTTATGTCTTTTTCAATGGCCGAATGCAGTCGCTGCGCTCGTGCCATTTGGAGTATTATGTCTTTTATCTCGGACAATTATGTCTTTTCAAAGGTCTCGCTGATTCCGGCGGAGCCGGAATTCAATTGTCAAATGCAGTCGGCTTTCGCCTCGTGTCATAATATTCTCAGAAATCATTTCGAATGTGTAAAAATAGGCCGTTTTGCCCTAATTGATTAAAGCTATAATCGAACTTGAAACTAAGATCATAAAAGGTAACAATATCTATTCCAATCCCACCGGTATATAACATCCGGTTGACCAGGGAATTGTCCCTGAAATCCCGGTTATAGGCATACCCATAATCCGAAAAGGCAGTAGCATAAACGCGGAACGGGACATGGTCATGCGAAACACTGTTCCTGATCGGGATATTAAAGTTCAGCAACTCACGGAAAAGAGTATTGCGAACAATACTGCCTGCCGTGCCGTCAATGACATACCGGTCCAGCCCCCGGATATACATGTCCCCATAACCGATAAGGGTCTGATTATAGAAGGGCTGACTAAGCGGCCCCTTCAGCATATTGATATTTTCGACGCCAAACCAGAGTTTCTTTGCCAGCGGCCAGCTCCTGATCAGCCGGGTGGAGAGAAGCCACAGGTTCATGTCACGGTTGATTCCGCGACGCGTGAGAGAGGTTTCGAAAATAATACCCTTCAGAGGATAAGATACATAGTCTACGTCCGTATAATTCAACGTATAGGTCAGCTGGGGATAGATGACCTTTCTTTTGTCGTTGTCCAGATAGTGCGGGTTCCAGACCGTGACCGCGCTGTCGATAGTGGTCGATACCATGGTGAAATTGAGAACATGTCTGACCTTCAGCCGGGGCCGGTAGAAGTACCGCGCAGAAAAGGACAGCTGCTGGCTGAGATACCTTCCCGAATAAGCCAGGGTGTCGGAGTTGATAAAGCCCTGCTGATTATTGACGGTCCGGACATCCAGCTCTTTCTGCGCGATATAGTTAAAGCCAAAGCCAAAACCATGCTTGAGGGACCTGTCAGCATAGGGCTGGTTGTAGTAGAGCTCAAACTGACGGGCATACCCGGTGATCAGCCAGGCCGTGAGATTATCGTTGCGGCCGGTAAAATTATAGTGCGTGAACTTCCCGCCGTAGTTGACCCGGCTGAGGCTGTAGTGTTTCTGACTCCAGGCAGTGAAGTTGCGATCCACCGGCTTGAAATAAGGCACGGGAAAAATATACCAGCGTTCCTTTACATCGATCTCGACATTGACCTTGTACCCGTCGCTGAAATCCTTGACATAGATCACGACCTCATTAAAAAGATGGGTGTTGATGAGCCGGTCATGAGCCGTGTGAAAGGCGTTGACCATCTGGCTGATGGTGACGGTATCCCCTTTTTTGAACGACAGCTCCCTCTCAACGATATAAGCCTTCGTTTTCCGGTTCCCCTGAATAAAAATATTTCCAATGGTGACGCTTTGTGCGGAAGTATGAAGGAAAAGACAAACTGGCAGGATCATCCATAAGTACTTCCAATCCTTCTTCATTACCATAAAAGGGGTTAAAAAAAAGACGAAACGATGCGACAGCGCTTCAGATATTCAGGTAGTTCATCAGGTGATCGTAATTGCTGCGAAGTTCATTTTCATACAACTCCTCGCCAAAATAGTATTTTATCTGGTATTCATAACGCTGAAAGGTAGCCACGATATCAGAGATTTCAGCCTTATTGATCCGCAGAGTGATATAAAAATTGCCGGACGAAGCATCCGCATAGGTATTTAGCTGAATGATCTGGGCATCGTTGGTTTCCACCAGCTTGCTGATCTCGGTGAAAGAAAAGCTCACCTTCTCCATCTCCAGTACGATGATACCCCCCAGGTCGCTGACACCGGAAGTCCTGCCGAGCTGTTTCAGCAGATCAGTGGCACTGATGGCGCCAGCATATTCCGACTCCCCGGTAATAACGGGAATAAGAGTTAGGCCATTCTCATTGACCAGCTGTACCGCTTCATAGAAAAAAGAGTCGGCATGCGCCGCAATTTTGGAAAACCCTGGCTGAAGCTGCTCCAAAAGGATTTCGTCATTCTCCACATTCAGCAGGTCGTCTTCGCTGACCAGACCCGCCAGCTTGTCTTCCACAACGACCGGAAGATGTGTGACATGGAAATCCGCCATCAGATCCAGGGCCTGGGACACAGGGTCATTCAGGTGCAGGGAAGGAATAGCGGCAGATATGATCTCTTTGTTTAACATAGATTCACCATAATCACTATAATATAGACGAAAAAACTCAGATTACCGCTGCGGGCTCATTCAATTTTCGCAAAAATTTATGCAAAATAGTATTGAATTCTTCCGGTCGCTCCATCATCGGCGCATGACCACATTTATCAATAAAATGCAGCTCGCTGTTGGGGATCAGCTTGCGGAACTCCTCACCAACGAACGGCGGAGTGATCGAATCATTATTCCCCCAGATAAGCAGGGTGGGATGCTTTATCTGGCTGACCTCTTCGCCCAGATTGTTCCGGATCGCACTCTTGGCCAGTGCAATGATCTTGACAGCCTTGATACGCACATTGACGGTCTCATAAAGCTCGTCTACCAGCTCCTTGGTAGCAAAAGCCGGATCAAAAAAGGTTAATTCCGTCTTTTTCTTGATATATTCATAATCCCCGCGTTTGGGGTAGGTATCTCCCATTCCGTTCTCAAAAAGACCTGAACTACCGGTAAGAGTCAGCGATTTGATCCTTTCCGGGTGCCTGAGCACATACATAAGGGCGACATGACCACCAAGGGAGTTACCCAGAAGGTTGATATTTTTAAAATCCCGGTATTCCACGAATTTATGGACGAACTTCTCCAGGCCGCCTACCGAAGTATGCAACAGGTCCAGGTCCAACAAAGGCAGCAACGGCACCACCACTTTATACTGTTGGCGAAAATATTCGATCTGACCGCCGAAATTACTCAATGCTCCGAACAATCCGTGAAGCAACAGCAGCGGCTCGCCTTCCCCTTCCTCGATGAATCTGAACTTTTCTTCTTGTTTGATTTCGTATTGCATCAGCTAATAAGATTCTATCAATTATCCGCTAAAATAAACGATTTAACCCAAAAAAACACTTCACATACCAAATGGTTTTCCTGTATCACAGTTTGTTACCAAGGTGACCGAAAAAATCTTCAAGCTGGGCAAACATGCCTTTGAACCACGGGACAAATTTACCAAATTCATTAATTACTACCGGCCCCCAGGGGCGGATAAAAGAGTAGGTAACAGAGGAGGAGAGCGTATCGGCTGAAACAAGATGCACCTGCACAGCATAAAACAGCAAAACACTCAATATAATCGTATACAGCACCGCAAAGAGGAGTACTCCTGCAAGCTTGTTAAGCCATCCCAAAAGGGCAAGATCAACGGCTTTTTCCGCAAGACGACCTCCCGCACGAACCCCGATGACCACAACTACAAATACCAGCAAAAAAGCCAGTACCGGCAGCCAGCGGGACGAGATATGCGTATGCTCTCTGCCATAACCGGCGACAAGAGCCGACAACTTTATCGCGGCAGCCAGCCCAATGACCAGCGCCACCGCTGAAACAACGGCAATGATGAAGCCCTGTCTCAATCCCCTGAGAACAGCCAGTAACAGGAACAACAGGAACAGGACATCAATTGACATTATTTGGACAATAACTCTTTTGCAACAGCGCTGATCGTCTTTCCGTCAGCCTGCCCCGCAAGCTGTTTGGTCGCCAGACCCATCACCTTTCCGATATCGGCAGGAGAAGAAGCCCCGGTTTCCGCAATGATCTTGGCCAAAGCCGCCTTCAAAGCCGCTTCATCCAGCTGTTTGGGAAGGAATCTCTCAATAACGGCGATCTCCTCCTCTTCCTTTTTTGCCAGGTCGGCACGGTTCTGCTGCTGATAGATCTCCAGCGAGTCCCTACGCTGCTTGACCAGCTTCTGCAGCAGCTTCGTCTCGTCTTCCTCTTTTAGCTCGCCGCCAGCGCCTTCCGAAGTTTTCGCGATGATTATTGCCGCCTTGATGGCGCGAAGGCCCCGCAATGCACCTTCATCCTTCGCCAGCATGGCCGTTTTCAGGTCGGCCATTACCTTTTGTTCTAAAGCCATATGACTATAAATTATAATTTATTCGTCTTCAACTGTTGTTCCCTGAACTTTTTATAAAAATCCTGGGCAAATTGCTTCATGTCATTGACAAGTGCCGGGTCCTGGGTCGCCCGTTGCCAGGTCTCGGACATCGTCATCAGGGTCTGATAGAAAAAGTCGGCCATTTCGTCGACCATCATATCCTTTGTCCAAAGATCGATCCGCAACGCGGATTTATCAGCGCCATCCCAAAATGCCAGCATCATGGCCTTTGCCTTACGGGCGTTTTCAGTCCTTGAATCTGTCGCATTCCAACGTATGTCTTCGGGTACCCTGTCCTTGTCAAGGGTCACATCAATATTAATGGAAGAAGTTGCCATAGATAAATTTTAGCAAGCCGCAAGTTAATTGATTATTGGATACTACCCCGATATTGGCTGCCAGGATACCCGGCTTAAGGCGGCAGTTATTTCGGACAGGGTCTGCTGCGGACTATAGGCGGCAACCCGCGCACGCCCCTTTCCGATAAGGTCCTTCCGCAATTCCTCGTCCTTATAGACAGTCATCAAATGCCCCGCCAGCGAGGCCGGATCACCCTTTTCCGCTACCAGGACCCCTTCCCCCGCCATGTCCCTGAACCCGGAATCTTTTGCAATGATAACAGGGACTTCCGCCTTCCAGGCATTGAGGACCGGGATGCCCAGGGTCTTTCTTTCAAACGGGAAAACCAGGGCATAGGCTGCCCCCGTCAATCGCCCTTCCGCATCCGCAGGCTCACACCAATGGATATCCTCCCGGTATTTATAAGTCCCAAGACGCTGACTCAATTGGCTTTCCGGCAAAGGCTTCCTGCCGGTAAGGACCAGCTGCAAATTGGAACGCTGTCTTTTCTTGAACAGAGAGAAAGACTTTAATAATTGAGTGATGCCCTCCTCATCCGATAAGGCGACATCCGCCAGAAAATATTCCTTCCCCGCTGCATATTCCTGCTTTATCGCCTCCTTTTCGGCTATGGATAAAGGTACGGCCGCCTCCGAAGGCCAGGCCGTTACTACTTCGAACTTAGCCGGGTCTGTTCCCTGAACCTGCCCCTCCAGCCAGGACCGGTCAGCCGACGAGAAGCAGAACAACACCGCAACACGCGACAGACTCTCCCTCAAACGACCGGCATACAAAGGCAGATAACCCTTTCCTTCCGCCGGATTTGCCTTCTCAGGCATCCAGAGACACTGCGGTATCGCTCCCGATGTCTTCCGGGGCGCAGCGGCTACCCCCCCCGTTAGCATGATCCAATCAACCTTGTGTTTCTTCGCCAGGCGTGGTATCAGGCGGTCATACCAGAGCCGCCATCCCATCCGGCCCGGAAACGCCCGGTGCACGAGGATAGAAGAGCCCGCCAGATCAGGAATAAGATGCGTCTGCGAAGACTGATCGGCCAGGAATAGCCATTTCACCGCACTATCCCTGCTAAGGGCCGCCGCGGTAGAAAAAATGAACCGGGTTCTTTCACTGTCTAATCCCTCCGCAAAAAGAGGGCGGCAGTCCAAAAGGATGAACATGACACAAAGGTAATTCAGGTTGTCCTATATAGAAGGCAAACGTTTTATCCACAATTTGTAAATACTAAAACTATATTAATCAACTAGTTGAATATGACAAATGTTTTGCTAAAATGTGGTTTTTACGATACACCCGAACGCGCAGGTACCGCTTTGGCTTCATTCTTGTATGTGTTTAACTGTATTTATTAATCCGTTTTAATCCGATCATCCGTTTAAAATTCGTGCCTATGAACCGTGTGTACCCTCACTTGCTTACTGCTTTCGTGTGTATAGTGGTAATGCTTCCGCAAACAAGCGTTGCGCAATGCGGCTGTCCCCATCCGGACACTCTCACTCAGCTGGTGCTAATCGACACCTCCAATGCTGCCAAGTCACTAATAACGTTTAACAAGTTCAATGACCCGACGGCAAAGACGTATCTGGCCTGCATGACCATTCAGGATACGATAACCGTAGTCTCCTCGACGCTGGCAAGGAACAAGGCAGTCAGCGGTAACAATGGAGTAGATTTTACCGTTACGGTCTCCGCCAAGATAACAGGCCCTCCGAATATCAATGCTCCCAGCTCAAATTCCTTGACATACGGACCCTATGACTTCGGTCCCGCCGGCGCAACCGGCATTCCGTCTGACAGCGTCCTGATGGGTCCGGACACCATCCTGAACAAGAAAGCGAACTCAGCCAGTCCCAGCAATACCGCGCCTTATGTAGGATCAGGCACAATAAGTGATACGATTCAATTCGGCGGCGGCGCCTCTTCGGATGCCGGTACCTCCTTCGACTACAGCATACGAACGAAATATTGGGGAACAGCCAGGATCAGCTTCTACATATGCCCGGCCACAGTCCTGGCCACCTCAATAGAGGACTTCACGACAACCCTGAATGACAACTCCATAATCCTGCAATGGATCACAACGAACCAACAACCCAATACCCAATATGAAATCCAGATCAGCACAGACAGCAAAAACTTCTACAGCATCGCAAAACAGGAAGGCAACTCTTCTGCAACAGGTACTTCTGCAAAATACCAATATCAATACAACCCTGATCCGACTACTGTGGGCAAACTCTATTTCCGGATCAAAGAGACGGATCCTGACGGGAAAATAGCCTACTCGGCTATATCACTGGTGGATCCAACAAGCAGCAGCAACGGTCTTGTCACCTACAGAACTTTTCCCAACCCTGCCACCAATAGCATTTTCTTCCAGTTCAACAGTGGTCAGACAGGCCGTTTCCTGACCGAATTGATCAGCACCTCCGGCCAGGTCACGCACAAAAAGACCGTTACGCTGACAGGTACCAGCCAGATCAGGCTTGACCTGGATCCCCAGCCCGTAAAGGGACTCTATTTCCTTCGGACGACGGACCTCAGCCACAACAGGCAGTATGTGACCAAAGTGTTTATTGAATAGTTTCATAGCCTTATGTTTATCCTGGTGGCCAGGTCGGGTTATTCAAAAAAGTAACCCCTCCCTGGCCATCATCCGTGCCAGGCTACCCCAAAGTAGCCCGGCCATCCTCATTATTATGGGCCTTCAGGCCTTTTCCCTATATTTGTTACCTAAATTGAGTGTATGGAATATAATACCACGCGGAATCACCTGGTGATGCGTGAATACGGACGGCACATCCAAAAGATGATCGAATACCTGCTGCAGCTGGAAGACAAAGAGAAACGCCAGCGCAATTCGATGGCCGTTATCGAGCTGATGGGCTTTCTGAACCCACACCTGAAAAATGTGGAAGACTTTCGCCATAAATTATGGGATCACCTCTTCCTGATCTCCGACTTTAAGCTGGAAGTGGCTTCGCCTTACCCCATTCCCACCCGTGAGACACTTCGGGCCCGCCCCGACCCAATGGGTTATCCGAAACGCTATCCCAAGTTCTCTCACATGGGCAAAAATCTCGAGCTGGTCATCAATAAGGCCCTCGCAGAAGAAAATCCCGACAAACGCAATGGGTTTGCCAACGCCATCGCCTATTACATGAAACTGGCCTACAACAACTGGCATAAGGAAACCGTACACGACGACGCTATCCAGCAGGAACTTTCCACTCTGACCGGCGGACAGCTCGAATTTACGAATACCCCTTATGTCAAGTCATTCCGCCCCAGCGACAACCGCGAACGCGAACGCGGCGGATACGGAGATTACCGGAATAAAAGGAACCAGAAGTTCCAGCAGCGCAACAATAACCAGCGCAATGACCGGAATAATGACCGGGGCAACAATAAATTCAAAAAGAAAAGGTACTAGGTAAAACATTATTTTTACGGCGATAATGACAAAAGTCATTATCGCTTTTTTTATGAATTCATTCGAAGTCATCGGGGGTACCAGACTAAAAGGCGATATTGTTCCACAGGGAGCCAAAAATGAAGCCTTACAGATCATCAACGCCGTACTGCTTACACCCGAAAAGGTAACGATCTCCAATATCCCCGATATCCTTGACGTCAATCTGCTCATCGACCTGCTGGGCGAAATGGGCGTAAAGATTGACCGGCAGTCAAGGGACACCTGCGTATTCCAGGCCGATGCCGTAAACATCGATTACCTGCGCAGCGAAGCCTATCGCAATAAGAGCGGACGGCTCAGGGGTTCGGTCATGGTCGCCGGTCCAATGCTGGCCCGCTACCGGAAAGCCTTTATCCCCAAACCCGGCGGCGACAAGATAGGCCGGCGACGACTCGATACCCATATCATCGGTTTTGAAAAACTGGGTGTCCAGTTCAACTACCAGCCCGAAGAAGGGCTTTTCCACCTCGAAGCCCCGCATTTAAAGGGCTGTTACCTGCTGCTGGATGAACCTTCCGTCACCGGCACCGCCAACATCGTCATGGCCGCCGTAATGGCCGAAGGAACCACGACTATCTACAACGCCGCCTGCGAACCCTATATCCAGCAGCTTTGTAAAATGCTGACCCGGATGGGCGCGCAGATCCGCGGCATTGGAAGCAATCTGCTCATAATAGAGGGAGTTAAATACCTTGGCGGCACCGAACACCGGATGCTGCCTGATATGATCGAGATCGGCTCATTTATCGGCCTGGCGGCCATGACCCGAAGCGAGATCACCATCCGCAACGCCGGCATAGAACATTTAGGGATCATCCCGGACAAGTTCAGACAGCTCGGCATACAGCTCGAACTCCGCGGAGACGATATCTATATCCCCCAACAGGACATATATGAGATCCAGACCTTCCTCGACGGTTCGGTGCTGACCATCTACGACAATCCCTGGCCAGGGTTTACCCCGGACCTGCTCAGCATCGTGCTGGTGGTAGCCACACAGGCCAAAGGATCCGTGCTCATCCATCAGAAGATGTTCGAAAGCCGCCTTTTCTTTGTCGACAAGCTGATCGATATGGGCGCCCAGATCATCCTCTGTGATCCCCACCGCGCAGCCGTCATAGGCATGGGCCGGGCACACCAGCTGCGGGGTATCACCATGAGCAGTCCCGATATCAGGGCCGGCGTAGCCCTGCTCATAGCCGCCCTCAGTGCAGAAGGAAGAAGCGTTATTCAGAATATCGAACAAATTGACAGGGGGTACCAGAACATCGACGAAAGATTGCGAAAGCTGGGCGCCCAAATCAACAGAATATGAGTGAATCACAACACACCAGCGACTCACAGAATATCGCCGGATCATCAAAGATCATCATCATCACCGCCCCCTCAGGAGCCGGCAAGACTTCCATTACCCGCTATCTCCTGAACAAATACCCCGAAAAGCTGGCCTTTTCCGTCTCGGCAGCGACCCGTTCGCCCCGCAATTATGAAAAGGACGGGGAAGACTACTACTTTCTCAGCCTGGACAATTTTAAACAGAAGATCCAGCACAACGAATTCGTGGAATGGGAAATGGTCTATGAAGGAAAATATTATGGCACCCTGAGATCCGAGCTCCAACGCATCTGGCAGACCGGACGCACACCCCTCCTGGACATCGAGGTCAAAGGGGCTATCCATATCCGGGAACAATTCCCCGATTCCACCCTCGCCCTGTTCATCGAGCCCCCATCCGTGGACGAGCTTCGCCGCCGCCTGGAAATGAGGGGAACCGAAACCGTGGAAAGCCTGTTGGCAAGAGTGAATAAGGCCTCTTATGAGATCTCCTTCAAACACCATTTTGACCAGATCATCGTAAATGACGACCTTAACAAGGCCTGCCGCGAAGCAGAAGAGGCTATCGACAGGTTTGTAGGGCTAATTTAGAAATATGAAATTTTCCTATTACTTTAGCGCCGTATGATCAATACAAATACCCTTATCTGGATTGTGCTAGCGTGGTTAATGATCGCATTTTTTGCGGGCATGGAGATCGCTTTCGTGCGGGCGAACAGATTGGCTATCGAGCTAAAAAAGAAACAAGGGCTCAACAGCGGCATCATTCTGTCGAATTTCATGGATGATCCCGCTCTCTTCATCGGAACAACTATTGCCGGCTATAATATAGCCCTGGTCATCTTCGGACTGATGATCGGAGAGACCTTTCTTCCCCTCTGGAACTGGATGGCCACAAAAGTCCACCAGGGCGGCTATGTCAACGCGATCCGACTTTTCGCAGAAACCCTCGTCGCATCCCTCTTCATCATCCTTTTCGGCGAGTTCCTTCCCAAAGCATTCTTCAGCGCAAAAAGCGATTCCCTGCTGAGCTTCTTTGCCAAATTCATGGAGCTGCTCACCCGCTTCATCTACCCTATCGCCGGCTTTTTTGCAGCGATATCGATCTGGATCCTGAAATATGTTTTCAATGTCCGCATTGATGAACGAAAAGCAATGTTCTCCGGCACCGATGTAGAACATTTCCTCGAACAGACAGGAGACTCCGAAGAAGATACCAAAGACCTGAGCCTGATCAAGGCCGCCATGGCCCTCCCGAATGTCCGTATCAGGGAATGCCTGGTGCCCAGGAAAGAGATCGAAGGCATCGATATGAACCTGACCATGGAAGAGGTCCGGCTAAAATTCGTCGAGACCCGCCTGAGCAAACTGGTCGTTTATGATGGAAACCTCGATCATGTAACAGGTTATATCCACCTGCTGGACCTGTTTAAAAATCCCCCCTTTATCAAATCGATCCTCCATCCCATTCCCGCAGTGCCGGAGAGCATGAGCGCCACCGACCTGATCAATAAGTTCAGCCGCGAGAGAAAAAGCATCGCATGGGTGGTAGACGAGTTTGGCGGCACCGCCGGTATAGTGACCATGGAAGACCTTTTAGAAGAGATCTTCGGTGAGATCCGCGACGAATACGACACCGAAGAGTTCGAGGAAAGAAAACTCTCCAATGACGAATTCATTTTCTCAGGCCGTCTTGAACTGGATTATATCAACCGGAAATACGATCTCGACCTGCCGGAAAATGAATCCGAAACCCTCTCCGGTTATATCATCAACCAGCACGAGACCATTCCCCATCTCAAAGATCGCATCATCCTCGGCGACTATGAATTTGAGATCCTGAACGTTAGCGATACCCGTATCGAAGAGGTCCGGGTAAAAGTGCTGAAATAGCCTATCATTGCGGGCTTGGAACGGCCAGGACGACAAAAATTAACCAATGTTAACCCGTGGTTAAACACCCTTCGTTTTTTCTCCATTCTATTCTTTTTGATCAACTTCGTTCTCGTAAGGCAGCGGCCAGGGAAACAGCGAAAAAATAATCCCAGGCAAATCTAACTGACGGCCTTCACCCAAAAAAAGATATTGTCCCTCATTAACCCTGAGGAGATGTTTTTCATAGGTCAGTTAGGAGTAAACAATGCACTCTGTCATGGAGTGCTTGTTTTTTTATATACCTGCCTGCACCGGGTTTGGCTTTTTCAAATTAACTTCGCGAAGCTTTTTCAGGTCCCCCAAACGGGCGGGCGCACCCAGACCAACTATTTTTTGGCGCGACTCAAAGAATGTAAAAAACAATGGCTTTTAATCTGTTAAACAGGAATCCCGACGGGGAAGAAATGTCTTTTGTAGATCACCTGGAGGCCTTACGCTGGCATATCGTCCGCTCGGCCTTTGCTATTGTTATAATAGCCATCGTGCTCTTTATAAAGATGGACTGGGTCTTCGACGTAGTCATCAGAGGACCTATCCGGAACGATTTTGTGAGCTATGTCGGCTTGTGTAACCTTGGACGCAGGCTCCATATGGGCGACGCCCTCTGCCTGCAATCCGTCCAGGGTTTGAAGCTCCAGACCACCCAATTCAGTTCTCAATTCATCTCCAGCATCAACATTGCGGTCATCGGCGGCTTCATCGTCGCCTTTCCTTATGTATTCTGGGAACTATGGCGCTTTGTAAAACCCGCCCTTTCCCCAAAAGAACTGAAAAGCAGCCGCGGTGCCATCTGGTGGGTCAGCTTTTTCTTCCTGACAGGGGTCGCTTTCGGATATTTCCTGCTGGCGCCCTTTACCTTCAGCTTCCTGTACAACTATTCAATTGGAGGATCAGACGCGATCAGGACCATCCCTACCCTGGATGATTATATCGAGAACCTCATCGACATTATCGTGGGATCGGGCCTCGCCTTCCAGCTCCCCCTGGTAAGCTACGTCCTGACCAGCATCGGCCTCGTCACACCCAGGTTCCTGCGCGTCTATCGGAAATACGCCTATGTGGCTATCCTTTTCGTCGCAGCGATCATCACACCTTCGCCCGACTGGATGAGCCAGACCATCGTAGCGCTGCCCCTCATTCTTTTGTATGAGCTGAGCATCCGCGTCTCAGTTCGCGTAACAAAAAGACAGGAAAAAAGAGATAATGAAGAGTGGAGCTAATCCCGACTAACGAACGGACTAAATAAAAAGGCCGGCCTCTTATCGAGGCCGGCCTTACTTTTTATAACCAGGCTATTCGCCCATATTGGTCTATTCTCCGTGTTTCTTCCGGATCTCAGTCTTCATCTGGCACCTGTCGATATCCGACCGGTAATCCTTTATTTTCTCATCATTCTGACTTGCCAATATCGCCTTCTCGAAATAAAAGATCGCCTTCTCATAATTCTGACGCAGCTCCTCCGACATGGCAAAACGCCCATATACCCACGACTTGTCGATCGTACGAACCCGCAGACAACGCTCCAGATGCTGCTGCAGCTCGTCGAAGCGCTCCATATCCATCAGCAGCGCAGCAATATGAAAATAAGAATGCGGATACAGCGGATCACATTTCACAGCCGTCTGAAAATGATTCTCGGCCTTCGCATAGTCATCGAACTGTGTCTTGTATAACCATCCCATGGAATTGTGCGCCGGAGCACTATCCGGCTCCTCGTAAAGGATGCTTTCATACTTCTTGAAGGCTTCAGCATAATGGTTGGCCTTGATATCTGCCTCTGCTTCCAGGTAAAGCTCTTCTGAATTTGCGTTCATAGTCGGGTGCTTTTATTTTAGGACTAATATTACCACCCCAATACCCACGCGAAGATCAACGGGGCGACGATGGTGGCGTCACTTTCAACAATAAATTTAGGCGTCTTGATATCCAGCTTACCCCAGGTGATCTTTTCATTCGGCACCGCGCCGGAATAAGAACCATATGAGGTAGTAGAATCCGATATCTGGCAGAAATAGCTCCAGAAAGGCACATCATGCCATTCCAGATCCTGGTACATCATCGGGACCACGCAAATGGGGAAATCACCCGCAATGCCACCCCCGATCTGGAAAAAGCCAACCCCCTTCCCACCACTGTTCTCGCGATACCAGCCGGCCAGCCAGGCCATATATTCAATGCCGTTCTTCACAGTGCTCGCCTTCAGCTCGTTCTTGATAACATACGATGCAAAAATGTTGCCCGTTGTACTGTCCTCCCAGCCCGGTACCACAATGGGGATATTCTTCTTGGCCGCAGCGACGATCCAGCTGTCTTTGGGGTCGATCTCATAATACTGCTCCAGGTCACCGCTGAGGACGACCTTGTAGAGGAATTCATGCGGGAAATATCGCTCACCCTTCGCTTCTGCGTCTTTCCAGACTTTTACAAGATGCTTCTGCAGCCGGCGAAAAGCCTCTTCTTCGGGGATACAGGTATCCGTAACACGGTTGTAATGGTTTTCCAGCAAATCCCATTCCTCCTGGGGAGTAAGGTCCCGATAGTTGGGTACTCTCTTATAATGGCTGTGAGCGACCAGGTTCATCACATCTTCTTCGAGGTTCGCCCCCGTACAGCTGATGATGTCGATCTTGCCCTGGCGGATCATTTCGGCCAAAGAGATCCCTAATTCAGCCGTGCTCATCGCACCGGCAAGGGTAACCATCATCTTACCCCCTTCCAGTAAATGCGTTTCATATCCTTTAGCAGCATCGACCAGGGCAGCCCCGTTAAAATGCCGGTAATGATGCGTTATGAATTGCGAGATGGGACCTTTGTTCATGATTGGGAATTTTTTATTGTGGACCGCAAAAATAGTTGATTTTTCGCTATCCGGAAGCCCCCGAATATCCCCGGGAACAGGCTCCAAAAAACAGGAAAGAGGCCATCTCAAGGCAAAAAGTAGATGGCCTCTTTCTTCATAATGTCCTGCTAAGAACTTCGTCTTAGCAGGAAGGCCACCTGAAAAGGCGGCCTTCTTCCAACTAAAAACTAACCTGGGAGAAACTTCAATTTTTGCTTATTGTATCGAATCTTTTTTCTCTTTGCTAAAAACGCCCCAGAAATTTGTGCCCTGGGATTTCAACACGATCTTTTTCTCGCTGTTCTCAAGCGTCACATAATAGGTCGTCTGGTCATCCGTTGCCATCTCGAACAGATCGGAGATCCAGAAATCCGAATATTCTTTCTTCAGTTCGGATAACAGGTTTATCGGAAGCTGATCGGAAACTATATTGCGAACAACGGCCTGCAGATCACCATTAGTATTGTAATAGGCGAAAAGTACCTGCCCATTCAGAGAGAAGGTCGCTCTTGTATATGTATCCTTCTGCTCCCAGATGATATTGCTGGCGCTCGCAAATTCCTTTTTAAAAGAGCGGAGAGCCTGTTGATTAACTACTTCATCCTTGTTACCAGCGAAGGCGCTGAATCCCATCATAAGCATTGTAGCGATGGATAAAAAAAACTTGTTCATGATCTTGATTTTTACTTTTATAAGTTTTAAATGTCTTTTTTAGATTTGAGCTCATATATAAGACGAGGGTTTCTTTTCCATGTTGCAGCAAGTCCAAAATTTTTTTTCGCTGACCCCGATTCGCTATTTATATAAGAACTGTAACTAAGACGGGAGCAAAGCTATTCAGGTTACACACGACGGGCAAGCCAATATTGACCAATGGCCGGCGAATGTTACCGAATGGTAAACAAAAGCAGCGCTAAAAAGTTCACACATGCGCTGCAACGCCCGCCCGGCAAGGGTTAGCGGCAATTTCTTAATGAAAATATAAAATCGTCATTCAAAGTCTTAAATTGTAGCAATGAATTATCTGGCACATGCATATCTCTCCTTTGACATACCGGAAATAGCGGTAGGCAACATGATCAGTGATTTTGTAAAAGGAAAGAAAAGATTTGATTATCCTGCTCGTATACAGCAGGGCATAACTTTACACCGGGCGATCGATGAATTCACTGATACGCACATAATTACCAAACGGGCCAAACTGGTTTTTAAAGAAGCCTATGGTCTTTATGCCGGCGCTATCACCGATGTTGTCTACGACTACTTTCTTGCAAACGATCCCCTGATCTTCACCGGGCACAACCAGCTCCTGGCCTTTGCACAAAAGACCTATACACAGGTGGGGAAATTCCAGGCCCTTCTCCCCGAACGATTTGCCCGTATGTTCTATTATATGCGCACGCAGGACTGGCTTTATAATTACCGGCTTAAAGAAGGCCTGTATAACAGCCTTGGAGGCCTTGCCCGGCGGGCCACCTATATGGGAGATGCCGAAAGGGCATGCCGGCTCTTTGATGCCGGCTATACCGAGCTGCAGGATTGTTACGCCGCATTTTTCCCTTCTTTAAGGGATTTTGCCCTCCGTACCCTGGAAAAATTGCAGCAGGACAAGGCATAGCCCCGGGTCTTTAGTCTATTTCCGGTTATTTGTGAAAATTGGATAATTTTGTGATATGAAGCACATCGTTGTACTGGCAGGCTTTTTAATAAGCGTGGTCCTTGTAAGGGCACAAACATCCGGAGGTTTATCCTCCCTCGACAATTCTCCGCTGGACATGAGTTATTACCCCGTCGATTATCCTGTCCTGAAGATCCAGGATAAAGTAAGCGAGCCGCTCATAGCCCGGGTAGTATACAGCCGCCCGCAAAAAAGAGGAAGGAAGCTGTTCGGAGAGCTGGTGACCTACGGCCAGGTCTGGCGACTGGGAGCTAATGAAGCCACAGAGATCGAATTCTTCCGGGACGTAAAGATCAACGGCAAACAGTTGAAAAAAGGCCGTTATACCCTGTATGCCCTGGTCAATACTGACAGCTGGACCATTATCTTTAACAAGGAAACAGATACCTGGGGAGCATTCCGGTATGATACCGCAAAAGACGTTCTGCGTGCTGCTGCTCCGGTGGAAAAACAATCCGGGGTCACAGAAGCCTTCTCCATTCTGTTTCAAAAAGCAGGCAAGGGCGCGAACCTCGTCTTCGGCTGGGACGACATTCTTGTAAAACTGCCTATCAGCTGGTAGGATCATGGAATCGGCGCCCGACCATCGATCACGCGCCGCCGGCAGCATCAACTTAAAATCGTTCTATGTGCGGCATAACAGGCATTCTATCCATTAACCCGGCGAATATCACTGACCAGCGGCTGAAAAGCATGACGGATGCCATCGCTCACCGCGGCCCGGATGGAGAGATGACCTGGATCAGCGGATCAGGACTTGCCGGCCTGGGCCACCGGCGACTGTCGATCATCGACCTCAGCCCCGCAGGCGCACAGCCCATGCACTACCTGCAGCGCTATACCATCGTCCACAACGGAGAGATCTATAATTATCGCGAACTGCGGGACGGGCTGCAATCCAAAGGTTATACCTTTTCCTCCCGCACCGACACAGAAGTGATCCTTGCAGCCTATGATCACTATGGTACCGGCTGTCTGCAACATTTTGACGGGATGTTCGCCTTTGCTATCTGGGATGAAAAGGAAAAAACTCTTTTTCTGGCCCGGGACCGATTCGGAGAGAAACCCCTTTTCTTCTACCGGGATGACGAACAGTTCCTTTTTGCCAGCGAATTAAAGGCGCTGTGGGCCGCCGGTGTAAAAAAGGAAAGCAATAAGAAAATGCTTTTCAATTTCATTACGATCGGGTATACCCAAAATCCGGGAAATGGCTTCGAAACCTTTTTCCATAACATTTCAAAATTACCCGCCCGCTCCTTCCTTCTTTACAACGCCCTTACTCAGGACACGGAGACGACTTATTACTGGGACATCGAGGTCGCCCGCACACTCAACTGTAAAGAAACGGAGGCTATCGACGAATTCAGCCAGCTGCTGCTGACGTCTGTCAACAGACGCCTGCGCAGTGACGTCCAGGTTGGCACAAGCCTCAGCGGAGGCCTGGACAGCTCATCCATCATAGCCTGTATATTACAACAGGCAGACGCCCCGAAAAAGCTACCCACCTTTTCCGCTCTCTTTCCCGGTTTCGAAAAGGATGAATCGACATTTGTAAATTTACTGACCAGCCATTTCAAACTCGAAAACTATCCGACAACACCTCTGGCAGGGGATCTGATCCGCGATTTTGAAAAGCTGGTCTATCACCAGGAAGAACCCTTTTCCTCCTCCAGCATCTATGCCCAGTTCAGGGTCTTTGGACTCGCCGCAGACCATTCGGTAAAAGTAATGCTGGATGGACAAGGCGCCGACGAGCTGCTGGCCGGCTATCATAAATATTATAGCTGGTACTGGCAGGAACTTTATCGCAGCGATAAAAAAGCATTCGCCCTGGAGCTGGAAGCAGCAAGGGAATCAGGGGTCTACGACCGCTGGACCTGGAAGAACCGGCTGGCCGCACACCTGCCCGTTTATGCCGGCCTCTTCCTGAAAAAGAAACGGACCTCTCAGCAGCGCAGAAGCAGTGATCTGTCCCGCGGTTTTGTCCGTCAGTTCGGCGAATCCTATTATGACATCCCCCATTTCGACCGCCTCAACGGTATCCTGTATTACAATACTTTTATGAATGGAATGGAAGAGCTCCTGCGTTATGCTGACCGCAATTCCATGGCCCATAGCGTTGAAGTACGATTGCCTTTCCTGAGTCACGAACTGGTAGAATTCGTTTTTTCTCTACCCGCCCACTTTAAGATCCGGGAAGGATGGACGAAATGGTTGTTGCGAATGAGCATGGAAGATTATCTTCCAACGGATATTACATGGAGAAGAGATAAGACCGGTTTTGAACCCCCGCAAAAAAACTGGCTCTCAGATCCAGGTATACAGGAGTATATCCAGGAAGCACGACGGGAGCTTGTAAAGGCCGATATTCTCGATAACTCGGTCCTTCAAAAAAAAATTCAGCCGCACGAAGCTCATGCGGCTGAAAATCACGATTGGCGGTATCTTGTTACGGCAGCCTGCCTGAAGAGCTAGACTGCCGCCGGCGACCCGGGAGCCGGTAATTACTTAGCTGGCTTTCTTATATTTTTCGATGACCTGCATATTGCCATCCGAATTCGAACGGACAGTGATCCAGTTGGTCTCATCCTCCAGCTTTATATAGTATTCAACAGCGCTGTCCGTAGTCATTTCTGTCACACCAAATACCTTCTTATCTCCGTATTTCTTCTGCAGACGGCAGAGTATGCTGACGGGTAAATTCTTCTCCGAATAATATCTCAGCGAACTGAGAAAGTTCCCCTCCTTATCATACTCGATCTTTGTAAGGACATCTCCCTGTTTGAAATTGACCATGTACTTATCTTCCTGCTCCGCCCATCTTACTTGCTGGGCATCAGGGAAGGTTTGTTTAAAGGCCTGCAGCAGCTTATCGCTGATTACAAAGTTCCCGGTTGCAAAAACTCCGGCGGAGAGAGATAACAAGCAAACCGTAACCAGGAGGCTCTTACGGATAAAATTAATCGGTGTCATGATTTACTATTTAATTTGGTTTGAGATCAATTTCGTTTGATACCGTAAAGCTAGGGTGTTGTACAACGGTAGTCAAGGGAATATACACGTCTGGTAAGCCTTTAACCAGTGTTGGTGAGGGTTCCGGAGCCGTCGCCTCACCGAAAGGGGTGAAAAAAGTTTCGAAACCCGCTTATTGATATCCGAAACGGTATAAGCCATGTTGCACCTCCGGGGTTAAGCTTTTGTTAAACTGGATAGTCGCGGCGAAAACTTTTTACTTTGTATCTTTATCTCATGAAACTTTCAACCAAGCTCATACATGCAGGAGTAGAGCCCGATCCTTCTACCGGCGCCATCATGACTCCGATCTATCAGACATCCACTTATGTACAGACCGCTCCCGGCGTCCACAAGGGTTATGAATATGCCCGTTCGCAGAACCCTACACGCAAAGCGCTGGAGTCCGCACTGGCACATATCGAGAATGGCAAACATGGCTTGTGCTTCAGCAGCGGCGTAGCTGCCACCGATGCCGTGCTTCGCCTCCTCGTCCCCGGTGATGAGGTCATAGCCGCCAATGACATGTATGGAGGCACCTATCGCCTCTTCACAAAAGTCTTTGAAAAGATGGGCATCCGGTTTCACTTTGTCAATATGCAGGACGCTTCGGCCATCCAACCCTTTATCAACGATAAGACCAGGCTGATCTGGGCGGAGACGCCAACAAATCCGCTCATGAACATCGTCGACATCGCAGCCCTCGCCTCGATCTCCCAGCCACGGAAAATATTATTCTGCGTCGACAATACATTCGCCACTCCATACCTGCAAAACCCGCTGGACCTTGGAGCAGACATCGTATTACATTCCGCTACAAAATATCTCGGCGGCCACAGTGATGTGATCCATGGCTGCCTGGTCATGAACGATGACGATCTCCGGGAAAAATTATACTTTATCCAGAAAAGCGTTGGGGCCGTACCCGGACCACAGGATTGTTTCCTTGTGCTGCGGGGACTCAAGACCCTGCATGTACGCATGGACAGGCACAACTCTAACGGAGAAACCATCGCCCGCTGGCTGCGCCAACATCCAAAGGTGGGTAAAGTCTACTGGTCCGGTTTTGAAGATCATCCCGGATATGCCGTTGCAAAAAAACAGATGCGGGGCTTTGGCGGCATGATGAGCTTTACCTTAAAAGACGACAGCATGGCTGCCGCTACAAAACTTTTATCCTCGACCCGGCTTTTTGCCCTCGCCGAAAGCCTCGGCGGAGTAGAATCGCTGATCAATCACCCCGCCAGCATGACACATGCATCAATACCCCGGGAGGAACGTATAAAGAACGGACTGGGAGATTCCCTGATCCGTCTCAGCGTTGGCATCGAAGACGTGGACGATCTCATCGAAGACTTAAACCAGGCGATTGGCTAATTATACCAGACAGGAGCTTCGGACTTTCCTGGACAGAAAAGTAGCTGAATACAACCAGCCATCATTTATCACAGATGATCCGGTGAGCATTCCTCACCAGTTTACCCGACAACAGGACATCGAAATAGCCGGATTCTTTACCGCTATCTTTTCCTGGGGTAACCGGAAGACGATCATCGGCAAAACACAGCAGCTGATGCAGCTGATGGACCAGGCGCCCTGGCAGTTCGTCCGCTCCCATACGGACAACGACCTGAGAAGACTGCTCGACTTTAAGCACAGGACCTTCAATGCAACCGATCTGCTGTATTTCGTCGCTTTCCTGCACCATCACTATACAAAATACGATTCGCTGGAGGACGCTTTTTTGCTGCCCTGGGAACAGCGCAACGCACCCGCCGGCAGTAGCAGCAAGCCCGGCACAAATGCCGGCGCCGCTCACGCCGCCAGCGGCGCGGGAACTGCCGGCACTTTGGTCGATCCAGGTGGCGCGATCGGCGCCGGCGCCTACGACCCCGCCTCGGCCCTCTCCGCGTTCCACCATTACTTTTTCAGCCTGGAGGACGCCCCCCCGCGCACCCGCAAACACATCGCTTCCCCCGAAAAACACTCCAGCTGCAAACGGATAAATATGTTCCTGCGCTGGATGGTCCGCAAAGACGGGAACGGCGTGGATTTCGGGATTTGGAGCCGTATCCCGGCAAGCCGCCTTATCTGCCCCCTCGACGTGCACGTAGCCCGGGTCGCCAAACGCTTCGGCCTGCTTACCCGCGAACGGTCGGACTGGCAGGCAGCAGTAGAGCTGACAGATAATTTATCCCTGCTGGATAAAGAAGATCCCACCAAATACGATTTTGCCCTATTTGGATTGGGCGTGATGGAAAACTTTTAACTTAGTTTATGAACGGACCAACCGACTCTTTGGCTTTGATAAAAGATCTTAACCAGTCCTATGGATGGGAATTGGCCAACTCCCTGACCATTCAGGAGCTGGAAACCTTGCTGGCAGAAATAGTAAATGGATGGATCCGGTCCGATTTCACCAGGCTCGTACAGTTCCTTTACCGTATTGACATCAGCGAGTCGAGACTCCGGCAGTTGCTGGAAGAAAACACCGAAGAAGATACAGGACAGCTGCTGGCCAGGCTTATCCTCGAAAGGTTATGGCAGAAGATAGAGACCCGGCGGCAGTACAAGCCGGGAGAAACAACAAGTGATGAAGAAAGATGGTAAACAGCGGGATCCAATGGCTCCATTACCCCGAATTGCAGCAGCATCTTGCCGCCGGCATTGCCCCAGGTCGCTGCATCGCTCCACCGCCGGCATCGCTCCGCTCGACGTATTAGTACATTAATTCCTTGACCTTTTCTTTGTCCTCTTTTTCCTTCTTAAGATCGAACATAGTACCAAAAACGCGGTCCCAGATAGTGCTGCTCACGCCATAGCCCTTATGCTCGTCCTTGTAATGGTGCAGATGATGATTGCGCCACAGCGGCTTCATCCATTTGAAAGGAGGGTTCCACGCGTGGATAGCATAATGCATGCTGCCATACAGCAGGTAGCCCAGGATAAACCCGGGAAAGAACATGAAAACATTGGTACCGATGGTCACCCGCATCAGCAGGAAGATAGTCGAGGAAATGATCAGGCTCGGAACAGGAGGCATAAAAAGCCTTTCCTTATCCCTTGGGAAATGATGGTGATTGCCATGTAGGGTGTAAATGAACTTCTGCGCCCGCTGACTATCCGCTATCATATGAAATACAAAACGATGCATCAGATATTCGAAGAAGGTCCAGAAGAACATGCCTCCCAGAAATGTCAGTGCTATTCTTGCAAGAGGATACCCAAGAGTGGCGCCGCTATAGTAAAGAGAATAAATAATTACAGGCATATACATTCCCCAGATGACCAGCGGATGCGTCTTTGTCAACATCTCCAGGTACTGATTCTTAAACAATTGAGCCTGCCCTTTATTATTTATCTTCTCGAATTTCATGGTAATGGTAATTACCTGCAAAGGTACGAATAACCTGTCAACAATCAGTGACACCCACAAAGCAATGATTATCAGCGATTAAGCGATAGCCCTGGATCGTATTGCAACCTAAAGTCCTTCAGATCAGGAGTATATGCCCTCTTTCTCCCCATCTCATAGTCGTAAATGATCTCTCCCACCTCTTTAAAGAACGGGTAGCCGATCGCATCAAAGTCATATTTGTCGTCATTCAGCACCCCGTCGCTATTGACATAAATAGTTCCCGTAAGCATGAATTCCACGTTATGCCTGAAGTCAGCAATATAGGCGATGTCTGTCAGGAAGCCGTAGGCCCAGCCCGGCTTATTGAAGACCCGGATATAGGAAGGGATAGGGCTTCGGCCCGCCTTGAAGAAGAAGAACTTGGTATAGCTGTCGAAATACTCTGCCGTATCGTAATGGGGATGGACCGACTCCCCTGGATATTCGGACATATACTGGTAGAGGAAGCGATAGTCATCCGGTCTTAACCGGAAACGCCGGCCCGCAGGCACCGACTCAGGGAAAAGCACGGACTGCAGTAATTGCTGCGCATCTTCCAAAGGGAAGTTATTGTGCCGGGTAAAGTCCATGGGTTGATGGATCAGCGAATCATGACGGTCTAAATAGGCATTCCCCAGCAAAGCAGGATGGCTAAAATCAAAAACAACATCACTATAGACAGGCGCCTGGGTATATAGGGTCCTTCCATCCCGTACAAAACGGATGGGATTGGTATGCCTGTTCTCGTCCTCGTTCATCGGTACGAAACGGCGGGTAATGCGGATATCGGGATAACCCAGCTGCCAAAGCCGGCGGTTGATCCTTTCCTGACCAAGAAACTCATAGAGCCGGCTATAGGCGTCATTGTCGCTCGTAAGGAAGATCTTCCGGATGTATTGGGCCAGAGAAGGCTGCCCGTCGGCCGAGCTCGTATCCCGGCTGACTACGCTCTGACCGCTGTAGGCGCTGTCCGTCAGCATGGGAGTCTCCCGGTCAACCCCATACCGGGCCAGCGAATCCATTTTCTCCAGGGCCAGAAAGGCCAGCGGCATCTTGACCGTGGAAGCAGGATTAAAATATTCCAGGGCATTGACCCGGTAATTGTAATTATGGAACCTGGGGCGATTGTGACGGTCGCGATCGATCCTCGTATAGATCAGCTGATAGCGGAATGAATCCGGTTTGTCCAGCACCCGGCGGAGAAAAGGAGAGGCCTTTGCATACAGCAGATCACGAAGGAAAGCATCTGTCTTCCCCCCGCCGCCTGCAACAACGGTTGCACGCACACTCTCACCGGCGGTTCTCTGCCCGGCTGCCCGCGCGGCACCAATACTGGCCGATCTCCCGGCTGCTCTTTGCCCGGCACCAACAATGGCCGCCCCAACACTGCCACCCTGCGCACTGACCGACACGGGCAACAGAGCCGCAAAACCCAGGCAAAACCAGACGAATCTCTTCATAATTCCGGCAAAATTATTCCTTTATCTTTGGACCCCGCGGCAAAAGCTGCCCGGCACTGAAAAAACATTGTCTCCTTATGAAGCTTGTTTCTTACTTAAAAGATGACCAGGCACAGCTGGCTGTCCTGGTGGATGATGTCCTTTATGATATGGAGCTGATCCATCCCGATACGCCCGGCAATATGGGGATGTTCCTCAATTACTGGGATGACCTTTTCCCAATCGTCCAGGCCGCGGAGCTGAGTCTCGGCGAAGGACACGTCAAACTCTCCAGAGGTATCCCGGCTGGCAGCGTCCAGATCCTGGCGCCGGTTCCTTTCCCCCCATCCTGCCGGGATGGATATGCCTTCCGCCAGCACGTTGCAGCGGCAAGACGAAACCGGAAAGTGCCGATGATCCCTGAGTTCGATCAATATCCCATCTTTTATTTCACCAACCACCATAGCATACAGGGTCCCGGGGACATCCGCTGTATGCCAGACCATTTCGAAAAGCTGGATTTCGAGCTCGAAGTAGCCATCGTTATAGGAAGACCCGGCCGCAATATTCCCGCCGCCGAAGCCGATAACCACATCGCCGGTCTGATGATCATGAATGATGTCAGCGCCAGAACCCTGCAAATGGAGGAAATGCTGCTCAATCTCGGGCCCGCCAAAGGCAAGGACTTTTCCACTGTGACAGGCCCCTGGCTCGTTACCCTGGATGAGCTGGAAGAGTTTGAAGTGCCCTGCAAGGAAGGCCATACCGGGAAAAGCTGGAACCTGCGGATGCAGTGCCGGGTCAATGGCATTTCCGTCAGCGATGGCAATCTCGCCGATATGGACTGGACCTTTGCCGAGATCATCGAAAGAGCCTCTTATGGGGTCGATCTTTTTCCCGGAGATATCATCGGCAGCGGAACAGTTGGAACGGGCTGCTTTCTCGAGCTCAACGGCACCGGAAAGCTCAACGATGCCAGCTACCAGGAGCAATGGCTGAAAGAAGGCGATGTCGTGGAGATGGAAGTTGACGGATTGGGCATCCTGAGCAATACCATCGTAAGAGAGGACAGCGACATGTCCCTCCTGGCTATAAAGAAGCGGTAGTGCCCTCATCGCTCCGCCCCTTCAAACCGATCATCCTGGCTCCGGCAATCCTTCGAATGATCACCCCGGCGCCAACACCGATATAAATCACTCGCTATGCGCATCGACCTGAAAGACCTCACACCCGTCGAACGGCAGCATTACCTGCAGTCCGCTGTGGCGCCACGTCCCATCTGTTTTGCCAGCACCATCGACAGAGCAGGACAGGTAAATCTCAGCCCCTTCAGCTTCTTCAATATTTTCGGCACCACCCCGCCCATCCTTATTTTTTCCCCATCCCGGCGGGTGCGGGACAACAGCACCAAACATACCTGGCACAACGTACTGGAAGTGCCGGAAGTAGTCATCAATATAATCGACTTTGCCATGGTGCAACAGGCCAGCCTGTCCAGCTGCGATTATCCTAAAGAGGTGAACGAATTTACAAAGGCGGGGTTTACCGAAGAACCAGCCACCCTGGTGACCCCGCCAATGGTAAAAGAAAGTAAGATAAAGATCGAATGCAGGGTGCTGGAGACCAGGACGCTTGGAACAGAAGGGGGCTCCGGCAACCTGGTCATTTGCGAGGCGATGAGGATGCACATCGATCCGTCAATTCTTGATGAAGACAACAAAAAATTCATCGACCAGCGCCGGCTTCAGCTCGTAGGCCGGCTTGGCGGGGACTGGTACTGCCGGACCGATGAGCACAACCTTTTTATGGTAGAAAAACCCAATACCCGCCTCGGCATTGGGATCGATGCGCTGCCCGCTCCCATCCGGGGTAGCCGCATCCTCAGCGGAAATCACCTTGGAATGCTGGCTAATGTGCATGAAATGCCGGTGATCGACCCATCCTTTGATGACAGCCGGTTGAAAGAGATCTTTCAGTATTACTCCGTCAGCCCGGAAGAGATGGAAAACGAGCTCCATTCCTATGCCGCCCGCCTGCTGGAGGAAGGGAAGGTAAATGCCGCCTGGCAGGTCTTGCTCGCGCTCTGAATGGCGCTTGCCGGCTTTGGCAAAAAATAGCCGTCGGCGCCATTCGGCTAATATCGGGCCTTCGGCCGAGGGACCCGTGGTCCCTCCTGACCCTTTGGCACCTCACGCGGGAAGCCCTATCTTCGCGTACTTTTTCAATCGTTTCGGACTATGAGCACATTACAACTATCAGAGCAGGAGATCATCCGCCGGGAAAAACTCGCGGAACTGACCCAATTGGGCATCGACGCATACCCCGCACCTTTATATCCCGTCAATACGACCGCCGCTTATATAAAAGACAATTATAAGGAAGGCGTAAACAACGCCGACTTCACCGAAGCCTGCATCGCCGGCCGCCTCATGAGCCGCCGCGACATGGGAAAAGCATCCTTTGCCACCCTTCAGGACAGCACAGGCAAGATCCAGATCTATATCAAACGGGATGAAGTTTGTCCCGGCGAAGACAAAACGCTCTATGACAAAGTCTGGAAGCATCTGCTCGACCTCGCTGATATCGTCGGTGTCAAAGGTTATGTCTTTACCACCAAGATGGGAGAGATCTCCATCCATGCAAAAGAATTTACCCTGTTGACAAAAGCGCTGAAACCGCTTCCGGTCGTCCGGGAAAAAGAAGGCGAGACCTTTGACGCAGTGACCGATCCGGAATTCCGTTACCGCCAGCGTTATGCCGACCTCGTGGTCAACCCACAGGTAAAAGACGTCTTTTTACGCCGCACAAAAATGATCAACGCCATCCGCAGCTTCCTCAACGAGCAGGGCGCGATAGAGGTCGACACCCCTGTACTGCAGAGCATCCCCGGCGGAGCCGCAGCACGGCCCTTTATCACCCACCACAATGCACTCGACATCCCCTTATATTTGCGCATCGCCAACGAGCTTTACCTCAAAAGGCTTATCGTAGGCGGATTCGACTGGGTCTATGAGTTTAGCCGCAACTTCCGCAACGAAGGCATGGACCGCACCCATAACCCCGAATTCACCGTCCTCGAATTCTATGTGGCCTATAAAGATTATCTGTGGATGATGGATACGACCGAGAAGCTCCTCGAAAACGCAGCCATCGCCACCAATGGCAGCAGCAAGACCCTGGTAGAGGGAAAAGAGATCGACTTCAAAGCCCCCTATCGCCGTATCACGATGTATGACGCGATCCGCGAATACACCGGGTTTGATATCAGCGGCATGGAGGAGAAAGGTCTGAGAGAGGTTTGTCAGAAGCTCAACATCCATGTGGAGCAATCCATGGGTAAAGGAAAGCTGATCGATGAGATCTTCAGCGCAAAATGCGAAGAACACTTTATCCAGCCGACATTCATTATCGATTACCCCGTCGAAATGAGCCCCCTGACCAAGAAACACCGCAGCAGCCCCGGACTGGTGGAACGATTCGAACTGATGGTCAACGGCAAGGAAATAGCCAATGCCTACAGCGAGCTCAATGACCCTATCGATCAGCGCGAACGTTTTGAAGCCCAGCTGCAGCTGATGGCACGCGGTGATGACGAAGCCATGTTCATTGATCACGATTTCCTGCGCGCCCTCGAATACGGTATGCCTCCAACAGCCGGGATCGGCTTTGGGATCGACCGGATCTGTATGCTGATGACAGGTCAGCCCAGCATCCAGGATGTACTGCTTTTCCCGCAAATGCGGCTGGAGAAGACACCGGAACAAACCGTCGAACACCCGAAGTCGGACCTTTAACCCTCTACCAATCAACTTAAGCTGCAACGCCCGTCGCCGCAGTTCAATTTAAGCCGCAACACCCGTCGCCGCAGCACTTCGCTCGCACAGCCATGATCATCGCTGTGCAGATGGCCGCCTCCTATCGGTGATGCATGTGCAAAGATTCTGCGGAGAATCTCCTTATTTTTTGTTAAATTAGGAGTATTAAAACGATTGCCATATGGATAATACCACCATCTCCAAGATTGGAACTATTTTCTATGCCCTCGTTATTGGTTTCTTCGGCCTCAACCATTTCTTGAATGGTACAGGTATGGCGAAAATGGTCCCATCCTTTCTTCCCGGCGGTGTAGTCTGGGTCTATATTACCGGATCGTGCTTACTTGCCGCAGCTTTAGCCTTCCTTATTAACAGGCAGGTTCGCCTTGCAGGCTTACTGCTGGCCCTTTTTCTCTTACTAATTGTAGTGACAGTCCATCTTCCGGCAGTATTGAACGCCCCGGACGATGGATCGCGACGCTTTCCCCTGGTCAACCTGATCAAGGATACCGGCCTCGCTGCCGCCGCCCTGTTAGTAGCCGGAAATAGCCCCGCACGCGCCTGACAGACCGAAAGGCCCCAGTACACCTTCTCCGTACCCTCAGCAGATCACAGTCCCTGCTAACCGCAGGCGCTGCAACATCGTCTCCGCACCCGACTGCGTCCCGCCAGCGCCCCAGCGCTGCCGCCGCAGCAACCACCCCTAAACGCAAAACCTCCCGCTCTAAGCGGGAGGACGATGTTGCCTTTTACCCAAAAGGATTAAAATGAAAAGCGTTTGACGTGGCTGTGTTACAGGAACAGATCGTTCATCAGCTTTTGGTCGGGATTAATGGCATACTTGCCAAAATCGGAGATCCCTTCCTGCTGTAGAACGTCCTCATCTATAAAAAAATTGCCTGTCGTCTCAAAAGAAGGTTTTTGCAATATATAGTACGCTGCATCAGCCACGATATCCGGTGTACGACTGCGTTGCATCAGGAAATCCCCCCCTAATAGGTTTTTCACCGCCGCCGTCGCAATTGTCGTTCTGGGCCACAAGGCATTGGCGGCAATACGATATGGCGCCAGCTCCTCCGCCAACCCCAGCACGATCATACTCATACCGTATTTGCTGATCGTATAGGCAAGATGGGGAGCAAACCAGCGGGGATCCAGGTTCAGTGGCGGCGCAAGATTCAGAATATGAGGGTTGTGCGCCTGCTTCAGATAGGGGATACAGGCCTGGCTCATAAAAAAGGTCCCCCGGACATTTATATCATGCATCAGGTCCCAGCGCTTCGGCTCCACCTGCTCCGTGGGGGATATATTGACCGCACTGGCATTGTTGACCAGGATATCGATCCCCCCAAACGTATTAACCGTCTGATTGACGATATCCTTGATACTTTCTTCAAAGCGAATATCACCCTTTACGGGCAAAACTTTGCCCCCTCCCGCCGCAGCTATCTCCTCCGCAGCCGTATAAATGGTGCCTTCGAGCTTCGGATTGGGTTCGGTCGTTTTAGCCGCGATGACGATATTGGCGCCGGCAGCCGCCAGGCGAAGCGCTATCGCCTTGCCTATACCCCTTGTCCCGCCTGTGATCAGCGCCGTCTTGTTCTCAAATATTTTCATGTGGAATATTGAATAGGTCTGTTATTTAATACCTACAAAATAGGTTAATTTATGGTGCGTCCAAAATATCGTATTTATACGAAACACACCGTAAAAACATCAACACCGAAATCTAGCATTTATTCTCTTGCATTCATTACCAGTTAGTGGTATGTTTGTATTGTTAAGTATGATTTGATAAGCGATTCAAGATCCAATCGTCCGAAGAAAACCGAATGAATGTTTTAAATCCAAAGAAAAACCAAAATCCAAAGTCCAAAGAAAAACCCGTTGATCTAAAATCCTTGAAAAACCGAAACGAAAACCAAAAATCCAAAGAAAAGCCCTGAATCCTTGATCGATCAAACTAACTAGTAAATCCAAAATCCAAATCCAATCATCCAAGATCCTAAGAACAAGCCGATGTAAAATTTGTACCTATTGATGGCCGTGAAATTGTTGGTTAAGTATCGTACAAGTAATTGGAAAGCCCCGATAATATCGGGGCTTTCCGTTTGCATGGACTCTTCTTTGATTTGAGCTGTTGGTTTGGTCTTCCTTGCTTTGGTTGAATTCCTGTCTTATATATTTTTTATTTGCTCCGGCTGGCATCCGGGATGTCCAGGCCGGTCCCGTCGACGCCTAGTGCGCGTCAACGGGCATTGCAACTGCTTTTTTGAACGGCTGTAAGAAGATCAGCGGTACACAGATCAGGGTAAATACCCCGATCAACAGGTACACCCCGTTATAAGTGACCAGCATCGATTGCTTCGCTACAATTCCTTCCATGGCCTGGTTAGCCATCCGGCGCGCCTGCTCCAGCGGAAACCCCTTCGACACGAAATTCTGTACCGAGCCGGAATACCGGTCGTTATAGGCAGGATTGAACTGGTTGTAGTTTTCAAGCAGGATATTCCGGTTGACCCCCATCTTGATATGTATGATCGTGGTCATTATGGCAATACCGAAAGATCCCCCGAGCTGCCGCATCATGTTATTCAGACCCGTACCCTGTCCCATCTCCGGCCCGCGCAGATCTGCAATCGCCAGCGTGGTCAGCGGTACGAACAGGATGGCCATTCCAATACCACGAACTATCAGCGGCCAGAAGAAATTACCCGTCCCCGACTGTAATGTCGATCCGTGAAGCATCAGACAGAATACGAAGAAAAGGATAAATCCCCCCGCCGACAGAAACTGAGCCGGAACACCCTTTTTCAGCATATTCCCCACAAAAGGCATCATCACAATGGTCGCGATCCCGCCTGGCAAGAGGATCAACCCCGTCTGCTCCGCGGTAAAACCCAGCAGATTCTGACAAAAGACGGGGAAAATAAATGTCGATCCATACAAGGCTACACCCATGGCAAAAGAAGTGAATATGCCGATCGTAAAGCTTCGGTGCCGTAAGATCTTGAAGTTGACGACGGGATAGTCGATATTGGTTTCCCGCCACACGAAACAGATCGCAGATATGATCGTAGTAAAGATCAGCGCCGTGATCCACCATGTCTGATTCCAGTCCTTGTCCTCACCCTTTTCAAGAACCACCTGCAGGGCGCCTACACCCACTGCCAGGAAGAAGATCCCCCACCAGTCCACCTTTTTCCCCTGCCCGTATCTCGGAGATTCCCGGACAAAGGTCGTCACACAAAAGGCCGCAATACAGCCTACCGGGATATTCACATAAAAGATCCACTGCCAGGAGAGGTTATCGGTGATAAGCCCCCCAAGGGTAGGACCTACCGTCGGACCAACTACAGCCCCAAGACCAAACAGCGCGGTCGCCAT
>DATJJA010000111.1:0-14026 GCA_035492595.1 Puia sp.
TATGATGGGTGCGGCTCAGCCCTTTATCAGCGGCGCCATCTCCAAGACGATAAACCTTCCCAACGAGGCGACGGTAGAAGAGATTGCCGACGCCTATATGCTGAGCTGGCAGCTGGCGCTGAAGGCCTGCGCACTTTATCGCGACGGTTCGAAACTGTCTCAGCCCCTCAGTACCAAATCCGATAAAAAGAAAAAGGAAAGCGAGACGGAAGCCCCGGCAAATTCGGCAGGCTCCATAGGTTCGGCAGGCTCAGCAAATTCGGCGGGCTCCGCGGCTGCGGCAGCTTCGACGCCCAATCGCGCCAGCGCACCCATTGCACAGGGGGACGCGCCCCCTGTCGCCGAAACGCATATCGTGGACATGAGCAAGCTGACCGTGCAGGAACTGCTTGAAGAAGTGCAGAAACGTGTCCAGGCTTCCCCGGACACCAAACTGAAAAGAGCCCTCGCCACCATCGTCGAACGCCGTACACTGCCGGCCAAACGCCGCGGCTTTACGCAAAAGGCAAAGATCAACGGCCAGGCTATTTTCCTGCGCACAGGCGAATACAGCGATGGCACAGTAGGAGAGATCTTTATCGACATGGCCAAGGAAGGGGCTACAATGCGCAGCATGCTCAACTGTTTTGCGATCGCTATTTCCATCGGCCTGCAATATGGGGTGCCGCTGGAAGAGTTCGTAGAGAAGTTTGTGTTCACACGGTTCGAACCCAGCGGCATGGTCGACCATCCTAATATCAAGAGCACCACTTCGATCGTGGACTTTATATTCCGGTCACTGGCGTACGAATACCTCGATCGAACCGATCTTGTTCATGTTCTCGATCGGCCCGAAGTTGCAAACACCGGCAAAGATGACTGGGACACGCCTGCTACAAAGGGCCCCGAACTTAGTGATGTTCGGATCGTGGCAGGTCCTGCCGCCGGCACTCACACAGGCGGCGCTCACCAAAGTGGTAACCCCGGCGCCTACTCAACCGGCAACAACCCGGCCAGCGGCACCGGCGGCGCCCAATCAGCTAATGGCTCGCATTCCAACCCCCAGACTTCCAGGGCAGCAAGGGCGGCAGCAGCCTCCTCCCTGAGCCTCCGGTCGGAAAACGGTCTGGACGCCATGAACGCAGCCGCCCGGAGCATGCAAAGCGACGCCCCGGCCTGTAACACCTGCGGACACATTACTATCCGCAGCGGAACCTGCTACAAATGCCTGAATTGCGGCAATAGCATGGGCTGTAGTTGAGATTATTATCAAGTTTTCACGGACGGTATTTAACCATAATTTACACTCCCCCATCTCCATGGGGGAGTTTTTTAATTGGTAAATCTTACAGCTCCTGAATTGTCCCAGTTTATGATATATGAATTTGGATACGCTTGTCCGGTCAGCGTGAGTGTTCCAGAATAAACTTTATTCAGCCAGGTTATATTCAGGCTTACGGTCATATTACTTGTAAAGCCCGGCAGATCCAGCGCCTGGTCCACTTGCGTCAGGAAATTATATCCCATGGCATACGGATAGGAAGTCAATTTGAGGCTATCCGAAAAAACAAAAGAATAGCTGTTGTTGCCGATAGTGCTGGTATTCTGCAACACCAGATAGGGTTCTGAATAGTCATATTGCCTGGTCGTAGAACAGATCAGCTGCAGACCGGTAACAGTGGGTCCTCCATTGGTCGAGCCGATGGAAAATGTAGGGCTGATCTTAAGCACATCATCTGCATAAATAGCATAGGAGGGAAACAGCGTATCCGAGCCAACCCTCACCTCCACCGTACTGGTCCGGGCCAGATAATTATGGGTCGCGGAATCATAGATATTCGCCATCACCTCGTAGTAGCCCGACTTGCCAAAGGCCAGTGTGGCGATCCCGTTCTTATAGGTTCCGCTCCAGGTAGCAGTGTTCGCCGAAGGGGTTATCTTCCATTCATAGATCCTGCTGGTCGGTGGTTTTATAAAATCAATGCTATCCCTGATCGCTGTGGAATCATAAATTATTACGGTCTGGTTGATCTTGATCAGGCGGTCGGAAAGAAAGCCTAGAAAATGGGTGCCCGGAGGATAGGCAGCGTGTTTCCTGCAGGAAATTATCGTGAGTACGGCAAGGATCGTCAACAGCGCCGGAAATATCTTTTTCATCAATGAGTTTACTATACAGATACCATCGCGATCATTTCTGTTGCCTGCCTCTTTTGAAATTATACCTTATTCCAAAGAAAGCCCCGGAGGCATCGGTAAGCTGTTCATTTATAACAACAAATCTCTTCGTCAACTGCTGTCTGTAGAATGGTTCTACAAACAAAGACCAACGGGGACTGAGTTTTTTTTCAAGATCAAATCCCAGGTAAAGGCTAAGTCCCGTATTTGTAACATATCCATACCTGTTATTATAAGTAAATTGTCCAAGGGGCTGGGAATGCAGGTTGGCGATGAGACCGGTGTTGATACCCAGACTGAACCGCTTGAATTCCGCAGTATAACCGATCAGCGCCGACAGATCGATATTGGTGATCCGGTCGGCGGAATGGACGGGACTGATACCCGAGTCTTTATATTGCTTTACGCTGACTCTTGTATACTGAAGCCCCGGGGTGAATGAAAACTTTTTCCAGATGGGAATGCCTGCACGAAGACTTGCGGCATAGGAGAGACCCTCACGGTTCTGGATATGCGGGACCAGCGGAGAGAGAGACAGGTCCAGGTGAATCCCCTTTGCAATTACGGTGTTCCTTTTTTGTACGTTTTTGGGTATCGCCAGGGGAGGCGCTTTCGGAGAAAGACGGGATTTGAGAATGGCCAAAGCCGGGAGCCCCGCACGGGCGCCAGATTGCCCCGCACGCTCGCCAGATCGTCCCGCAAGCTCGCCAGACCGCCCAGCACGCGCGTCAGACCGCCTCGCACCTGCGTCAGTTCCCCCCGCACGTGAGCCAGATTGCCCCTCAAGCGTGCCAGATTCCCCCGTTACTCCTGCGACTCGGCCTCGCCCTGCCCCAAAGTGCCCGACGATTCCCTTATTCCCCGCACCCTCCCAACTCTTCGCTGCTCCAGACCGCCTCACAACCACGGAGTCCATCCCAACTTCACCAACCCGGGACCGAACCGAACCAACCTTACCTATGACGGTGTCAAAACCCCGAACCCCCGCCGTCGCTGGCACCTTAGCCGAAACCCCTGCCGTCGCCGGCGCCGCCACCCTCACCCCACTCCCAAAAAAATAAACAAGCACAAAGCAAACCCCTATAAAAAAGGCCCCGCCAACCCACCACCAGAAGACCAGGGCCCTGCGATCATCCTTTCCCCCTTGTATCCTTTGCCACATATCGTCAGGCACCGCCGAGGAATATTCCCCCAACTGATCCCTGACGTATTGATCAAATTCCTTTTCACGCATACTTATTAGGGAGTTTTTGTAGGTTTTCAATTTGTGTTTTCAGAAGACCCCTTGCCTTGGACAATTGACTCCGGCTCGTTCCTGCACTTATATTCAACAAGGCCGCGATCTCATTATGATCATAACCTTCCAGCACATACAGGTTAAAGATCAGCCGGTATCCGTTGGGCAGGCTGCTAATAAGTTTTAGCAGATCCTCTGTATCCAGGTTTGACAGGACTTCGGCAGCAATGAACGCAGCGCCCTCCTGGTTTTCATCAATGTCCAGGAACCTTATCTTCCTTTTTTGGATCAGCCTTAGACAGGTGTGGACCACGATCCGCCGGATCCATCCCTCCAGCGAACCCTCGGAACGATATTGCCCGAAATAGGAAAATACCCGGATAAAGGATTCCTGGAGCATGTCTTCTGCCTCTTTTTGGTCATTTGCATACCTTCGGCAAACTGACATCATTTTACCAGCAAATTGCTCAAAAAGCCCGCGCTGGCTCCTTGTATCCTTTTTTAAACACCCTTCGATCAGTTCTCGTTCTGTCAATTATTATAGTTGTAATAGCTTTCTTCTACCCAGATACTTTTCAGCAAGAGAATGTTGCCCGGGGGATAAAATAAATCCGGCTGACGATAGGTTTATGCAATAAATTGATAGACAGATGGATATGCGCTTTCTTTAATATGAGCACGCGAAAATGTCGCCTTTGTATGGAGAGCCCAAAAACATGGTTATTTTTTCCCGCTTCGCCATAGTATCTTTTCAGTAGAAATCAGGGGACCTCCCCAGATCAGACCGTAGAAATAATTTTATTCCGTTTCACACGTTCAATTAATCCATATAACCCCAAAATGAAAAACATGAAACGTATCCTGGTCGCTGCACTCGTTATTCTTACATCACTTTCCTTATTTTCATGTAGTCACAGCGTGACGCCTGGTGATGCCGCAAGTCACCACTATGGTCACTGCCGGGATGTTCGTTAAAAGAAGATCTGCATCACAAA
This sequence comes from Puia sp., assembly GCA_035492595.1. Taxonomy (GTDB): domain Bacteria; phylum Bacteroidota; class Bacteroidia; order Chitinophagales; family Chitinophagaceae; genus Puia. The sequence continues at coordinate 4,387 of DATJJA010000111.1, forward strand.
ATAAAGGTTTAGGGCAAACTTAATTTTTGGGCCATCTGCGTTTTGCAGATGGCTTTTTTACGCCGGAGGGTGCGTCATGTTTCCCTTTTTTGGTTATTTTTGGCACAATGACTATTCAATTCGGCTACGATAAGAAGCAAGTGCTGGACGGATTAAGAGGACATTTTTTTGGAAGGCCTGAGATCAGGATCATGGCTATTATTATCAATGTTTTTGCTATCCTTTCGGCGATCTTGTTCGTCCTGAAAAGGATCCAGCCTCTCCCCTTTATAATTTTTGCCCTGCTTTGGATCTTTTTATGGCTCGCCATTTACAGGATCCTGCCGCTGAGCATATACAGGAGATCGGCTACCTTCCAGGATACCTTCATCCTTAGCGTGGAAGAGCGCGGCCTGCTCCTCGAGACAAAAAGAGGCAGCCAGCTCTGGGCCTGGGACGACTTCAGCGCATTTAAAGAGACTGCATATTTCTTTCATGTATACTTCAATGCCCGGTCGTTCTTTTTGATCCCCAAAGACTCTTTCAAAGACATCACCGATATCCAGTCCGCCCGCCAACTGTTAAAAGACCGGATCAAAGGGTAGAGGAACCGGCTAAAATGACTACCTTGCCGGTGAATGACCAAATTTAGTTTTTCCAATAAGAGTAATGCTTTTTATACTTCGCTGAAGTCGGCAGTTGATCAGCATTTTGCCAGCCAGAAAATAAAAAAGACCGGCAACTGGAAGTTGTATGCCAAGTCCGGTATTCTGATACCTGGAGCTCTTCTCATCTATTGCAGCCTTTTATGGTTGTTTCGCCAGCCGGGCGACGGTTTGAACCTGCTGCTGCATACGTCAGCCGGCCAGCCCCTGCATGCCTCCGCACTGTTGGTGACGACAGGGTTCGTCCTGAGCAGCCTGCTTGGTTTCGCCCTGGCCAGCATCGGCTTTAATGTCATGCACGACGCCTGTCATGGCAGCTATTCCTCCCGCAAATGGGTGAATGACCTGATGGGTCTGACACTCAACGCCCTCGGAGGGAATGCCTTTATCTGGAAGTTCAAGCACAACGTCATCCATCATACCTATACCAATGTGGACGGCATTGATGACGACATCGCCAAAAGTCCCTTCATCCGCAGCTGCACGACCCAGGAGTGGAAACCGGCACATCGTTACCAGCATATTTATGTCAGCGCCATCTATGCACTGTCCTCTTTCCTGTGGGTTGCCCTGCTCGACTTTGTAAAATATTTCGGTCGTAAAGTGGTCAATACCCCCCTGCAAAAAATGAGCGTAAAAGAACACCTGCTCTTCTGGTTTAGCAAGGTTTTATACTTCCTGTTCTATGTAGCGATACCCGTATACTTCGTAGGTTGGCAGACCTTTCTCTGGGGTTTTGCCTGTATGCATCTGACCCTTGGTTTTATTCTGGCCATCGTATTTCAGCTGGCGCATGTGGTGGAGTCCACCGGTTTCGAACATATCGAAGCGGATACGACGATAAAGCTGGAAGAAGAATGGGCGGTCCACCAGGTAAAGACCACCGCGAATTTTGCTCCCCGGAACAAGATCATCTCCTGGTATGTCGGAGGCCTTAATTTCCAGGTCGAACATCACCTCTTTCCCCGGATCAGCCATGTCCATTATCCGGCGATAAATCATATCGTGCGGAAGACCTGTGCGGAGTTTGGCATCGCATACAACGAATACCCGACCATGGCCCGCGCTGTCGTTTCACATTTCCGCATGATGCATCAGCTGGGGCGCAAACCGGCTTAATCGCGGCCACACGCCAGACCTCGCCGCAACCCCGATCACCAGGCCAATCGCAGCAACCGCGGTCATCAGGCCAATCGCCGCACCCCGATCACCGGCACAATCGCCGCAACCCCGGTCACCAGGCCAATCGCCGCCTCCTCCGCCGGCGCGCCAAAGCGTCTCTACCTGGGCTTATACTTGGATTCTTCAAAGATAACCCGCGCAGGCACATGCATCAGCTCGGCCGGCTTCATCTCACTATGCTCCGCGGCATACTTTTTCACGATCTGCCATCCAACCCAGGCGCCGATATTCCCGGGCGAATCATCGGGCATCCCCATCGTCTTGGGGTTCTCGCCAATATAGTTCTTGATGATATCGGGATCGGTCGTATAGAGATCGGTATTTTTTAAAAAGTAACCCCAGACAGCCGGTTCATTAGCCCCACACCACTTCAGCTGCGCTTGTGTATAACCGGTACGTATACTATCCGGCGCATCCGGCTGTAACTTGCCCGCCAGCCACCAGTAACGCCCTTTGACGATCATCTGCTCTATCAGCGGCCGGCCGTCACTGCTGTCGGGACAGATATCCTCCGCAAGATTGCGCAGACAATTGGCCTCGATATATTCCGGCTCAAATCTCCGCGAGATATATTGCGGATACATGTCCTGCCCCTGCGCAGAAAGATAGAAGGAAAAGTTCCGCCCCGCATAGGATTGAAGGCCTATCCCCAGCGCATAGTTGGTGACGGCTATCCCCGGACCATCGAACGGACCTATAAAGGCTACCACTTTCTCCGGAAGCCGGTACTGCGGGAAATAGTATTTTATGTATTTGAACCCCTGTTGTAATTGCTTCTCCAGCCAGCCAAGATTCGGATACTTTGGCGCCACCGAGTCCCGGACAGGGAGATAGGTGGTCAGGAATTGCCTGGTAGCCGCCAACGCCGTCTGGCTCGTGTCCGATAACGGACCCGCCCCCAGGATATTACCCACAAAATCGCCGGTGAACCAGGGATAGGTCCGGTCCAGCCGGTGCAGACCCCCGACGATATTATTGCTGTCCATAGAAAAGAAAGCAGTATCAAAACGCTCTATCCGGATCTCCCCCACAGAGACCCCGGAAACATCAGGATGGTCACCCCCACGACCGCAGGAGGCCAGCGCAAATAGCAGGATTATGATTGAATATTTCATTCTGGTATTTACAACGCCAAATGATTCAGTGGATTGCATGCAAGTCATCCCCAAATATATGTTTTAACGTAAATTTGCAGTATGAAGATCGCAATGGCCCAGCAAAATTATCATGTAGGTAATTTCGAAGAGAATACCCGTAAGATCCTCGAAGGCATCCGCCAGGCCAAGGCTGCCGGCGCCGACCTGGTCATCTTTTCCGAATTATGCGTTTGTGGCTACCCGCCCCGGGACTTCCTCGAGTTTGAGGATTTTATAGGCCAGTGTTATGTCGCTATCGACCGCATCCGCGAAGAGGCGGATACCATTGGTGTCATCGTCGGTGGACCCGCCCGTAATCCGGTAAGGGAAGGGAAAGATCTTTTCAACGCCGCCTGGCTCCTTTATGAGAAAGAGATAAAAGGTGTCGCCCATAAGACCTGTCTGCCGAATTATGATGTGTTTGACGAATATCGCTATTTCGAACCCGCATACGAGTGGCATGTCATCCCCTTCAAAGGGAAGAAGATAGCCCTGACCATCTGCGAGGATAGCTGGAACCTTGGCGACAACCCGCTTTACCGCGTATGCCCGATGGATCAACTGATCAAACAGCATCCCGACCTGATGATCAATATCTCGGCTTCACCGTTCGACTACGATCACGATGAGGACCGCAAAGAGGTCGTCCGTCAGAACGTGCTGAAGTATGGCCTTCCTATGTATTATTGTAATGCAGTGGGCTCCCAGACGGAGATAGTCTTCGATGGCGGCAGTATCGTCTATGATGCAAAAGGCCGCCTGGTAAAAGAGCTGAAATATTTTGAAGAGGATTTTGCAGTGGTCGAGCTGCCACATCCCGTGCCGCCTTTGTTTGAAGAGCTGCTGCCGGGTTTTTCTATACCGGTGAACCGGGATGAAGCAGAAGAAAACCTCGATGTTTCGCCGTCAGCCTCGCCCTCCAAAACTTCCATATCCAGCACCGCCTCAACCGGGGCAACCGCCGCCACATCCAACGCCGCCGCACCCGGTGCAGCCGCCGCCGCTGGCACAACCCCTGGCAATGCCACGTCCAATGCCCCCGCCGCCAGCACCAAGACCGGCAGCGCAACTGCAACAACCAGTACCAGCCACCCCGATACCGCAACCGACCTCTTCGACAAGGATATGCGCGTCTCCCGGGCGAACAACCCGGACCAGATCCTGCAATATCTTACCCGCGAGGACAATATAGCTCAGATCCACAAGGCGCTGGTACTGGGCATCCGCGATTATTTCTTCAAGATGGGCTTTGCAAAAGCTATTCTTGGCAGCAGCGGCGGCATCGATAGCGCTGTCACTCTCGCGCTGGCCTGTGAGGCGCTGGGTAAGGATAATGTCCGTGCCGTGCTGCTCCCATCCGGGTTTTCGACATCGCACTCCGTCAGCGATGCGGAACAATTGTCCCATAACCTCGGCAATCCCTACGATATCATACCCATCCGCGAAGTATACGATGCCTTGTTGCATACACTGAAGCCGGTGTTCAACGACCTGCCCTTTGGATTGGCAGAAGAGAACCTGCAAAGCCGCACCCGTGGTAATATCCTCATGGGTCTGGCCAATAAATTCGGTTATGTGCTGCTGAATACTTCCAACAAGAGCGAGCTGTCAACGGGTTATGGCACCCTCTATGGCGACATGGCCGGCGGCCTGAGCGTACTGGGAGACGTCTATAAGGGGCAGGTATATGCGCTGGCCCATTATATCAATCGCAAGGGAGAGGTCATCCCTGTAAATATTATCGAAAAGGCGCCTTCCGCCGAGCTGCGGCCGGGTCAGAAGGACAGCGATAGTCTGCCCGAGTACGACGTCCTCGACAAAGTGCTGTATCAATATATCGAGAGGAGACAGGGGCCGAGAGAGATTGTCGCGATGGGGATCGACGAAGCCGTGGTGAAACGTATCCTCCGGCTCGTCAATATGAGTGAATATAAAAGGAATCAATTCTGTCCGATCATCAGGGTTAGCTGTAAGGCGTTTGGGGTCGGAAGGAGAGTGCCGATCGTCGGGAAATATTTGTCGTAAGCCGCCGGCGCATGACCAGAGCGTCGCCGGCACATGACCCGCTCATCGCCGGCACATGACCAGAGCGTCGCCGTCGCCAGGCCCGCGCGTCGCTGAGGCCGCCGGCACCCGCGCATCGCTCAATGCCTGAGCACGATCGTGTACCGCGTGCTCGAGCCGCCAAGCCGCTGATCCGCATAGATCTCAAGCCGATGTTTGCTCAGCACCCTTATCTTATAGTACTGATCCTGGAAGTAAATAGTGCTGTCATTGTTCTGTAGAGCCCATATAAAAGGAAAACTATCTTTGTTCCTCGAAGCTTGCTGTGTATATCCGGTTCCGTCTTTCCGAAAAATAATGGTATTGTCTTTTTCACTGCCCGCAATGGTGGGATCCAGGGCATCAAAATTACCATCGTCACCTGAACCAAATCCTGCCATCTCATATTTCCATGGAGTGGCTGTCAACAGATCGACATCCTTCTTCGCGGCTCCTTTGTTGGAACAACTGGTTGCCAGTGTTACGGCTATGAATAGGAATATCGTCGATTTTGAGGTCATTCTCACGGTGGTTACGGTTGGAAGGCACAAAAGCCTCGAGGTTTAAACTCCTTAAAGGGATAATTATTGCTTATATATGTAATTAAATTGATATTAAAATTGACCTTCGGACAATCCATAAAAATTGGCAAGCTACTTGCCGGTTAAAAATCCTTATTTTCGAGCCCTATAGTAATAATATTATGCTTTATACAGCAGAAGATATCAGACAGTTAAACACTAAGATCCAGTACCAGGCAGCTTTTATCGATCGTCTGCGGGACGAGGTAGGCCGTGTCATCGTCGGCCAGCATCATATGCTCGACCGCTTGCTCATAGGCCTGCTGAGTAATGGCCACATTCTCCTGGAAGGAGTTCCCGGTCTTGCCAAAACATTGAGTATCAAATCCCTGGCTCAAGCCATCCACGGAAAGTTCAGCCGGATACAATTTACGCCCGACCTTTTACCTGCTGACGTCATCGGCACGATGATCTACAATCAGCAGAAGCATGAATTTGTCGTACGCAAAGGACCCATCTTCGCGAACTTCGTCCTGGCCGATGAGATCAACCGCGCACCTGCCAAGGTACAGAGTGCCCTCCTCGAAGCCATGCAGGAACGGCAGGTGACGCTTGGCGACACCAGTCATAAACTGGAAGAGCCTTTCCTCGTACTGGCGACACAAAACCCGCTCGAACAGGAAGGTACCTATCCTCTTCCGGAAGCCCAGCAGGACCGGTTTATCATGAAGGTTATCGTCGACTATCCCACCAAACAGGAAGAACAGCTGATCATTCGTCAGAATGTACAGGGCCTTCAATCCGCGCAGGTGGAGCAGGTGGTGTCCATGCAGGAGATCACACAGGCCAAAGAACTGGCCCGCCAGATCTATATGGACGAAAAAGTTGAACATTATATCCTTGACATCGTATTTGCTACCCGCACACCGGAAAAGTATAAGCTGGAAAAGCTGAAGCCTCTCATAGCATACGGCGGCAGCCCAAGGGCCAGCATCAACCTGGCACTGGCAGCGAAGGCCAACGCCTTCCTGAACAAACGCGGTTACGTAATACCGGAAGACGTCAGATCCATTTCCAAAGATGTCCTGCGCCACCGCATTGGGCTGACCTATGAAGCCGAAGCGGAAAGCGTCAACGTCGAGCACATAATAGACGAAGTACTGAAAGTCATACCTATACCATAATCGAAAGAAGCATGCTCACTACTGCCGAAATATTGAAGAAAGTGAGGGAGCTGGAAATAAAGAGTAAAAGGCTCACTCGCCATCTTTTTACGGGAGAATATCACAGCGCTTTCAAAGGAAGAGGTATGAGCTTTCGGGAAGTACGTGAATATGCTGCCGGTGACGATATCCGGTTCATCGACTGGAACGTCTCGGCCCGCTTCAATCATCCGTTCAGCAAACTCTTCGAGGAAGAACGGGAACTGACGGTGATGCTGCTGGTAGATGTCAGCGCCAGCTCTTTGTTCGGCACCGTACACGCCCGGAAAAAAGACCTCATCACAGAGTTGTGTGCCGTCCTTGCGTTTTCGGCCACTAACAACAACGATAAGGTCGGGGTCATCTTCTTTAGCGACAGGATAGAAGCCTATATCCCTCCGAAAAAGGGCAGGGAACATGTGCTGTATATCGTTCGCCAGCTGCTGACCATGGAGCCCAAACGAAAGGGGACTCATCTTGGCGAAGCGATCCGTTTCCTCAACCGCTCGGCCCGGCAGAAAGGTATTGTGTTCATGCTGAGCGACTTTTTGGACGACAATGGTTTTGAGGACGCACTGAAAGTAGGCGGAAAAAAACATGACCTCATAGGCATCAAAGTATATGATAAGATGGATATGCAGCTGCCTGCCATCGGGCTGATCGAGGCAGAGGACGCAGAAACGGGCGGCCGCAAATGGGTCGACACCAACGATTACCTGGTCCGCACGAGTTACCAACAATCTTTTTTTAACCAGACGGAGTTATGTAAAAGCATTTTCCAAAAGGCCGGCTGCGACCTCCTGCATCTGCGTACGGACGAAGATTACGTAAAGGTCTTACAGCGTTTTTTCGTCGGACGTCACCGGCCGGGATAGTTCATGAGAAGAAGAATAGTATATACCATTGCCGTAGTTGTATGCCTGTTGCCCGCCCTGATGCTTCGTGCACAGAAAAGGCACTCCGCGGCTGTCCCAGTCCTGAAAGCTACGGTGGACAAGCAGAAAATTCTCATCGGCGAGCCGATACATCTTATGCTGGAAGCTACCGTCCAGGGTAATGTCCCGCTTATATGGCCCGATCTGGACAGCCTGCCGCATTTTGAATTTGTTGAAAAGGGAAAAGTCGATTCGACTCAGGGCAGCGACGGACGTTCCTATCGGCAATATATGACCGTGACGAGTTTTGATTCGGGCGCCTACGCTATTCCGCGCCTTGCTTTTACAGAGGGGAACAAAAAATATTTTACCGATTCCATCCGCATCGAAATAGGGTATACGAAGATCGATCCGTCAAAAGATTATCACGACATCAAGGAGATCATCGAAGTTCCAAATCCTTACGCGCACTGGATCGTCTGGGGCGTGGCGGCTGTGGCGCTGATCGCACTGGCCCTTGTCATCTGGCTGATCCGGAAAAAGAAGGTCCTGAAGAAGCTGACATCTGCCGTGCAGGCTCCAAAGCTTTCGCCTTATGAGGAGGCGCTGGCAGAACTCAAGGAACTGGAGCTGGCGCATTTGCCGGAGAATGGTTCAGTGAAGGTCTATTACAGCCGGCTCGGGGAAATATTCCGGGTATACCTGCTGCGGCGGCTGAAGATCTCCAGTCTTGCCGAGACCAGCGAAGAGCTGATCCGTGAGCTGCGCCGTCTGCCGATGGCGGCAGAACAATTCTCGGCCCTGGCAGAGACCCTGCGGATGAGCGATTTTGTGAAGTTTGCAAAGTATCAGCCGGAGGCGGCCGACAATGACCAGCATTACCGGACGATCCGCAGCTCCGTCGAAGCCCTCGAAGAAGTGGCGGCCAGCGGGGAGAGAGCGGCGGCAGCGGCACAGGCGCAGGCATTGAAAAACGCTCAATCAGCCGCAGCGGCAGTGCAAGCCTCAAAGACTGCCCAATCAAGCGGGACGCCAAAAGGGGATCGATCAACCGGGCCAACTGATCAAAATCAAAAAGAAAAAAACAATTAAGTAATACGTGCTGTACGATTGGTATCAACATATTTATTTCAGCCAGCCTTCCTTCTTCGGGCTTCTCGCTATCCTGCCGCTCCTCATTTACTGGGAGCTGAAAAAGTCAGTTGATGCCCAGGCGACAGTGCTGGTGTCTTCCGTACGGCAGTTTGGCAGCACACGGTCCTGGAGGAATATGCTTCGGCCACTGCCCTTTGTCTTTCGCCTGCTTGGCATTTGCTGTATCATCTTCGCCCTTGCACGGCCACAGACCCGCAATGACGAACAGATGGTGACGGGTGAAGGCATCGACATCGTGCTTTGCCTCGATATCAGCGGCAGTATGCTGGCACAGGATTTCACGCCCAACCGCATGGAAGCCGCAAAGAATGTCGCAGCGGAGTTCATCGATCACAGACCCACCGATCGCATAGGGCTGGTCATCTTCTCCGGTGAGAGTTTTACCATGTGCCCCCTGACGACAGATCGCACCGTCCTTAAAACACAATTGTTCAATGTACAGAGCGGCCTGCTCGAAGACGGCACCGCCATCGGCTCCGGCCTCGCGACGGGTGTCGATCGCCTGAAAGGTTCTCCGTCAAAAAGTAAGGTCATCATCCTGCTGACCGATGGAGAGAACAACGGCGGATTGATCGACCCCAACACCGCAAAGGAGATTGCCAAGTCCGTCGGCGTCAAAGTCTATACGGTTGGTATGGGAACAGAGGGATATGCTCCGGTGCCTGTCCAGACCCCCGGCGGCGTCGTATACCAAAAAGAAAAGGTCAATATTGATGAGAAACTGCTGACCCAGATTGCCACCGAGACCGGCGGCCGTTACTACCGGGCCAAGGATAACGAAAGCCTGAAGAATATTTATAGTGAGATCGACCAGCTTGAAAAATCCAAAATAGAAACCTCGACCCTGCGACGCTACTCCGAACAGTTCTATCCCTTTGCCCT
>DATJJA010000112.1:0-22733 GCA_035492595.1 Puia sp.
AGCGAGGCCACCGCGATCACCGTATCCCCCGCCCCGGATACATCCGCAATATTACGTATGTGCGAGCTGATCAGAGCGAACTCCTCCCCTTTCTGATAAAACACTCCCTTCTCTGACAGCGTAATAAAGGAGATCTCGTGCTGCATCTTTTCTGCCAGCTGTTTGTGAATATCCTGCAGAGCAGGCAGCCTCACGTCCTCCAATAATATGTTCAGTCCTTCCCGGACCTCTTTCAGATTAGGCTTGAATATTGTAACACCCGTATAGGAAAAGAAATTCTTGCGCTTGGGATCCACCGCCGTGATAACCCCATGCCGGTGACATAAGGCCACCGCCTCACGTATCACCCGCTGCGTCAGCACTCCCTTGTTATAATCTTCGAAGATAATGACCTGCGGCTTTTCCTTTTCCAGGTAAGCCCGCAGCTGCCCCAGCAGCTCGTCTTCTTCTATACCGGAAAGATCGGTAGTAGTCTCCGAATCCAGCCGCAGCATTTGTTGATTCCGGCCCATTACCCTCGCCTTGTTGGTCGTTATCCGGGTCCTGCTCCGCGTCAGGTATTCCGTATAGATGCCGCTGGACTCCAGCATTCTCTCCAGTTCTCTGCCGTCCGCATCACTCCCGATGACCGAAAAAGCAGTCACCCGCGCCCCAAGAGATGCCAGATTCAGCGCCACGTTCCCCGCACCCCCGATCCGGTTCTCCCGCTTGTCCAGCGTCACAACAGGCACCGGCGCCTCCGGCGATATCCGCTCCACATGTCCCCACAAATACGTGTCCAGCATTATATCCCCGATAACCCCGGCCTTGATATGCTCAAATGCAGTAAATAATTGCTTAAAATCCGTCATAAAAACTATTTAGATCGCCGCATCTCTCCTCGACACTGCAATATAATACAAAGGAATACCCAACAACACTATGATGGCGCCCCATGTCGCATACAACGGCTTCTGGATGATCAGCGCCACACAGAACACCGACGCCAGGATAATATAGATAATGGGCAGCACCGGGTAACCCCAGGCTTTATAAGGCCTTTCCAGCGAAGGCTGTTTCTTCCGCAAAATAAATATTCCCAGTACCGTCAGCGCATAAAAGAAAACGGCTACAAAGGAGATCATATCCAGCAGATCCCCATACTTCCCACTCAGACAAAGTACACAGGCCACAACACACTGAGCCCATAAGGCCCAGCCGGGCACGGAATTTTTATTCAGCTGCCCCGCTTGTTTGAAGAACAGGCCATCCCCGGCCATCGTATAATACACCCGCGCCCCGGCCAGGATCAATCCGTTGTTACAGCCAAACGTCGAGATCATGATCATGACGGCTATCACATACGTTCCAACATGCCCGAAAATGACATTGGCGGCCGCTACCGCTACCCGGTCCTGCGGAGCAGTAGCAATACTGTTCAGCGGCATCACACTCAGATACATGAGATTGGCCGCCACATAAATGACCGTTACGATCAGCGTTCCAAAGAAAAGGCTCAGCCCGATATTCCGCTTGGGATTCTTCATCTCCCCGGCAATGAACGTGACATTGTTCCAGGCATCGCTGGAGAAAATAGAACCCGTCATCGCAGCCGCTATCGCACCCACAACAGCCAACCCTACGATAGGATTGCCCACCAGGTCGCCCACGCCACCCATAGCACCACTTGTCCCCCCGGCCGGCACCAGCCGCTGCATATGCCAGGCATCCGCCCAGTTATGCTGCCAGATACCCTTTTGAGCCCCCAGCAGAAAACCGAACACGATCAGCCCGAACAGCGACAACAGTTTCGTAACGGTAAATATAGTTTGTATCCACTTCCCCGATTCGATCCCCCGGGTATTGACATAAGTAAGAAAAACGATCAGCACCATCGACACCAGCTGTGCCGTATGAACCTTGAAACTCCCGAGGGTCAGTATCACATTGGCGTCATTCAATTCCAGGGACGGGAAAAAATAACCCGCAAACTTGGAAAAGGCAACCCCCACAGCTGCAATAGTTCCGGTCTGGATCACCGCAAAAAAACTCCAGCCGTATAAGAAACCCGTCAGCGGGTTATACGCTTCCTTCAGATACACATACTGCCCTCCCGCCTTTGGATACATGCCACTCAGCTCTCCATAGCTGACAGCCGCAGATAAGGTCATAAATCCCGTTATAGCCCATACAAAGATGAGCCAGCCGGCGCTTCCGACATTCCGCGTAATATCTGCGCTGACAATAAAAATACCGGAGCCGATCATCGACCCCGCGACGATCATTGTGCCATCCAATAGCCCTAATGTAGGTTTGAAAGTGGTTTTGGTTGATTCTGCCATAGGCCCTAAGATAAGAAAATCAATCAATTCCGCAGCAGAATCTATCTACCCCGCGCCGTAGGCGCAAACACTTATTTCTTCTTATAGGCGTCGTTCAGCCCCTGCACCAGTTCGTTGGTGATATTATAGCTGGAATCCTTGTTGTAGATAAAGGAATTGGGGTCATAAGCAAAAATGTAAGAGAAATTCTTGGTCTTATTATATTCTTTCAAAAACTCTTCGATCCTCTTACGGATATCAGCCTTCCGCTCTTCCGTACTCTTGTACAAAGCCTGCTCCAGGTCCTGCTTGCGACTGGCAAACTGCTGCTGCATCTGCGCATACTCCTGTTGGGCCGCCTCACCCTCAGCCTGCGTCATCTGGTTACCCTTCTGCCTCCAGACCTGTATCTTTTTCTGGTTGTCGCGATCGAGCCTTTGCAGATCCATATTCATCTCATTCTCTTTCGCCTTCACCTGCGCCTGGGCATCCTTAAAGACTTCGTAATGCGCCTCCAGGGAGTCCATATCAAAATAGGCGATCCTAAAACTGGTGCCGCTCACAGGCTTCACCTCGGTCGTAGCATGACCCTTCAGTTCCCGGATCTGGCCGGCCTGTACAAAATATAAAGCGGAAGCCAATACAATGGCGACAACGGCTAGTATAGTAGAGATCTTGTTCATATAATACCGCGAATATAGGCTTCACAGCCGTCATATAAAAAAAGTAGGAGGCTTTTTACCCCCTACTTTTATTTTTTTTAACAATCTATTCATTCAACGGCCAGAGCCGCCAGTAAACTATTCTTCATCATCAAACTGCATGGCCTCACGGGTCGTCTGCAACAGCTCATACTCTTCCTTGCTGCCTACGATCATGTTCTCGAAGTCACGGAGTCCCGTACCAGCCGGTATCGGATGGCCGGTGATCACATTCTCCTTCAGGCCAAGCATGTCATCGCTCTTACCCTGGATAGCGGCAGAAGACAATACCTTCGTCGTTTCCTGGAAGGACGCAGCCGAGATCCAGCTTTGCGTACCCAGAGAAGCCTTCGTAATACCCAGGAGCAGCGGCGCCGAAGTTGCAGCATTGGCATCGCGGAATTCAGCCAGCTTCTTATCGTTCCTGCGCAGGATGGAATTCTCTTCCCTTACTTCCCGCAGACTTACGATCTGCCCGGCTTTCAGTTTACCGGATTCACCCGGATCGGTAACGACCTTCTTGTCAAAGATCCAGTCATTCTCTTCGAGGAACTCGAATTTATCGACAGTATCTTCTTCGAGGAATCTTGTATCACCCGGATCGACGATAGTCAGCTTACGCATCATCTGGCGAACGATCACCTCGATATGCTTGTCATTGATCTTCACACCCTGAAGACGATAAACTTCCTGGATCTCATTCACAACGTATTCCTGAACAGCAAACGGTCCCTTGATCGAAAGAATATCCGCAGGAGCTACCTGACCATCGGACAGCTGTGCGCCAGCCTTGATAAAGTCACCATCCTGTGCAAGGATCTGCCTTGTCAGCGGAACAAGATACTTCTTCACAACACCATCCTTGGCTTCTACGATGATCTCGCGGTTACCACGTTTGATATTACCAAAGGCTACCACACCGTCGATCTCACTGACGATAGCAGGGTTGCCCGGATTACGCGCTTCGAACAGCTCCGTTACGCGGGGCAGACCACCCGTGATATCCCGCAGCTTACCCAGTACGCGGGGGATCTTCACGATTACCTGGCCAGCTCTTACCGGATCACCTTCTTCGATGATGATATGAGAACCTACCGGCAGGTTATAGTTCTTTATTTCCTTGTTCCCTTCGATGTTGATAGAAGGTATCTTGGTCTTGTCTTTTGTTTCGATAACAACCTTTTCGCGGTGACCAGTCTGTTCATCCGCCTCTTCCCGATAGGTGATACCCTCGAGTACAGCGTCGAACTTGACATTACCGGCGATCTCGGAGATCACAACGTTGTTGAACGGATCCCATGAGCAGATCACATCGCCCTTCGCCAGCTTCTGACCGTCTTTCACGCTCAGCGTAGCGCCGTAAGGAACGTTGTTGGTGGCCAGCAGACGATCGTTCTTCACATCCATGATCCTTACCTCACCAGTACGACCGATGACGACCTGGACCTTGTCTCCCTCGTTATTCTCCGTCGTTACCGTTCTAAGCCCGTCGAACTGGACGGTCCCTTCGAACTTAGCGATCATGGTAGATTCAACCGAAGCGCTACCCGCAACACCACCCACGTGGAAGGTACGCAGGGTCAGCTGTGTTCCCGGTTCACCAATGCTCTGAGCGGCAATGATCCCGACAGCATCACCCTTCTGCGTGGTATAACCCGTTGCAAGGTTCTTACCATAACACTTTACACACACCCCACGCTTGCTTTCGCAGGTCAGCACCGACCGGATCTCTACCGTTTCGATACCGGCATCTTCGATGGCTTTACCGATCTCTTCGGTTATCTGCTCACCCGCAGTAACGATCAGCTTGTCGGTCTGCAGGTCATACACGTCATGTAAAGACGTACGACCCAGTATCCGGTCATATAATGGTTCTACAATGTCTTCATTATCCTTCAGCGCAGAGGTCGCAATACCTCTTAATGTACCGCAATCTTCTTCCGTGATGACCACGTCCTGCGCAACGTCCACCAGACGACGGGTAAGGTAACCGGCATCGGCCGTTTTCAGGGCCGTATCCGCCAGACCCTTACGGGCACCGTGGGTAGAGATAAAGTAGTCCAATACGTTCAGACCACCCTTGAAGTTGGAAAGGATCGGGTTCTCGATGATCTCACTGCCGGTAGAGCCTGACTTCCTTGGCTTGGCCATCAGCCCTCTGATACCAGCCAGCTGTTTGATCTGCTGCTTGCTGCCACGGGCGCCGGAATCCAGCATCATATACACGGAGTTGAAACCCTGTTTGTCATTAGCCAGCTCAACGATCAGTGATTCGGTGATACGCGTATCGACGCGGGACCAGATATCCACGATCTGGTTGTAACGCTCGTTATTCGTGATCAGACCCATGTTATAGTTATCCCATACTTCATCGACTTCCACTTTCGCGTTGTCGAGCTGCTGTTCCTTCGTATCAGGAATGATCAGGTCATTGATGTTAAAAGACAGTCCGCCACGGAAGGCCATCCGGAAACCAAGCTGTTTGATATCATCCAGGAACTTCACCGTCTTGGGGATATTCGTCCACTTGATGATATTACCGATGATCTCACGAAGCGACTTCTTCGTCAGCAACGCATTCACAAAACCTACTTCCGCAGGAACGTGCTGATTGAACAGTACCCGGCCGACCGTAGTCTCGAGCAGCTTGTGTTCGATCGTATCCTGCGCCGTCCGCACATTCGTCTTTACCTTGATAAAGGCGTGCAGATCGATCCGTCCTTCATTGTAGGCAATGATCACTTCTTCTGCACTGTAGAAAGCCTTTCCTTCTCCCTTCACCTTCACCGTCGGAGTAGATTTCCTACCCTTCGTGATGTAGTAAAGACCCAACACCATGTCCTGTGAAGGCAGGGTGATCGGTGTTCCGTTCTGAGGGTTGAGGATGTTGTGCGAAGACAACATCAACAGCTGTGCTTCCAGTACGGCAGCACTGCTCAGCGGAACGTGAACAGCCATCTGGTCACCGTCAAAGTCGGCATTGAACGCCGTACACACCAGCGGATGCAGCTGTATAGCCTTACCTTCGATCAGCTTGGGCTGGAAGGCCTGGATAGACAGACGGTGCAGCGTCGGGGCACGGTTCAGCATGACCGGGTGACCCTTTAATATATTCTCAAGGATATCCCAAACGATAGCCTCTTTCTTATCAACCAGTTTACGGGCGCTCTTCACCGTCTTCACAATCCCTCTTTCGATGAGTTTGCGGATGATGAACGGTTTGAAAAGCTCGGCAGCCATATCCTTCGGCAGACCGCACTCATGCAGCTTCAGCTCCGGACCTACCACGATAACCGAACGACCAGAGTAGTCGACACGTTTACCAAGCAGGTTCTGACGGAACCGGCCTTGCTTACCCTTCAGCACGTCGCTGAGTGACTTCAGCGCACGACCACCTTCAGCCTTGACGGCGTTGGATTTACGGCTGTTGTCAAACAGGGAGTCGATCGCTTCCTGTAACATACGCTTTTCGTTACGAAGGATGACCTCAGGAGCCTTGATCTCCAAAAGACGCTTCAGACGATTGTTACGGATGATAACCCGGCGATACAGATCGTTCAGATCCGATGAGGCGAAACGGCCGCCATCCAGGGGAACCAACGGACGTAATTCCGGAGGAATAACAGGGATATATTGCATAACCATCCACTCAGGACGGTTGGTGATCCGGGAGTTGGCATCACGGAAAGCTTCCACAACACTCAGCCTCTTTAAGGCATCCGCCTTACGCTGCTGGCTCGTTTCATTGGCAGCAGCATTACGCAGATCGAATGACAGCTGATCAAGTTCGATACGCTCCAGCAGGTCATGAACCGCTTCCGCACCCATTTTCGCGATGAACTTGGCAGGATCTTCATCAGGCAGATACTGGTTGTCCTTGGGCAGTGTGTCCAGGATCTCCAGGTATTCTTCTTCCGTCAGCAGATCCCCATAATTCTGACCCTTATCCGTACGGATACCAGGCTGAATCACTACATATCTTTCGTAATAAATAATACTTTCCAGCTTCTTGGAGCTCATCCCCAGCAAATAACCGATCTTATTGGGAAGCGATTTGAAATACCAGATGTGAACCACCGGAACCACCAGCTTGATGTGGCCCATCCGCTCACGCCTGACCTTCTTCTCGGTGACTTCCACTCCGCAACGGTCACACACGATCCCTTTATAGCGTATCCGCTTGTACTTGCCGCAGGCACACTCATAATCCTTTACGGGACCAAAAATACGCTCACAGAACAAACCATCTCTTTCAGGCTTGTACGTGCGGTAGTTGATGGTCTCTGGCTTCAATACCTCTCCATACGATCTCTCGAGAATGGAATCGGGCGAAGCTAATCCGATAGTGATTTTTGAAAAAGTGGCTCTGGGACGATTTTCTTTTTTAATAGCCATATTGCAATATGCGGTTTTTATCTTTGTTCCAACCTTGCTGAAAGTTTGGTTTCGCCTTTCGGCTCTCCCAATCATTTCTACTGAATACCAATAATTTAGGCCCTAAAAAAAAGGTAATTAAGCACCCAAATGGTGCCAATAAACCTAAATTAAGGAGGGCAAAGGTACGAATTTACTTTAGAAAAATGTTTTTTCCAAAATACTCCGTTCCCAAGCCCGCCCGGCTTACCCGTATTAAAATAAATTGTAATTTGTGATATTCAAGCTGTATGAGATATATAACAACAATCAATCCAATTGGTTCACCCCTTTGGAAAAACTGCTCCCACCAGATAGCCATCTCCTTCCACCGCCGGGATACTCGCTCCCAAACCCGGGGGATCCCCCCCTTACTTGCCTGCGAATCTCAACAATTTAACCATGAAGCGTCTTATCTTCGTCCTTGGAATATTTCAGCTGTTTACCCTCTCTGGCTGTAAAAAACATGATTCGCCTCCACCCCCACCCCTACCACCCTGCCTGATCCAGAGTATCGCAATATTCATCTATCCTTTTCCTCGAAAATCCAATTTGTATATACAAATTCAAATTCTCCAAAAACATATATGCTCCTCTAGCGAATGATTCCAAAGATTCGCGTTGATCACTAATAATATCTGGTTGCCCAGTACCAATGCCTTCGGCATTTAGCAGGGCCAATGATGCGCTGGCGGCAAAACTCTCGCTATGATCAAAGTCGCTATTGCCGCCAGCGAAAGCTACTCCGTCGGTTTAGCCCCTTCTTTCTCCTTCTAAATATTTCTTCCTTATCACATCCTGCACCGGCACATGCCGGATCTTACTCTCCATCCACGAGATAATATCCAGATACATAAACGCCCTCGTCTCAAACCTGTTCCCCTCGAACTTCTTCAGCCTCTCCACCAGCTTCTCAAACTCCGGCTTCAGCTTCCCCGGCGACATATTGAACGACTTCCGCAAAAACCGGAATATCTCCTCCTCCACAAGACTGAGATTCCCCATCTTCGCCATGAACCGGTAAACAGATTTGATCAGATACTCCAGCAGGTCAAAATTCCCCAGCTCATAATGGGCGATCAGGTGCAGCAACCGCGAATAACACTGCAGATCCGTCCGCAGATCAACCTTCCAGTTGATGATCTTATTCAAATAGTCTATCGTCTTCTCATAATCCCCGCTCCCAAAATACAAACAGGCGATCTTATAGTAGAACACCAGGATCCGGTGCCGGTCCAGGTAGATCCAGTATTCCTTTAACTTTTCCTCGATATACGGCACCAGCGTTGTCCCCTCCGTAAATGTACCATCGATAAAATGCTGGTTGAGCTTGGAAATATACAGGTACACAAAGGTCTGGATCCTGTTATTTATATTGTTCTTCACGATGTCCGATTCCGAGAACGCCTCAAATGTATTCAGCGTCTCCCGGAACTTCTCGTCATTCAGCAGATCGAAATGCGCGCTCAGTAAATTATGCATCCCCTTGATGTAATGCGAGGTCTCAATCGCTACCATAAATGGCTCCCGTTCAAAAAGATCCACCCACTTCTGCGTATACCGGTAATACATCAGGAAATCCTGGCGGATAAAGGCATACCAGGTGAAACTCTGGTACAGGTACAGCTTCTCATAAAAATTTTGACAGTCATTGATATTTGCCGGCAGCTGCTTCTCAAAGAACTCCTTCACCGCCTCCTCATCGTTCTCATTCCTCGCCACCCCATTGCGGATATACCAGCTGTATAGCTCCAGCGAAAGGTTCGATAACCGGCTTATCATCCTCAGTTGCTCATTGACGGCATCTACCTCGCTGGCCAGCTGGTCAGCCCGGTCCTGCATGCTTCGGGTGATATGAAGGGCCTCGATCGTCTTCTCAAAGAATAACACCTGCAATAAAAAAGTCACCTGGTTATGCGCCTTGGCATTCTCCTTGATCCGGTCAAGGGTCTTCAAACTTTGTAGATACAACCCCTTATTATAGAGTATTCGGGCATAGTCCAGCTGCTCATGTAGTTGAATATCAATGTTTTCTTCCTGTCTAATAAGACGCAAACTCGATAGGATCTCCCGGTAGAGATGCGCCTTGGCGTTGGAAAGCTGGGTCTTTCGTAAATTTTTGTTCTTACTTAACAGTTGAACCTCATCGTATTCCTCCATTTTATCCAGAGCGTCAAATAGTTGTATGCTTTTCAGGTCCTCACTGGCTGAATTACGCGTAATGTAGAGCTTAAAGTTCCGTTTTTCGGACTTTTCGAGGGATTTGATCAGCTGGAATAGCGTGTCTGACGAACGGTTGGGCATCGTAATTTATAACTTTAAAATCCTTGTCAGCAGTACGTTTTGGCTCATTTACCCCCCTTGTAAGGGGTGTAAAACCACTTAAATTATGATTTCCTTTCCAAAGTAAACAAAGGTATTTTCGAAAACTGTGTCAACCACAATATTTTTTTGTGTGAACCACAATAATTTTTATCCTTTAAATTGTAGCAATGTCCGACAAGAAAATCTACATCTTTGATACCACCCTCCGCGACGGAGAACAAGTACCCGGTTGCAAGCTCAATACCCGGGAAAAGATCGAACTGGCCCTTCAGCTGGAAGCCCTCGGCGTCGATATCATCGAAGCCGGTTTCCCCATTTCCAGCCCCGGCGACTTCAATTCAGTACAGGAAGTCTCGAAGATCATCAAAAACGCAACGGTATGCGGTCTCACCCGCGCCGTGGAAAAAGATATCGAAACTGCCGCCGCTGCCCTCAAATACGCCGTAAGACCCCGCATCCACACCGGCATCGGCTCTTCAGACAACCACATCAAATATAAGTTCAACACCACCCGCGAAGATATCCTTGAACGCGCAGCAAAAGCCACCCGCTTTGCAAAGAAATTCGTGGAAGACGTCGAATTCTTTGCGGAAGACGCCGGCCGCGCCGACAACGAATTCCTCGCCCGCCTCGTTGAGACCGTCATCGCAGCAGGCGCCACTGTCGTTAATATCCCCGATACCACTGGTTACTGTTTGCCCCAGCAATACGGCGATAAAATAGCCTGGCTGTTCAACAACGTTCCAAATATCGATAAGGCCATCATCTCCTGCCACTGCCACAACGACCTCGGACTGGCCACCGCCAACTCCATCGCCGGCGCCGTCAGCGGAGCCCGCCAGATCGAATGTACCATCAATGGCATCGGCGAAAGAGCCGGCAACACATCGCTCGAAGAAGTCGTCATGGTCATCAGACAGCACGCAGCCACCCTCGGCCTCTATACCGACGTTCGCACCGAAATGCTCAACCCGATCAGCCAGCTGGTTTCCGAGACCATGCGCGTTCCGGTCCAGCCGAATAAAGCGATCGTGGGCAGCAATGCCTTCTCTCACTCCTCCGGCATCCATCAGGACGGATTCCTGAAAGAATCCACTACCTATGAGATCATGACCCCGGAAGAAGTTGGCGCCGCCGGTTCAAAGATCGTGCTCACTGCCCGCAGCGGCCGTTCAGCCCTGGCGCATCGCCTCCGTAATTTGGGCTATGATTTCGACCGCGACGGCGTTGACATCCTCTACCAGCAGTTCCTGCAGATAGCCGACAGCAAGAAAGAAGTAGAAGATAACGATCTGCACCAGATGGCCAAAGCATACAATGCATCGACCGTTACAGCCTGACCGAACCAAAAAAACCAGTACTCTTTATATACCATTATGCCAAAAACATTATTTGAAAAGATCTGGGACCGCCACGTAGTCAAAACGATCGAAGGCGGACCATCCATACTCTACATCGATACCCATTTCATCCATGAGGTCACCAGCCCCCAGGCCTTCAAAGGCATCGAGAACAGAGGCCTCGAAGTCTTCCGGCCCAAACAGATCGTGGCCACCGCCGATCACAACGTCCCCACCCTGCACCAGGAGCTCCCCATAAAAGAAGAGCTCTCCCGCATGCAGGTGCAAAGACTCATCGAGAACTGCGCAAGACACCACGTCGAATTATACGGCCTTGGTCATCCCTACCAGGGCATTGTTCATGTTATAGGACCCGAGCTCGGCATCACACAGCCCGGCATGACCATGGTCTGCGGTGACAGCCATACCTCCACGCACGGAGCCTTTGGCTCCATCGCCTTTGGCATCGGCACCAGCGAAGTGGAAATGGTCATGGCCACTCAATGCCTGATGCAAAGCAAGCCAAAGCTGATGCGCATCAACGTGGATGGCGATCTCAACAACGGAGTCGTCTCCAAAGACATCATCCTGTATATCATCGCGAAGATCTCCGCCAGCGGCGCTACCGGTTACTTCGTCGAATATGCCGGCTCCGCCATCCGCAATCTTTCCATGGAAGCCCGCATGACCATCTGTAATATGAGCATCGAAATGGGCGCCCGCGGCGGCCTGATCGCCCCGGACTCTACGACTTTCGACTACATCAAAGGCCGCGAGTTCGCCCCGAAGGGCGCCAGCTGGGATAAAAAGCTCGCTCAGTGGCAACAGCTCTATTCCGATAAAGACGCCAAATTCGATATAGAGATCAATATCAACGCCGCCGACATCGAACCCATGATCACCTACGGAACCAATCCGGGCATGGGCGTCAGCGTCGCCGGACATATTCCCGCTACCAGCGAAATAGAGACCAATGAACAACCCGCCTTCGCAAAAGCCCTGACCTATATGGGCCTCGAAGCCGGCGCCTCCATAAAAGGCAAAAAGGTAGACTATGTCTTCATCGGCAGCTGCACGAACTCCCGCATCGAAGACCTCCGGCTCGTTGCCTCCTTCGTAAAAGGCAAAAAGAAAGCCGATAACGTGGAAGTATGGGTTGTACCCGGTAGCAAACAGGTCGAACAGCAGGCCATCAAAGAAGGCATCGACAAGGTCTTCGAAGCAGCCGGCTTCAACCTCCGCCAACCCGGCTGCTCCGCCTGCCTCGGCATGAACGAAGACAAGATCCCCGCAGGGAAATATTGCATCTCGACTTCCAATCGCAACTTCGAAGGCCGCCAGGGGCCCAACGCCAGAACCCTCCTGGCCAGCCCACTGACAGCAGCCGTCGCGGCCATCACCGGCGAAGTAGCCGATATAAGGGAGTTCATCTGAACGGATCCAAGGTCCGCAAGGGCCGTCATAAACCGTGCACAAAACCAGCCGCCCGCCCCACAAGGACGGACAGCCGAAACAAAATCAAAATGAGCAAATCGATCAATAAAATAAATTCCACTACCGTTCCCCTGAACCAGGAGAACGTCGACACCGACCAGATCATCCCCGCCCGTTTCCTCAAAGCCACCAGCCGCGATGGATTCGGCGAGAACCTGTTCCGCGACTGGCGCTACAACAGCGACGGCACGCCAAAAAAAGATTTTGTCCTCAACGACCCTACCTATAGCGGGAAGGTGCTGGTAGCCGGAAAGAATTTCGGCTGCGGGTCCAGCCGCGAACACGCTGCCTGGGCCATCAAGGACGCCGGCTTTGACGTCGTCGTCAGCAGCTTCTTCGCAGATATCTTTAAGAACAACGCCCTCAACAATTTTCTGCTGCCCGTCACCGTCAGCGAAGAGTTCCTGCAAAAAACCTTCGCCGCTATTCAAAAAGATCCTAAGACGACCATCTCGGTTGATCTGGAAGCCCAAACCATTACCGCCGCAGGCACAACCGAGAAATTCGACATCAACAATTATAAAAAAACCTGCCTGCTCAATGGGTACGATGACATCGATTATCTTTTGAGCATGAAAAGCGAGATCGAAAACTTCGAAAAAAATCGCGAAATCGCAAACGCATAAACCCATACCCAAATACTTATTGTATGCAAAAAAACATCGTAGTTATTGAAGGTGACGGCATCGGCCCCGAAGTAACCCGGCAGGCTATCAAGGTTCTCAACGCAGTAGCCGAACAGGGCGGACATGAATTTACATACACCTACTGCCTGATGGGCGCAGACGCCATCGACAAGACCGGCAACCCGCTGCCCGACGAGACCATCGAAGCCGCCCTCAACAGCGACGCCATCCTTTTCGGCGCCATCGGTCATCCTAAATACGACAACGATCCTACCGCAAAAGTAAGACCCGAACAAGGTCTGCTCAAGCTGCGGAAATCACTGCAATTGTTTGCCAATATACGCCCCGTCACCACCTATCCGGCCCTCCAGCACCTTTCTCCGCTGAAGGCCAAAATTCTCGAAGATGTAGACTTCGTCATCTATCGCGAACTCACCGGCGGCATTTACTTCGGGAAAAAGGAGCTCAATGCAGAAGGCACACAAGCCTCGGATGACTGTACCTATACCCGTGATGAGATCGAACGCATCGCACACCTTGCCTTCCAGAAGGCACAGCAGCGCCGCAAGAAACTGACCCTCGTCGACAAAGCCAACGTACTCGAAACTTCCCGCCTCTGGCGTAAAGTGGTACAGGACATCGCCGGACAATATCCCGATGTCAAGGTCGACTTCCTTTTCGTTGACAATGCTGCCATGCAGATCATTCTCAACCCCAAACAATTTGACGTAGTACTCACCGAAAATATGTTCGGGGACATCATCAGCGACGAAGCCAGCGTGATCAGCGGTTCCCTCGGCCTGCTGCCCTCAGCCTCCATCGGTAAAGGCGCGGCTTTGTTCGAACCCATCCATGGCTCCTACCCGCAGGCAGCCGGGAAAGACATCGCCAACCCCCTCGGCAGCATCCTGTCCGCAGCCATGCTGCTCGACCACTTCGGCCTCACCGCAGAAGCAAATAAGGTCCGCGAAGCCGCCAACTGGACACTGCAGAACGGCTTCGTAACAAAAGATATCGATCCTATAAATTTCTATTTCACTACCACCATCGGTGAGCTGATCAGCGATTATGTAGGCGGAAAGATTCCCGGAGACATCCACAAAGGGAATATAGAGTTGAGAAAGTCGACAATTATCTAGCGGTCGGCGCAAAAAAGTTCTTTGTTTGTTCAACAGGCGGACGTATATTCGTTGTACGAATACATCCTTCTTGCAAAAGCGCAGCCTAAATATCACTCAGATTCTAACCGCAATTATTGTGGTCGTGGTGATTATTATTCCTGTGCATCAGGGAGGAGGGTGGTAATTTAAATACAAAGAATAAAAATACCAGAGACCCGCCTCCCAGAGGCGGGTCTCTTTTTTTAAATATTATCTATATGGCATACTATAACGAGAACACTGTTCTCTGGCTGGACGGCAAGATCATCAAAGCATCGGAAGCAAAGACCGACCTCTACGGTCAGTCCCTTCACTATGGCTACGCTGTGTTCGAAGGCATCCGTTCCTATCGCACCGCCGCCGGCGAAACAAAGATCTTCAAACCCGTCGAACACTACGACAGGCTAAAAAGATCCGCCGAAGCGCTCAATATGCCATATAGCTATAGCACGGACGAGCTCATCCGCGCCACCTATGAGGTCCTGGAACGTAACAACCTGCAGGATGCCTATATCCGCCCGGTCGTTTATAGCCCGGCCAACATGAGCTTTAATCCCAATACCGAATCCTACACCGTCATCCAGGTCTGGGAGATGGCACCCTTCCTCGGCGAGAAATTGCTCAAGGTCATGACATCCTCCTTCCAGCGCCCCAACCCAAAAGGTTTCAAAATAGAAGCCAAAGCATCCGGTCATTATGTCAACTCGATCCTGGCCAGCCAGGAAGCAAAGAGCAAAGGCTTCGACGAAGCGCTGCTCACCGATATGAACGACTTTATAGCAGAAGGCCCCGGCGCCAATATGTTCTTCGAAAAAGACGGCAGACTTTTCACACCCGCCACAGGTAATATCCTGCCCGGCATCACACGCGCCACCGTGCTGGAGATCTGCCGCGAACAGGACATCCCCGTCGAAGAAGGTCAGTTCACCATCAGCCAGCTGAAGTCTGCTGATGCAGCCTTTTTCTGCGGCACCGCTGCAGAAGTGATCGGATGGGCCTCGATCGACGACACCACGTTCAAACAGCCCTGGGGGAATACCCTCGGCAGAAAGATACAACAGGCATACAAAGACAGAGTAGTAGAAAAACAACATCAACTGGAAACTATCTAAAAGGAAATAAATATCATTCGCGCAATGGAATTAAATAAGTACAGCAAGACGCTCACTCAGGATACGACACAACCCGCCGCACAGGCGATGTTGTATGGCATTGGACTGACAGACGAAGACCTCGCAAAAGCACAGGTAGGCATCGCCAGCATGGGCTACGATGGCAACACCTGTAACATGCACCTCAACGGCCTCGCTCAGCACGTGAAAAAAGGGGTCTGGGATACCAACCTCGTCGGCCTCGTCTTCAATACCATCGGCGTCAGCGACGGCATGGCCAACGGCACCGACGGCATGCGTTATTCCCTGGTCAGCCGCGATATCATCGCCGATTCCATCGAAGCCATCTGCGGCGCCCAGTACTATGACGGTATCATCGCCATCCCCGGCTGCGACAAGAATATGCCCGGCTGTATCATCGCTATGGGCCGGTTGAACCGCCCCTCTATCATGGTCTATGGCGGCACCATCGCCCCCGGCCATTATAAAGGACAAGATCTCAACATCGTCTCCTCCTTCGAAGCCCTCGGACAAAAAATTGCCGGCAAGCTCGACGAAGCAGACTTCCAGGGCATCGTACGCAACTCCTGCCCCGGCGCAGGGGCCTGCGGTGGCATGTATACCGCCAATACCATGGCCTCCGCCATCGAAGCTCTCGGCATGAGCCTGCCCTATTCCTCTTCCAATCCAGCCCTCAGCGAAGAAAAAAAGAATGAATGTCTCGCAGCAGGCGCAGCCATCCGCAACCTGCTGGAAAAAGATATCAAACCCAGCGATATCATGACGAGGAAAGCCTTCGAAAATGCGATCGTTACCATCATGATCCTCGGCGGCAGCACCAATGCAGTCCTGCACCTCATCGCCATGGCCCGCAGCGTGGACGTCCCGCTCACTCAGGACGACTTCCAGTCCATCAGTGACCGCATACCCGTCCTGGCCGACTTTAAGCCCAGCGGCAAATACCTCATGCAGGACCTTCACCATCACGGCGGCATCCCCTCCGTGATGAAATATCTGCTTGAAAAAGGACTGCTGCACGGCGACTGCCTCACCGTCACCGGCAAGACACTGGCCGAAAACCTTGCAGCTGTTCCCAGCCTCGACTTTAATAAACAGGATATCATTTTACCGCTGGAAAAACCCATCAAAGCTACCGGCCACCTTCAGATCCTTTACGGCAATCTCGCCGAAGGCGGCAGCGTAGCCAAGATCAGCGGCAAGGAAGGCGAACGCTTCGAAGGCACAGCCCGCGTCTTCGACGGCGAACACGAACTCATCGCCGGCATCAATTCCGGTAAGATAAAGGCCGGCGACGTAGTCGTCATCCGTTATGTGGGCCCGGTCGGCGCGCCCGGCATGCCCGAAATGCTCAAACCTACCTCCGCCCTCATCGGTGCAGGCCTCGGCAAAAGCATCGCCCTCATCACCGATGGCCGCTTCAGCGGTGGCACCCACGGCTTCGTCGTAGGTCATATCACCCCGGAAGCACACCAGGGCGGTACCATCGCCCTCGTACAGGACGAAGACATCATCGAACTCGACGCAACAAAGAACACTATAACGCTAAAGGTTAGCCCGGAAGAGCTGGCAAAAAGGAAAGCAGCCTGGAAACAACCAGCCCTGAAAGCAACCCGCGGCGTGCTTTTTAAATATGCAAAATCAGTTAAAAATGCAGCCGAAGGTTGCGTAACCGACGAAGCTTAACTATACATCACATTTCAAACCACTTATATGAGCAACATTTCAACAACTCCCACCCCAGCCCAATCGAAGCCCAAGGCCGCCGCACCCACAAAGGCAGCCCCGGTGGTGCGGGAGTTGAGTGGCTCCGCCGCCGTACTCGAAGCCTTTCTCGAAGAAGGCGTCGATACTATTTTCGGTTATCCCGGCGGCGCTATCATGCCGATCTATGATGCCCTCTATGACTACAACGACAAGTTGAAACATATCCTCGTTCGCCACGAACAAGGCGCCATCCACGCAGCCCAGGGATATGCCCGCTCCTCCGGAAAGACAGGCATCGTACTGGCTACCAGCGGACCCGGAGCCACCAACCTGGTCACCGGCCTGGCAGACGCCATGATCGACAGCACACCCCTCGTCTGCGTCACCGGACAGGTCTTCGCCCACCTGCTCGGAACCGACGCCTTTCAGGAAACCGACGTTATCAATATCACTACGCCGGTCACCAAATGGAACTACCAGGTCACCGACGCTACCGAGATCCCTGCCGTACTGGCAAAGGCTTTTTACATCGCCGGCAGCGGCCGCCCCGGCCCGGTGCTGATCGACATCACAAAGAACGCCCAGATCCAGAAGTTCAGTTACGAAGGATATACACGCTGCGGTCACATCCGCAGCTATCGCCCAAAACCCATCGTTCGCAAGGAATACATCGCCGAAGCAGCGAAACTCATCAATGAAGCAAAAAAACCCTTCATCCTCTTCGGCCAGGGCGTCATCCTGGGCAGGGCAGAAAAAGAATTTCAGGCCTTCGTCGAGAAGAGCGGCATCCCCGCGGCCTGGACCGTCCTCGGTCTCAGCGCCCTTCCTACTGACCACCCGCTCAACGTAGGTATGCTTGGCATGCACGGCAACTATGGTCCTAACCTGCTTACCAATGAATGCGACGTAATGATCGCCATCGGAATGCGCTTCGACGACCGCGTCACCGGCCGCCTCGATAAATACGCCAAACAGGCAAAGGTCGTCCACCTCGACATCGACCCCGCCGAAATAGACAAGAACGTAAAAACAACCGTACCCGTCTGGGGCGATTGCAAAGAGACCCTGCCCCTGCTCACCGAAGCAGTACAAAAGAAGTCTCACACAGAGTGGCACCAGAAGTTCAAGGACGCCTATAAAATGGAAGACGAAGCCGTCATACACAACGAACTGAATCCTACCAGCGACGACATGACCATGGGCGAAGTCATAAAGGTTCTCAATGAGCTCACCGGAGGCGATGCCATCATCGTTACAGACGTCGGCCAGCACCAGATGGTAGCCTGCCGCTACGCTCACTTCAACCAATCAAAAAGCAATATCACCTCCGGCGGCCTCGGCACCATGGGCTTCGGATTACCAGCAGCCATCGGCGCCAAATTCGGAGCCCCCGACAGGACCGTAGTAGCCATTGTCGGCGACGGCGGCTTCCAGATGACACTGCAGGAGTTGGGTACCATCATGCAATTCGGCGCCGCAGTAAAAATACTCGTCCTGAATAACCGGTTCCTCGGTATGGTAAGACAATGGCAGGAGCTGTTCAACGACAAACGCTACAGCTTTGTCGACATCACAAGCCCGGACTTCGTCGCACTTGCAAAAGCCTATTACATCGAAGGCCAAAGCATCTCCGATCGCAAAAACCTGAAAGCCGCCTTGAAAACAATGCTCGATCACGACGGTTCCTACCTGCTGGAAGTTTTCACAGGAAAAGAGAACAACGTGTTCCCCATGGTACCCCAGGGTTGCAGCGTAAGCGAGATCAGACTTAAATAAAGCTCATGACAACTAATTTCAATACCGCTTCCACCTCTCCGCAGGCTTCCACACAATGGAATGCCCGCCTCTACGATGACAAACATAGCTTCGTATTCAAATACGGAGAGGACGTGGTCCACCAGCTTGCCCCACAGCAGGGCGAACGTATCCTCGATCTCGGCTGCGGCACCGGCTACCTGACCAACCTCATCGCCCAGGCCGGAGCCCGGGTCGTCGGTATCGACAAATCCGCCTCCATGATCGAAAGGGCAAAGGCTGCATACCCCGACCTCGACTTCCGGGTATGCTCTGCAACCGACTTCCATTTCGATACCCCTTTCGACGCCATCTTCTCCAACGCTACCCTGCACTGGGTACTGGATAAAGACAGCGCCATCGAGAAAATCTACCAAAACCTCCGCCCCGGCGGCCGGCTCATGCTCGAAATGGGCGGCAAAGGGAACGTAGAAGAGATAGTCGTAGCCACCCGTAAAGCCCTCACCCGCCACGGCTACTATAGCAACGCAGCAACCCAGGTCTGGTACTTCCCCTCCGTCGGAGAATATACCACCCTGCTGGAAAAAAGAGGCTTCCGCATCCGCTTCGCATCGCACTTCGACAGACCCACCGAGCTGCAGGACACGGAGAACGGCATCAAAGACTTTATAAAAATGTTCGGCAACGCCTTCTTTAGCAATATCCCCGAATCCGCTATCGAACCGGTGCTCGACGAGATCCAGGAAGCAGTAAGACCCACTAACTATCGGAACCAGACCTGGTACGGCAACTACAAAAGATTACGCATAGAAGCTATAAAACAATAATGTCATGAGCCCAAATAAACAGGAATATACAATAACAGTCTACACGGAAAACCAGATCGGTCTCATCAACCGCATCGCTATCATGTTCTCCCGTCGTAAGATCAATATCGAAAGCCTCAACACCTCCCCGTCGGAAGTAGAAGGCATCCACCGCTTCACCATCGTCATCAACGAAACAGAAGAGGTCGTCCGCAAACTCTGCCGCCAGCTGGAAAAACAGGTCGAGATCCTGAAAGCCTACTTTAATACCAACGAAGAGATCATCTGGCAGGAACTGGCCCTTTACAAAGTGTCCACCGATGAGATTGCCGAAAAAGTAAAGGTCGAACGCCTTTTGAGAGAGTATGGCGCCCGCGCCGTAGTCATCCGCAAGGACTACACTGTCTTCGAAACCACCGGCCAGCGCGAAGAGACGAATCGGCTCCTGGAAGTCCTCGAACCCCTTGGGCTCATCGAGTTCGTTCGCAGCGCCCGCGTAGCCATCATAAAAAACAGCTCCGGCTTCCACGAAAAACTCAGGGAATTTGAGCTGACCGAACCAGGCGAAGAGGTCATCGAGAACGAATTCCTCGATCAGCAGGACAAGGTCTTTAGTATGTAATAGTCTTCATCAACAATAAAACAAACCAATAAAATAGGAAAACATGGCAAAACTCAATTTCGGCGGTGTGGAAGAAAATGTAGTAACCCGCGAAGAATTCCCTCTCGCCAAAGCTCAGCAAGTTCTCAGGAACGAGACAGTTGCCGTCATCGGCTATGGCGTACAGGGCCCGGGCCAGGCGCTGAATCAGAAGGATAATGGCATCAATGTTATCGTTGGTCAACGTAAGAACTCCAAGACCTGGGATAAGGCGGTAAAAGACGGCTTCGTGCCCGGTGAAACCCTGTTCGAGATCGAAGAAGCGCTGCAGCGCGGCACCATCATCTGCTACCTGCTTAGCGATGCTGCCCAGATAGCCCTCTGGCCTACAGTAAAGAAGCACCTCACCGCAGGCAAAGCCCTTTACTTCTCCCACGGCTTTGGCATCACCTTCAACGAACAGACCGGCATCGTTCCTCCAAAAGACGTCGACGTATTTCTCGTTGCCCCTAAAGGCTCCGGCACATCACTTCGCCGTATGTTCCTCCAGGGACGCGGACTCAACAGTTCCTACGCCATCTTCCAGGACGCTACCGGTAAAGCAAAGGACCGTGTAGTTGCCCTCGGCATCGCCGTAGGCTCCGGCTACCTGTTCGAAACCGACTTCCGCAAAGAAGTATACTCCGACCTCACCGGCGAACGCGGTACCCTCATGGGCGCCATCCAGGGTATCTTCGCCGCACAATACGAAGTGCTCCGCAAAAAAGGACATACGCCTTCCGAAGCTTTCAACGAAACCGTAGAAGAGCTGACCCAATCCCTCATGCCCCTCGTCGCCGAGAACGGCATGGACTGGATGTATGCCAACTGCTCCACTACCGCGCAGCGCGGCGCACTCGACTGGTGGAAGAAATTCCGCGACGCTACCCTGCCCGTCTTCACCGAACTTTATGAAAGCGTAGCAGCCGGCAAGGAATCCCAGCGCTCCATCGACTCCAACAGCCAGGCCGACTACCGCGAAAAGCTGGACGCCGAACTGAAAGAGCTGCGCGAAAGCGAACTCTGGCAGGCCGGAAAAACCGTCAGAAGCCTTCGTCCCGAAAATCAGCCCGCACCCGGCACTCCAACAAAAGCCGCAGCGGTCGCAAACTAAGATCAATAATGTCAGACCTTACAACAATACCAGGATCATCCGCCTCCGGCTCTCTCTTAGGAAAGAGCTGGGGGCTGGATTTCCAGGCCGCAGCAGGACGACTTAACAAAGTCGTCAACCGTACCCCCCTTACCTTCAATCATTCCCTCTCCAGGAGATATGATTGCAAAGTCTACCTGAAACGGGAAGACCTGCAGGTGGTTCGCTCATACAAATTAAGAGGCGCCTTCAACATGATGGTCAGCCTTCCTGCCGAACAGCTGAAAAAAGGCGTCGTCTGCGCCAGCGCCGGCAACCACGCCCAGGGCTTCGCCTACTCCTGTCATAAGCTGGGTGTAAAAGGCGTTGTCTTCATGCCCATCATTACCCCCCGCCAAAAAGTCAACCAGACCAGGATGTTCGGGGAGAACAATATCGACATCGTCCTCGTCGGCGACACCTTCGATGACTGCGCCATAGCCGCAAAAGAGTTTACCGAAGAGCACGACATGACCTTCATTCCCCCCTTCGAAGACCTTCGCATCATCGAAGGCCAAAGCACAGTGGCCGTAGAGATCCTCGAAGACCTACAGGGCATTGACTACCTTTTCGTACCCGTAGGCGGAGGCGGACTGGCATCCGGATCAGGCGCCTATTTCAAGACCTTTTCACCAGCAACAAAAGTCATCGGCCTCGAACCCGAAGGCGCCCCTTCCATGCGCGCAGCCTTCGACGCCGGCCACCCCGTTACCCTCGATAACATCGAACGCTTTGTCGATGGCGCAGCAGTCAAACGCGTAGGTGACCTCACCTACAGCATCTGCCGCGAAGTGCTCGACGATATGCACCTCGTCAACGAAGGAAAAGTATGCTCTACCATCCTCCAGCTCTATAACGAGAACGCCATCGTCGTCGAACCCGCCGGCGCCCTCAGTATAGCAGCCCTCGACGACTACGCCGCCGACATAAAAGGAAAAACAGTCGTCTGCGTCGTCAGCGGCAGCAACAACGATATCGACCGCATGCAGGAGATAAAAGAAAGGTCCCTCCAATACGAAGGCCTGAAACATTATTTCCTCGTCCGCTTCGCCCAACGCCCCGGCGCCCTCAAAGAATTCGTTAACCATGTACTCGGGCCCAACGACGACATCACCCGCTTCGAGTACATCCAGAAACACAATAAAGAGTCCGGCCCCGCCCTCGTAGGCATCGAGCTGACCTCAAAAGAAGACTACAAGGCCCT
>DATJJA010000113.1:0-22039 GCA_035492595.1 Puia sp.
TTGTAATTCCACGATCCCGGTGATAAAGTCCTTAAAGCGGTCCTGCAATCCGGGATTGCTGCGAATGACGCCCGCAAAAGAGTTTCCGAAGACCCAATTAGCCGAATTAGCCTCAAACTCCGCCAGGTGATCGTCATCACCCTCGCCCCGGATCTCCGATTCAGCAAGAGCTGCAAAGTCCGACGGCTCCTGGTTGGGGCTATCCAGGAAGTTGGCCCATAAAGGGGCATAGACATCCTGTCTCTCTTGAAGCACAGCCCTGGCCTTGAATTCCGGCAGCCAGGTCATGGCCGCAGCCATCGCCCGCGAAAGCTGTTTTTTATTCGCCTGCCCCCAGCCATCGGTCGCGACCTGCTGAAATATCGCCCGCAGCACCGTATCGGGGAATATCAATTTGGTCTCCACGATGACTTCCTTTCCTTTGAGCAGGGCATATTTCTGAACCAGCTTGTCCACATCGCCTTCATTTACTGCCCCCCAGGTCACCCCTGCGGCGAGGTAGCCACGCAGATCATCCTCTTTCACATTGGGGTCTTTCAGCAGCATATTACACGACATCGTATAGGCGAATTTGTCCAGGGTACAGACCGGCAGAAAATCCGGCATGGCAGCGCTGAACTGCCCCATCCAGGAGCCGGCGCCTTTTATCAGCTGCCACTTGTATCCTTTTGTCCTGTCCATCTGGATCTTGCTGCTGGTGCCTTTCAGATCGGTTTGTATGGTATTCTTTGATTCCTGATAGTCTTTTGAGGTCAGGACCGTGAAGTCGAACACCGTCAGCCCAAAACCCCAGGACCTCGAGATCGTCAGAACCTTCTGATTCAGATAGGAGATCAGCGTAAAAGGGATGGTTCCATTCCGGAGCGCACCGATCAGCTTACCCGTCTTGAACCGCAAGAGATCGCTGTGATAGTTCTTAAGATCATTGCCTGCTATCAAGACGGAGAGCAGCTCCTTGTCCTCTTCGATCCGGCTGTATTGCCAGGAGAAAGAGAAGGATATGCTGTCCGTCGCCAGTTTGGTAACCTTGGCTGAGGCATCCTGTTCCAGCTGTTTGAGCTTGTCGTTGAGCAGATCGATGGGATGAGCCAGCTTGTCCAGCCCGAAGAGACGGAGCAGCTTATCTACGATGGCCGAGTGGTCCCCTTTCAGGTAGTTTTCTATCGCCGTATTGATCTCGACCATCGTATTCCCGAGCAGCGACTGAATAACCTTATCACAAATGGCCGCCACCTGCTGACCCATCGCGGTCGGATCGGAAAACTGAACGCCCACCGAAGCCCCCAGCGCAGCTGTCGCAGCCGTCGACTTCTTTTTTGTAATAGAAACAAGATATTGATCCGCCGTCTGTTTCTTCAGAAGATAGGCAAAGTCATCGGTGACAGTAACCGTGAACTCAGCGGTCACCGAAGGCAGTATGCTGATGTCTAGCGTTATCGGCAAAGGCAGCAGGTTGCTTATGGCAGAGAAGCCCGTGGAGAGAATATTGGACCAGCTGACCTTCACGTTACAGCTAAGCGTACCGTTGACAACGAATCCCAGGCCATCGCCCGCTTCCAGGCCAGCTACGTCGTCGAACTTAAAAATGGTCCGGAATTGTTTCAGATCAGCCGCAAAGGCCTCCCGGACCAGTTGGCTATTCGGATGACGCCGGTAATAGATCGCTTTGGCGCAACCGGAGGCAGAAAGGTTCAGGTTGAAGCCTATATCGGCAAGGGTCACCTGCTGATTGGCTTTTGCGGATACGATGCTGGTATATTTCAGATAGGCGTCGGACGCGGTGTTGAGTACGATAGCAGCGCCCTTAGTGGCGATGAACGCATTGTCGTCCTTATCATCTTCGTCGTTGAAAAGAGCCACCTCCATAGCCGCCCCCGCCCCAAAAGAAAAAGTCACGTCGGGCAGTGTCACCGGGTATGATTTCTCTGCCTTCAGACTGATGGGATTGTCGTGAGACATCAGGTCCTTTTCTTTCAGCGCCTTTGGATGCAATAGTTCCTTTATTGCATGGTAGGTCTGGCTAAGGTCTTCCATAGCAGGTTATTTTTTACGGTTAGCAACAGGTTTCTTCTTCGCAGGCGTCGGCGCAGCTTTCTGTTTCTTTGACGGCACAGCCTTCTTCTTTGCCGCGACCTTCCTCGGCGCCGACGCAGCTTTTCCCTTCTTCGCCGGCGCAGCTTTCCGCTTCACCGGCAACGCAGCCTTCTTCTTCGACGACTTTGCCCGCGCATTAAAATCCAGGCAAAGCCCTACCCAAAAATCCAATTCTTTCTTACGTTGTACGTCCTCCTCATTTACAAGAATATATCCTTTATATTCCCTTTCCTTCATAACCATCACACGACAAGGCTTCTCCTCTAATAGCTGATCCTGCAGTTCCGGATCGATCCGACACATGATCCGGCCAGGCCCCACGCTGATACACATCTTGTCATCGACCATGAAGGTAATGCCGCTGAACATCACTTTTTCTTTCACTTTCGGCACTTCGATCAGCGCCTCGCGGATGCGATCGGCTAATTTTTCACTATACGACATAAAGTAAGGTTTTCTTACCTCCTACCCCTTGGCGCCTCGTCCTCCCCCATTCTGGGGTCAGTCTTCGTCTTCAGCTCATACTCCGCCGGTGGTTCCAGTCCCGCCAGGTTCTTGACAAAATAATCCCAGCGACGACGCATCATATAAGGGCCATACACGCCATATCCATGCGGGCTGTTCGGGAAAACCACCAGGTCATAGTTCTTATTGGCCTTTGTCAGCGCCTCGATGACCAGCATAGTATTGTATGGCGGCACATTATTATCCATCAAACCATGCGCCAGCATCAGCTTGCCCTTAAGATTCTTTGCATAGTTCTGGTTGGCCTGGGCTTCATAATTGGATTTTCCGTCCGCCCCCATCGTCAGCAGCCCGTCATAACGCTCTCCCCAGTCATCTTCGTAGTTGCGGTTCTCATGGTTGCCGGATTCGGAAATGCCCACCTTGAAGAAGTCGGGGTAACGGAACATGGCTCCCGCTGTAGCAAAACCGCCTCCCGAATGTCCCCATATGCCTACCCGGTTGACATCGATATAAGGATAACGCCCCGCCAGCTCTTTGATACCGGCGACCTGGTCGGCCAGCGTATTGGTGGACATGTCCCCATAGCTCATGTCATGAAAGCTTTTGCTCCGGTAAGGATTGCTTGTCCCTTCGATCTCGACTACCACAAAACCAAGCTCTGCCAATGCCTGGCAGTCGACCCTCGAGACGGTAAAGGACCAGTTGCCTACGCTGCCGCCCTGCGGACCGGGATAGATATAATCGATTATCGGGTATTTACGCGTAGCGTCCAGGTGCGTAGGGGTGAACAGCAGGCCGAAGAGATCGGTCTTGCCGTCGGCCGCCTTTACCGTGACAGGGTCCGGCGCCTTCCAGCCCGTAGCCACCAGCCGCGAGATGTCCGCTTTCTCCAGGGCGGTCACGACCTTGCCATCCAGGTTGCGCAGAACGGTAACCGGAGGGACATTCGGCTGGGAATAGCTGTCGACGAAATAATTGCCTCCGGGAGACATCGCTATGGTATGATTGCCTTCCTCGGGGCTGAGGGATACCATTTTCTTGCCATCAAAACCGATCTTATACAGGTGATTGAAATAGGGATTTCCACCTTCCTTGCCAACTGCCAGAAAATAGATCACTCTCTTCTTCTCATCGATCTTAACGATCCTGCTCACTACCCATTCCCCCTTGGTGATCTGGTTTTTTAGCTGTCCCGTCGTCGCATCATATAGATAAAGGTGACCCCAGTTGTCGCGCTCGGAATACCAGATGATCTCGTTCGAACGGCTGAGAAACCGCCAGTCGATAGCGCTGCGGCCCGACTCATATTGCGTAGCAACTTTTTCTTCAAAAACTTCCCGGACCTCTCCGGTAGCAGCATCGGCGATCCGGAACTTCTCGTCCTTATGATCGCGGCTCGTGGAGACGAAAGCCAGTTTGGAAGCGTCTTCGTTAAATTGCACGTCATCCAGTGTCCCGCTGCTGGAGATGTCATCACTAAGCGTAGCCCTGTGCGGATCGGCAGGGATCTTCAGGAACACGACCTTCGGTGTATCTACATTGATGATCACCCGGTGGATCATCGCAATCTCTTTGTCACCGGGCAACGGATATTTCCATGCTTTTAATACCGGATGGCCCACATTGGTCGTCACCAGGTACATATCCCCTACATTGCGTTCGTCCTGCTGATTGGTCACGATCTTTCTTGAATCAGCCGACCAGCCAAGGATCGGTTTGTCGCTGCTTTTCCAGCCCGCGTTGTCCGTAGCATATCCGTAGTCCTTGACCCCGTCGGTCGTCAGTTGGGTCTCTGCGCCCGTAGCCACGTTCCTTACCCACAAATTATAGTCCCTGATGAATGCCGCCTTCTTTCCATCCGGTGACAATACCTCATTCATTTTGCCGCGGCCACGACCAGTCTGCACCGGCGCTTCCACTCCCAGCTTCTGCAGATCGGAAGCCGCAGTCCTCGTACCGTGTGCCGGATCGACCAATACAAATTCACTTCCCTGTGCAGTCAGTACTTTGTACCAGAATTTATCATCCGTCAGCCAGTTGGGACGGACAGAGGCCCGGTCTACAAACGGTTCGGCGCTGTAGCCAAGCATGCTCTCTGCATGTTGATAGTCTTTTGAAGTTAAGGCGGCCGGCTGCTGCGCTTGCGTGGTCAAAGCCAGTACGATGGTCATTGGAGCGAGAAAATGTTTGCTCATCATAGTAGAGTATAAAGCGTTAGTTGTTTTTGAAAACTTTTGAAGGCCGGAATTTACGGCAAAAACCTGATTTCGCTATAAATTCACCTACTAACATTTAGAATGCCCTGCCGATGCCGAACTGGTCGCCTGCCCGAACGGGCTTTTGCCCTGCAAACTGTATCTCCACCATCTTCTCGCTTTGCACATGCGTGCCTGTCTCATCCTCCAGCGTCGCGATGATCTTTTTTGTTTTTGCGTCTATGATCTCACCCGTCGAGGGCATTGCGTATCTCCCGTCGATACTGAACGTTATCCATCCCGGCTGATCACTAAGCCTGATCGTCCCTGTCTGACGAATGTCTGCAGCAGTTAGCGAAAAGACGTGTATGGACTGATTAAAGGCATCGGCCAGCCATACCTCCTGCTCATCGGGCGTCAGCGCAATGCCGTGCGAAGGACAGCCATGTCGTTTCACCGGTCCGGGTTGAAATCCTTTTACGTCGACATGCGTTATCATTTTGCCGGTATGCAGATCGCCTACCTCGAACCCAAGCAGGCTATCGCAGTTGACATAACAACGTTGCTGGCGTGCGTCGATGGTGAAGGGGCGGATATGATTGAAAAAGGGACCGGCCCGGGATACGCTGTAATCCGACGTATTCACCATAGTCAGGTAATTGGAGCGCAGTCCTTCGAGATAGACGGTCGCCCCGTCAGGTCCGTAAATGGTATTGTGCGAACCCGAGTGCGTGACGACCTTGTGTAAGACCTCTCCCGTCCGGGCATCCAGTACCTTCCAATCGTCACCCTCAAAGGAGGGAAGATAGATCGTTTTCCCGTCCGGGCTCACCGACATCCGGTCGCAGCCGTTCTCATATTTCTTTTCCCAGACCAGCTTTTCCGTTTCCAGGTCGAGGCACAGCAGCGACTGGATCGTACTGACGTATATGCAATGTGTATAGAGGCTTACCGAGACGCCTTTTACGTTCGAGGGCTGGCCTTTGTCGTCGAGTCCGCCCGTGGCGATGCGTTTTACAAACCTGAAGTGGTTGTCCATGTCAAAAACAAGCAGGCCGTGTCCGCCATATTGCAGGTAATTCCGCACGCCTGGCGCGGCGACATAGAGGTAGTGGTGGTTGGCGGGGGGCAGCGCCGGATCGGGGGGCAGCGCCGGAGCAACAGGCAACCCTGCCCCGCAAAAAGCAATAGCCCCAACTATTATCAGCGTGGACCAAATGATGGCAAAGCAATTTTTTTTCATGGCAAAATTTAAGGTCCTACAAATTACCGAAAAAAGAAATGCGGGCCATCCTTCAAATTCAGGATGTACCCGCGAGTAGTCAATTGAACCTTAATAATCAATTTGGCGAGCCCGGTCCGCACCATTTTCAGCGGCGCGGTCCCAGTGCTCTATATCGGCTGAATAGCCGAAATCATTTTGTTCGCTTCGGATTGCTGGAAGTTGGTGACCGTACCGTCTTCGCAGGTAAGGAGGTACCAGACCTCATCTTTTTTTACTTCCTTCTTACCCACTACCACATCCTTTTTCACATCGGCCCGCTTGATCGTATAATCTTTGAAGTTTGCGATCGTACCCGACTCCAGTTGAGCCAGGGATGACAGAGCCTGTTGAAAATATTTCAGCTGCCCTCTGTCCTTGAATTTCAAAGAGGACATGCTTACGACATTGGCATATTGCTGATCGCGAAAGGAAAGCACAAAGGAAGTATCCTTTTGCTTGATGACCCTCTGCAGATCCAAAGGCCAGGGAGTATTGGAAGCACGTAGTTCACAAATACTCGTAGTAGAAGAATTGGTCAGCGTAAACTGCGCCTTTGTTTTTGTGAGAAACGGGATCAAAACAGCTAATAGAACGAGTTTTTTCATAACAGTACTATTTCTTAATTTGCATTAACGTGTGAAAGAGGACTTTATTTTGTGTGTGGATAACTATAGCTTTCAACCGAATGCGCAAATGCCTGTGACGCGCGCAAAAACCTTCGACACGCGCTAAAGCCTTCGACGCGCGCTAAAGCTTCCTGATTGTGGCGCTGAGAATATCGGCTTCCGGCTGGCGGAACTCAGTAGCCCCTTCCTGGTATCGCAATAAATAGGAAGTGCCATCAAATTTCTTATCGGTCCGTTTGATCGAATATTCCTTGAACGTAGCGATCTCGCCATTACCGGCCTTTTTGAGACTGGTCAATGCCTGGTCCAGATACCGCAGCTGCTTCAGGTTTGTGAACGGCAGGGTGTCCATTACTTCTGCGTTCATCACCTGCTGGTCGCGGAATAACAGCACATAGGACGTGTCCCGGCGTTCGACCCACCTTTCCAGACTGATCGGCCATTGACCCGAACGCACTTCCGCCAGACTTGTTGTTGAAGGATCTACCCTGGTAAAGCCGGCGCCGCCGACAAAGGGTATAAATAAAGTGGAAAGAAGTAGTCTTTTCATACGAGGATTGGAATGCCGCAATATATAAACATAAATTTATTTCTGCAAATAGTACTGATCAAAGATCATTCCTAAATTTAATTCCAAAACCTGTCATATGCACCGCAAAAACTTCCTTGCCTCCCTTGCCGGTATCCCCGCCTTCGCCTCAGCCAGCCTCGCCACGAGCAACGCCGGAGCGCCAGCCACAAATCCAGACACAAATGCTGCCGGCATAGCCGGTGAGGTGCCAGGGCAAGCAGCGCCGCCACCTCCAAAAAAACTAAAAACCAGCCTCAACGCCTTCTCCTTCAACGACCCGCTGCTCGCCGGCAAAATGACCATCAGCGACATGCTTGATTTCTGCGCCGAAGTTGGCTTCGAAGGCGTCGATATCACCGGTTATTATTTCACCGGTTACCCCAATGTACCAGCCGATGACTACCTCTATGGGATAAAGAGAAAGGCCTTCCGCCTCGGCATCGGCATCAGCGGCACCGGTGTCAGGAACGATTTTACAATCGCCGACCCATCCCGTCGCGCGGAGGAAGTCAAACTCGTAAAGAATTGGATCGAAGCAGCAGCCAGACTCGGGGCGCCCGTCCTGCGGATCTTCGCCGGCAACCAAAAGAATGAAGGTATCTCCAAAGAAACGGTTACCGAATGGATGTTAAAGGACATCCGGCAATGCGTCGACTATGGCAAACAACACGGCGTCGTCATCGGACTGCAAAACCACAACGACTTTATACAAACCGCCCGCCAGGTCACCGATATCATCAGACAGATCGACTCCGAATGGCTTGGCCTGATCCTCGACACAGGCAGCTACCGGGTGCTGAATCCCTATGAAGAGATCGGCACTTCGCTGAATTATACCGTCAACTGGCAGATCAAAGAGAAGATCTTTGAAAACGGTGCTGAAGTAGACACCGACGTAGACAAAATAGTAGAAATGATCAAGGCCTCTCCCTACCACGGCTATCTGCCTATCGAAACACTGGGTCAGGGAGAACCCAAAGTAAAGATCATGGCGATGCTGGCCAAACTGCAAAACGCCATCGGCTAAGTGCGCACCCGCGCCGTTGCCCGGATAGCCGCCTCGTCACTGACTCATCCGGCCGCATACCGACTCATCCGCTCGCACACCAGCACCGGCTCAGCGCACCCGCCTGCTCCACGTCAACCACGCCATCATCCCATTAAACAATACCAGGTACATCGGAAACAAAACATACAACCAATCATGCCCCACGCAAATAGCCAGCGCCAAAGCCGAAGACACCCCTCCCAATATCCACGCCACCGACTTCTCTGACGCCGGGTCCCGCCACGCCTTCGCTATCGTCGGGATACCCAGCAGCGCATCGGCCAGCACCGCAAAGCTGGTCGTGATCCACGCGTCACTGGACCAGTAGTAGAGCCCCATACAACCCATGCCAAGCAACAAAAATTTCCAGTCCCGCAAGGCCAGCGAAAAATTCCTGCTCAGCAGGGCCGCCGATGCAATGGCCAGACTCCCGATCGTCGAACAAAGGATGCTGGTCAGGCTCCATTGCCAGCCCTTGCTCACTATCTGCGAGACGAGGCTCGTCCCCATCAGGAGGGCCCAGCCCAGCCAGGATAAGACACTCGGCCTGATCTTCCCTTTAAGCGTATTTACCAGGTATATCACCTGCGCGCTGCCAATGATCAATCCCGCTATCACCCCAACGATCCGTTCAAATCCATTCATTTCCAATATATTACAATTTTGACCTGCCACGCACCAAATGCTCCGTACAATAAAGCCGTCGTTGCCTGCGTTAGCTTTGGAGTTGATGCCGCTACCCCCAATCCGCTAAAGATAATCGATGCAAAATAAACTTATCCTCCTTACCAGCCTCGCCATCATTTGGATGTCCTGCAGCCGGTCCAATATCAATCCTGGACCCAATCCCCCAAAGCCGCCCGTCGATACCAATCACTATTATATAAAGGCTACGATTGACGGAACAGAGACCAACTTCCTGTTTGGCTTGCAAGCCATGACTTCCGGCAACACAGTTCCCGGAGAGTTGTCCTTTTCTGGAAACCAGGCCGATTCCAACCATACCCAGGCCTTTATTTTCGAGATAAGATGCACAGCAGGTATCAGGGCCACCGTCGGCCCAGGGACCTATACCGATCAGGACACCACGAAATTCACAATACGAGGCATCTACTATGCGGACGCTGCCGGACCACAAAATCTGTACATCGCAGGAAAGAGCCTGGACGAACACAGATCCATCGTCTCCTCTGTCACCAATCCGCTAAAATTGACGATTACGGCTATCGATGACAGCACCATAAAAGGCAGCTTTAGCGGCGACTTTTTCTGGGAGATCGATGCGTATACCATGGATCCAACCAGGAAAAGAACCATCACCAATGGCGAGTTTTTCCTGAAAACACCGCATTGATCGACAAAATAAATGGACAATCTCCCCCCGTTCGCACAATATAATAAATCTTGCATATACTAAATTCTTGGTATATTTTGAGCGGCAATCCAATGTCCCAAGCTGTTGAAAAACGAGAAAACACCAGACCTATCCAAATACTCCAGGACCAGATTCTGGCAGCTCAATACCTTCATTGTGCTGGCCATGACCTGCAATCTGATCAATTTTCTCTATTACATCGCCGACGGAATGACAAGCAGCGCCAACATCGAAATATGGGGCATCTTCGTATTGTTCTTCTTCATTCTGTTCAACCTGAAAGGTCTCCCGGCAATACCTACCCTGTTGAGCATTTTTTTTGTCAACCTGCACGCATTCTCCCTTTGTTATGTACAGGGGACCGACCAGGGCTCCTTTTTATATCTGTTCCCCTTTGTCATGGCCATGATCTTCTTCCTGCGGGTGCGAAAGAATGATCTCGTCGTGACAACTTTCGTCATCGCCACAGCGCTGAACCTCCTGGCGATAGTCCTGTTCCTGCCGCACCATTCCCGGATCGAACCGGTCACGGAAAGGATCTGCTACAATCATCACCAGCTCAACATCATCATCAATTTCCTGCTGGTCATCGTGTTCTTTTATGTTGTC
The DNA here is from genome assembly GCA_035492595.1 of Puia sp. GTDB lineage: Bacteria > Bacteroidota > Bacteroidia > Chitinophagales > Chitinophagaceae > Puia. The sequence continues at coordinate 10,251 of DATJJA010000113.1, forward strand.
CTGCGACTTTTGGATGCCAAGGAGAAAAGGAATAAGAAACATATTGCATCCCTCGAACAAGCCGAGCTGGAGATCCTCGAGGCGAAGGAGAAAGCGGAGAAGGCCGCAGCTGCCAAAACGCGTTTTATGAGTAATATGAGCCACGAGCTCCGTACACCGCTGAACGCCATCATCGGCTCGACCCATTTGCTGATGCAGGATCACGAGCTCCTGCAGGAAAGCGAACACTTTAAGATCCTGAAGGATTCCTCGGAACACATGCTGCACCTCGTGAACGAAGTCCTCGATTTCAATAAGCTGGATGAAGGCAAGCTGAAATTTGTATCAGAGTCCTTTGACCTGGCCCAAATGCTGCAGCAGGCAGCCGATGCCGTCACCACCACGATACAACAGAAAAATATCCATCTCTTCCTCGAAACGACAACCCTGCCGCCAAATAAAAAAGTGGTGGGCGACGAGATGCGGTTGAAACAGGTCGTCCTCAATCTCCTGTCCAATGCCGTCAAGTTCACCGAAACGGGATCGGTAACGCTGAAAGCGTTTGTCAATCACCTCACCGATTCCGGCGCTGAAATATATTTTGCCGTAACCGATACCGGCATCGGTATCCCGCTGGAGAAGATGGCCCTGATCTTCGATAGCTTTACCCAGGCCGATGCCGAGACGACCCGCAAGTATGGCGGCTCGGGGCTCGGTCTTAGCATATGTAAAGAGCTGATCCGGAAAATGGGCGGCCAGCTGCAGGTCCATAGCGAACAGGGAAAAGGAAGCACTTTTTATTTTACACTGACCTTATCTTTCGCCCAGCGGACCATCATCGTCCCCAAAGAGAAGCTCCGCAACCTGCAACAGCTCGACGGTATACGTATCCTGCTTGTCGAAGACAATACTGTCAATATGAAGATCGCCCGACGTTTCCTCCTTAGCTGGGGAGCCAGCATCAATACCGCGGAAAACGGGCTCGTTGCCTGGGAATTGTTTCAACAGGAGTCTTTCGATCTTTTGCTGGTCGACCTGGAGATGCCCCTGATGGACGGGAAGGAACTGCTGATGCAGATCAGGACAGTGAACAAGGAGATCCCGGCAATTGCGTTCACGGCTGCGGTTTATGAGAACATGTACGATGACCTGCAGAAGTATGGCTTCAATGGCTATCTCCACAAGCCCTTCCGGCCCGATGAGATGCACCGGAATATCTTATTACACCTGGGTAAAAATTAGCGTGGCCGCAAAAACGGACAACCGAAGCCGCAACTTCTCAATCCGTGATAAATGGCAGCTTTGCATTCACATACACAGGCTTCCGCAGCTGCTCCTTCAGTTTCTTGAACGACTCATAAGGCCCTTTCGTAACGAACATATTCACCAGCCAGGCCGGCAGATCCCCACCCGGGTCCACCCGCAGCGTATATTCCACCTTTATCCTCCGGCTGCCCAACGGGCTGATGACCCACTTCCCTTCCGACCGGCGCACCCTTACGATGTCTTTCTTCTCCGGCAGATAATCCGGGAAAACAGGCCCATAGATAGTAACCACCCGGCTATGGGAGTCCTGCACCGCCCTCAGCTCCGCAATAAAATCACGATTGGCGGCCGGCCAGGGAATACTGACCTCTGAATAGTAGTACAGCTGTGATGGCGACACCTGTTTCAGCAACACGGATGACTTTGTGCTATAGACCCACTGCGCACCCGTATTGACGTCCAGGACGACGGCCACCATCTGGGTCAGCGTGGCGTCCAGCTCCACTTCTACCTTTATAGCCTTGAATTTCGAGTCCGGGAAGGTCCGCGTAAAAATATTGATCCCGTCCTTGTCCGTTCTTAATTTCCAGTCGTCCTGGCTGTGCCCCATGAGCGGGAAGAACCCTAAAAGGATAAGCGCAAAAAAAACAGTTCTGGTCAGCATACTTGTTCTATTGGTCGTTAAATTCAGCCGTTCCGTCATCAACTCCAATACGAACAACAAATATATGACCCAATGGTTGTCCCTTTACCCGCTGCTCTTGAATTTTTTACTCCTTCCTATCCCTCCCTGTCCAGTCCAGCATCCAGCCAGGGTATTCCAGCGGCAGCCTGCTCACCTCATCCAAACGTTGGAGATCCTCCGTGCTAAATTGCACATTGATAGAAGCCAGGTTATCCTCTAACTGCTCCATCTTATTGGCGCCGATGATCACCGAGGTCACTGCCGGCTGATGCAGCAGCCAGGCCAGTGCAAGTTGAGCAACCGAGACACCCTTGCTCTGCGCCATGGGATGTAACACATCGAGAATATTGAACGCGCGGTCTTTGTCGACCGGCGGAAAATCAAAACCCGAACGCCGCCCTGTGGCACCCGATCCGCTCTCACCGCCGGAGTTGCCAGCACTGCCTGCCCCTGCCGATCCACTCGCGCTGCCCGATGCACCCACGCTCGACGGCGCAGTCTGACTAAGATCCTCCCTCTTATACTTCCCGCTCAAAAACCCGCCCGCCAGCGGACTCCACACCAGCAAGCCAACCTTCTGATCCTTCAGCAACGGAATGACCTCACGCTCCAGATCCCGGCCCGCAATGGTATAATAAGCCTGCAAAGAAACAAAACTTGCCACGCGCGTATACGCGGCAAAATCCAGCGCCTGCGCCAACTGCCAGGCTGCCAGGTTGCTGGCGCCGATATAACGGACCTTGCCACTTTTAACCAGGTCATCCAATGCCCACAGCGTCTCCTGCCAGGGCGTCAGCGGATCGAAGCTGTGGATCTGGTAGAGATCGATATAGTCCGTACCAAGTCGTTTCAGACTGGCTTCCACCTGTCGCAGGATATGCTTGCGGGTCAGCCCGCTGTCATTGGGCCCCTGCCCCATCTGCCCCCTTACCTTGGTAGCAATGACCAGGTCATCGCGGTTAAGGCCGAGATTTTTTATCGACTGCCCCGTCAGTTCTTCCGACCAACCCTCCGAGTAGACGTTGGCCGTGTCGATAAAATTGATCCCCGCGTCGACACTTCGTTTAACAATGGTATCAACGGCGGCCTGATCAAGAGTCCCGATCATCTTCGCCCAACCTTTACCGCCAAACGTCATGGTACCCAGACATAGTTCCGATACTTTTAGTCCCGTGTTGCCTAATAATTTATATTTCATAGCTGATAATTTTTACAAAGGTGCAGCAAATTTCACACCATGGCCGGCAACATTTTTTCAAATTCTCAAAATCTTTGTATTTTCCTGTCATGAAGTTAACTCCCTTTATCCTGTTGCTCCTGACAACCGTCAGCGCCTTTGCGCAAAAAATTCAAAAATTCTACGATTACCAGTGGAAAGAGACCGATGCCGCTCATGCCCGTTTCTATTCTGTTACAGAGTCTACCGACTCGGGCTGGCATCGCCTGGATTTTTTTCTGCATGAACCTTCCAGCCTGCAAATGGAAGGTTGGTTTGAAGATACCGCAAGTAAGGTTGGTAACGGAAAGTTCACATACGTTTATCCCAATAAAAAAACATCTTCGACAGGGTACAATCTCCACGGCAAAAAACAGGGGTTATGGTTCTCCTTTCATCCCAACGGAATGATGTCCGATTCCACGGTGTATGACAACGGGAATCAAATAGGCACCAGCCTCTCCTGGTATGCGAACGGCTATATTTCAGATTCCTCTGTCTTGCAAAAGGATGGCAGTGGTGTGCAGGCAGGCTGGTTTGACAACGGCAAAGTATCCTACGCGGGTATGCTCTCGGCAGGCCGCCAAAAACATGGTAAATGGAAATACTACCATAAGAACGGGCAGGTCAGCGCCATCGAGATCTATGACCAGGGTAAATTGCTGGACAAACAGTATTTTGACGAAACAGGGACCGCTCTGACCGATACCACTACCAAAGACAGGAAGGCTGCCTTCAAAGGCGGCCCCAAAGACTGGCTGAAATATCTCGATAATCATCTGACCTTTCCCGAAAATTATAAGATCATCAATAGCGACCTGGCCGTAGTTGAACTCACCATGACCGTTGATGAAGATGGGAATGTCCAGGACGCCTTTGTCAATGTACCCTTCTATCCTCCTTTTGAAAAAATAGCGCTGGACGTCGTTCGTCATTCACCAAAATGGACTCCTGCCATCAGCCACAACCGGCGTGTCCGCTCGACCTTCCGACAGCCAATTGTATTCAGTCAGCCTGAGCAGTAGTCCGGCTCAGGCCGCCAACACCACAACTGCTTGTTTTATGAGGATTGCCTGGATCAATTAAAAAGAGGTAAATTAGCCTTATTTTACTTACACTATCATTCAATGAAGGGGACTTTACTACCTAAATTCGCCTCTCTCTGCCTGTTTTTGACTGCTGCCTGGTCAGTAAAAGGGCAGCCGGTAAAAGTCGAAATTGCGAAAAATGACAGTGGCTTCGTGTTGATGAGGAACCACAAACCTTACTTTATAAATGGTGCAGGCGGTACCGATTACATGGACAGACTGGCTAAGTATGGGGGCAACTCTATCCGTACCTGGAGTACAAGCAATGGCGGCCAGGTCCTGGTTAAAGCAAATGATCTTGGTTTAACGGTAACCATGGGATTGGATGTGGCGCGGGAAAGACATGGCTTTAACTATGATGATACAACTGCGGTGCGTCAGCAATTGGAAAAACTTCGCCTGGAAGTCATCAAATACCGCAATTATCCGGCTTTGCTGATGTGGGGTGTCGGTAATGAACTCAATCTCAACTACAAAAATCCTAAAGTATGGAATGCTGTAAACGATATTGCTAAAATGATCCACCAGGAAGACCCTTATCACCCCGTTACAACAATGCTTGCCGGAGTGAACCCGGAGGTAGTCAAGGCTGTAATTGCAAGATGCCCGGATCTTGACTTGTTAGCTGTACAGGTGTACGGTGGATTAGCAAAGGTTCCGGAACAGATCGTACGTACAGGATGGGAAAAGGCGTATATCGTGACTGAATGGGGCCCAACCGGTCATTGGGAAAGTGTTATCACTCCCTGGAAAGCAGCCATAGAGGAAACCAGCAGCGAAAAGGCGGAAGTTTACAGGAAACGCTATGAGGCATCCATCAAAGTAGACAAACATTGCATGGGATCCTATGTATTTCTGTGGGGGCAAAAGCAGGAGCGCACACCTACCTGGTACGGGCTGTTTACAGAAGCCGGGGAAGAATCAGAGGTAATAGACGTGATGCAATACCTGTGGACGGGCAAATGGCCGGACAACCGCGCCCCTCATCTGGATTCGGTAACGCTGGATGGGAAACGTGCCGTTAGCTTTATTTCCCTGCAGCCAGGAAAAACTTACCCGGTGAATGTTTTCGTAAAGGACCAGAACCATGACCCACTCAAGGCCCGTTGGGAACTATTGCCCGAAAGTACCGATCTGAAGAATGGCGGCGACCACGAATCCAGGCCACAGGCAATACCAGGCCTGATAACGGCCAGCCAGACGGATCGCGCGACCCTGAAAGCACCTGACAAAGCCGGAGCTTACCGGTTGTTCTTGTACGTGAGTGATGGCAGGAACAAGGTAGCCACCGGCAATATTCCTTTTCTTGTCGGAAATCCTTAAACTTATGCTTTTACGCGATTTTTTGCCAGGTCCCGCACTTCGTGAGTTTGTGCAATTATACAGGGTTGTTCATTTTAAGTTTGACAACTTTGCACAGATCCCTTTCAAAGCCTACCCCCCGAAACCAGAAGAATGCCTTTACTTTAATCTTAGAGATCAACTGGTGATCGGATCTAATAATTCTTCGCAAAGAAATACTTTGCAACCCATAACGCTGATAGGGCAGCAGACATCCGTTAACAGGCGTTATTTTAAGAATGATTTTCTAAATTTCCAGATCGTTTTCCAACCTACCGGTTTGTTCCGTCTGACAGGGATACCTTCTTTTGAGCTTACGAATAAATTTATTGATGCAGAAACCATCTTTGGGAAAAATATCCATCTTATTTACGAGCAGCTACAAGATGCCAGGGACTTTGCCGAAATGCTTTTAATTGCCGACAGGTTTGTGGCTGACCTTATTTGCCATGCACGCAAAGATGCCCACCTGTTGGATTCGGTGAGTCAGACAATGATGCATAGGGATGGAAATATTTCCCTGGATTGGCTGGCGAAGCAGTCCAGTCTCTGTCCCAAACAGTTTAAGCGGAAATTCAATGAAAGAGCAGGTGTTAATCCCAAGACCTATGCCAGGATCATACGATTTGCCAAAGCTTTTAATACAAAAAACGCTTATCCGTACATGGATTGGCTGAGAATAGCGATTGAATGCAACTATTATGACTACCAGCATCTGGTAAAGGATTACAAGGACCTTACCGGATCAACTCCCAATGAATTCCATTTACTGGAAAGCAATTCTCCCGAAAGGATGCTTGGTCTTACAGATGAACTTTATCGAAGCAGAGTTTAGAGGAGTTTGGCCGTCTTTCTGAAAATGTCCCTTTTTTACCACTTGTCGATGTGAATTCTCTTCACCTTTACGGCAAAAGCTCATTTACTATGAAACAAACAACGACTATTGAAGTCCATGGTTGTCATGCAAACAATTGGATCAATGGCGAATGGATGGATTCAAAACACCATAAAAAAAGCTTCAACCCCGCTACGGGTGAACAAATCGGTACATATGCTGATGCCGAAGCCGGGTAGCTTTTCCATTACTGTTCGTGAGGCGGCAGGCATTGCAGGCATCATAGCTCCATTTAATGCGCCGATCGCTCTGGCTATACGGTCCCTTGCGCCCGCACTGGCAGCAGGCACTACGGCTGTTGTAAAGTTGCCTGGCCTGACAGCCCAGACCAACGCTATGCTTAGCAAAGCGATCTCAGAAACAACCGGTTTGCCGAAAGGCGTGATCAACATAATTACAGAGAGCGGCATTGAGGGTTCCAGGTACCTCGTTGAATCTCCTGATGTTCCCGTGATCAGCTTTACAGGAAGCAGCAAAACCGGCCGGGCCATTGCGGCGGCAGGTGCAGCTCAACTAAAACGTTTTATCCTGGAATTGGGTGGAAAGACGCCAATGGTCATTTTTGATGACGCGGATTTGCAGACAGCGGTTTTTACCATTGAAAAAGCCATCACCATTTTTAGTGGACAGTTTTGCATGACGGGTAGCCGGATACTGGTACAGCGAGGCATTGCGGAAAAGGTCCGAAAAGCGCTGGCTGAGGGCCCCAAAGGCGCCTTTTATCGCCCTACATTACTCGAAGTAACCGATTCCAGGCTTCCCATTGTACAGGAGGAAGTTTTTGGCCCTGTGGCTACGTTCCAGATATTCGATACGGAAGCAGAAGCCATTCTCCTGGCAAATGATAGTGAATATGGTTTGGCCGCAAGCATCTGGACGCGTGACATAGACAGGCCATGGCGGGTCGCGAAGGGAATACAGGCAGGAACCATCTGGATCAACACCTACGCGCAAATATTCCCGGAATTTGAAGAAGGCGGATATAAGCAGAGCGGGACAGGACGACTGAATGGAGAAGCCGCACTGGAAGACTTTCTCGAGTATAAACATATATCATTCAATCCCGGTATTCCGGACGCAGCTGCTGCGCCACACGTGAAAGACCATCCAATTTGTTGAAGCTGCTGTTTTAGACGCTTACTACACAATGGTGACCTGCTCATCCGTTTATCCGCCATTACACGCCGAAGATTAGTTCATCCCGACCGAAAGACGATTGGCGTCAATAATATAGTTAATTCCCAATAATTTCACATCACGATCAAAATGACTTATCTACTTATATGTATCCGGGGGGATGCATAGGGGTTTCACAGTGATAGTTTGTCTTGGTTCGACAAACCAGGCCAGGGGCCGTTCTGCATAGGACGGCCCTTTGGTGTTTGCCAGCCCGGCGCTGCCGGCCACTCCTATTTTGTCAGCAAGGCCGGGTCCGTGATAATGATCTCCGGCTTACCTTTATATAAGATGATCTTGCCGGCAACGCAAATCGTCTTGCCGTCGATGCTGGAAGCAGCCTCTTTTGCGGGACCTTTCAGGACCAATGTCATCAGCTGATCGGGATAGGATGCACCCATGTTCACCAGTGTCAGACCGTCCAGCGCCTTGTATCCATATACCTGTCCACAGACTTTTGCATACTCGTCGATATGGTTCGCAGCATCTTTTAATTCGACAGTCTTTGCGTTGCTGGGTTGTTCAGCCCTTGCAGCGGGCTTGCCACCGCCAGAGGTAGTGCCACTGCCAGATACCGAAGCCGCACTCGCAGTCACCCCATTTTTGAACATGGTATTCAGTACTCCTGCCAGGCGAACCCCGGCCTGTTCCAACCTCTCATGCACGATACCGGTATGAGCGGTATAATAGTTATCGTCGATGCTCCGGCTTTTCATCGCGTCTACTTCGGCATATAGTTGGGAGCTGATCGTATAGCTTTCCCAGATCCATTTTATCACCGGGTCGCTCTGCCACTGTTTGATCTGTGCGGGACTGGCCTGACCATACTTCTCCGCCAGCTGCTGATAGTCCGCACTTTCACGTTCGATCAGCTTCGTGTCCCAAACGCTATGCAGGTTCGTCCCCTGTCCATTATAATTGAGCTGTACGGTATTGCCCCCTTTGTCTTCGGCACGGCTGACATGCATCGGCTGGTGCAAGTCGCCCACAAAATGCACGATGAACTTTAAGGCTTCTATCTTCTGTTCCCGGGTGGTCGACTTATCCATCAGGATCTTCTCCTGCTGGAGAAGGGCGCTGTAGACATTGGCTTCGCTCATTCCTTCCACCTGTCTCTGAAAATCAGCATAGCTCAGCCCAAGGGGGAGATTGATATAATGCCAGGACCCGGTGGCCTTATACTCCGGCTCGTTGCGGACCTCATCGGCCCAGGTGCTGACATCGGCCAGCGTCTCTGCGCCCAGCAGTTCGTGAACGGCGTTCCTGGCATTGGCTGTCAGATGGTTCTCGGCAATTTTTCCGACCGTACGGTGACCCGTAACGCCCCAGGAGATCAAAAGAATGGAAATGCTAAAAAAAATAATGGATAAGAGAGTCTTTTTTGTTTTCATACCCTCGCAAGTTAAGGGTTTCGTCTTAATTTTTCCAGAAGCCGGTCGAACCGTACCCAATAAACATGACAGTCCTTTGGACTCGTGCCTCTCGCATAAAATAAATACTTCCCGTCGGGGCTCACGTATTCACCCCAGCGATGAGCATCCCCGTCATTGATCAGCGGACCAAGACTTACCGGGGCGCCCCAGCTTCTATCCTTTTGGCGAAAACTGATCCACAGCTCGCATTCAAAGTCGGGTTTTTCTTTTGCGCTGACGATCATATAGGATTCATCCCTTGCTACGAAAAAGTCGCCGTCAAAGCCCGGGGTATTGATGGGGCCTCCAAGAGGTTCTATCGTCGTGTCCGTCGCCGACATTTTCAATTCGCAGAAATCATAGGTGCTATAGTCCCTTTGGTTACCCTTGTGCGCATTACTGCCGACATAGGCCACACCGCTGCTGGTCGGCATGAAGTCGTAGAGCCCATAGTCTTTTTTTAAATAGACCGACGGCTCAGTCCAACCGCCGCCCGGCTTCCGTTGGGTCTGCCAGATTATGGAATGAAGCGTATCCTTTTTTTCGCCGCCCTCCAGGTAAAGGGTCTGACCGTCCATGGAAAAGGTAGGGGCATAATAATGTTCGTTCAGGATAAAGGGTCCGTACCATTTCCCGGCCTCGTACCTGAAATAGCGAATTTTTGAATTGACACCGCTAAACCAGGTGTTGTTGGTCGGATAATAGAATTCCTTGCCGTCATCCGAGAAGGCCACCCGGTCAAAAGCAAACGTGTCCTTTTGCGCCAGCAGTTCCAGGGCGAATATCCGCGGCGTGTCGCCAGGCGGCTTCTGGCCAAGATAGGCATCGGGGCTGTTCCAGAAATTGGCAGGGAGCAGGTTTGCTGAGGCATCCGTTGCAGGGAGCAGCTTTGTGGCGGCGCCCCTTGCAGGCAGCAGCTTTCCCTGGGCGTCCTTTGCCTGCGCGGCCAGAGAGAGCTTGAAACAGAGACAGATAAATAAGAGATGAAGTTTACGCATAGTATAAGTATATATGCGCAAACCTAATACTGGTCCGGAACCATGCCTGTTCAAAGACAGTTCAAGTTTGTTCAAATCCAGCTAATCAGCCTTGAGACCCTTCAAATAATTATTGATCTCCTCTTCCCAATCTTTCAAATTGGATCTATACATAACCCCAATTGAATGCCTGTTCATTTCATTCCCCATTTCACTAAGTCCGACAAAGCTATAGGTTATCGTAGCACTGGTTTTGTGATCCAATAGGGCATTGCAGCTTACTGTAATCGTCCAGCAGCGATCCCGGGCATATACCATGTATTGGATCAGGAACTGCTTATTGTCATATTTTGACACCCGCCATACATATTCCTGTTCACCGTGTAAATGGCCCGGGGTCTTAAAAGTCGTCCCTTCTTCGATGGTCTCCGTGGCCGGGTAGATCAATGTCGGATTCCATCCTTTTGCCCATTTTCTTTCTTCAAAGGCGCCGAATAAAGGGAAAACGTTCTTAATGTCGCCATTGACGGCGATCGAGGCTGTCTTTGTTACCCTCTCGGATTTAAAATTGGCTGTATCCATTGTTTGGGCGTGTGTTCCTGCTGTTAACAGGAAAAGGAGAAAAATGCAGATTGCTGTTCTCATTGCTTTTCCTGCAAATGAACAGGCAAACGGACACATCGACTTATCGAAAATTGGGAATTTGGGAGGGCGATATTTTAAACCTTCTTTTAAAGAGATTACTAAAGGAGCCTGGGCTTTCGAAACCGAGAAGGAAACAGACCTCCGTTACGGAGTGTTGTTGGGTCTGGAGTAATTTGAAAGCCTTTTGGAGTTTCAGTTCCGTAAAATAACGGTGTGGTGTAGTATTATATACCTCTTTAAAGTTATAATGAAAATGGAATTTGTTCAGGCAGACCTGACCGGCGATCTCTTCGATCGTCAGGTTTTGGGATGCATTATCCTGCATGAAATCTCTTGCTTCCGAAAGACGTCGGTATAATTCTTCTTTTGTGGTTCTTTTGGCCGCAGGTACCCGTTGAACCCGCCGTGAAGCCTGGTCGCTAAGCCGGCGGGACTCAGCTATCAGTTCAAAGAGAGCATCATCGAGGTCTTGTCTGTTGTGGGTTTGTAAAAGCCTTGAAATAGTCGCCCGTATGGTACTGTTCAATTCCAGGGGCAGATTGGGGAATCGGGCCTCGGGACAACAGTCTTCCACAAATCCCTCTTTAAAAAGGATCAAACAGGTTTTTAGGTGATCTGCCTTCGAAAATCGGATCTCGATCGTATCATTGGCGTTGAGAAAGTAGAATTGGCGAGCTGAGACTTCGATTTGTCTTCGGTTCAGCATATAGGACCCCTTATTTAAAAAATTCGCGACAAATAAATAGGGGGTCCTATGTTCCGGGTAAAAATATTTGTCATGGGTATCAGCCATGATCACCTTGTTTTCGGTTGGAGCTGGCGGTCCGGCTTCAAAACGATCGCTATTGGGCAGTGATGTTATTATCATTATACCGACGTCGGAAATCCGAAGGGTTCTCCCCGGCTATTTCCTTAAATAGTTTATTAAAATAAGACAGACTATCGATCCCTACGGCATAACAGGTCTCGCTCACATTATTATTCTGCATCAGCAGATTCTTCGCCCGTTCGATCCGGTACTGATTCACAAACTCTGTAAAGGTCATATTCGTCTGCCTTCTAAAATACCGGCAAAAGGCAGGGGTAGTGAGATTTACTTTCTGCGCGAC
>DATJJA010000114.1:0-21618 GCA_035492595.1 Puia sp.
CCCGACACGACTACCACCCCGGCAGAAAAAGAGCTATGGCAAGGAATCCATTCAAAAAATAAATATGTTTTTTCAAGTCAGAACAGGCAAGACGACAATGCCACTTTCATAAGTTCCGATATAGCCAATGAGGTTGCTAAAATAAAACAGCAAGGCGGTAAAGATATTTGGCTATATGGTGGAGCTAGTCTTATCAAGACATTTATAAATGCAGGTCTTATTGACATCTATAAAGTGTCAGTGCATCCGGTAGTTTTAGGAACTGGCAAACCGCTGTTTGAAGATGTAAAAGACCGAATAGGTTTACGATTGATGGAGACCAATGTTTACAAATCAGGAGTTGTGCAACTTACCTATGAACCTGTAAAATAAACGAGTAGCCCCAGCCAGCATGCCCGTCTGTTCCGCCCGGAAGACGCCCAAGCGGCTGATCCTAGAAGCCCCAGCCAGTGCGCGCCCCCTACTCCGCCCAGAAGCCGCGTAAACGGCTGCCCCTGGAAGCGCCAGCCAGCATCCCCCTACTCCGCTCTCAAACTCTTCACCGGATTCGTCGTCGCCGCCTTCATCGTCTGAAAACTAATCGTCAGCAACGTAATAGCCAATGCTGCCAAACCGGCTAAACCAAACATCCACCAATCTATCGATGTGTGATACGCGTAATTTTGCAGCCAGTTATGCATGGCAAACCAGGCTATTGGCGAGGCAATCACAAACGCGATACAAACCAGCGACACGAATTCTACGGATAATAAAGTAAACAGCGAGGCGATGCTGGCGCCCAGCACTTTGCGGATGCCGATTTCCTTGACACGTTGCTCCGCCGTAAAAATGGCCAGCCCCAATAGCCCGAGGCAAGAGATGGAAATAGCCAAGGCCGCAAAGGCATTCGAGAGATTGCCGATAACCTGTTCATTGTTATACAGCTGACGATATTCTTCGTCGGAGAAGCGATAAGAGAACGTAAAATTAGGATTTAGCTGATTGCAAAGCTTTTGCAGGCTGGCAAGCGCTTCCTGGGTCTGCCCCGGTTTGGTTCTTACCAGCGCGATGCCATAATCATCTTTCTCGGCGAAATGGATGACCAATGGTTTGATCGGATCGTGCAGGGAGGTAAAATGAAAATCTTTTACCACGCCGATGATTGTGCCTTTTTGGCCCCAGAAGGTCAACGGTTTACCTATGGGATCCTTATAGCCGATGGCTTTTAGTGCGGACTCATTGATAAGATAACCCAGGGAATCCGTCGCAAAATTCCTGGAATAGTCCCGACCTTGTACAAGTTCCAGCTTCATACCGGACACAAAGTCATATCCTACCCCAGTCTCGGTAAACTGCGTTCTATCATTGGGATCCTTGCCATCCCAGTCTACACCGCCGGTGCCATTCTGAATATTGGTAGGGGCATCGGCCATCCGGGTCATCATCTCGATGCCCGGCATGCTGGACGCCTCTTCTTTCAAGGTAGCATACTTGCCGGCCAGTTCCCCATCGAGAGGAAGATATACCAGGTTCTCCCGGTCATACCCCAGATTCTGCGTTTGGATAAAATTGACCTGCCGCGAAATGATGATGGTGCTGATGATCAGGACGACTGATAAAACAAATTGGAAGACCACCAACCCTTTCCTGAACAGCGCGACACCCTGGCCCAGCCGCAAAGTGCCCTTCAATACCTTGACCGGTTTGAAAGAAGAGAGGAACAGGGCTGGATAGATGCCGGAGAGGACACCTGTTAGGAGGGTGATCGCTACCAGCCTTAGCCAAAAGGCTGGCTGATGAAAAGGCAGATCAATTTGTTTTTGGGTAAGGGTATTAAATAAAGGCAGTAGATAGGACAGCAAACACAGCGAGATGACTACCGCGATAGTGGTAAGCAGAAGAGATTCCCCGATGAACTGCCTTATCAGTGCACTACGCAGCGCACCAACGACCTTACGAACGCCGATTTCTTTTGCCCTTTTTATCGAACGGGCCGTGGTCAGATTCATGAAATTGATGCAGGCAATGACGAGGATGAAAATCGCAATGATGCTAAAAAGACGGACATATTCTATACGACCTCCATCGATCTTGCCACCGGCGAGATCGCCGTATAAATATTTATCCCGAAAAGGCTGCAGCCCTAGTTCCATGTAGAAGTTGCCCGCCTTGCTCCAGTTTTTATTATAGGGAAATAAGAAGTCGGCAATTTTTTGGTTGACCAGCGCCGCATTGGCATCCTTGCGCAGCATGACATAGGTCTTAGGACCGAAGTTGTCCATGCTCTTTGCCCATCCATTCTCATCCAGATACTCCTGCAAGGACAGCAGGTATTGAAACTGATCGGAAGAATTTTTCGGCACCTCGAATACAGCACTGACCGTGAGATTTTTTTTGTTCTCGTACAAAATAGTTTTGCCGATGGCCGCTGCCGGGCTGCCAAAAAAATCAGCCGCCATCTTGCTGGAGATGGCGATGTTAACCGGCGCGCTTAAGGCTCTCTGACGGCTTCCTTGTAACAAGGGATAGCTGAACATCTTAAAAAAGTCAGAATCGGCATAACTGCCGCTGACCTTTAGTATTTTATCCTTTACCTGAAAGGTATGGTCCTGGTTCCAGGCGAAATTCGTGGCATATTCGATATCGGGGATCAACCTTTTTAATTCGGCCGCCAGGACAGCGGGTGTCCCTTCACCGCCGGTCACCTTTTTCTCGGCATGCGCAAAGCTGCAGACCCGGAACAGGCGATCGTTGTGTACGTGAAAGGTATCGACGCTCCATTCATCCTGTACCCATAAAAGAATCAGCAGGCTACAAGCCAGGCCCAAGGCCAGCCCTACTATATTGATCGTGGAAAAAGCCTTGTTCTTCCATAGGTTGCGCCAGGCAATCCGAAAATAGTTTTTCAGCATGGTTATCCGGTTTGTTGCTCGGGGTGGGAGCAGTTAATGGTGAATACAATTTAGTTGGCCAAATTAATGCCAGAGCATAAGCTACTGATTATTAAAAGCATACAACGGGTCACCGAAGCCTTCCTGTATCGAAAACGGACATTCAGCGTACGCTTCCGGCCTAAAGGATAGTACCGCGGTTCCAGGCGCGCTTGCTGATCTTCTTGAGGGGTTGTCCATATTTGCACGCTCTCTGTAACAAAAACGTACACCCTGCCGCCAGAGCCCTTACAATCAATTGAAAATCACCCATCAACATCACGGCACCACTTTTGTTGCCGGAGACCTAACCATTGCAACTTCTATGTTTAAAAATTACTTCCTGGTAGCCCTCCGCAGCTTCTGGCGGAATAAGACCTTTTCTCTCATCAATATCCTCGGACTTTCCATCGGCATCAGTGCCTCCCTGATCATCTTCCTCCTCGTCCAGTATGACTTCAGCTTCGATAAGTTCGAAAAGGAGGGATCCCGCATCTACCGCGTCGTCTCCAAAGGGAAGAATGATGGTGGAACCTGGCAAAACAGCTGTCTTGCCGAACCCATGGGCGCCGCCGCCAAAAAAGAGGTTTCCGGGCTGGAGATCGTGGCCCCTTTTCGCACCCTCGGCGAAACCCGCGTCACCATCCCCTATCCCAACACCCACAATCCCCTCGTCCTGCGCAAACAAAAAGACATCATCGCTGCGGACGAGAACTATTTCAACCTCTTTGGCTACACCTGGCTCGCCGGCTCACCCACAACGGCTACACAGCATCCCTACCAGGTCGTCCTTACCGAAAAGAATGCCCGCCTCTACTACGCCGGTCTCCACAATGCCGACATCATTGGCAAACCCATCCTATTCGATGACACCATCCAGTGTACCATCTCCGGCATAGTAAAAGACCTTCCCGGCAATACCGATTTTTATTTCGGCACGATCCTGTCCCGCCCCAGTTGCTATACCACCCGGTTAAAACCTACGGGCTTCGGTCAGTGGGGTTACGTCAATTCTGCCGACCAGCTCTTCGTACGCCTGGCCCCCGGCGTAAAACCCGCATCCGTCAACGCCCAGCTCACCAAAATTCTGCTGGCTAACGAAAAGCCAGACCCGCGTAGTCACACTACAATGGACGCCCACCTTCAACCACTCGACGACATTCATTTCAACCTCGATTATGGAGTCTTTGATGATAGCCGCCAGGCGCATAAGCCAACCCTCTACAGCCTGCTGGCCGTCGCTGCCTTCCTCCTGTTGCTGGCCTGTATCAACTTTATCAACCTGACCACCGCCCAGGCCTCTCAACGGGCAAAGGAGATCGGCATCCGCAAAACAATGGGAAGCCATCGCTCCCAGCTGACCTTCCAGTTCCTCACCGAAACTTTCGTGCTCACCCTGCTGGCCACGATCCTCTCGATACTGCTGACCCCTTTCCTGCTAAAGATGTTCGCCGACTTCATCCCCGATGATTTTCACTTTTCCCTGCTCCGGCAGCCGGAGGTCATCCTGTTTCTGGTCATCCTGGTTTTCACCGTCGCCATCCTATCAGGCATTTACCCCGCCCTCGTCCTTTCCGGCTTCAAACCTATCCTCGTACTCAAGAACCAGGCTTTTGCTAATACGGGTAATAGCCGTTCCGCCTGGCTCCGGAAGTCACTTACCGTCGCCCAGTTCGTCATTGCCCAGGTATTCATCATCGGCACGCTGCTGGTGTCCAAACAGATCAGCTTTGCCCTCAATAAAGATCTCGGTTTTAAAAAGGATGCCATCGTCTATTTCCGCGCCAACAGTAACCAGTCGGCTACAAAGAAACCAGTCATGTTCGACGAATTGAAAGCCATCCCCGGCGTGGCAATGGTCAGCATCTCCAGCAACCCGCCGTCCAGCTCCGGCACATGGACCAGTGTCATGACGGTCAACAATGGAAAAAAAGAGATCCGTGAGGATGTACAGGTAAAACTCGGGGACAGTAATTACATCCGCATGTACGGTCTCCACCTGTTAGCTGGCACCGACTTACCCCAAAGCGACACCACCAACGCTGTCGTGATCAACGAGTCCTATCTCCATATACTGGGTTACCAGGACCCTCAAAAGGTCATCGGTACCCAGATCAAAGAATTTAGAGGCAACCCGCATATCATTGGGGTCGTAGCCGACTTCTTCCCTCATTCACTCCGGGAACCCATAAAACCGCTGGTAATCGCCAACGGCATTAAGGATGCCAACGTCTTCAGCATCACTCTTCAGCCCCGCAACGACAACGGTTCCAACTGGACCGCCACCCTGGCTTCGATACAAAAGGCCTTCCGCGATGTATATCCCAACGATGACTTCGACTACCGGTTCGTCGATGAGAGTATCGCCAAATTCTATACGGCGGAAAAGAACATCGCCAAGCTGCTCACTTGGGCAACGGCTCTCACCATCTTTATCAGCTGTCTCGGTTTGCTCGGCCTGGTGATCTATATAACGACTCAACGAACGAAAGAGATCGGGATCCGCAAAGTCATCGGTGCCACAGTCACGCAACTTATCTTCCTGCTATCATGGGATTTTATAAAACTCATTGGACTGGCCATCCTCATCGCCCTGCCCATCGCCTGGTGGGGCAGCCGCAAATGGCTGGAGAACTTTGCTTACCGGACCCCGCTGGACTGGTGGATCTTCGCCGCAGGAGGGGCTATCCTGCTGTTCATCGCGCTGGCCATCCTTTGTCTTCGGACATTTAAGGCGGCCGCTGTCAACCCGGTGGAAAGCTTGCGGGCTGAATAATGACAGCTCCGCGACTTTCCCGGCTTCGATGAATGGAGGAGTTATTTCAACACCCCCTTCAACACCTCCAACTTCCCGTCGATCCCAGCCGGCAGCGAAAGCCCCAGGATATGTGCTATCAGCGGATATACGTTTACATTCTCGAAAGCGGGAATAGTCAGCCCATTTTTGAAGGCAGGCCCCCAGGCATAAAAAGTAGCTCCCATATCGGGGATCGCATTATCGAAACCGTGCTCACCGGCAATTAGCCGGTTATTCTTCAAATAGAACATGCGGGGATATTTCGTTACCAGCAGGATGTCGCCCATGCGGCCATAGCGATCATCCCTGGCAGTATAATGCCAGCGGACAGGCGTCTTATCAGGCAGGTAAACATCAAAGCCATCCGCCTGTTTTTTCAGTGTCTTGTACATAGAAGGGACGTCCCTTTTTTCACGGGCGTAAAGGTGCCGTAAAGTCTCGCTGCCCGAGACGATAAATTTTGTAGTGTCGATGGAAGAGGGAAGGGTAATGCCGCCGTGCAGGGTATCTATTGCAGTCATGCCATGATCCGATACGAAGATGTAGTTGACGGGCAGATGCAGTGAGTCTACCATTCGTGTCATTTTCCCGATGACGTCGTCTACCAAATGAACAGCCTCTCCGGCCTCCTTTGAATCGGGACCATACGTATGCTCCTCATGGTCCACCTGGTACATGTAGAAAAGAAGGAGATGGGGCCGCTGTGCTTCCGGCAACATAAGCCAGTTCTTCATGACCTGCAAGCGGTCATCCATCGACATAACTGAATTGAATTTATAATAATAAGTTGCGAAAATGCCGCATATGGGAGCTTCGGAACCAACCCAAAAAAAGTTAGCCGCGACCATATGCTGCTGCTCGGCAAGGGCCCAGATAGGGGTACCACCATACCAGGAACTGTCTGCTACAGCGGCCTTATCGCTAATACGATAGCCCCTGCCCTTTTTCGGGTCATAAAAAGTATTGTCCACGATGCCGTGATGGGAGGGGTAAAGCCCGGTAGCCAGACTATAATGGTTGGGAAAGGTGACGGAAGGATAAGAAGGGATCATCTTTTCCGCAGCTACTCCACCGGACCGGAGGGTCAGTAAGTTGGTGGCATGCCATTTGTCGGCCAGATCCCAGCGGAAGCCGTCGGCGGAGATGAAAATGACATACGGTTTTTGCTGCTGTTCTATGCTGTTGGTACGACCGGGTATTATCTTCTGTGAAGTATCGGGAGTAGTCTGGGCGAATAACCGGGCGGTAAAGAGGATCAGGGAAACCAAAAAGAGATTGCGCATGATCAATTGATTATACCTTAAAGTTAAGGGAAAGCCAGGCGCCGCATTACCTGCCAAAACCTTATTTTTTTGACCACTTTTGGCATCCAATAAAATTATTACTCGCCAAAAGTGTCTTTTTTTACCTAGTTTTGGCAGGTAATAAATAAACTAATGGCAACGTCTATCATCGGCCGGGAAGCTGAAATCAAGATCCTGGAGCGGTTACTCCACTCGGGAGAACCAGAACTCCTGGCCATCTATGGTCGCAGGCGGGTGGGAAAAACATTCCTGATCAAGACTTATTATAAGGAACATCTGGCCTTCAGTTGTAGTGGACAATATAACGGAAAAACCCGTGAACAGCTGACTAACTTCATAGAGCAATTGAATACCTATTTCCCCAAGAACAAGGAATTGCTGCATGCCGACACCTGGCAATTCGCCTTTAATCGGTTAAGATCTTGTCTGGAAAGTAGCCGCGGATCTAAAAAAAAGGTCATTTTCTTTGATGAGCTCCCCTGGCTGGACAGTCACAAGTCCGGCTTTTTATCTTCCTTCAGCTATTTCTGGAACGAGTTTGCCTCCCAGCGAAACGACTTGCTGGTCGTTATCTGCGGATCGGCCGCTTCCTGGATCATCGACAAGGTGGTCAATAACAAAGGGGAACTGCACAATCGCATCACCCAGCGCATCCGCCTGCTGCCCTTTACATTGCAAGAGACTGAAGTCTACCTGCAACACCGAAATATCCGGCTTGATCGCTATCAGCTTTTGCAACTGTATATGATAATGGGCGGCGTGCCAGCCTATCTCAATAGGGTAGAGCGAGGGAAAAGTGTTGTACAGAATATCGAAACGATTTGCTTTTCCAAAGATGGCGCCTTGGTGGGAGAATTTAATAATCTCTATGCCGCACTGTTTACCACGCCTGAAAAACATATCCAGGTGATCCAGGCCCTGGCGAAGAAAAATACCGGCCTCACCCGCAATGGAATTTTAGAAACCGGGAAGCTGCTAACTGGCGGCAACATCACCAATGTCTTGAATGAATTGGTCGAAAGCGGGTTTATACAACGAACGCTCCCCTACGAAAAAAAAGAGAAAGATAGCCTTTACCGATTGTCCGACCCGTTCTCGCTCTTTTATTACAAATTCATGCATTCACAAAAGGGGAATGAAATAGGCCAATGGACTAGTCGGCAGGCTACACCAGGGTACCTAAGCTGGTGTGGGTACGCTTTCGAGAACATTTGTTTTTCCCATTTGGATCAGGTTAAAAAGGCGCTGCAGATTGGCGCCGTACAATCCACCGCCTCATCCTGGCGGCAACCAGGCACATCCTCCGAAGCAGGAGCCCAAATCGATTTGCTCCTGGACCGGGCAGATCAATGCATCAATATCTGCGAAATAAAATTCAGCACCCAACCCTTCGCTATCGACAAAAAATATGCCCGGGAATTGGAACAGAAACTGGCTGCTTTTCGCCAGAATACCGGGTCCAGAAAGACCCTGTTCCTGACATTCATTACCACTTATGGGCTCTCGGATACTCTCTATAAAGAGCAGTTGGCCGATGCGGATATTACAATGGATGCGCTGTTCGGGTAGATCATTGGATTTCTTACTTTTAAAAATAATTAAAATTACAATGCTCAAATCACTATTCCTTTCCGGCCTCCTTCTTTTCATCTTAAGCTTTCCCGGCAAAGGCCAAGACAATGGAAAAAAATTTGAGTTCTCACCAAATACGGCTAACCCGAATGCACGAGTCTTGATGAAAGAAGATTTCTTTTGGATAGGCATTTCCTACATGCAAAAGAAAGAATATCGAAAGGATTATCTTCATCATTTCCGTCATTTATATCGCAACAAGAGATGAGCAAGGATAGAAAAATAAAATAGCGCATGATCTTTTACTCAATACTCGCATCCTGGGAGCTATACTGCTTCCGAAGGTCAAGAGTGATTCTAAACTAGTTTAATTGCCATTCCTGCATCGTATTTAAAGATCCGGAAATCCAAAAATGAATTTTATCAACTTATTTCCCCGGAAAAAGTATTGAGCTTCATAAATTGGCATATTATATCTTGTCAAAATATGGTTTGCAACATGATTGTCGGTCACCCGGTAAGTGAGGGCGATAATGTCCTTTTGATCTGTTCTCTTGAACTTTTTCCCTTTTATTGCGATGAGGGAATCCATGGTCATCCCAACATGCACTCCACTTTCTGTGTAAAAAGAAGGGAACGTTGTTGTTTTGAACGATCTTTTTTTTGTATTTAAGGCGCCAATTTCGAATTCGTTGAAAGAATTGGCATTCGAACCATCCAGGTGGTATAGAATGAGATACTCGTTGTTGGTCTTGTTTGCGAATTGAACTCTTGTTGCCTGCTCATCTTCGATGAAATTCTTTCTTTGATCACCGATATTTTGACGAATGGAAGCCGGATCGAGCAACTTCAAGGTATTATTTACGGTTGTGTCCATCATCCCACCGGCCTTGCCGGTGGGAATCTGTTGGCCTATTAAAGTGAATGGGCCAAGGATCAGGAGAATGCATATCCATGTTTTCATATTAGTTTATTAGTTTCCAGGGTTAGCTATTTTTGTCATTTTTTGTCCACTCGCATTACAATCGGATAGATTCGGATTGCCAGCGATGTTGACATTTACTTTTATCGTTGATCCATCTTTTAAAAAGTTGGTCATTTTGGTCTGAAAATCCAGCAGATTGGTCTTTGTTTCCACCAGGCCGATGCAACCCGATGTACCCGGCGTTTCTTCGCCGTCGGGATGCATACGTAATGCATCCCTGCATTTGCCGGGGTTGTCTGTAAGGGTAACCTTAAATCCAACACCTTTTCTAACCATTCCTTTTTGCGTCGTAGATTCAATTTTGGAAGCCGTGTACGTATCGTTCGGGATAGATCCGACGTGACTCGGCCCGCTATCCGCATTGTAGGTGGATAATGTAGTAACATTTCCTTCTTCGTCCGTTGCATTGATCTTTACAGTTCCCTGAGACATTTTCTTATTATCAGGATTCATTTTCCCCGTATAAGAAATAGAGAGGGTGACCTTTTTAGCAGTCACGTCTCCGCCGTTCTTGTCGAGGGATTCGTCGTCATATCCGGAGATCATATACACTGCTTTTTTAGTTGATTTCAAACGAGTTATCAGATTCCCTTGTTTGTCAATGACGATGATATCGGAGGGTCTCAAACCTTCGGGATCTATGAAGCGGATCGGATTATTAAATCCATAATTATACGGACTCCAGCCAGCCATTTTCTCTGCCATCGGATCCACGCTCTGCCAAATACTCGTCCTGGGATCATAGTACCTCGCCCCATAATAATACAACCCGGTCTCTTGATCCAATTCCTTCCCGTTGAAAAGGTACGGAACCCGCTCCGTATTACTATGTTCCTCGACAAAGGTCTCGCCAAAGGCAAAATATTCCAGGTGTTGATAGACCTCACCGGTACCATCCGTCACATAACTGGTACTGCCAAGATGGTCCGCGTGATAAAAATACAGAAAATCCGGGCTATCTGAACTGCTGCCAGTGTTTTTGTAATGACCATACGCGTAATGATTACCATTGTTGGCCGTATCCGCATTGCTGCCGGGGCTGCCACTGCTGCCCTGGTTGCCATTCCCTGCTGCCGCCATTCTTGCATTCATCCCTGTAATGCCCGCCGCATGTGTGCTGTCATTACCTTGCAGCGCCTGCTGGTCGCGCCCTATTCCCTGCACCATTAGCTTTTCTTTCTTCGACCAGGAGATGCTGTCGCCGGCATCGGGTGCCCCAACCTGTTGATCCCAGCCATGCTGCAGGCGGGTGGCGATCCGCTGGCTCTCGATGAAGTAGTGGTTGGAGTATTCTCCACTCTTCACCACCAGGTAAGGATTGACATATACTGTGAAATTACCTACCCCGCCCGAACTGCCGCTGACGTCTCCATTCACGTAGACAGTTTGGCCGGCTCCCTGGCCCTTTAAGACCCTCGCCCCTGCGGCATCATATACATAACTATTGAGCTGCCCGTTGACCGATACGCTTCGTAAACGGTCCTCTTCATCCCATACCAATTGTTGTCGTTGACCCGTCAGGTCATCGGTCCAACCAGTCTGGTTTCCGTCGGCATCATACGTGTAGGTTTGGCGGCCGATATGTGTGGCGGCATGCGGTTGATTCGCATCGTATGTATAGGACCAGTCATACGTCGTTTTCTTCTGCGGGATCCATTTGTTATTTCCATTGGGACTCTTGTCGTTGGTCTGCGTCTTTCGGGTAATGCCGCCCACACTATTGTATTCCATGGTCATACTATAACGGTCCTCCTCATGAGGTCCCTTAAAGGAGCCTGCGGCCGTGTTCAAACGGTAGAGATCATCATATGTGTAATTATATTGGGAAGACCCACCCATCAAATTACTGGAAGGCACCGGTGCGCTATTGGTGAGGCCAAGAACATTGTCCACCTTGTCATAAACATAGGTATTGTCCATGATACGCCGTCCATTGCCGACCGTTGCAAGCAGGTTCTGTAATCGCCTGCGTTGGGGTTCATAGGTATAGTTGGTTTGTGTACCGTTGCCATATCCCAAAAATAACCGGGACTCGAACTGATCATAGCCCAGTTGCTGAACATAAGTGGTCACTTGTCCTGAACGATTGCCGTTCATGGACAAGAGCAAGCCACCCAGGTTGTAGGTATAGCTCACTATTTCGCTGTCGGGATAGATCATAGAGGTGAGCCGGTTCCAGGTGTCATAGTTCCATTGGGTCACATAGGTCCGCTGGCCGAATCGGGGAATGACGATCGTCCTGACATTCTTCACCGTTTCTCCCAATGGCCCATAGAAAAACTCCTGTGCACCAGAAGCATCCTCCTGAACCACTACCCTTCCCGCCCGGTTATAGGGGGTTCCGGCCGCGCCATAGGTATAGTGGACATTGTTTTCCGGGTTATGCGGATAAGTAACATCTGTCATCCTGTTAAAATCATAGGCGTAAGTAACGGCCGCACTGTCCTTCCGGAGATTAGCCGTCACCATCTTCGTCAGGTTGCCAGAGAGATCGTAAACATACTGGCTCATCCCCTCGTCAGGATGCACCCGGCTGATCCGCCGTCCCAGCATATCATACTGGGATAAAGTAGTGGCGCCGATATCATCCATAGCCGACAGTTGCTGGTTGATGGCGTCATAGGTAAAGCTCGTCCAGACATCGCCATTCGCGGTATAGTGCTTATGCGCCGTCGTCAATCCCCGGACATTCGTAAATTGTTCGAATACTTTTCCATTAGCATCCTGGGTCCTTGTACTGAATTGGGTTTGTTTCAGACGGTCGCTGCCGAAGCCGTAAACATGTTGCGTCACCGATCCGTCCGGCAGCGTGGCGCTCAGCACACGATTAAGGACATCATAAGAGGTAAGGGTAGGGCTGATATTATCGAAAACCAGGTTGAATACGCTGTCGCTCCCCTTATCTTCTGCTACAGGGTAATAGGCTGCCGATTGCCGACCCAGCCCGTCGAATAGTATCCGGCCCGACACGATCATCTGTTCCTTATCGTCCCTTCCCTTACCCTGGAAAATAGCAGCGTCTTTCTTGGTCTGCAGCAACCTGCCCAGGCCGTCCATGAAAGTCACTGTCTCCAGATCGTTGCCCGGATGGGCAGGATCATAATGCGCCGTATGCGCCCAGGCCAGGGCCGATTGTAGGTGATAGTCGAACCTGATCGTATATGGCACTCCGGCAGCCAGTTCGTACGGCCCGGTTATCTGAACCACGCGGCCCACATCGTCCAGTTGATAGCTGACGGTATTATTGTTAAGATCGACATTACTGAGCGGATGACCGAACCGGAAGTCATAGGTACTCCGTGAACTATACCCATAGCTGTTGGTTGCCTTGACGATAAATTGATGCACCTGGTCATCAAATACATAGTCCTCCCGGAAGTGTTGCCCCCTGGCATTGGAAGGATCGATAATACTAATCAGATTACCATACGCGTCGTATCCCATATCATTGACTGCGATGCTGCCGTCTTGCAGGAATTGACGGATTTCCGTGACATCCCCCGTCTTCGTATCGATGGTGCTTTCCCGTTTGCGATAGGTGGAGCCTGACCCCGTCAGGAGGATAGACTTCGGCGAGCCGACAATATATTTGTCGGTCACATTATAATACGTAATAGCGGCGCTGATGTCATCTGAGGTGCCGTCATCGCCAAAATCCGTATACTGGGTAATATTACCCTTGGTATCATAGCCGTAAGTGAAATAGGTGGATTTACCCGGGTTCGGCTGGCCTTCGTAGAAGTGACGGTCGGTGCGGCTCAACGCAACAAAGGCAGCACCGGCGTCATTGGTCTTATAAGAATCAGGCAATACCGTTCCCGTCGTGATGTCCCGAAGCTCATAGGTATTCATCGACTCCAGGTATTTTTTGCCGTCCCCGCTTTGTACGAGTGATGACAACTGCATGCCCTTAGTGTAATAGTTGTCGGTAGCAAAGAGGTCGGTGCCGATGGTATAAATGGCATTGTTATGCGCCGCATCGTGGCTATACGTCCGCACCGTTCCAAAACCAAAGAACTCCCGTTCATCCCGGTCGAAATAGCCGTTTGCATAGTCGAAAGTCGTCAGCAGGGTATCCGGCCCGTCGCCCTTAACCCCGTCAAAAACCTTAACGGTCGCCAGGGCCCAGACACTGTTGGGCATATCATAGGTATTGCCCACCCGCTGGTAGTCCAGGGTGAAGACCGCGCCCATCGGCCGGTTCACCATCCGCAGCAAGTTGGTACGGCCGATAGTGGACAGCGATACAGTCAGGTTATCGTCCTTGGTCGAACTGACATAGTCCGGGTAGCCGTCGCCATTGATGTCCTGCATTTTGATCAGCTCCCGGCTCATCCCGTCGCCGGCATTGACACTGGGGTTAACGGTAAACTTGAGACCGAAGAGGGTGAATCCTACCGTAAAGGCCAGGTTGCCCGACTCCGTGGTGCTGCTGTTGGTGCTGATAGCTGCGGCCCCGGTCCAGTTCAGCACGTCGGTACTAAAGCCATTGCCGGTATTCAGCCGCACCTGCAAGGTTTGCGGGCTACCCACTCCGGAAGGCAAGG
Organism: Puia sp.; assembly: GCA_035492595.1. Taxonomy (GTDB): domain Bacteria; phylum Bacteroidota; class Bacteroidia; order Chitinophagales; family Chitinophagaceae; genus Puia. The sequence goes on from DATJJA010000114.1 coordinate 14,115, forward strand.
TCACCAGGTCGGGCAGGCCATCCCCATTCATATCCTGCAGGGACTGCTGGGAATAATTATCGCTGCGCGAGAGGCTGATGCCGACGGAGATACTGTTCTGGCCAAAGTTATAACCCAATCCGGCGCCTCCACTAAAGGAATTACTGCCTCCGGCCTGGATCTGATCGAAGCCCCAGTTCTCTTCTGGCCCGAAGCTATAACCGAGATTCAAGGCTACCTGGTGATTGCCTTGGTCGACCCGGTCGGGCAGCCCGTCGCCGTTCATGTCGAGGTAGAGGAAATTCGATTGATTGGTCCCATTTACGATACCAACATTGCCAGTGACGCTGATCTTGGCCGAACCCGCATTGGTCTGTGCCGTCCCCGCATCCGTATGTTGATCCCCGGCAGGGGTATTCCTGAAGACGGAGGTGGGGATATAGGCCGAGCCCGTAAGTCCCACCCCGGTGGTCGTGCTCCCCGTCTCCTGTATCTGGCCGTTCGACGTGGTCCTGGCAGACAGACCGCCCCGGGCATCGGTATATTGGATCAGCTGCTCACTCACCACATCCGGATAACGGTCGCCGTTCATATCCATGAAGTCGGTAAGGGTCTTTGAGGTGCTGGTAGAAAAGCTGCCGCTCGCTCCCGCTACGCCCACACTGGCGCCAAGCGTATACGAGGTGCTGGTCACCTTGCTGACCTTGTCGATACCGGGCGAACCCGTACCTGTCCCCGTATTGATGGTCAGGGGGCTCACATCCTTGACCCCCATCCGGCTGCTGCTCATGTTGATCCCCTTCACAAATACCTCCGGATCATAGCCGCTCCATCGCTGCTGGCTGCCATTAGCCACCAGGATGATAAACAGGTCCTGTTTGGGATCATAGGTCTGTGAAGGCGTCAGCTGATCGCCTCGTTGCTGCGACAGCGCAGTCGGGTCCACATTCTGTTTTTGCGTTATCTGCTCGCTGGGCTTCAAAAGGCCTTCGTCGATAGGCTGAGTGGCATGGTCACGGTTACCATTCCAGGCAAACTGTCCCCATCCCCGGTAGAAGCTGCCGAAAATAATGTCTTCTTCTTTCCCGTTCTTCGGCACGCTTGACCACAGACCCGCCGGCACCTGGCCACTCAGATCCCCACTCAGCACAGCCGTCGCCGTCGTGATAGCAGCAGCCAGCGTATCATTAACGACATGGTATTCTATATACAACAGATCCCCATTGTGCACGCCGACGTTCAATGCATAATTACCAGCCTGCACCACGCCATTCTGCACCGGCATATTCACCTCACCCAGTAATATCCCCGGCTCCTTCACCGAAAATACGATGGTGCCATTGCCACCACCGCCCGTGATCAGCAGCGGGTTGATGGATACCTGCGGCGTCACGGTAACGGTATGCGGCGAGGCATCCCCCAAAACCACCTTATAAGGCAGGCTCGGTTGCAGACCATTGGCCAATACCGTATACTTCGGTATGGCAACAGCTTGTATCTGTGTCTGTGACAGATCGATCGTCGGATCGGCGGCGCTGGTAAAGGTCATCACCGGCTGCCAGGACACCGCCGCCCAGTCGATATTGGTGGGTGCAACGACGAGGAAACTGTATTGATCGGCATTGCTCACCGGAATATTATCCAGCGAAATCGTAGTATTCACAGCCTGGTCATGGGCATAGGTCTGCTGCCAGACCGTATTCGTACCGCCTGACCCGGTTTGCTGGATCACCAGTGTCACATCGTCGGTGGTCACGGGTTTTACAAAGGCGCCGCCGATGTGCACCTGGCCATTTATGGGCGGCGTCAGCGTCTGCGCGCTGCTGAGAATAAAATCTTTTCCTGCATCAAAATGATACAGCGTCTTTCCGTTGGCATCGGCCACCTGCGGGTCCTGGCCCACGTACTCTACCACCGGCGCCCAGTTCACGGAGTCATAGGACCCGTTATCGATGGACCCGATCCGGAAATAAATTCTATCTCCCTTCTGCACCGACAGACCCGTGAGACCCGAGGGCTGGTGGACAGAATAATCGTCCGGTCCGATGATCTGGCTCCACAGTTCAGTACCCCTCAACTGCACGGCGGCCCGCACCCCGTCGGCCGGGGTGGTCGCGCGGTTGGCATCGTTGCTGGGCAATAGCTGCACAGGCGCCGTCACATTGATGGTCCCACTATATGGCGCCTGCCACATCCGCACGATATCCTGCAGGGGATTTTGGTCGATAGCCAGCTGGCGATCGTTCTCCACCTCCGTAGGGTCGACAAGCCCCTGATTGATTGTCACCCCCGCGAAGATGGGACTAGGCGTTCCCACGCTGACGGGAGTATACGTTATCTGTCCCGTCGTCGTGTCGATATGATTGAAATATACCTGCCCGTCCTTGACGATGTCCGGCAACTGATCGCCATTCGCCTCAGTAAAATAAATGGTCGTTGTATTGGTGGTCTTGCCTGTGTTGGCGCCGGCCATCAGCGCCGAGAGCGCTACGGCTTCCAGGCCGACCGTATAGCCCGTGGATTTGTCCTTCTGGAATACGTTGATGCCGGCGATGGCAATCTTATCCCCGAAACGCGCCCCACCCGATGGGCCCGACTGATTCGGTCGGTAGTACAGCGCATCGGCGCCCGGATCGTAAAACAATTTATCCGGTAGGCCATCCCCATTGATATCTATCATCGCCAGCAAGCCCTTGGTCTGCGACTGCGAATAACTGAACGACCCGCCCACGGAATTGAGCTTATCGCCCGGAGAGCCAAGGCCCACCGACACAGTGACACCTCCACTCAAGTCACTATTAGACGTCCCGCTCAGTGCCGAAGCTTCATCGGTAAATCCGCTGATATGCGTCAGCATACCGCCATGTACGTTGTCCGTACCCATTACCCAGCTTTGCGCCGTGGCCAGCGGGACCAGCGTGCCGCCCGACGCGATATCGTTGTAATAATCGAAGCTGTGCTGGTTAAAGAAATTTCCGGCGGCGTCGTATTGACTGATACCCGCCAGCAGGGTCTTATAGAATGCCCCTTCCTTATAATTGAGCTCATAGTGCCGGATATCCGCCCCGTCCAGCTGCACGTCGATGCGCCGGAGCAGATCGGCCGTCACCTGTTTGAACCCGTTGGTGGCCGTAATGGTCACATCCTTGCGGCTGATATGGCCGTCGATATCCCGGTCGCGGCCGAACAACACGGAATACCGCCCTTCCGTGCCATTGGTCCCAGTGTACGTGATCTTGCTGAGATAGAGTTGCACCCCCATCACCGTGCTTCCACTGACCCCGGGATCATTCACCTTGGTATAAAAATAATGGACAAAGTTGCCGTGCAGATCAAGGGTCATCCTTAAGGCCCAATGGGCGATATTGCCTGACGCGTCGCTTAGCGTGCTCGCAGCATCTACGCCTGTGGAGGGATCCCCGCCATAAAAATATCTTGTACCTTCTTTATCGGTCACTTCCCACCAATAGGTCTGCGGGCTGTTGCCATGCCGGATGATCTTGTCGAAGGCGGCCTCCACCCGTGGGTAGAACTGTTTTTCCGCCGTCCGGGCTACCAGGGCGCCCCGATGCGCTACAGGACTCAACTGTCCACCACTCATCATATACGTCTCCGTTTCATTCTGTGCGTCAAACCTGGGCACGCCCCAGCGGGTATCGATACCGATGGAAGGCACGGAAAGATCCCAGCCCATACCCAACCAGCCATCCCCGCCTGAACTGTTATAGCCGATCGACAGTTGCGGCTGCAGGCCATGCCTGCCCGCTGGGATCTCGATAGGATATCCCAGCGATGCATTGCCCATCGAACCGGCCTTCGGCGGAGCGATCAGGTTGACCGCCGCACTGGGGTCGGCCGCCTTGATACCCTTCATGCTGTTGGAATTATAAGCCTCCACCTGCGGCGACTCCGGTACCTTGATGATACCATTGATCATATCGGTGAAATGCCCGGTACGGGAATAGACCTTACCCGCCCCGACCGACACACTGTCAATCGGCAGCGCGATCCAGTGCCCCTTCTTTTCATCAAAATAATAAGTTCGTATATCCTTCTCTGTATACCCTTCCGGGATCTTTGACGCGTCATAACCTAGCGTCAGCTGGGCTTCCGTCGCAAAATGCGTCCCATGTGGCAGGAATCGGAATCCCCCACCGCCCGGGGTCACATTCACCATCGCTTGATCCAGAGCCGACAGATCCACCGGCCGCAACGCGGTGACACTGACCGTAGCCGCAGCCCGCAAGGCTCCTTGTGGTATAGTAATGCTTGCCCCTCCCGCGGAAAGCACCGCCGCCTGGTTTTGTTGCAGCCACCGCTGCTCATGCACCACGGCGGCGCCCAATTCGAATCGGTAATCGGCCTGCCGCTCGCCGGAGAACTGCACTACCCGCCGCTCCTTCCTGCCGTCGGGATATTCTACCTCGACAGTCGACCGCCAATCGCCGGCTGAATCTGCCGGCCGCTGCACTATCGCTTCAAATGTCCCCTTCCACACCCGCGCGGCTTTCCCGTCGACGGTCACCTTCGCCTTCTGCCTTCCCGCGCCGGTGACAAAGCCGTCAATATATCCTTTGCCCTCATAATAAGGTAATGAGCCCTTCGTTATGACCACCGCATCCTCTTCTCCCGGCGCGCCTACTTCGATGGCCAGGTTTCGGACCCGGTAGCCATAGGCGGCGCCAGCAGGCAACGTAAACCGTATCACATTATCCCCCTGCCGCAGCCAGGAGGCACTCACCCGCTCCCTCTGGCGCTCCCAACCCGACCGCTTCTTCACAAAATAACCACCTGCCGCCAACTGGTCATTGACACTCCGGCTCACGGCCGCATAGTCCTGAACACCGTCAAGATCATAGGTAAGCCAGACCCGCTCATTCCCTTTTAACGGCGCTTGCAGGTAGACGTGAAAGAGGTTATCGGCCGGGTTATCGGCGCCGCCGGGCATGGCACAACCAATCAGGCCTTCTTCCTGCCGGGCATAATACCTCCGGTGGACAACAGCATGGCCGCCTTTGCGGGCTGGCGTCTTGCCGGCAGCAATATGGGTAAATAATAAAACGGTGAAGAGAAAGCCGAAGCTCTTGGTAAAGGTAGAGGTCATGGGATACGGATATTAGGATCTAAAAGGGTTGATTATTGGTTATTTCTGACTACAGCTTATTGCAGCACAAGTAATTTTTTGGATTCTATTCCTTTGTCTGTTTTCACTGAGACCGTGTACAGGCCCGACGTACCGAGATGGCCCTGAAAACGATGTTCGGTATTGTTTTTTCCTGTCATTTCCTGGAGTTTGTTGCCATTCAGGTCATACAAAAACACGGACACGTCTCCTGCTTTTGGCAGCGATACGCTGACCGTGAAATTGCCATCGGTGGAGGGGGATGGATAAACCACCACCTGTTGTTGTCCGGCGCCAGTAATGGCCACACTATCCGTGAATACGCATCCTGCTGTGCTCGTCACCGTGACCGTGTAGGTACCCGGCTCCCGCACGCTGATATCGGGTGTCGTTGAATGAAACCCGGTATTGCTTTGCCATTGATAGCTTTGAGCAGCTCCGGCAGCTATATTCTGCGAGGCATCCAGCAGGATCTGGCCGCCGGCAGGTAAGACCTGGCTCTCACCCAGGTCAACATTTAAAGCAAGCGCCTGGGGTACTTTCATGGTGAGGCTACGTTGCGACAGATTCCCCTTCGCATCGGTGAGTACAATGCTGTAAGTGCCCATGGCAAGGTTACCTATCTCCTTAGACCGGCTGGATTCATCCAGGTAGCCGGCATCTATCGTCTCATTATTGCTATTGATGACTCGGTATGCAAAAGGTGCTACCCCACTGATAGCCTCTAACCTGGCTTTGCCCGCCTGCGGCTGGACACAAGTAGGGCTGTCCACCACACACAGCTTCAAGAGCAGGTCCCGGGCCTGCACCAGGGCGAAGAGGTCCTTTCCTGAACGGTCCTTATCCCAACGCACCTGGCTATAATACGCGACGCTATCCGAAGAAGAGCTGTCCGGGAAAATATAGGTCAGGCTGTCGGCCGACAGGTTGGCTTGGCCATAGGCATCACTTACGAGCCAATAGCCATTGGGAAATGAAGGCACTTGCTTCAGGTTGAACCTAAGGTTGGTGCCTACGCCAACAGCATCGGCTCCGCTCACCGCCATCAGCCACTTGCGGTTCACGACATCCAGCTGGCCGTCGCTGGTGCGTGAGGTAGTGAGCCCTTTGTTGTTATCTCCCCAGACCAGGTAGTTGCCACTGACGATAGAATCAGCGTTCGCCTGGTTGGTAACCGCCAATTTACCCGCACTTATTATGAGCAGGCTATCGGTATCGAAAGAACTCACCGATTGCTTTTGATTCAAGGCCAGCAGGTTCTCCCTCGCCAGCCCGGCAATACGGAAATTATAATCCTTATTCTTGTCAGCATCCCACAAAACCGCTGTCCCGGCACTTACATAGTTTCCTTTTGTCAGGGGTATGCCGTATTTGATGGCCAGGTAAGTCTCATATTGCACCTGTGTCAGTGCGTCCAGGCTCCTGTCAAAAACCAACAATTCAGCCAACTTCCCCTTAAAAGCTGGAAAAGCCACCTGCTGCCCGGTCGATCCCAACATCATATATGCCGTAGGGCTCAGCGTTGAATCGGCACTCCAGTTCTGGATCACCGTACCCAGGATGGCAAATTTTCCCGCGGATGTAATACTGTCTATCTTGCCCCCCGGGCCTACTACCTGCCGGGTCGTCATCAGGGTCTTTCTTGCAAGCGCGTTACCGGTGCCCCATACGCTGGCCTCGGTTGTATCTGCCGCCTGAAAAACGGCCATAATGGTTATCTCAGAAAGGCTATCCAGGTTATACGGAATTCGTATGGAATCATCAACTCCGTTAAAAGTTAAGGCTGGATTGTAATTAAGCAATGCGCCATTTTTAAGCCCGCGCGTAAATACTCCGATACCATCGTACCCATTTCCGGTAAAATCCTTCCAGGATGTATCCGTAAACTGTCCCTTGTCCGCCCGAAGCCACAATACTGGAAAGCTCGAACTGTCCAGCGATTGTCCTTGCGACGGAAGGCTATAGGTTAATAAAATAATGAAAAAATAAAAAAGGAAGGAATGGTTTCTATTACGCAACCTTGCTGGTTTGCATGATCGTATTGCAAAAAAATTGCACGAGTCGTACAATTCACTTTCGTGACACATAGGGTAGTAGATTTAGTTTAGGGGTTCGTAGGATATGGCTTACCGCGAGCTAAAGTAAAAATCGGAATTTACATACGCAATGGTAAAAATACGAGGTAAATTTCTGAGGCCAAAAAGAAGAAGTTTACCGCACATACGCCTCCGCCACCACCCGCGGCACATCACTCCCCAGCAGCCCGGCATCAAATTCAAAATGAATCTCCTTGCTCTCCCCCTTCAACAGGGAAAAGTAATTGTCATTGGTGATGGCCGGCAGGATTTGCTCACCCGTGGAAACCCTCACCGCTTGTACCCTGATCCCAAAGGCAACAGCAGG
>DATJJA010000115.1:0-6316 GCA_035492595.1 Puia sp.
AAGGGCGAAAAAGGCCGTCAAAACGGATAGGTTTTTCATTTTCATAATATTAAAGGGTATTGGGCAAATAAAATCTTTTGACAACATCTCGCTACAAGTTTAAAATTAATTTTTCGAAAGTCAAAGCTTTCCTCCGGTGAAAAATGTCTTTTAAGAGCCCTCCGAAGCCCGACAGCAAAAGGCCATTTTTTGGCCTAAACTATTCGGATTCAAGATGCTAGTTTATTAAACGCACACGGGTACCTTTTATTGTACATTCATTGCTGAAACTTATACACATTTTCCAGGTTTCGGATCGCTGTAGCTACTTCATTTACAGGGAGTTGACAGGAATAGCTTTTACATAGGAATATTAGGGAAACCTCGTCGATAAGTTTACCCCGTAACAAAGGGAACTGGGTATCCTTCCGGTCCGCAGATTGGAAAACCCGGTAAGGAATCAGATGGGATAGAAACTCCTTCCGGGCTTTTTCCGGCTGTTCGCCGGTAATAACTACCTCTGGAATAGTATACGTAAAGGCTTGAAACAGGGTTGCCCAAACACCAAAAGACCCGGGATAAGTTACGACAGGCCTTTGAAGCTCCAGAGCCATGCTTCTCGCACGCTCCCCCCAACCGGGCTCATCAAAGATTACAGATAGATATAACAAATTAAATGCCATCATGGAATTCCCCGAAGGCGTCGCACCATCGTAGACCTCCATCTTCCTCACGACCACATCCCCCTGCCCGTCATGCGTATAAAAAAAGAACCCGTTCTCCGGATTCCCGAAATGTACCAGCACCTCCTCCGCAATCTCCCTGGCCTCGAGCAGATACCCCGCATCCCCCGTTACCTCCTGCAGCCCGATCAGCGCCGCGATCAGATTCGCATAGTCGTCCAGAAAAGCAGGATACCGCGCCTCCCCCTTGTAGGAATGATAGTAAAAATTCAAACCTTCCCCCTTCATATGCTCCCTCAAAAAAGCCATATTACCCACGGCCATCTCCCGGTACTTCTCCTCCCCAAGCGCCGCATACGCCTTCGAACAGGCAAGATTCATCAGCGCATTCCACCCGAGCAGCACCTTGTCGTCCAGCGCCGGCGCTATACGCGCGCCGCGACGCTCCAGAAGCCTCCTCCTGGCCTCCGCCAACACCGCCTTCTCCTCCGGAGAAAGCACCCTCTCCTTCCTCGTAAGTATGTTCTTTTCCTCCCAGTTGCCCTCTTCCGTTACCCCATAAACCTCACAGAATAATTCCGCACTCCCACCCAAAACTTCCTCTATCTCTGTCTTTTCCCACACATAATATTTTCCCTCTATTCCTTCGCTGTCGGCGTCCAGCGCCGAAAAAAAACCTCCTTCTCCATTGGACAACTCCCTGACTACAAACCCGATGGTCTCTTCGATCGCCACCCGGTACAGCTCCTTCCCCGTCGCCTGGAAGACCTCGCAAAGCACAATGACAAGCAACGCATTGTCATATAGCATTTTTTCAAAATGGGGAACCAGCCACAGCTCGTCCGTAGAGTACCGGGCAAATCCGCCCCCCAGCTGATCGTAGATACCCCCCAGGATCATCTTGTCCAGACTCAGACAGGCCTGCTCCAGCGCAGACCGGTCTCCCGTGTAGTGATAGTAGTGCAGTAAATAGCGAATGGAAAAACTCTGCGGGAATTTGGGCGCCCCCCCAAAGCCCCCTTCCTTTTTGTCCGCCGTAGCCATCAGCTGATCCCTTGTCTTCTTTAGCGTCTCCGGCGAAAAATCTACTCCTCCTTCCGCCTTCCTCTCCCCGGTATCTCCCCCCGCCTTTCTTTCTCCGATAGAGAACATTCCGGATGTCTTCACATGCCGGATCAGCCCCTCGGCCTGCTGCTCCACCTCCGCCCGCCTCTCCCGGAAAGTCGCCGAAACGCCACTGAGGACTTCTTTCCACGAAGACCTGTTGTAGATCGGCCGCGGAGGGAAATAAGTGCCCCCATAAAAAGGCTTCCCCTCCGGTGTAAGAAAAACATTCAGCGGCCAGCCGCCGCTGCCGCTGATGGCCTGCACGGCGTCCATATAGATATGATCGAGGTCCGGTCTCTCCTCCCTGTCGATCTTGACGTTGACGAAATGCTCGTTCATGAACGCAGCCGTATCCATATCCTCGAAGCTCTCCCGCTCCATTACATGACACCAGTGACAGGCGGCATAGCCAATACTCACGAGGATCGGCTTGTCCTCCGAACGGGCCTTCTCCAATGCCTCTGAGCCCCAGGGAAACCAGTCGACGGGATTGTGCGCGTGCTGCAATAAATAGGGGCTTGTTTCTTTCGCGAGCCGGTTGGTGTGTTGCATCATCCTGCAAACTACAAGCTTTGAGCCAGAATATCACCCACCGCCGCCGCCAACGGACCACGTATCACCCGCCGGCCGCCGGCTACTTCTTCTTTCCGGTGACCGCAAGATACTTCTCCAGGGCAGAAACCATCGAAGGCGCCTGGGGGAGGGGAGCCTTTATGTCGAGTGTAAGACCGGCCTCTTCGACCGCACGGGAAGTATTGCTGCCAAAAGCGCCGATCTTGGTGCCGTTCTGCTTGAACTTGGGGCAATTGTCGAAGAGACTCTTCACGCCGCTGGGCGTGAAAAAACAGATGATATCGTATTCGCTCTGATCCAGCACAGTCTTTACGTCATTGCTGATCGTGCGGTACATGAAGGGAGTTGCAAAACCACAGTTGTTCAGCTTCAGCCAGTTGATGATCTCATTATCCTGCTGGTTCTCCGAACAGGGATAGAGGAACTTCTCATTCTCCTTGTGCTTGTTGATGACGTCGAACATACTCTTGTTAAGACCGTCCGCACCATAAAAAACTTTCCTCTTCCGGTAGAGAATGAACTTCTGCAGGTATAATGCCACCGCCTCGGTGATACAGAAATATTTGGTGTCCTGGGAAACGCTGACCTTCATCTCTTCACAGATACGGAAGAAATGATCGATGGCGTTGCGGCTGGTGAATATAACAGCCGTAAACAGCGCGATGTCTATCTTTTGTTTGCGGAAATCCTTTGCAGCAATGGGTTCCAGACGGATAAAGGGATGAAAAGCCAATTCCACGTCATATTTCTTGGCAAGCTCGAAATACGGCGACTTATCTGTTTCAGGTCTGGGTTGAGTGATTAAAATCTTCTTTTTATCCCCGTTTTTAATCATGTGTGTCCCTTCAGGATTCGCAAATTTAATACACTTTTTCCAAATATGTCAATAACACCTTGTAAATCAATAGCAGGGGTGCTATTTCGAAGGCGCAAAGGTACAGAAAAAAATAAAACGGCGTTAGTTTTATTTCATTACGCACCGGCCGGTAAGCCGCCAGTACCCGGTAAGCCCATAAAACAAAAACCATTGCCAATGAGATCGTTATAAATATTTCCCGCACAGTCTGGCCCGAAAAAGTGATTATGATCAAGAACGGAAGCAGAAAAATCCCCAACATTTTATTCACCAAAAAGACGATAAAAATATAAATATCGGTCGCCCGCGACACGGAAAATACCCATCCGATAAATTTCAGGACCATAAACTTCACCAGATACACGGCCCCCAGCAACAACATACAATACAAATAGAGCACCCAGAAAGGGACGTCCGCCCCGATCCGCGAATAGTGCACCAGGTAACAGGCATACAGCCCCCCGGAGATCACGAACAGGATATTCAGCAGCAGAGAGGGCAGCGGCGTCTGCAATACCTGCTCCCTTATCTGCTGCTGCCGCAGCGAGACCCGGAAGAACAGGGTCATCAGATTGTTGAAGTATTTCTCGAAGAACACCCTGGTCAGCGCAAAATAGAAGAGGATCCCGACGATAAGATAAAAAAGACTGTCCTTCGAATTGGCCCGGTGCAGCTGAAAAGCAAAGACCACCGGCGTCCCGGTGAAATGAAAATACGGATTGCCCGCCAGCACCTTCTTCCAGAAATCCATCGCGGGCGGCCCCTCCTGAACCACAACCACCGGCCTGGGCGCAGCAGGCTTCACCGGTTTAGCCACCCGCGCTAACGAATCAACCCTCGCCAGCGAGTCCATTCTCGCCAGCGAATCCATTCTCGCCAGCGAATCCTTCAGCGCGCGCCGCACGCGCCTGACCGAATCCCTTCTCACCGAATCCCGGTGCGTCATATGCCGCACCGAATCATGCTTCACCGTATCGATCACCTTCAGTACGGTCACAGGCGGAGGGGTCGAATCGGTCTGGGCTTCCAGCTTACCAATTAAGAAGAAACAAAAAAAGAGTAGAACGGCGGAAATTTTACCCACACTATGTTACGCACCGGGAACAGGTTAGACCAAAAATAACCCATTCCCGGTGCTCGGCTAATGATGGGCCTTCGGCCGGGGAGCCCGTGGCTCCCCCTGTCGCAAAAATAAATTAAATATATCCGTTAAAAAAAGCTGACATATCCAAGATGGATCTTCGCATCATGAAAATTAAATTTAGTATCATTCCTTTTCCCCAGGGCATAGGATATATTGAATATCCCAGCCTTCGTCTCGAACGCCATCCCCAGCCCCGTGCCCAGAAAACTATTGTCCAGATGATACCCCGGCACGTCATTCTTCGCCCAGCCCGCATCCAAAAAACTAAAAAGATAGGAATTCAATCCTACCAGATACCGGTATTCGATGGTCCCGACCACGTACTGCGACGCAAGAATGCTCTGCTCGTCAAACCCGCGCAGCAGACGGTAACCCCCAATAAGAAAAAGCTCGTTCCGGAAAGTATTGGGACTGCTGAATACCCCGCCATTTACACCCAGTTTCAGCGTCGAGGCCCTCGACAGCGGGAAATAATGCGCAGCAGCCAGTTTTACCAGGAACTCATAGGAATTTAGCTTCACAGTGTCATACAGGGAGGCATAGTTAAAGCTCGTATCACTGGGGTCCTTCAGCCTGGCGATCTGCGGATTCTCCTTTACCTTCTTCGTGCCCGCCGAACCCACGAAACTGAACTCGTTGCCCTTCCTCGGATTAAACCGGTAATTCGTATTGTTGAAATCATAGGTCACCCCCAGGCTCACCGCGCTGACATCCGCTATCTGCGGCAACGCACGCGAAGCAATGATCTGCAGGGTATCCACCTGCAGCAGATTGGAAATGGACTGTTGCAGGAATACCGACCCGCTCTGCGTTGAAGACAGCGCATACTGGGCCCCGACCAAAAGATTGATGTTGATATAGGTGGAGTCCTGCTTGTACAGGTCAAAGGAAGCATTCAGACCAAAAGGCGATTGAAACAAATAGGGCTGCTGGAACAACAGGTCCAGCCGGGGCGAACTCTGCTGCAGCTGCTGCCAGTTCAGACCGATGGTCTCCCCGTTGCCAAAAGCATTCTTCAGGTTGACTTGCGCCTCACCCGTAACCAGTATCTTATTACCCAACACCGGGTCGCTGCTGGGGAGAAAGCCGACAAGCGCATTGATCTGGCTGCTCTTTTTTGGCCTGAGATAAAGGTTGATCACCGATCCCTCGGCCAGCATCGTCAGATTCCAGGGCTCCTGCTCCTGCACATAGGGCAGTTCCATTATCTTCTTTGTAATGGCCTGCAGCCGCTCTTTCCGGTAGATGCTGCCATTCGGGATATTGAGATACCGCTGCATAAACTCGCTGGTTATCCTGGCCGTCCCATAGATCCGGATACTGTCGATCTTGTACAGCGGCCCCTTGTCGATCTTCAGAACGGCCGATACCTCGGAACTGTCTTTCAGGACGATGCTGTCGAGGCTGACTTTCGCAAAGGGATACCCGTTATTCTCCATATAGTCGAGCAATTGCTGCTGCCGCGCCTGCAGCTGACGATAGTCCAGCAGCCGGTGCGCAAAGGTCCTGTCATTCCAGGAGACTGCCGCCAGCAGCGCCGGATCGGCACGGCGGGTATCGATACTCGCCCAGCGATAGACTCCCCCCACATAAAGCCTGATCGAGGCCGAGGCATTCTCCATGGTGATGCTGTCGATGGACGCGGTCAGATAACCCTTCCCCTGCAGCTGCGGGATCAGCTCGTAAAGGTATTCCGAACAGGCCTCGCGCGTCCTGAACATAGTGACTACCCCGAGCCTGTTCTTAAGATAACTGGTGTCTTTATCCACGGAAAAGATATGAAGGGGATACTGTGCCCGACTGCTCACAGGAGCCAGCAGCAATATCCATAACAGCGCAGGCCCGCATCTTCTCATCGCCGTACCGCGACATCTCCGTAATTTTGCAGAATGGCAGGTATCTATCTTCATATTCCCTTCTGCAGGCAGGCCTGTCACTACTGTAATTTTCACTTTTCCACGTCTTTGAACCGTA
>DATJJA010000116.1:0-22859 GCA_035492595.1 Puia sp.
TCCCCTGATGATCGTGTATTTGGCAATACCACCGAAACGAACATGGTATTCGTTGCTTACCTTGTCATAATACTTCTGTTCGGCAAGAGGCCGGTAGTGCCAGTCGAGCAAGCCCGGAGTCCTGGCTGTATCCTGTAAAGCAAGCCGGTTTATGTAAGGGATTGCCAGCGGATTACCATGGGCATCTGCCAGCATGGTATAAGGAGTGATATAATTCCCCAGGGGCAGAAAGGATCCCCAGGGTAATGAATTTCCATAGGCTTTATCCTGGGTATAGCTGATCGTTCCTGTCAGCTCGAGGTTTTGCACAGGCCGGTAGGTATTGTTGAAATTGAGGGTATAACGGCTGAAGGCATCCCCTTTAGCATTGGTGGTGCCTCCATTGTTCTGATCATATCCGACGGAAGCATAATAGCTGTAGCCGGCATTACCACCCGAGAAGCTGACATGATGCTGCTGAGCAACAGAATTGCGCAGGATATATTTTTTGATGTCGTCCCGGACACTATGTTGTTCGTAGGCGCTGATCTGCGCGTCGGCCTGTGCCTGGGTGATCTTATGCGCCCGGACGGCCAGCAGCAGCTCGGCTACATTGGGTAGTACAGGATAATAATTGATACCCGGATAACTGTCATCATATGAATTATAAACACCTTTGTTGAACTGCGATTCTTCGAAGGCTATCTCATCTGCGGAAGATATCGTTTTGATATAATCGATGTTCGGTTTGGCGCCGATGGTAACGCTGCTGCTCAGGCTGATGGAAGGCTTTTTGTTGAAGCTCCCTTTTTTTGTCGTGATCACAATTACCCCATTAGCGGCGCGGATACCCCAGATGGAGGCGGCAGCCGCATCTTTGAGTACCGTAACCGAGGCAATGTCATTGGGGTTCAGCTCGGTCAGCAGGCCACTGATATCGCCCTGCTGGCCCTGACCTTCGTAGGGAAAGCCGTCTACGACGATCAGCGGGTTGGTGACGGCGTTGATCGTGCTAAGGCCACGTATCTGGATCTTGCTGGCCGTATTCGGACTATAAAGCATACCGCTGGTGATGGTAAATAATTTCTTCAGTCCATCCTGTCCCACCTGGCGGTTCAGCTCTTCGCCACTGATCTGGACAAAGGAGCCGGTTGACCTTTCCTTCGGGACATTCTGATAACCGGTGCTGTAAGTGACTTCAGCATTCTGGATCTGGTTGACCTTTATCTTCATCCAGATCGTCATGGGTTTTCCAAACCCGGGTTTTATCTCCTGAGACTCGTACCCGACACTGCTCACCTGCAGTACAGCATTTGAGGGAACGTCCCTGATCGTGAACACCCCGCCATTCATCGTATAGGCGCCTCTGCGTTCGGTCTTGATCAGGATGGTCACGCCATCGAGGGGTTCGCCACGTTCGCCGAAGACCTGGCCGGTAATGTTTCCCAGTTTTGCCGTGTCCACTCCGACGGGCGTGGTCATCCTGATCGCTATCTTCTCTGCGACAAATACCGTCTTGTTCTGGATCAAATACCCGAGCGGCTGATCGGCAAACGCCAGTTTCAGCACCTCGTTCAACGGTGCGTCTTTTACGCTCAGCGTCACGTCGTGCGCGTTTTTCAGCAGATCATAATTGTAGAAAAAAGAATACCCCGTCTGTTTTCGGATCTCGCTAAAGACCTTTTTCAACGGAGTGTGATCGCAGTTCAGCGTAATGTTCTGCGAACGGGCGCCCGCATGTGCGGACAGCAAAGCAGCAGTCAATAAAAATACAGTCAGCTTCATCGCCAGGATCGTTTGATGGGATGCCGGCCAGGGCAATACATGGCCTTTGCCAAAAATTTTCATAATTTTAGCAGTGTTTTGGGTTTTAATAAAGACGTTAACAGGTTTTGAAAAAGCCCATTCCCGGCCGGAAGCGCTCCAACGTCTCCGGCCTTTGTTTTTGGGCCTGGTCTTTCAAGGCAATAATGGCAGCCTCCAGGCCTGCCGTTAGGAATAAAGAATAAGGATAACTACATAGGAAGGCAATGGTCTATTATGGCGAAGGATCGGGTTTGTATATACAAATTCAAAAAATCATTTTACCCCTATCTCATGGCAGCACCGTCAATATTTTTCCGTCTAATTGAAAATGCACTTTTGATTTACTCAGACCTGTCAGCACCTGGGTCAGTGTAAGGTCGCGCCCTATCTCACCACCGAACAGGGCGGTTGTCGGAGTCCCTTCATATCTCACCTCCACGCCATACCAGCGGCTGATCTGCCGCATTACAGTGTGTACGTCGGCGGCGTCCCAGCTAAAGAAGCCGTTCTTCCACGCCATCACCTGGTCGATGTCGGCGTTGTGTACCGAGAAGCCGCTGGTCGCGATAGCCTGCGCACTGGTCGTGCCACGCTGCCCACTCGCGGCTCCCCCTGCATGCTGCCCATTCGCGGCCGCACCCGCATCCGGCGCACCCGTCACTCCCTGCTGGCCCGGCTTCAATAGCGCCGTCACATCACCCTTTACCAATCTCACTCCGCCCTCCAGCAAAGTGGTTTTTATCCCGGTCTCATCCTTATAGGCATTTACATTAAAGCTAGTCCCCAATACCTGCACCTGCACACCATTCACACGCACCATAAAAGGCCGGCTCTTATCCTTTGCAATCTCAAAATAGGCTTCACCGGTCAGGTCGACCGTTCTGTCTTTGCCCACAAAGGCATTGGGGTATTGAAGCTTCGAGAGGGCGTTCAACCAAACCTTTGTCCCGTCCGCCAGTGTCACCTGGTACTGGCCGCCCGCGGGTGTAGACAACGTATTATAGAGGACAGTCGCTGCCCCACCGGCCGCCGCAGTCACTCCACCGGCATTATACGCCAGCTTTCCCGCATCCGTCTTGACGATACTGGTTTTACCCTGGCTCGCCACATCGCCCTTCTCCGCACTATCCAGCACGATCTGTCGTCCGTCTCCAAGTGTGAGCACCGCCTTGTTACCACCCGGCGCAACATCATTTTTAAACACATTGGCCATTGGCGCAGTCTCCGGTTGCTGATGCTCCCGCGTTAAGAAAAAGACTCCTGCACCGACCAGCAGGATCACCGCGGCTGCCACGCTGTACTTCTTCCATGCGGCCATTCTCCGTACCGGCGCGTCTTTCGGCAGATTACCCGGCGCGTCTTCCAGCAGAGCGTTCAGCTCGCCTTTATTCAGTAAATGAAAAAAGACTTCTACTTCTTCCGGGCTGGCGGTGCCTTCGAGATAGCGATGGATCAATTGCCTGTATAAAACCTCTTTCTTCATTTATTTGTATTAGCAGAGCCTTAACCGGAGTTATGACGGTAAAAAGGTAGGGAGAGGACCCCCCTCAGCAAAAAAAAAAGTTATCGTTAGACGGGAAGACCGCAAAATGCAGCCGGAACGGCTGCTATTTGTGCCGGGAAAGGGCAGAGATCTCCTGCAGCAGCGCCAGCAGGGGGAGGGCCAGGCTGAGTGACGTTCCTAATTCATCTTCAGCCGCATCCCTGAACTTCTTCAACGACGCCACCATATGCTTGCGCACCACATTGCGCGAAATGCCGAGGGCCGCAGCGACCTCATCATAGGTCTTACCCTGCTCCCTGCATAAGAGAAAGATCTCCCTCGAGCGGGGAGACAGTGAGTCCAATGTTCTTCGGATAAAGAGGCGATAATCCCGTTGCAGCGTTTCGTCTTCGAAGAAACCCGGGTTATCCTGGAAATGGCGGGCGATCTCTCCCTTGGCAATGTCCGACTTGCCGGCGGCGCGCAATACATTGATCGATTCATTGCGGGCTACCTGGAGCAGATAGGCCTGTAAATATTCAACATCGGCCAGCTGCTCTCGTTTTTCCCAGATCTTTATAAAAATATCCTGCGACACGTCTTTCGCCAGCTCTTCGGATTTCACATACCGGACGGCGACCCGGAAGACAGCATCTCCATATAATTGATATATGTTTTTATAAGCATCCTCGTCACCCGCGGCCAGATCCCGGAGGAGTTGCTTTTCGTTGTATTTCTGCTGCTCAGTCAATGCGTCACAAATTACTAAATTGCTCCAACACCCCACAGACCCGTTTCAAATTACTTATCTTTAATGCCATCAACCTTAGGCTATGTCAGCACAAGACGCACGAAATTATAATACGATCAGCCCGTCCGCGCGAAGCCTGCTCCTGCTTAAGGGGCACACCACTATCCCTTATGCGCGCGAGGCAGCCGCGCTGATCCAGTATCCCGAGCGGTATGAACCCGATCTTTCCAATCGCCAGCCCGGATTTTGGATCCGCGTGATGCACTTCGAGGCGCGTTATCAAAGTATAAATAGTTTATTGAGTGAGCTGCTGCCGCAACCCGATGGGTCATCTGCCGCAGCCAGTGCAGCGCCGCAACCCATCAATATTCTCGAGCTCTCTTCCGGCTTCTCTTTTCGCGGGCTCGCTCTCGCTGCTGAGCGCCCCGTTAATTATATCGACACCGATCTGCCCGATGTCATCGCGACAAAACAGCGGCTCATTGATGCGCTGACTGCTAAGACTCCGGCGTCCGCCAACGGCCAGTCCGCGCCGACTAACGGCCAGTCCGCACCCGCCGCGCACACCCCGCTCCGCGGCCACTACGAACTCCGCCCCCTCAACGCCCTCGACCCCGCCGCGTTCCAGGCCATTGTCGACAGCATGCCAGAGGGCCCCATCATCATACTCAACGAAGGCCTCCTCATGTACCTCGGCCCCGAAGAAAAACAACAACTCTGCCAGCTCATCAGCAAAGTGCTGCACGAACGCGGCGGCTACTGGATCACGGCAGACATCTATATCCGGCGCAGCATGCCTGACGACCCCGAACTCCAGCAAGGCGATAGCCTCAAAGAATTTTTCAAACAACACCGGGTCCAGGAGAACATGTTCGAATCCTTTGACGAAGCAACCCAGCTCTTTGCCGATGCGGGCCTTGTGCTCGACAAAGAAGCCGAACCCGACTACGCCAGCCTCAGCGCGGCACCGCACTTCATGGCTTCGGCGTCCCCGGAGTTGATCCAAAGACTGCGCGGCAACGGAAAGATCCACGCAACCTGGCGATTGCGCCCCGCTTAGTCGCCGCAACCACCCGCCGCGCCGCAGCCCCGGCAATGCACCGCCGCACCGTACACCACACGTATCAAAATCGTACACTCGCGCCGTCAAAAACGCGCGCAACCACCTCATTGCCATAGCGATACCGATCTGGCACCCAATTCGCGCAACAACGGGCACAAAATCACCCAAGCAGACACAAAACCACCCATATGTTCAGAACGCACCTAAAGACAACCCTCCGCAACCTCTTCAGGAAAAAAACCTATAGCTTTTTGAATATCGCCGGTCTGGCCATCGGCATCACCTGCGCAGCCATGATCTTCCTATGGGTGGAAGACGAAATGACCTTCAACCACAGTTTTGCCAAAAAGGACCTGCTGTACCATGTCATGCAAAACGAATCCAGCGACCGCGGCATCTCGACGAACGGTTCCACCCCCGGCCCCCTGGCCGCCGCCATGAAAGCCGAGATCCCCGGAGTCAAAAACAGCGGCCGACTCAGCTGGGAGATGGATGAACTCGCCGTGGTAGGCGATAAGTCGATAAAGCTGAGAGGCATCTACGCTGACCCCTCCGTCCTTGCCATGTACGACCTTCCCTTTGTCCACGGCGACGCCGCTTCCGCATTCAGACAGGTGCAGTCCGTGATCATCAGCCAATCGATGTCCCGGAACCTCTTTGGCGCCGACGACCCCATCGGCCGAACGATCAGGATGAACGCCAATCAGGGTTACTGCGCCGACGGACTGTACACCGTCACGGGCGTCTTCAAGGACCTTCCCGTCAACTGCAACTATCATTTCCAGTGGGTCTCGCCTTACGAGGCCTGGGAGACCGCCAACCCCTGGGTAAAGCCCTGGACGAACCCCATGGCCACGACCATCGTAGAGCTGAACCCTTCCGCCTCCGCGGCAGCCATCGACAAACAGCTGACCCACTATCTCGGCACAAAGGTCGACGGCGCGAAGAATGCCTTATTTCTTTTTAGCATGAACGACTGGCACCTCCGCGCCAACTTCGAGAATGGCGTTCAAACCGGCGGCGCCATCCGCTATGTGCATCTGTTCTCGCTGATCGCCATCGCTATCCTGCTCATCGCCTGTATCAATTTTATGAACCTCGCCACCGCCCGCTCTGAACAGCGCGCCAAAGAGGTAGGAGTATTGAAAGTAATGGGTGCAGGCCGCAGCCGCCTCATCGGCAAATTCATCAGCGAATCCATCATACTCTCTTTTCTCGCCGTCGGGCTGGCTATCGTCCTGCTCTATCTCTTTTTGCCAGCATATAATACACTGGTGAAAAAACAGCTCGCCATCAATCTCTTTCAATTCTCGCATTGGTCCGTCCTGCTGGCTATAGCCATCGTCTCAGGTCTGATCGCAGGCAGCTACCCCGCCTTTTATCTTTCTTCCTTCAACCCTGTCTTTGTGTTAAAGGGCTTAAGAATAAAAACCAGCGGCAGCGCCATCTTCATCAGAAAGGGACTGGTCATCACCCAGTTCGCCGCCTCTGTCATCCTCATCGTTTGCACCGTCATCATCTATCAGCAGGTACAGCATATAAAGAACCGTGACCTGGGCTATACCCGGGACAAACTAATCTATATGGACCTGCAGGGAAATATGAAGAAGGATTTCGAGGTCCTTAAAACCAGGCTCCTCGCCACGGGCTATGTGGAAAATGCCGCCACCAGCCTGCACGACGCCCTGCATGTATATAGTAGCGGGAATGGGTATAGCTGGCAGGGCATGGACCCAAATATGAAAGTCCCCATCCACTCCAATGTCGTCAGCCCCGAATACCTTTCCACCATGCATATGCAGCTCGTCAGCGGCCGGGATTTTTATCCTACTCCCGGCGTGGACAGCGCTAACTGGATCATCAACGAAAGCATGGCGAAGCTCATGGGAAAAGAAGGGAAGGTAGGCGGTCTCCTCACCAGCGGACAATATCACGGCCAGGTGGTAGGCATCATAAAAGACTTTGTATACAATGATATCTATGGCGCCGGCACCCCGCTGGTTCTATTTCCTGGTCTCTACGGCGCTACGGTAATGGCGCTGCGGTTCAAGCAGGACGCCCCCCTCTCACAGGCCCTGGCCGCAACCGGGTCCATCATCGTCGCCGACAACCCCGGTCATCCCTTCGAGTACAAATTTGCCGATGAGAATTTTGATAAGCTTTTCTCGACGGAGGCCCTTATCGGCAAGCTGGCGGGCCTTTTTGCCGCACTCGCTGTCTTTATCTCCTGTCTTGGGTTGTTCGGACTCGCCGCCTATAGCGCCGAGCGCCGTTCGAAAGAGATCGGAATCCGGAAGGTGCTTGGCGCCTCCACCCAGGGGCTCGCCTTTCTCCTCTCGCGGGAATTCGCGGTTCTCGTCACCCTTTCCTGTGGGATCGCTTTTCCCATCGCGTGGTGGGCCATGCGCGGCTGGCTGCAGGGGTATGAATACCGGACGACCATCCACTGGTGGGTGTTTGTGGTTGCTGGTGCGCTGGCCCTGATCGTCGCGCTGCTGACCGTCAGTTTCCAGGCCATCAAGACCGCTCTGGCCAATCCGGTCGAGGCGCTGCGTAGTGAGTAAAGCGCCCTATTCCGCTTTCAAATTTTTCACCGGGTTCAGCAGCGCGGTCTTCACCGCCTGTATGCTCACCGTGGCGAGCGTAACCGCCATCACCATCAAACCGGCCACTACAAAAGTCTTCCAGTCGATATCCGTCCGGTACACAAAGGCCATCAGCCATCTCCGCATCGCCCACCACGACAACGGATATGCGATACAGATTGCCACCAGCGCCAGCCGGATAAAATTGGCCGACAGCAACACCGCCAGACTGGTCAGCGATGCACCCAGCACCTTCCGGATGCCTATTTCCCTGACCCTTTGTTTGGCCGCATAGGAAGACAAACCAAAAAGGCCCAGACAGGCCAGCACTATCGCGATGCCGCTGAATAAGTTCATCACCTGCCCAAGCCGCAGCTCGGAGGAATATAGGCGGTTGTATTCTTCGTCAAGAAAATGATATTCAAAAGGGATATAGGGCACAATGTTCTTCCATCTCGTCTCTAAAAATTGTATCGTCTCCGGCATGTGCTGGCCCGTCACCCGCACCAGCAGCTTGTCCGAATGCATATCGGGAAATAACACCAATGAACGGATGGGATTATGCAGCGACTCGAAATTAAAATCCTTCACCACTCCTTTTACAAAACCGGGCCGCGTCGCATCGAGGTACATGCGTTTGCCAATGGCGTCCTTTGGCGTCCAGCCCAGTTGCCGCGCGGCGGATTCGTTCAGGATAAAATGGAACAGCGGCTCCTTTGCAGAGTCGGGATGCGCATCCCTCATATCCTGCTTCGACAGATCCTCTCCCGCAATCAACTGCAAACCCGTCGTCCGGATAAAATCCTCATCGATCCGGCAGGCCGTCACCGCCAGCTGCTGATCCTCGGGCATGGTTGCGCTGCGCATATTATATCCGCCTACGATGCTGACAGGCGACTCCGAACTATGACTGACGCTGAGGATATCCCTGTTGCCTGTCATCGTCGCCTTGATATAGTCGATCTTTGGCGACATCTTCCGGCTCACAGGCAGCACCAGCACATGATCCCGCTCATAACCCAGCTTCTTGTTCCGGATATAATTCAGCTGTTGCTGCATGATAAAGGTCGAGACGATCAGGAAGACCGAGATGACAAACTGAAAGACGATGAGCGACTGTCTCAGACCCTGCCCGCTGCGGGTATTCTTGAACGCTCCTTTCAAGACCTTCACCGGCTGGAATTTTGCCAGGATCAGTGCCGGATAACTTCCCGCCAGCAGGCTAACGACAATGGTTATCCCAAGCGACAATCCCAAAAAGGGCAGCGAGAACAGCGATGCCGCCGGGAGGACCCGGTCCGCCAGTTTGTTAAAGGCCGGCAGAACCAATAGCACCACCCCCAGACTCAGGACCACGGCGAACAGACAAAGCAGGAAAGACTCTCCGATGAACTGCCAGAACAGCTGTCCTTTGCCCGCCCCTATGACCTTGCGGACACCCACTTCACGGGCGCGTTCGACACTGCGGGCCGTGCTGAGATTGATATAGGTCGAACAGGCGATGATCAGGATCAGCAGCGCCACCCCGCCAAGGATATAAATATACACGATGGACGTCCCCGGCTCAAAACCTACATACTCGGAATAAAGATGGATCCTTTTGAACGGTTCGAGGAAGAAATCGATCGTGGCGCCTTTCCCGGCCATCTCCTTTTTCATAAAAGCCGTAATCTTCGGCTGAAGTTTTGCCAGGGAACCTTCATCACGCAGCAACAAAAAGGTACCATAATTGGCATCATAATATGTCTCTTCCTGGTTGGCATACAAAGAGGAAAAGGACGCGAGAAAATCGAATTTGAACTGTGAGTTCGAAGGCACATCCGCCATCAGTCCCGTCACCTCATACGTGACGCTGTCCGCCCCGACCCGCAACAGCTTACCGATGGGCTCTTCATTACCGAAGTACCGGCGCGCCGCGGACTCCGTAACGATGATCTTCTTAGGACCGTTGAGGGCCGTATGTACATCCCCTTTTAGCAGCCCGAAGCTGAACACATCAAAAAAGCTGGAATCTGCGTACATCATCATCTTCTCCGAGAACAGCTTGTCCCCGTAGCTGACGGTGCGATCGCCCTTGTACATCCGGACGGCCGACTCGATCTCCGGAAAATTGCGTCGGAACGTCGGGGCCACCTTGGTGCTGGTAAAATTCCCCCAGCGCATGTCACCCCCGCCATCGAAACGGTATCCCATGATCACCCGGGCGATACGCGCGCCCCTGGTCTCGAAGTTGTCATAGCTCAGCTCGTGCCGGATGAACAGGGTGATGAGCAGAACGCTCGAAAGACCAATGGTCAGCCCGAAAATATTGATGATGGAAGAGGTGGAGTTCCTGCGAATATTCCTAAGGGCGGTGCGAAGCCAGTTTTTGATCATAGCGCATCTTTCTTTTTGGGGTACTATAGTAAATGTTCTAATTGAATGTAGTTTATTTTTTAATGGCATGTAGTTATTATAAACTAAGTGTTATCACTTATGTTGTATAATTTACAGATTCCGGGATTTGCCTACTTCAAAAAAATGGTGTTTCTATGCATAACAATTCGCAAATAACACTTAGGCCTCCGATCAGTAGCAAGGCCATCTAATTAGTAGCAGACTCTTATTGCAACACTCCGCTTTTAGACAATCCTCTAAAGAATCTATTCATTCATTCATCACTGATTTCAGGGACTGACTTCCTGAAGTTAGCAATTAATCGTGCACTATGAAACATTTTGTACCCTTACAGGCATTCGTGTGCCTGGTCATTACCTTATTGCTGTGCGGGCCCCGCGCCAATGCACAGTGTTCCGGACAAACCAATACAACGACGACGGGCGCCAATGCGGGTGCGGGTGGTACTGCGTGGCAAAACCCGAATAACGTTGGCACCTCCAACGGCAACTACGCAACAGTAGACGCAGTTGTCTCTGCGCTCGGTATTATAACGACTACGACGGATTATCTGACCGTTACGAATCTTGGCCTGGCTATACCCTCAACCAACACTATTTGTGGTGTCGTGGTTACGATCAACAGGCGAAATTTTTCCCTGCTATCCCTGGGCTCCAGTGCTGTTACCGACAATTCCATCCTGCTTGTAAAGGGCGGCACAAGGGTGGGGACGGATCATGCCGCGGGGGCGGTCAGCTGGCCTGGTTCTTCTGCTGCGGCAAGCTATGGAGGGGTCAGTGATCTGTGGGGCACGACGCTGACCCCTGCCGATGTCAACGCCGGCAATTTTGGGGTGGCGATCTCCGCGAAGCTGGTAGCCGAGATCCTGAGTGTGGCGTTCAGCGCCCAGATCGACCAGGTGACGGTGACCGTCTATTCAAGCGCCCCGATAGTCCTGCCCATCGTGCTGGAGGATTTTACGGCCCATAGCAGTACCGGCGGGAATGTCCTGACATGGACGGTTTCTGCTTCTGCTTCGGCTGCCGAGGGCGAGGGGCGTTGGGTAGTCGAGCGTTCCTCCGATGGGAGCAACTGGTCCGATCAGGATGTACTGACCGCCAGCCCTGGCCGGAAAGACTACAGTTATCTTGATACCAGCCCGTTAGCGGGGACCAGCTTTTACCGGCTGGGCCTGCTGAATGTCAATGGCAGTGTTGTTTACTCGGCGGTGAAGACGATAACCGGCGGGGCGTTTGCCAGCATTCATTGTTATCCGAATCCCTTTACAGATATGATCCACATCGTCAGTCCGCATCCCTTTAGCAAGCTGTCTCTGAAGAACCTTCAGGGTCAAACCCTCTGGGTGAAGGAATATGGGGATGGTGTCAGCACTGCCCAGGTCCCGGCGGCCGGACTGCCAGCAGGTCTTTATTTCGTCCAGGTCGATGGCGCCATCTATAAAATTGTTAAGAATTAATAATAACGAACTGTGGTAGCCCTGTAATGGGCACCTACCATGGCCTCTGGGATGAAGCAAGCGATCCGGCATCTTGAATGGTGCCGGATTTTTTTTGCCCGCGAACGGTCAGCCCTTCCGGCTCCGCTCGTGAACGGCCGGACGGCCCTTGGCCCTCTCTCTTTCACCGACAAAATCCCCCCACTAACCGCCCGCCACCTTCCCCTGCCCTATAACTCCTTGCAAGTCGTTGCATAACGCACTAGATTTGATTAAAATTCAACGACAAATGACAACGGACGATAGAGACAGGGACAGGGATAAAGACCGCGACAGCAACCGGGACCAGGACCGCGACCGGAGTCGCGACGGAGACAGAGATCGCGACAAAGACCTGGATCGCGACAGAGACCGCGACCGGTACCCCAGAAGAGGGCCGGGACGTATCTGGGCAGGTCTCTTCCTTCTCCTGATAGGCGGTGTGCTGCTCCTGGACCAGATGGGCTTCCCCCTCCCCGACTTCTTATTCAGATGGGAATTTATATTGCTCGCCCTCGGCCTCTTCATCGGGCTGCGTCACAAATTCCGCGGCGCCGGCTGGCTGATCATGATCGTCATCGGAGGCGTCTACCTCGCACAGGACTATTACCACGACTTCAATATACACCGTTTCATCTGGCCTGGCATCCTGATCTTTATAGGGCTGATGATCATCCTGCGACCCAGCCGTCACCGCTATGGCCACGGGTGGCGTGAGGACTGGCGCGCGGACTGGGAACGTCGCGGCCGCTGGGGCGAGGGCCGCGGGTGTGGCGAAGGTCGCAGATGGGGCAACAGCAGATGGGGCAACACCTATCCGGGTGCAGACACCGCATCCGGGGGATCTGCCAGTGACGCTTCCGGTGGCGGGTCGACCAGCGGGGCTTCGGCCAGTGGCGGGCCCGGCAGCACTTCCACGACCTTCCCGGGATTCTCCCAGGCAAGCTATTCCTCTGATGACTTCATAGAAACAACCTCTATTTTTTCCGGTGTCCACAAAAAGGTCGTCTCCAAGAATTTCAAAGGCGGCGACGTCACCACGGTGCTCGGCGGCTCCGAGATCGATCTTTCCCAGGCCGATTTCACCGGTACCATAAGACTCGAGGTCACCCAGGTCATGGGCGGCACCAAGGTCATCGTACCGCCCCACTGGGAGGTACGCAGCGAGATCACCGCCGTCCTCGCCGGATTTGAAGACAAACGGCAGCAGCCCGCCATCACCAACCCTGAAAAAGTGCTGATCATCAATGGGACCTCCATTTTGGGAGGAATAGAGCTGAAGAATTATTAAACATTTTTTGTGTACTAACTTTTGGTTATGAACTGGTATCTCACAAAACTCGTTTTCAGGATCATTTGCGGCGAAGGCCATCACACCCCGCAATTTGACGAACAGCTTCGCCTCATCTCGGCGGCCGATGAGAATCATGCCTTCGAAAAGGCAACGGACATCGGCAACCGCGAACAGGACGACTTTTACAATCACGAACAGCAGCTTGTGCAGTGGAAGTTCATCAACGTCGCCGAGCTCTATAAGCTCAGCGGCCTGCTCGATGGCGCAGAGATGTACTCACGCATCCAGGAGACCGACGACCCGGAGAATTATATCGACGGGGTCCATCGCCGCGCCGAACACATCCGCGGCAGTGGGACGCACAAGATGTTGCGGCTGTTGTGAAAAGGCCTTAACCAAAACCAACCTTAACTATTCTGGCATGGCCAAAGCACCGCTTGCAACCGGTAAATTCCTTCTTATCTTCATCTCCTGGTGGGCCATCTGGGCCTTCCTCCAGGTCTCTTTGCTCATTGGCTTCGGCCTCACCACCAATACCGCGCTCTCCGACAGCCTCGTCTCCAACTCACTCGTCGCCCTTTGCTGTGGTTTTATCAGCAACAACATGCAATATTATCTCCCCAAAAAAGAGCGCTACTGGTATATCTTATTTATCAGCCTCGGCCTCAGCGGGATCATCCTGCTTGCCTGTAAGGCCATTCTCGTTCCCCTGCTCGGCGAAAAGACAGGCGGGGTCGATTATATCCAGTTCTTCTCCCGGTCCTGGGCCGTGCGGTATGATATCATATTTTTACAGGTAGGTTGTATGTCGATTCTCAGCGTCCTGTGGTATAGCTCCGAAGAAGAACAGGAAAACCGTCAGCGGCGCAATGATGCCGAACGCCTGTCGAAGGAAGCCGAACTGTTCAAACTCCGTCAGCAGCTGGCCCCGCACTTCCTGTTCAACAGCCTCAACTCCATCAGCGCGCTGATCGGCAGCCAGCCGGAACAAGCCCGCAAGATGATCCAGCAGCTCTCTGATTTTTTAAGGGGCAACCTGAAAAAGGAAGATCAGCAGTGGGTGCCGCTGTCCGAAGAATTGCAATATCTCGAACTGTATCTTGACATAGAAAAGGTCCGCTTTGGACATCGTCTCAGTACCGAGATCTCCTGCGAAGAGGGCTGTCTCGGCCTGAAGCTGCCTCCGATGCTGCTGCAGCCGATCGTAGAGAACGCCATTAAGTTTGGCCTTTACGACACCACCGAAGCGGTGACCATTACTATCCGCGCCCGAAAGACCGAAGGAGGTTATGTCCGGATCGACGTTGTAAACCCTTTTGACCCTGAGACATCGCGGCCCAAGAAGGGCACAGGTTTTGGGCTCACCTCTATCCAGCGCCGGCTCTACCTGCTCTTTGCAAGACCCGATCTCCTGGAGACGCACGTCGAGAATAATTTATTTACAACAACCGTGAAAATACCGCAGCAACCACAACTGACACAACCAAATTGAAATCATCGACACCGATGAAAAAAAATAATTATGAGTAACGCTAACATACCCGCCGCTTCCATCAAAGCTATTATCATAGACGACGAGCCCCTGGCCCGGATGATCGTTAGGGAATACCTTGGCTCTTATCCGGAGATCGCCATCGTCCAGGAATGCAGCGATGGGTTCGAAGGCATCAAGGCGATCCAGCAACACCATCCCGATCTCATCTTCCTTGACATCCAGATGCCAAAGATCAATGGCTTTGAAATGCTGGAGCTGGTGGAGGAGCCGCCGGCGGTCATCTTCACGACGGCGTTCGATGAATATGCTATACGGGCGTTTGAGAACCATGCGGTGGATTATCTCTTAAAGCCGTTCAATAAGGAGCGGTTCGATAAATCGCTGCGCAAGTGGATGGACAACCGGCTTGCTGTCGATCGTGCAGCTGCCGCCCGCGCCGGAGACGGCAGTAGTGCCAGCTTAGGCAGTAGTGCCAGCTCAGGAAGCAGCGCCAGCTCAGGAAGCAGCGCCAACTCCGGCGGCGGTGCCAACCCGGGCAATAACGTCAACTCCGGCGGCAATGCAACCCGGTCCCGCGAGGCAGACTCCGAAACCAGGCCACCGGCAGGCAGCACCGAAGCCCTGCTCGAAACCGCGGCGCAGTCTCCCACTCAGCAACATCGTATCGTCGTCAAAACGGGCGGCAAGATCAAGATCATCCCGCTCGAAGACATCCATTTCCTCGAAGCCGCCGACGATTATGTCAAGATCCATACCCACCAGGGGGCCTTCCTGAAAAATCGTACGATGAGTTACTTCGAACAGGCGCTGGATCCGACCCAGTTTGTCCGTACGCATCGCAGTTATATCCTCAACATCCAGCAGGTCACGCGGATCGACCCTTATGAAAAAGACAGCCATCTCTGCATCCTCCAGTCGGGGGCGCAGGTGCCTGTCAGCAAGGCTGGGTATGTCAAGCTGAAGGCGGTGCTGGGGTTGTAGTAGGCGGCGCGACAGCCCTCCGGGCTGTCTGTCAGGCCTCCTGCCCTATGTAAACCGCCCCGCCAATACTATCGCGGCTCGCTCCCGTCACTGAAGCCAGCACATTATTCTCTTCCCGCCAGCGTAATACACCGATCAGCGCCATAACCAGCGCCTCTTTATGATCGACCAGTGCGGCCTCGGGCACCACGACCTCGATGCGGTGTTGCATCAATACCTCTTTCAATCGGCTCATCAAAAATCCATTGTGCGCCCCGCCACCTGTTGCGAGTAAGCGGGCATCGGCAACACCCGCACTCGTCGCCGCATCGGCGCCATGGCCATGCGCAGCACCCGCACCTCGCCGCAACGCTTCGACGGCTCGCCCCACCTGCACCGCAATATGCTCGACATATGTGCGCAACGCATCGGCCGTCGACAACCCCGCCGCCAGCACCAGCGGCAACACCGTCTCCGTACCAAACTCATTGGCCAGTGATTTAGGCCACGCCATATTATAATAAGGCAATGCATTCAACTGCTCCAGTAAACTGGGGTCGACCCGGCCGCTGCCTGCCAGCACACCATCATCGTCAAAGGCTCGCCCTTCAAGAGCCGCCAGCGCGTTCAGGACCCGGTTAGCCGGACAGACATCAAAGGCCGCAAAGTTACCAGCATCGCTGCGTGCACTGGCACCACTGCCCGCCCCTGCGCCGCCGCCAGCCCCTGCCCCGCTGCCTGCACTGGCATCGCTGCCCGCATCTGCGCCACTGCCCGCCTCACGGGCGCCCGCACCATGCATCGACACATTCGCTATCCCGCCCAAATTCAAAAAGAACTCATAACCCGGCAACAGCCAGCGCTCCCCGATAGGCACTATCGGCGCACCCTGCCCTCCCAGCGCCACATCCATCGACCGCAGATCGCTCACCACGTTGATCTTCGTCACCGCCGCCAATGCCGCCCCATCCCCAAGCTGCGCCGTCATCCTGCGCGCCGGCATATGGAACGCCGTATGCCCGTGACTGGCGATCAGCTGCACCTGGAAATGCAGTCCATGTTCTTCTATAAATCGCAGTACCTGCTCCCCAAGATAATGCCCATACTCCGCATGCAGCAGCTGATACTCCAGCGCTGAGAGCCCCGGCGCCCCGGCCAGCCGCTGCCGCCACGATTCAGTATAAGGATAACAGGCAGTATGCATCAGGGTATACTCCCAATTTTTGGGACCCTTCCCGGTGGTAGCCTTTTCCTGCAGATGGACATACGCAAGGTCCAACCCATCCAGGGAGCTGCCACTCATAAGACCAATAACTTTATAAACCATAGGAGGGCAAAAATAGTCAACTTGCGGGAAACCTGTGCGCCATCACCAGCCGCCGCTATCGATAATATCGACATCAAAAACCCGCAGGCCCACACCGCCATGTCCCCCATAAACCCCAACTTTAAGTAAATCCACCTTTATGTTGGAAAACATTCCCCTTCCCTGCGAAGATCAGCTGGCGCAGCTGGCCAGTCAGCTGTCGCATTTACAGGCTCAGTATTCGAAGCTGTTGCAGGAAAAAGAATGGCTGATGAAAGAAGTACACCACCGGGTAAAAAACAACCTTCAGCTGGTCATCAGCCTGCTCAATATGCAAACGGGTTATATGAAAGACGAATTCGCACTCGACGCCTTCGGCGACATCGGGTCCCGCATCCGCGCCATTTCGCTTATCCATCAGCGAATGTACCAGGAGGAGAACAATATGGCGATAGTCAACATGCAGGATTACATCTCCGAGCTGATCAGCCATCTCGAGACCAGTGCCTTCCCCGACTCCCCTGTCGGTTATCAGCTGGACATCGCCCCGATCGAACTGGATGTATCGCAGAGCGTGCCCATCGGTCTTATCCTCAATGAGGCGATCACCAACGCCATCAGGCATGCCTTCCCGCGCAAGCAAGACCCCGTCATCGTCATCTCCATGTCCCAAGAGGACGGCTCCCTCATCCGTCTAACGGTATCGGACAATGGCAGAGGCCTGCCCGAGAACTTCAACCTCGAATCCGATGCAACCATGGGTCTCCAGCTGATAAAAACGCTCAGCGACCAGCTGGATGGATCGCTCCGGCTGGAAAACTGCAACGGCTTCACGCTGACCTTGCAATTTGCGCGTCAGCAGGGCAATTTTGGATATAAAGTTGCTCAGCACGTCACTATATGATTAACCGCCTGGACCATTACTCCGTGATCAGCACTCAGCCAGCGACCCTGTGAAAGGTCAATGAGTCCCCCAACTGCCAGTTTATTCCATCCCCACTCACCTGATACTTCATCTTAAACTGTTTGTCCGACACAAACTCGTAAATAAAATGTTCAAAGAAGATCGTGGTCCCGCTAACACTCTGCGTGCTAAGGATGATCTTACCCCTGATCCATCCATTGCTGACGAACTGGCGGTGACCATGAAAATTATCAAAGGTATATGCCTGGAATAATCCCGACTGCGCATCCACTCCCCAGTAGGAAGTAGCCTTATACTCATTGGGCGGTCGGTCAGAGCTTCGAAAAGCTTCGTCCCTCGCTTTTTCTCGCTCGTTCCTTTCGCTGCGCTCAGGAATGCTCATAGACCAGCCAGGCGCTGTCCAGCGAGAGATGAAAGGAAAGGTCCGCGCTGATAGGCTTGCCGTTCGCAAAGGCCCCTTCTCCGGCCCATTCGCCGCTGAAATAGCTGACCAGGGCAGGGTCCAGGTGTGGGGCAGGTGCCTGTCCAAAGGCGCAGGCCGACAACAACCCCAAAACAAGCGTCAAAAAATAAGTATGTCTCATAACAACTAAACTAAGGCCATCCCTGGCTGCCAGCAAGAACTTTCAACGGCCGGGCTATTTTTTTCAACGCCCACGGGTCCGGGAACTTCGGCGAAGCGGCGTCCCTTGCCGCGAGGAGGCGGCTTCCTTCTCCGCTGTCAGACGATACTGCTTACTGTTTGGTTGAGCTGTACCGACGCGTTAGAGTTTCGCGGGGCTTCGTCCCTTGCCCCGGCTCGCTAGAACTTCGCCCTTGCCACTGGCAAGAGCTCGTTCGCAACCTTGCGGTTGCCTTCGCTTTGCTCGGTTATCTGGCAGGGCCTATATATTATTGGGCTTCGGCCAATAATTGCTAGTTTTGCCCCCAAATAAGCCCAATTGTTATGGTCGTCAACTTAAGTGAACAGTATTCCCTGTTGTGTGACTGGATAAGTGAGATCCGGGATGAGGAAGTGCAAAAAGACCGCATGCGCTTCCGGCGGAACCTCGAGCGGATCGGGGAAGCGGCGGCCTACGAGATCAGCAAAACGCTGCCTTTTGTGGAAAAAGAAGTCCAGACGCCCCTCGGTATCGCCGTCTCCAAAGTGCTGAAAGAGCAGCCCGTCATCACCACCATCCTGCGCGCCGGCCTGCCCCTGCACCAGGGTCTGCTCAACTATTTCGACAAGGCAGACAACGGCTTTATCTCCGCCTATCGCAAACATAACCGGGACGGTAGCTTCGAGATCAGCCTGGACTATATCAGCTGTCCCGAGCTGGAGAACCGGGTGGTGATCGTCTCCGACCCCATGCTGGCCACCGGCGCCTCCCTTGTAAAAACCATCCAATACCTTCGGGAAGAAGGCCATCCTTCTCAAATTCACGTCGTAGTGGCCATCGCCTGCACAGTGGGAATCGAATTCGTCCTGCGCAGCGAACCCAATTGCAGGATCTGGTGCGGCGCCATCGATGACGAGCTGACAGCCAAGGGATACATCGTTCCCGGGCTGGGAGATGCCGGCGATCTGGCGTTTGGGACCAAGGTGCAAATGTAAATTCTTGTTTTTGCCCTTTTTTTACTATTTTTTCGGTGGTTTATCGCCTCGATACCCAACCGGAAAAGCGTTTTATCCGTCTTATCTATAGGGAAGTACCGTCTTACTATTGAATAACGAAGTGACCTTAACTGTTTATGAAGCA
The DNA here is from genome assembly GCA_035492595.1 of Puia sp. Taxonomy (GTDB): domain Bacteria; phylum Bacteroidota; class Bacteroidia; order Chitinophagales; family Chitinophagaceae; genus Puia. The sequence goes on from DATJJA010000116.1 coordinate 19,261, forward strand.
GAAAGCTTTGCTAGAGATTCACCAAAAGCCCGCCGGAAGCGAGAATCCTATCCTGAAAGGGGTGGCCGATCCCTCTAACTTCCGTACCCGGGCAGCCTTATCCTGTACCTTTCATGGCCGAGCGGCCTTTTTTTGTACCCTCATCGCCTTTTTGCTGGCCAGTACCAGCATCCAGGCGCAGGACCCGGGATTTTCCCAGTTTTTTGCCTCTCCCCTCACCCTCAATCCTGCCCTTACCGGTAAATTCAACGGAGTAGTACGGGTCGCCGGCAACTATCGCAACCAATGGCCGTCCATCAACAATGCCTTTATCACTTCCACCATATCTGTTGACGCACCTATCCTGCGCGGCAAGCTGCCCGAGAACGACACCTGGGGTCTCGGATTCATGGCCATGAACGACAAGACAGCCGGCGGAGCCCTCAACAGCAATTACTTTTCTCTTTCCACAGCCTATCATAAAAGCCTGGACGAAGATGGCTATCACCAGTTGGGGGTCGGTTTCCAGGGCACTTATGCCAACCGCTCCCTCGACGGTACACAGCTGCACTTCGAAGACCAGCTCAACCTCGGCGGCGGCTGGGACCCTATCTCTCCTTCGGAGACGGCTATCAGCGGACGGATGGTCAGCGTTCACTATTTCGATGTGAACCTGGGGGCCCTGTACAACGCATCTACCGACGGCAATAACAACTTTTACTTTGGCGCCTCTGCCTATCACCTGAACCATCCGAAACAATCCTTTCTCGGGGTCGATACTATCAATGTCCCTACCCGTTATACCCTGCATGGCGGCGGATACTTTCCCATCACGGGATCGGCAAGCACCATTTACGTCAGTGCGCTGTTCAACAACCAGGCCGGGTCCCGCGAATATGTCATGGGTGGCGCCTGGGCGGTAGCGGCCAGCACCGACGAGACCAACCCCGTCAATTTTTATGCGGGTCTGTGGGGGCGGTTCACCAATAATACGACCGATGCGGTGATCCCCTATGTCGGGCTCGACTATAGCGATTTTAATCTTGGGGTGACCTATGACGTGAATGTGTCATCGCTGAAGACGGCCTCGCAGAGTCGCGGAGGGATCGAGATCTCGCTGATATATATAAAGAAGCCGTCGAATGGGAGGAAGGGAGTGCCCTGCCCGCGCTTCTAACCGCCTGGAAGGCGGTTGCGAAACGCAGTGGAGCAGACATTGGCCCCGGTTAGGTCCTGCGAAGCGGGGCCGCAGCGGAGAGAGACTACTTCGCCAGTGCTTTCTTCCCGCTCACATACGCATTCCCCTTCAAAAAAAACCTATACGGCAACTCCGCATCTATGCCCGCATAATCCACCCCGATCCGCGGACCCGCAACAATTTCCCCTCTCTTCGGCTTATATCCATCCTCTCCAATATAGATCTCGTCTCCCGATAACAAGGTCCCCGTATGCGTTGTCCGCAACCCCATGGCGCGCGACAAATTACCCGGCCCGCGTGTCAGCGTATGATCCAGCTTCGGCTTGCCCGTTCGCTCCAGCATCAGCGGGATGCCTTCCATCGGCTCCAAAGCCCTCACCAGCACTGCATGCGGGACATCCTTCTTATTGGTAACGACATTGAACAGGTGATAAATGCCATAGATAAGGTAGACATAGGCAGAGCCACCCGGTCCAAACATGATCTCCGTCCGGCGCGTACGCCTCCCCGAATAAGCATGGCTCGCGCGGTCAACCACACCGTTGTATGCCTCCACCTCTACGATACGACCGGAAGTCCGCTGCCCGTCGAAGGCCGTCACCAGCACTTTTCCCAACAGATCGCGCGCTACCTTCACCACGTCAGGCCGGTCATAGAAGGAATTATCAAGCTTTTTAATGGCCAAATTATCTCGGATAATAAAGTTTTTCAATGGTCCCGCTGAACCGCCGTGGGCGGTTTCATCATTTTAACGTACGTTTGAAGGTAAAAGAAAAAAGACGTTGCTCAAAGAAATTATCATAGCCTTTCAGTCTTATGGTAAAGCTCACCAGTTTGTCACCAAACACAAGTTATGGAAGTGGATCCTCATACCGGGCATCTTATATACGATCCTGTTCTGTATCGGCATGTACTTCTTCTGGACGTCTTCCAGTGACGCGGTGTCCTGGCTAAGCAGGGTCATCGGCATACAGCGTTTCCTTCATCATCAGCAAAGTGCGGCACTCAGCTTCCTGTTCGTGATGGGAGGGATCATGTTCCACCTGGTGCTGGTCTTCTTTTACTTTTCACTGTTCAAATACATCTTCCTGATCATCGGCTCGCCGCTGTTCGCCTACCTGAGCGAGCAGACCGAAGCCCTTATCAACGGCAAAGAATACAATTTCAACTTCGACCGTCAGCTGGTAGCCGATATGACACGCGGCATCCAGGTGGCCTTGCGGAATTCGCTCTGGCAAACCGTTTATACGCTGTGTATCCTTATTCTTTCGCTGATCCCGCTGGTCGGCTGGATCACACCCGTCATCTTTACCTTCGTGGAATGTTATTACTATGGATTTTCGATGTTGGATTACAGCTGTATGCGCCACAAGCTCTCCTCCTCTGCCAGCATCGCCTATATCAGCCAGCACAAGGGTCTGGCCATCGGCAACGGGATGGTCTTCTACGGCATGCACTTTGTACCTGTCCTCGGCTGGGTGCTTGCGCCGGCCTATGCCGTCATCGCCGCCACTATTAGTTTGTATCACCAGAATCTGGAATAAATTATGCAGCCCTCTAATGCATCCAAGGCCTCCGGCTCTCCGGCCGCATCGCCTGCCACTCAAGCCGCTGCTGCCACCCAGCCCTCCGGCTCTCCGGCTTCGGCGCCCAGTGGCCCCGCACTCTACCTCATCCCCTGCTTCCTCGACCCGCAATCGCTGGCCCCCCTTCCGGCCTATCTGCTGGACGCGGTAAAAGGCTGCCAGGTCTTCTTTGTCGAGAACGAACGCAGTGCCCGTCGTTACCTCAAAGCACTCTGGAAAGAAATGGTGATCGACGACTATGAATGGTATACCATCCACAAGGCCGAAGAAGAGGTTCGGACTATCTTTCGTCAAAAACTCAAGGAAGGAAAAACCATCGGCCTCATCAGTGAAGCGGGATGTCCCGGCATTGCCGACCCCGGCCAGCTGCTGACCGAAGTGGCCCACCAGGCAGGCGTGACCGTGCGCCCTTTCGTTGGTCCAAGCAGCATTCTGCTCGCATTGATGGCCAGCGGTCTCAACGGTCAGCAATTCCGTTTCGTGGGTTATCTGCCCGTCGATGTCTCCGGCCGCACCAGGTCCATAAAAGACCTCGAATCCGAATCCACCCGGCTCAACAGCACACAGATCTTTATCGAAACACCCTATCGTAACAATCAATTGCTCGAAACCCTCCTGGCGACCTGCCGCCCCACCACCCGGCTCTGTATTGCGGCCAATCTCACCGCGCCCAATGAATATATCCGCACCCAGACCATCGCGCAGTGGAAGCAGCTGAAGCCGGCCGCCACCTCAAAAGCCGGTGACGCCGATGCCGCCGGTTCCCAGGGACCCATCGCCGCTCCCGGTCATCTCCCGAATCTGCACAAGCTGCCGGCCATATTTTGCCTTTTGGC
>DATJJA010000117.1:0-66106 GCA_035492595.1 Puia sp.
CAACCTGGAGCAGATGTATGATCAGTTCCCCAAGATCGAACGCCTGGGACGATTGTTGATCTCCGAACTTTTTGTCAAAAAGGACAGCCGGTATTTCGACCAGCTGAACAAGAATACGAGAGAGAGGTTCCTGGAATATATACGCACACATCCCCAGATGATGCAGCGGGTGCCGCAGAAATATATTGCTTCATATCTTAATATTAAGCCGGAGACGTTTAGCAGGTTGAAGCACCTCATTAAATTAAAGAAGGGATAGAGGGGCTTACTGTTTGCTGGATGGCTGCGTTGTACCGATGCCTGAGAGCTTCGGCGGAGCTGCTTCGCCACGCTCCTTCTCGCTCGCAACCTTCACCAAGGCTCGGTTGTCTGGCGGGGCCAATGATTTTGCTTGCGATCAGCCTTCCGCTAAAGCTACAGGCCGACCACAAGGATCGGCACCGTAAGCTGGTGCCTCACCGCATTCACCGTCTCCCCATAAATAAGGTCCTTCAGCCCGGTATGCCCGTGCGAGCCGATGACGAGCATATCAGCCTCCTGCTGTTTTACCAGTCGCGCGATCTCCCGGCTTCGGTGTCGAAAACCCAGGGCCGTATGGCTTTGGATGCCTTTCTCGTTCAGCAGCAGCTGATACTGGTCCAGTCTTTCCTGGTCCTTACGGGTTTCAAAGTCGTCACTCTCTTTCCCCAGCATACGGGCGGAAGCGCTTTCTACCACATGGATCAGGAGATAACGGGCATTCCTGCCGCCCTGACCAAGCGCATATGCCAACAGCTTCTGGTCGTGTTCGCTAAAATCCAGCGCGATGGCGATGTGCCGGAAGGCTGGGGGAGTCCAGTCTTTCCAGCCCCCCGGCAGGGGATGAACCTGTGGAGTAGCGTTGCGGCCCCTGCGGGTTATCCATGGATGCAGAGTTATATAGGACAGCAACAGAATGGCAGCCAGCGCCGCTACGATAACCAATATCTTCCAGATGATCTGTCCCGGTGCAGCCAGAAAAGGAGTCGTCTCTTCTATCACAAGCTTTACGTTCAGATAGACCAGCAGGGCCGCAGCCGTCCAGGCGAGAAATTGTATCACCGGCCGGACCGTAAAGTTTCCCATGGTCTTTCTGTCGCTGACAAAATGGATCAGGGGGATAACGGCAAAACCCAGTTGAATGCTGAGGAAGACCTGGCTCAGGACCAGCAGGCTGTCCACCTCATTCTCTCCAAAAAGGAGGATCACGATGACCGCCGGCACGATGGCCAGCAGACGGGTCAGCAGCCTTCTGACCATAGGATTGATCCGCAATTGTAAATAACCTTCCATGACGATCTGCCCGGCCAGCGTCCCGGTCAGCGTCGAGCTCTGCCCGGCGGCGATGAGGGCGATAGCAAAAAGTTTTGGCGCCCAGGTCCCCAGCATCGGCAGCAGTCGATGGGCATCCTTGATGCTGGCGACATTGGTATTCCCGGTCTTGAAGAATACGGTGGCCGCCAGGATGAGAATGGCCGCATTCACCAAAAAGGCCAGGTTCAGGGCGACGGCACTATCCAAAAAATTGATCTTAAGAGCTTTACGCATGTGCTCCTCACCCGGTTTGATCTTCCGGGTCTGTACGAGGGCGGAATGCAGATAGAGGTTATGCGGCATCACCGTGGCGCCGATGATCCCGATAGCAATGTACAAAGCATCCTTCCCCTGCAGGATCGGCACAAAACCGCTAGCGACATCTTTCAGATCCGGCTTGGCCAGGATGATCTCGACGAGGAAAGAACCGCCGACCACAGCGATAAGCCCGATGATAAAAGCCTCCATCCGGCGCATGCCCAGCTTCTGGAGGAAAAGCAGCAGGAAGGTGTCCAGTACGGTTACACATACCCCATAGACGAGGGGCAGCCCCGTCAGCAGCTGAAGCCCGATAGCCATGCCCAGCACTTCTGCCAGGTCACAGGCCGCGATGGCGATCTCCGCCAGAACATAGAGGGGAATGTTTATAAAGGCAGGATATACCTCGCGATTGGCCTGCGCCAGGTCACGACCCCGCACAATACCCAGCCGAGCCGCCAGGTTTTGCAGGAGGATAGCGATGCCATTGCTCATCAGCAAGACCCAAAGCAGGGAATAACCGAAACGGCTTCCGCCTGCCAGGTCGGTAGCCCAGTTGCCGGGATCCATATACCCCACACTCACGAGATAGGCCGGACCAAAGAAAACAAAGAGCTGCCTCCACCACGGACCTTTCCGGGTCGTCGTGTCGACACTGCCATGCACTTCGCTTAGGCTAACGTTTTTCTGCCAATGATTCGCCATCGTTTACAAGGACATTTTTTGCAACCTGGGCACTGATCGTCACCGGTGGCCGGTTGCGGACCTTTAGTTCCAGGGAGCCATCAAAAGGAAATTTCTTTTTTATCTCCAGCCGGGTTCCCAGCCGGATATGATTATATTGTAATACTTCCAGCATCTCCGATGTCTGGCTGCTGATGCCCGATACCTGTACCTCCTTATTCAGCGGCAGCTCCGCCAGGCTGATCTGCCGCCGGGTGTGGAAACGGCCCTGGCTGTCGGGGATAGGGTCTCCATGCGGATCGGTATCCGGATGTTCCAGAAAGGAATCCAGCCGGTCTATCAGCTTCTTGCTGCTGATATGCTCCAGCTCCTCGGCGATCTCATGCACCTCTTCCCAGCCAAACTGTAATTTCTTTACGAGGAAATATTCCCACAACCGGTGTTTGCGGATGACCTGGACCGCTGCCTTCCTGCCTTCGGCACTAAGCTTGAACCCTTTATATCGTTCGTAGATCAATAGCTTCTGCTCCTTCAGCTTCTTCAGCATGTCCGTCACCGATGCTGGCCGGGTCCGCAGTGCCCCTGCCAGAGCATTGGTCGTGACGATACCCTGCTCCTGCTGCAGGTGAAAGATGGCTTTGAGGTGATTCTCTTTGCTGGCGGATACTTTCATATTCAGTCCTGTCGAAAAATAAATTTAGACAAATCTAAAAATAAAAACGGAAGATTTGATTAAATTTTGAAAAAAATTTGCAGGCCCGGCCCAATCTTTGTCCTGAATGTTTACTTTTAAGGCCAAAGAACTCCGAAGGAGTTCTGTCCGAAAATACAGTTATGAGCAAATACCTGTGGTTGATCGTTTTGTCGGCATTATTCTTCTCGTGTAAAAGCAAAAAGTTGTCCCTGGCGGAGAATGATGAACAGGTAGGGATCCCTGATTTTCTGGAGTTGATCCAACCCCTGAAATTGCCCTACCAGGTCACCGATACGATCTTCCGGCATAAGGAACCTGAGACTTCCATTATCAATAATAAGCTGTTCACCCGCGTGGTACCTGATACCGTGCTGACCCGTTGGTTTGGGAAGGACGCCCGTCCCCGTCTCTATGCCATCGGCAAGGTAAAAGTACCCAAACAGGAGACCTATCTGTTTGTAAAAGGCACGACAAAAGATCGTCGGGTACTCTATATCCTCTGCTTTGATAAAAAGGACCGTTTTTCGGCGGCCCGCCCCATTCTCTACTCCGACAACGAATCCAGTATCCATGGCCAGGCCAGCATGGACGCAAAATATACGCTCACGGTGACGCATCAGCGAAAAGGAGCCGACGGCCAGATCCTGTTCAAACGGGACGCTTATATCTTTAGCGAAGAAAGCGGCTTTATTCTTATCCTCACCGAATCCAATGAAAAGACGACAAAGATACCTCCCGTCTATAACCCCATCGATACGTTATCCCGCAAGCACAAATTTTCCGGCGACTACGCACAGGACAAGCGGAACTTTGTCTCCATCCGGGATGGAAAAGACCCTTCCCGTTTCCTTTTCTTTATCCACTTCGAAAAAGAGGATGCTACCTGTAACGGGGAACTGAAGGGAGAAGCAAGATTCTCTTCCCCTGGCGTTGCCCATTATAAGTCCTATTCCGACCCATGCGCCATAGACTTTTCTTTTGGTTCCACCGGCATCACGATAAAGGAACAGGGCGGCTGCGGGGTGCACCGGGATATCAAATGCTTTTTTGAAGGCTATTATGAAAGACGCAACGCCAATCGAAAAAAAGCAGTCTCGTTAGAGAGTCCGCGCAGGAAGACCTAAGACAATTCAAATCAGGTTTATCCGTTATATTGCGTACTTATTACATAGATGAAATAATTTGGATTTGTATGAGCTTTAAAAATTATGTTGTTCCTTACGCCGTGGACGAACAGTATTCCAAGAAAGTAGCCTATTTCTCGATGGAGTTTGCCGTGCATCAGCCTTTGAAGATCTATAGCGGAGGCCTGGGCTTTCTGGCCGGGTCTCATCTGCGGAGCGCCTACGAATTGCGCCAGAACATGATCAATATCGGAATTTTGTGGAAATATGGTTACTATGACCAGGCCCGTAACCAGGACCAGACCCTGCAGGTCACCTGGATGGAGAAACAATACAGTTTCCTCGAAGACACCGGTCTGAAATTCCAGATAAACATACACGATCATCCCGTATGGGTAAAGGTCTGGTATCTTAATCCGGAAACCTTCAAGAGCGCCCCTCTGTTCCTGCTCAGCACAGATGTTCCCGAGAATGATTATGTATCACAGACCATTACTCACCGCCTCTACGATGCCAACGTAGCCACCAAAGTAGCCCAGTTCATTCTTCTGGGAGTTGGCGGCGCCAAACTGGTGGACGAGCTGAATTTTAATCCCGATCGCTATCACCTGAACGAAGCCCATGGTATCAGCGCCTCTTTTTATCTCTACCAGAAGTTCGATCGTAACATCGAAGAGGTACGCAAACGACTGGTGTTCACTACCCACACACCCGAGGAAGCCGGGAATGAAAAACACGATATTTATCTCTGTCATAAAATGAGCTATTTCTGCGGATTGACCGTAGATGAAGTAAAAAAGCTCACCGGTCTCGAGGATGATGCCTTTAACCATTCGCTCGTTGCCCTGCGTTTTGCACACCTCGCCAATGGCGTCTCGAAACTCCATGGCGATGTCTCAAGAGCCATGTGGAGCAAGCACAAGGGCATCTGTCCCATCATCTCCATTACAAACGCACAGAACTGGCGTTACTGGGCCGACAAAGAACTCTATCGGAAAATGGAGGAAGGCAATGATTACTGGTGGGATGACCGAAAGAAATACATGAAGAAAAGAAGCTTCGAGCTCGTCGCCGATCAAACCGGTAAGCTCTTCGATCCGAACGTCTTCACCATCGTCTGGGCCCGCCGCTTCGCGGGTTACAAACGCGCAGGGTTCCTGGCCCGTAATATGGAACGGTTTAACCAATTGCTGGCTGATACCAAATATCCCGTTCAGATCATCTGGGCCGGAAAGCCATACCCGATGGACTATCCCGCGATCAACGAGTTCAATTATCTCGTCCACCTGAGCAAGAGCTATAAGAATGTCGCCGTGGTCATAGGATATGAAATGTCCCTGTCGAAACGCCTCAAACAAGCCGCCGACTGCTGGCTTAACAATCCCCGCGTACCCCGCGAAGCATCCGGCACCAGCGGCATGACAGCCGCCATGAACGGCGCCGTCAACTTCTCCACCGATGACGGCTGGATCCCCGAATTCGTCAATCATGGGAACAATGGATTTGTGATCCCCAAAGCCGACTACGCCAACATGCATGTCGAGGAGCAGGACGACTACGACTACGATAAGCTCTTCGAGATCCTGCAAAAAGAGATCCTGCCGGCCTATTATGATAACTATGATACCTGGCGGCAAATTGCCAAGAACGGTATGCGGGATGTCCGCTATCAGTTCGATGCCGGACGGATGGCCCACGAGTATTACGAATTATTATATAAGTAAACACTTAGCATATTGTCGTCTAAAAACGAGGCTCCTTGTAAGGAGGCCTCGTTTTCCGTTTATTAGTGGCTTACTTTGGTAATTAGTAGTGGGAATTTTAGCAAAATCCGGTGAGGTTTGGTTTAAATTGAATTACCAAAAACTAATTCAGTAACCAAAACACCTCTCGCTCATGAGAAAGCTAATGCTTTGGGGTAGTATGTTATTACTACCATGTCTCCTCTTTGCGCAAACCCGAACCATTACCGGAAAAGTCGTGGATCCTGAAGGGAAGCCGATAGCCAACGCGTCCATTCTGCTCAAGGGGGCGAAGTCGGGTACCAGCTCACAGTCCGACGGGACTTTTTCTCTCAATGTTCCTGCAAATACCAAATCACTGGTTGTTTCGGCCATAGGCTGGATCGCGCAGGAAGCAGACATCGTCAACAAAACCTCGATAACGATCTCGCTTGTCGCAAACGACAAAACTCTTTCCGAAGTCGTAGTGACCTCGCTTGGCATCGTCCGTGACAAACGATCGCTGGGATATGCTACACAGAAGCTGGGCGGAGACCAGCTTTCCGACAAAGGCACCGTCAATATCGGCAATGCGCTGGAAGGTAAGGTTTCCGGTGTCAACATTACCGGGGCCAGCGGCAGCGCCGGGGCATCGGTCAACATCAACATCCGCGGCATCACTTCCTTCACCCGCAGCAATCAGCCGCTGTTCGTGGTGGACGGTATCCCCATCAGCAATGACGTCGATCGCACCAACGGCGGTCCCAACGGCACCCTGGGTGACAACCAGCCCGCCAACCGGGCCCTGGACATCGACCTCAACAATGTCGAGTCTGTCAACATCTTAAAAGGACCCGCCGCAGCTGTACTCTATGGGTCGCGCGCCGCAGCCGGCGCTATCATCATCACAACGAAAAAGGGTGGCGCCAATGGAAGAACCGAGATCTCGGCCAGCACTTCCTACAGTCTGCAGAATGCCGAAGGTCTTCCAAAGACCCAAAATCAATATGGCCAGGGAACCAATGGAGTATATAACCCTACCTCAGGGAGCTCCTGGGGACCGAAGTTCGGCTCTACCCCAACGGTAGCCAACGGTCTCCTCGTCGGCGGCGCCGCCGTTCCCTATCAGCCCTATCCTGATAACATCAATGACTTCTGGCAGACCGGTACCATCTCGGACAACAGCCTGCTTATAAATGGAGGCGACGCCAAAAGCAATTTTACCATGTCCGGCGGTTATCTTTCGCAGAACGGGATCCTCCCCAATACCTCTTTGAAACGTGCCAACGTAAAATTTGGCGGTAACACCGTATTCCGCAACAAGCTTCATCTCGGAGGTTCTGTAACCTTCACCAATACGCTGCAGAACGGGATCCTCGGCGGCAACGGCGCCAGCGCGCTGGCCGTGGTGCTGGGACTGGCGCGGAGCATCGATCTTACGGGGTATAAGACAAAAGGCACCTATCAGCTTCCCAGCGGCCTCAACAACTGGCCCATCGCCGGTCAGGACAATCCCTATTTTGACGCCTACAATAATCCGCTGAAAAGCAATCTGACCCGCACGCTGGGAAATGTGACCATCGGTTATGATATCGCTCCCTGGCTGAACGTAAGCTACCGGTTAGGTATAGATGCTTATACCGATCGACGGAAACAGGTATTTACCATTTCTTCCGCCCGCGTGCCTGCAGGACAGGACCTCGAGAGCACCATCTACCGCAGCGAGCTCAACGGGGACCTGATCATCTCAGCACACAAGAATGACATCTTTATAAAAGACCTCAATGTAACGGCCCTCGTAGGACAGAATATCAACCAGCGCCGCAACCAGACCGTGACGGTACAGGCCGATCAGCTGGCTATCCCAGGATTTTTCAACGTCAGCACCGGCGCCAACTTTAACATCGGCTCGACGGAGATCACGAACCTGCAGCGGCTCCTGGGGGCCTATGGTCAGCTGTCCTTTGCCTACAGCAATTATTTGTACCTGGAGCTGACCGGCAGGGTAGACCAGACATCTACCCTGCCTACAAGCAAGAACAGGTTCTTTTACCCTTCAGCAAATGCGGGATTTGTGTTCACAGATGCCTTCAAGATCACGTCGGATGTGCTCAGCTATGGAAAGATAAGGGCAAGCGTAGCAAGGGTAGGCTCCGACGCGCCACCTTACCAGCTGGCTAATACGTTTGTCAAAGCCTCCTATGGCAACAACGTAGCAAATTTTGCTTTCCCTTACGGGTCCATCGCGGGGTTCACACAGAACTCGACTATTGCCGACTCCGTGCTGGCTCCGGAGTTTACCACTTCCTATGAGGTCGGCGCTAACCTTGGTTTCTGGAAGAACAGGGCATCTATCGATGCGGCTTACTTTAATACGATCAGCACCAGCCAGATCTTCAACGTGGGGATCCCCCCTTCAACAGGGTATACGTCAAAAACGGTAAACGCCGGGCGGATGACCAACAAAGGCGTGGAACTACTGGTAACGGTCACACCCATTATGACCAATAAATTCAAATGGGATGTCTCCGCAAATTTCACCAAGATCGTAAATAAGGTCACTTCCATCGCCCCGGGTATCACCAGCTTCAGCATCCCCGGCAGCGCCTTTATCGGTTCGATACCTTCGATCAAAGTGGGACAGCCTTATGGCGTTATTATCGGCGGCCTTATCCCCAGGGATAGCGCAACAGGCGCCAGGCTGATCAATCCCGGCACGGGCGTCTATGCCACTACCATTGCCAACCAGGTTCTCTCCAATCCCAACCCGGATTATAACTTTGGCATCACCAATACCTTTAAGTATAAGAGCGTTTCCCTGGGTTTCACTTTCGACTTTACAAAAGGCGGACAGATCCTGTCCTTTACGGCAGCCTCTTATAAATCCCGCGGTGCATGGATCGAGACGGCTAAAGACCGCGAGCAGCCGTGGATCCTGCCAGGTGAAATATTCACCGGCGGCAAATACATCAAGAACAATATCCAGATCCCGGCCCAAACTTATTGGGGTGTTCAGGGCGGTCTGCAAAGCGAGCTGAATGTGTACGATGCAACGGTGTTCCGTATGCGGGAGATCTCCCTGAGCTATGACCTTCCTGCACGTATCACCAAGGGATGGGGGATCAACTATGTCCGGATCTCTGCCTTTGCCAACAACGTCTTTCACGTTGCGCCTAATGCCTTTTTTGATCCCGAGGTCAATACCCAGGGTGCAGGCAATATCCGTGGTCTCGACCTGCAGGGTGCCCCCAATGCCCGGACCGTGGGCGCGAGTCTAAAAGTATCCCTGTAATAAACTTTAAATTCCCAATCATGTTATATATGACATCTTCGAAAAAAATATTTCTCCTGCTGCTTTTAGCGGGTTTCCTGCTGGGCTCCTGTAAAAAATACCTGGCCGTTAACACCAGCCCCAACAATCCGCAGACGGTGCCTTCGACCGTGCTCCTGCCCACCACGACTATCGGCATCGCGTTTGCAAACAGCAATGACCTGGACCGGGCGACTTCCGCCATCATGCAGCACATCGCCGGCGTGGCCAATCAGACGCAAGGTTATGATGTTTACAACTTCAGCGGCGCCTTCGACAACCAGTGGAACGGTGAGATCTATGGCGGCAGCATCAACAACTGCCAGGCCCTGATCAATCTCGATTCGGCAACCAGCCCTATCTATTCGGGAATTGCAAAGCTGGAAATGGCTTACGCTTTTTCATTGGCTACCGATATCTGGGGTGATGTTCCCTATTCCCAGGCGGGACAGCCTTCCACCTACCTTTATCCGCGGTTCGATAAGGTGCAGGATATTTACCAGGGCAATCCCAGCCTGGGTATTCGCAGCCTCTTCGACCTGGTGAAAAGCGGCATGGCCGACCTGGATAAGACCAGCTTCTTCAAGCCAACGACGGATGATATCGTCTATGGCGGAGACATCACCAAATGGAAAAGAATGGGGAATACGCTGCTGCTGAAGTTTGCGATCATGCTGACGAATACCAATCCAGCACTGGCCAGGTCCGTTATCACCGATGTTCTCGCCGGTAACAACTATATCAATAATACCAGCCTGGACTTTGAAGTTCCGTTTGGTTCCCAGACAGGCAATCAAAACCCCATCTATAATTTCAATTACGTCAATAGAACAGGCGATCAGATGCTCAGCCAGCGCTTGCTCAACCTGATGACAAGCCTCAACGATACCGTAAGACTGGCAAAGTTCTTTACCAAACCCAACGGAGTATTCGTCGGTTTTGACAATGGAGCTAATTCTGTTGCGCCTGCTGTGGCCAACCGTTCTCAGTATGGTACTTATCTTATCGGGGTTACGGGAAATGCGCCGATCCGTTTGCTGACCTTTTTCCAGGTCAATTTCATACTGGCAGAAGCAGCCCTCATATTAGGCACTCCCGGTGACGCCAATGCCTACTACCAGGCAGGGATCAAAACTTCCATGTCAAAAGTGGGAATAGATACGGCGACGATCAGCGCATATTTTGCCGCTAATCCAACCGTGGTCAATCTGTCGGGTTCTACCGAGGATATGCGCAAACAGATCATCACACAGAAGTACATCGCCTGGATCGGTAATGGCATCGAGGCATTCGACGACTACCGCCGCACGGGCTATCCTGTACTCGCCCTGCCAAATAATCCGGGCGGTGATGACCCGACCGTGATCCCCACCCGTCTTCCTTATACGAATACGGAGCAGTCGACCAATCCCAACGCGCCCAACCCCAGACCTCTCGTTGACGTCAAGCTTTGGTGGGCCAAACCGTAAAATCTAATACATACATCTTATAAATGAGAAGTTATATGATCATTCTACTTAAAAAATATTCGAGCCTTCTTTTATGGATGGCGATGTTATCCTCCTGTTCCAAACAACATGGATTTGGACCCAACTATTCGGCATACAACGGAGGCGATGTACCGGTGAGCGTTCAAAATACCGTAGGCAACCGTCCCGATCCGGCCGTGAATTCTTCTGTCAGCGACAGCAGCATCACCATCGTCATGACCATTCCTTCTACCAGCGGCCGTACGATCAAGGAGATCACGAAGGTTGCGACCTCTTCCAGCTATGCAGCTATCCAGAGCGGCGGCACCACCGGTTTTTATCCTGTAGCCGCTATCCCGGGTAGCGGAACGACCGTTACGTTCAAAACAACACTCGGAATATATCGCAGCGTCTATCCCAAGGAAACGCTGAAATTGAATACCGAGCTCGTCAACCGTTTCTATTTCCGGATTACCCTGGATGACGGCACCATCGTGTATCCAACACCCGTGAGAGTTATAGTAGTAAGTTGATTATTAGTGATATACATCATAGCCGCTCCGGGAATCCGGGGCGGCTTTTGTTTTAGCCGTTCCCAGCCCCCTGGGACCCTGCTCCCCGTTAGTTTGCCGCTCGTCCAGATTTCCATTGCTACAGACCCGCGCGTGCACAAACTTTGTGCTACCAACAGGCTCCAAAAACCATAGCACCTGCTGCTCAATATGTACCTTCACATCACCAGCTAAAATCTAAACTTCAATAAAAATGGACTCTTCTATGCTGATCAAATGGGGATTGATCATCGGCATCCCCCTGTTATGCATTGTGCTTTATCGTCTGATCCTGCGCGTGTTCTTCGGCGTCATCATCGTGCCGCAGGACCGGATAGGATTGGTGACCAAAAAGTTTGTTCTGGTAGGCCGTCAATCCTTACCGGAAGGCCGGATCATCGCTTCGAACGGGGAGGCCGGATACCAGGCGCAGACCCTGGCTCCCGGTGTTTACTTTGCGAAATGGTTCTGGCAATATGATGTCATGTTTCAACCTTTTACCATTATTCCAACCGGTAAGATCGGTCTCGTGCTGGCCCGGGACGGAGCAGAACTGGAAACAGGTTCAATCCTTGCCCGTAAAGTTCCCTGCGACTCTTTCCAGGATGCAGAGGCCTTTCTGAAGAATGGCGGTCGCAAAGGCCGGCAGACGGGCATCATGACACCAGGCTCCTATCGTATCAACACCTTCCTGTTCGACGTGGAGATCACCGACATGATCTCCATTCCGGACAATGCCGTAGGCATCGTCACGACGCTGGAAGGAAAGCCGCTCGATGACGGACAGATAGCTGGAAAGATCATCGGCGAGCACAACAAGTTCCAGGATGCGGACCTCTTCCTTACCAGCGGTGGTTATAAAGGGTTGCAGGAACAGGTGATCCTTGCAGGCTCTTATTTTCTCAACCCCTGGTTCGTAAAAGTGGACATGGTGAAGATGACGGAGATCCCCATCGGTTATGTGGGCGTCGTCATCTCTTTTGTCGGAAGCGAAGGCGTAGACCTCAGCGGAGTAGAGTTCAAGCATGGCAATATCGTAGCCCGCGGCTCAAAAGGCGTTTGGGCGGAACCTTTAGGCCCCGGG
The DNA here is from genome assembly GCA_035492595.1 of Puia sp. Classification (GTDB taxonomy): domain Bacteria; phylum Bacteroidota; class Bacteroidia; order Chitinophagales; family Chitinophagaceae; genus Puia. The sequence goes on from DATJJA010000117.1 coordinate 12,228, forward strand.
AAATACCCCATCAATCCTTATATCCTGAAAGTGGAATTGGTGCCGACCACCAACCTCGTGCTCAACTGGGCCAGCGCCCGCAGCGAAGCGCATCAGCTGGATAAGAATCTGTCGACCATCACGGTGCGTAGCAAGGACGGCTTCCCCTTTAACCTCGACGTGGCACAGATCATCCATATCCCGACTCTCGAGGCGCCAAAGGTCATCGCCCGTTTTGGGAATATGGTCAACCTCGTCAGCCAGGTGCTGGAACCGACCATCGGTAACTATTTCCGTAACTCGGCCCAGGACAGCGATGTGATCTCCTTTCTTGGCGCCCGTAAGGAAAGACAGGAGGCGGCGAGAAATCATATCGGCAGGGTGCTGGAACAATACAATGTCATCGGCGTCGATACCCTCATCGGAGACATCGTTCCGCCCGAAAGCCTGATGAAAACCCTCACCGACCGTAAGCTTGCCGAAGAGCAGAAGGTCACTTATGACACGCAGATGAAGGCGCAGGAAACCCGCCAGAGTCTCGAAAAAGAGACAGCTATTGCCGAGATCCAAAAGGAGATCGTAAAAGCCGACCAGGGCGTGCTCATCGCCGAACGCATTGCCGATGCGTCCGTGAAAAAGGCTACCGGTGACGCCAACAGTGTTCGGTTACAGGCCACTGCCGAGGCCGATAGGCTGAAGTTGCTGGCCAGTGGGGAAGCGGAAAAAACAAGACTGCTGGCAAAGGCCGACGCGGAGAAGATAGAATGGCTGGCAAAAGCTGATGCAGAAAAGATCTCCCTCACGGGTAATGCAGAAGCCGGGAAGATCCTGGCCATCGGTAAGTCTTCTGCCGAATCATACAAGCTTGCCGTAGAGGCCATGGGCGGCGACAATTTCACCCAGCTGAAGGTGATGGAGGCTATCGGTGAGCAGCATATCAAGATCATGCCCGAGATCCTCATCGGAGGCAATGGTGACGCGGGAAGCCCGATCAGCGGTCTGTTGGGATTGCAATTGCTGGAGCAACTAAGGAAGAAAGCAGACGACGATAAAAAGAATTAAACGGCGCCCGGGCCGCCAGCCCGCCAGCGCAAAACCTGAGCTGGCTATTGGAAAAAATACTTCCGTAGCCAGCTCATTGCTTGTTTTGAATTTTGTGCGCAGATCGAACAAACGGAATCTCCGGAGCCCGTATTTTCATTTTCCCAACGGTATTCCTTCCGGTACTTTCCCCAACGATCGGCGACATTTAGCGTAGAATCCATGGGCGTTATGATCCAGGTCAATGTATCGGGCGCAGGGAACCGTACGACGAACCCCTTCCTGTTATTCTGCTGATCCAGCCCGGACCATCCCAGCTCGACATCTTCCGCCTCCCTGCCATGGGCATAACGGACATAGGCGCGCTGATTGCTCTTGATCCAGAATGAAAGACTTTCATAGCTATCTGTATCAGCCCGGCCTGCAGACCAGGTGATTACTTTTACATCCTGGTCGGCGCGTAATAGGATAAGGGTTAGTAACAAAAGGATGGGCTTGATCATAACCCAATTTACCACCAGTTTCCCGAAATTATAAACGGAAATACCGTATTTTTCTGTTTCAATTTCCAGATATGCTGACTGTCAGACCGCTTTCATTCCTGTTATTCCTGTTTTTTATAATTGCCGCAAAGGGACAGGATGTCCCGGACAGCATCGGGCAGGCTGGAGTGTCCTTTTCTCTGGCCAATTACCGGGCTGCCCGCCTGACAGATCTTCAGTATGACCTGGTATTTCACCTGCCGGCGGAAAAGCCGGCTCCCGTAACCGGAGAAGAAAAGATCTCATTCCGATACAGCGATAACGTGGAAAGCCGCGAATACTTTCCGCTGCTCTTAGACTTCAAGGGGGCCGCTCCTTTGGATCTGCACATCAATGGCCAGCCGGCTCCTGTTCGCTTTATCAACGAACATCTGCAACTACCGACAAGCTTGCTGCGAGCGGGCCTCAATACGGTCGAATTACGTTTTGTTGCCGGAGACGCGGCGCTCAATCGCAACCCGGACTTTTTGTATACCCTGCTTGTACCGGACAGGGCGCGTACGCTTTTTCCCTGCTTCGATCAACCCAACCTCAAAGCTGTCTTCAACCTGTCGCTGACAAAACCTGCTGGTTGGAAAGCGATTGCCAATGCTCCATTGCTGGACTCGGTACAGGAAGATAATGATACGCGCCTGCGTTTCCGTTCATCCGACAGGATCAGCACCTATCTTTTTTCCTTTGCCGCGGGTAAGTTCGCCACAACTGGCTCAACAGCGGATGGACAGCCCATGAATTTTCTTTTTCGCGAAACTGATAGTACGAAACTTCGGCTCAGCCTCGACTCCATCTTCCGGATCGAAGGCCAGGCGCTGCATTTCATGCAGACCTATACCGGGATACCCTATCCCTTTCAAAAGTTTGATTTCGTCGCCATCCCCGATTTTCAGTTCGGAGGCATGGAACATCCCGGCGCCATTCAATACAAGGCCAGCACGCTCTTTCTCGACTCCGGCGCGACCCGGGAACAATTTATAAACCGGTCGAACCTGCTCTCGCATGAGACGGCTCACATGTGGTTTGGCGACATGGTCACCATGACCTGGTTCACCGACGTTTGGATGAAAGAGGTCTTTGCCAATTTCATGGCTGATAAGGTCAGCGATCTCACGCTGCATGACAACAACTACGACCTTAAATTTCTCACGGATCATTATCCGGCGGCTTATAGTATCGAACGTACCGGTGGTACACATCCCATCCGGCAGAAGCTTTCCAATCTTAACGAAGCCGGATCGCTCTACGGGAATATCATTTATCACAAGGCACCCATCGTCATGCGGCAACTGGAACAGCTGATGGGTGCTGATGCTTTCCGGGATGGCCTGCGCGATTATCTTCAAAAATACGCCGGTGGCAATGCAAGCTGGCCCAACCTGGTGCAGGCCCTGCAACCGCATACCTCCATCGATCTCACAGCCTGGGACGCCGTATGGGTCGAAGGCACGGGTCGCCCTGTATTTTCCTATAAGCTGGAGGTAAAGGATGGGAAGATCAGCGATCTTAGCATCAGCCAGCGTGGGGAGAACGGGCCGGCACCCGTTCAGCCTGAATTATTCAAGATTGCCCTTGTCTATGGAGATAGGGTAGAAGAGCTGAATGTCAACAGCGATAAACCCTCTGTTTCCGTATCTTCTGCTATCGGCAAGGCGCAGCCGCTATCTATTTTATTCAATTCGGATGGCCGCGGATATGGCGTCTTCCCCGCTGAAGGGGGATCCCAGCTTTTTTCGTCATCTCTCACTTCGCTTCAACGCGCTTCAGCCTATATTAACAACTATGAGAACATGCTGGACGGACGGGCTTTTAGCCCGGGGCAGCTGCTGGCTTACGATCGCCGGCTGATGACATATGAACCGGAGGAGCTAAACCTCAATATCCTTCTCGATCAGGTGCAATCGATATTCTGGCGTTTTCTGCCGGTTGCTGCACGGGACTCGCTGGCGGCGGATCTCGAACAGGATTGCTGGTCAGCCTTTCGGGTGCTGTCTTCGAGGAACGAACGGAAACAGTTGTTCCGCACCTTCACCAATATTGCAACCACGCAACAGGCGATGGATACGATCTATACCGTCTGGAAACAGCGCCGGGCACCTGCCGGCGTAGTATTGACAGAGGAAGACTATACCAGCCTCGCCGCCGCCCTGGCCCTGCGCAGCTATCCGGGCAGCAAAGCGATCCTGGACGAGCAATTGACGCGGATCCAGAACAACGACCGGCGTCAGCGGCTGATCTATCTCCTGCCTGCACTATCGAATGATGAAAAACAAAGAGATAGTTTTTTTGCGAGCCTGCAGGCTCCGGAAGCACGACGGAAAGAGTCCTGGGTATTGACAGCCCTTGGGTATCTTCATCACCCGTTGCGGGCGGCTTCGGCAGAGAAATATCTGCAGCCTTCGCTGGACTGGCTCGAAGACATCCAGCGCACCGGCGACGTTTTCTTTCCGCAAAGCTGGCTGCAGGCGAGTTTTGGCTGGTGCCGGACAGCCTCAGAAACGAAAATAGTCCGGAATTTCTTAGCGAAACACCCGGACTATAATCCGAAACTCAAAGCGAAAATATTACAGGCCACTGATAATCTTTTCAGGGCGCAGAAATTACATTAGTGCAGAGTGGCAGCCGGCTGGTTTATGCGCTCTCACGCGGCGGCTCAGTGCGAACTGCTTAGTGCGACGTGCTGTCGGGCTTGGCAGTGGTATCGGGGCCTGGCGCCGGCGCAGTTGGTTTCTTCACGATATCCAGCAGCTCCACATCAAATACAAGTGTAGAGCCAGGCGCGATCAACGGACCGGCTTGCTGGTCGCCATAAGCCAGGTTGGAAGGAATGAACAGCTTCCACTTGCTACCCACCGGCATCAGCTGCAAAGCTTCTGTCCAGCCGGGAATGACACCGTTCACCGCCAGTTCGATCGGCTCGCCTCTTTCCACACTGCTGTCAAACACTTTTCCGTCGATCAGCGTACCATGATAGTGTACACGTACCATATCGGTCAGGGCAGGCTTGGGACCTGTGCCTTCTTTTATAATAGAATATTGCAAACCGCTCGGCAGCGTTACTACACCGGGTTTCTTTTTGTTGGCGGCCAGGAAATCCAGACCGATCTTTTTATTGCCGGAGGCTTTTTCCGCCTTTGTCTTTTGAATATAATTGCTCATGACCGTATTGGCCTGCTGGTCATCCATGAGCGTTTTACCTTTTTTATTGACATCATTGATGGCGCGGGTCACCAATGCAGAATTGATATTGGTAATATTCATCTGTTTGTAAAAATTGGCCACGCTCAGCCCGATCGCATAACTCAAAGAATCCTGTGAAGTCTTAAGAGCAGGAGCACTGGCCGCGGCAGCCGAAGCCGGCTTTTTAGCAGTAGAAGCTGCGGGAGCCTTTGCCTGTGCTATTACACCCAGGCCGGCAGATACACAAAGAGATGAAAGGATAATTTTCTTATTTACATTCATGGTAGTTGAATTGTCGCGCAAAAATAAGGTGTTTCTTCTTAATATATTGACCCGCAATAAATAAGCCCTTGCTCCGTTACTTAACATAACTTTATCATGTTTTGCCCGTATTTTTAATCCCTATTGTAAACGAAAAATATCCTTGAATGAGAAAGTTTTCCTATGCCCTGATCGTTTTTCTCTTTTTTGCTATGATGGCCCATGCCCAGGGTGGTCTGCTTGGCGGTGCAAAGAGCGCCCTTGGCTCCCTTAAAGGCGGTAAAGGCCTCAGTTCCGATGATATCGTGGCCGGTTTGAAAGAGGCCTTGTCCCGTGGTACGACCAAAAGTTCTGACAAATTGTCGGCTGTAGACGGCTTCTTCAGAGACGCAGCCGTAAAAATATTGCTGCCCCCCGAGGCGGCAAAGGTGGAAAAAACCCTTAGAAGCGCCGGTTTTGGCAAACAGGTCGATGATGCCATCCTCAGCCTGAACCGGGCCGCTGAAGATGCCGCCAAGTCCGCCGCCCCGATCTTTTTGAATGCCATTACGCATATGAGCGTCTCGGATGGTCTTGGCATCCTCAAAGGAGCCGACACCGCCGCCACCGGTTATCTCCGGAAAAGCACTTCGGCCCAGCTGACGACAGCTTTCCATCCGGTGATAGATACCTCCCTGCAAAAGACCGGCGCCACGAAATACTGGAAGACCCTTTTCGAAACCTATAACAAGATGCCCTTTGTCTCCAAAGTGAATCCTGACCTTTCCGGTTATGCCACGCAGAAAGCGCTGGATGGGGTGTTCTACTATGTTGCCCAGGAAGAAAAAAATATCCGGCAGAACCCCGCTGCACAGGTGGATGATCTGCTGAAAAAAGTATTTGGCGGAAAATAATGCGCCGTTCAGATAAAAAAGCCTGCCCAACCGGGTGGGCTTTTTTATTTTTACAACCTCATGCTGACCCGCACCATTTCTCTATATCAGAACGCTTACAGTGGCTTGAGCAGGTCTACCTGGCTCCTCTCTCTTGTCATGCTGGTCAACCGCAGCGGCACAATGGTCCTCCCGTTTATGACGATCTATCTCACTTCTACGGGGTATACCATCGGGCAGGCCGGCCTGGTCATGGGAATCTTTGGCTTTGGCGCGGTATGCGGCGGATTTATCGGCGGCCGCCTGACCGACCGCTTCGGCTTTCAGCGGATCCAATGGGTTACCCTCATCGGCGGAGGTTTCCTGTTCATGGTGCTGGGACAGATGAAAAGCTATCCCCTGATCTGCCTCTGTGCCTTCCTGCTTAGCCTGGTCAACGACGCCTTCCGTCCTGCGAATTCCACGGCCATCGCGCATTACAGCAATGAAGAGAACAGGACCCGGTCCTATTCCCTGAACCGGCTGGCCGTCAACCTGGGCTGGGCGGTAGGCGGAGCCATCGGGGGAATCCTGGCTTCTATTAATTATCATCTTTTGTTTTGGGTGGATGGCTTTACCAACCTGGCAGGCTTCCTGCTGCTCCGCTGGTTCCTGCCACTTGAAGGCGGCGGCTCGGCCGTTCATCATAGAAAGGCCCAGGATAAACCGGTTCTTTCCCCTTACCGGGATACCATCTATCTTCGGTTCATCGCCTGTGTCATTATTTACGGATGCGGCTTTTTTCAATTGTTCTCAACGCTGCCGGTCTATTATAAAAAAGCCCTGCACATGCCCGAGTATATGATCGGTCTGCTGATGACCCTCAATGGTCTGCTCATCACCGTGCTGGAAATGGTGCTGGTCTTTAAGCTGGAAGGAAAGAAAGAGAATCTTTTCTATATTTTTTATGGCGTGACATTAGTAGGACTTTCTTATGTCCTTCTCAATATCTTACCGTTGTCGATCTATGCCGCCTTTTTTTGCATGATCCTGACCACGATGGGAGAAATATGTTCGATGCCTTTTCTGAACTCTTTTTGGATAGGCCGCACCTCTCTGACCAACCGCGGGCAATACGCGGGCCTTTATACCATCGCCTGGTCTATTGCCCAGGTGATCGGACCGATAGGGGGTTCCCAGGTAGCGGAGCATGCCGGATTTTCCGCATTATGGTGGATAGTTGGCGGGGTCTTTGCGCTGGCGGCAATAGGGTTCAGATCTTTACAACAAAACAAAATTTCTGCGAATGAGTGAAGAGAGCAAACCCGATCCCGTCAATAGCGATAGCAAAAACAGCCGTATCAGTGAAGAAAAGCTGCAAATGTTTCGCAACAGGCTGACGAAGATGTATAAACATTCGTCAAAGCTGGCGCGACGGCAGAATATTACCTGCTACCGGGTTTATGACCATGACCTGCCGGAATTCCCTTTTTGTATCGAACTCTACGAGGATAAGGTCTACCTGGCCGAATACCAGCGGCGTCACGGTATGACAGAAGAAGAACATGAAGCCTGGCTCGAATCCTGTGTGCCTACCGTCAGCGAGGTGCTGAATATACCCGACGAACGCATCTATTTCCGTGAAAGGCGCCGTAAAGCAGGCCGTCATGGGCAATATGAAAAGCTGGCCAGCGAACAGGAATTCTTTGTCGCCAAAGAAGCGGGCCTTTCCTTTCGGATCAACCTCACGGACTACCTCGACACCGGTCTTTTCCTGGACCATCGTATCACCCGGGGAATGGTACGCGATGAAGCAAGGGACAAACGGATGCTGAACCTGTTCTGTTATACCGGGTCTTTCTCCGTCTACGCCGCCGCGGGCGGTGCGACCAGGGTAGACTCGGTCGACCTGTCAAAGACCTATCTCAACTGGGCAGAAGAGAACATGAAACTGAATCTCACCGGCGCCGGCACTCCGCCCGCTACATCGCCCCAAACCCATTTCATCCATGCCGATGTCAAACAATGGCTGGACGATGCCCCCGCCGATTTCTACGACCTCGTTGTCATGGACCCGCCCACTTTCAGCAATAGCAAACGCATGAAGGACTTTCTCGACATCCAGCGTGACCATGCGGAAATGATCAATCAAACCCTGCGGATCATGCGGCCGGGCGGCACCCTGTATTTCAGTACCAACTATCGAAAATTTCAAATGGAGAGTGAGAAGATCGGGGCGTCTTTGCTCAAAGATATCACCAATGCTACGACGCCGTTCGACTTCCAGGGAAAGCTGTTCCGCTTTTGTTACCGGATAATAAAGTAGGAGATTTGCCAAACCTCACCTTAAAGGCGCGGCTGAAATGGGACGGATTTTCAAAACCGCTTTCAAAAGCCGCCTCGCTCACCGATCTGTTCAGATTATTCATCAGGTGAAGAGCATGCTGTAATCGTTTTTCGAGCAGCCACTTTCCGGGCGGGCAATGGAAAAGTTTTTCAAAATCTCTTTTAAAGGTCGACAGACTGCGGTTGCTGAGTTCCGCATAGATCTCCAGTTTCAGGTTAAAGCAAAAATTGTCCTCCATCACCCGTTTGAGCTGTGTCATCTGGGGTTCGTGCAATAAAGACGAAAAGTAGGACAAGAGGTCCTTATTGACAGGATTGTCTGCGATGTTCAGGACCAATTCCCTGAATTTCAGTTCCATCAGCGAAGGGTCCGGTTCCCCGGTCTCCGAAAAATAGGAGGACATCGAAAGAAAAAAGCCTTTCAGTGTCTCGCTGGATTCCAGCAGCATAACAGGTTCGTGCTGCTGATCATAATTAGGCAGCGGCTTTGATCTTGTATGTAATGTTTCGCAGATAAAATCATCGGGGATAAAGAAAAGGACCACACAAAAACCCTTATCCATAAATTGTTCTAAAATAAAACCTCCTTTCCGTACAAACACACAGCTGTCCTTTTGAATGGTATAAGATCCTTTTGCCGTGTGCCAGATCTTCTCTCCATCCACCACATAGAACAGATAATTGTATTGTGTCCACAGATCCGCAAAACGGGCTTTCATCAGACGGGCTTCCATCGGGCAATTGAATGCAGTGATCAGTGACTTGCTGCAACTGAACTGCCGGTAGTATTGTGGATGCTGTAATACCCGTTCAAAAAAATTAACCATGGCATCTAAATTTATGAATTTTTAGTAAAAATCCGCAGCTGGACTTTTAAGTCAGATAATTGGACCGGCAAGTCAAAGCCAATGGATGCCAAAGGGCTAATATTGATCTATGAATGCAAATAAAGTATTATGGGAAAAAGGCGACTTCACGAAGATCGCCGAAAGCATGCGGCAGAGCGGATCTGCGCTGATCGATCAACTGGGCGTTACCAGGGGCCTTAAAGTGCTGGATCTCGGCTGTGGGGATGGCACTACTGCAATTCCTGAAGCAAGACTCGGAGCCGTAGTTCTGGGCGTCGACATTGCAGAGAACCTTGTCGCGGCAGGCAGCAGATGGGTAAATGAGGAGGGGATCGGCAATTGTCAATTCAGGGTGGGGGATGCATCCGATCTGCACGAGCTGGATGATCAAAGCTTTGATCTCGTCGTGAGCATCTTCGGGGCGATGTTCGCCCCCAGACCCCTGGACGTGGCAAAAGAAATGGTCCGGGTTACGAAGTCGGGGGGAAGGATCGTCATGGGAAACTGGATACCGGGAGACCCAACGCTTGTAGCGCAGATCCTGAAGATCAGCGCCGCTTATACGCCTCCGCCGCCTGAAGGTTTTATCAGCCCGATGTTGTGGGGGGTAGAAAGCCACGTGATCGAACGGTTTGCCAATGCTGGTGTTGCAAAGGAAGACATATCCTTTTTGACCGACACTTTCACCTTTAGCCTTCCTGTACCGCCTGCGGAATTCGTCGGAAGGTTCAGGGATTATTATGGCCCGACCATGAACGCCTTCGAGGCTGCTGAAAAGAACGGAAAAGCGGCTGAGCTGCAGGCTGAGCTGGAAGCCTTGTTTACACGGGAGAATAAAAGTAAAAATGCCGATACCACATTGATACCGGCAAATTTTTTACGCGTGACAGTTCTGAAACGCTGATGCTTAGTTCAGCGGTATATCCCGCTTCAGCATATCATTACGGTTCGCCATCTCCCAGGCTGTGAAAAAGACGAACCGGGCTCTCTTCTCCATGATATCGTAATTGATCTTGTCAGGGGTATCGGAGGGCTTGTGATAATCCTTGTGGATGCCGTCGAAATAAAAGATGATAGGCACACCCTTACGCGCGAAATTGTAGTGGTCGCTGCGATAATAGATGCGTTCAGGATCGGTAGGATCGTTGAACTTATAGTCCAGCTCGAGCTTGGAATACTTCTTGTTCATCCCTTCGCTGATAGGCTTGAGGTCCGTGCTCAGCTTGTCATCGCCGACAACATACACATAATTTGTCGAATCCCCGATCTTGCGGTTGGGATCGATCCGGCCGATCATGTCGATATTGAGATCCACCGTGGTGTGATCCAGGGGATAGGTCGGATGCTCGGAATAATATTGGGAGCCGAACAATCCTTTTTCCTCACCGGAGTTGGCCAGGAAAAGAATGCTGCGGCGCGGGCCCTTGCCTGCAGCCTTTGCCTTTACAAAAGCTTCAGCCAGCTCGAGTATGCTCACTGTGCCTGAACCATCGTCATCGGCGCCGTAATAGATCACCGTATCTCTTTTGCCAAGGTGGTCATAGTGCGCAGAAAGGACGACGATCTGATCCTTCAGGTCGCTGCCTTCCAGGAAGCCCAGCACATCGCTGCTCTTCAGCTGGAGGATGTTCTTGCGAAAGGCCATCTTTACATTTACTGTATAAGGCTTTGGCTGAGGCTGACCGGCCAGGGCCGTTTTATAGTCGTCACCGAGGATTGCCTGGGCCACCTTATCTGTTATATAGAAGTTCTCGGGATAGATGACCTTTTTGTATTCGCTCAGGTACATATTCCCCTTGGGGGCAAACAGCTGACGGGGAACATTCGCCTGCAGGATCAATACTCCTGCGGCGCCATTTTTCTGAGCGGCTTCCTGTTTTGCATAGAAACCGGCGCCTCTCCGACCCATCGCCGGTGCGGCAGCGCCCGCAGGCTGACCGCCCAGGACCAGCACGATCTTTCCTTTTACATCGAGCCCCTTGTAGTCGTTACGGGTACTGTCGCTGATGCCATAACCTGCGAAAATGACCTCGCTGCCCAGCAGCTCTGCATTGAAATTAGAGCCTGTGCTCGCGAAGAAATCTTTGTTAAGGGCAAAAGGCTGATCATTGATGGATAACCCGGCGCTTTCCAGCGAATCCTGGAACACCGGATAATACAGCTGGTAGCTGTCACCATTGCCCGGCTTGAGGCCAAGGCTCTTAAAATCGTTCTCGATATAGGCGGCGGCTTTCCGCTGACCTTCTGTGGCCGTCTCCCGGCCTTCGAATGCTGCACTGGCGACGATGTACAAATGTTTTTTTAAGTCGTCTGCCGTGATGGTCTTTGCAAAAGGCCTTGGATCTGCGATCTTCTGTGCCTGTGAGACACCGGCTGTGCATACTGACAGAAATAAGAGGAGTCTTCTCATGAAAGTTTATGTTTTGATATAATACCGGGCTCAGTCCGGTTTGGGCGGCCAAATATAGGCCCTTTACCTCTTACGGGGCAGTAAGTACATTCATAAATGGATGAACGGTTGAATTAAGCCATGATCTCGCTCAGTTCCAGCCAGCGCAGTTCTTTATCATCCAGGAGCTGGCTGATCTCTCCGATCCGGATAGACATCTGCTGAAGCTGGTCGAAAGGGGCGGTCCCGCTGTTGAGCTTTTCGGTGATCTCCTTTTTTTCCTGATTCAGACGCGACATCTCTTTTTCCAGGTCTTCAAACTCTCTTTTTTCTTTATAGGAAGCTTGTCTTTTTGGCGCAGCCGGTGCAGGCGGCGCTTCGGCTGCTTTGACGGCAGGAACGGGGCCGGGTTGAGGTTTGTAACTATCTCCGGGTGGGCGGAACTCAGCCTGGTCATCATCCAGCTTCTGCCATTCGCGGTACTGGGAATAGTTGCCCGGGAAATCCCGGACAAAACCGTCTCCCTCCAGCACAAGCAAATGGTCTACCAGCCTGTCCATAAAATACCGGTCATGGCTGACTATAAGCAGACAACCCTGAAATTCGCTGAGGAAGTTCTCCAGGATGGCCAGTGTCTGCAGGTCCAGGTCATTGGTGGGCTCATCCAGCACGAGGAAATTGGGATTTCGGAAAAGGATGGAGAGCAGGTGCAGACGTCTTTTTTCACCACCGCTCAGCTTGGAAATATAGGTATACTGCTGTTCCGGCGGGAAGAGAAAAAGCTGAAGGAATTGCGCTGCGCTAAGTGATCCGCCGGCGGCCAGCGGGAAATGCTCGGCGATGTTTTTCACATATTCGATCACCCGCATGTCTTCCTTGATCACCAGCCCCGACTGGGAATAGTTGCCAAAGATGACGGTCTCACCAATATTGATCTTGCCGCTGTCCGGCTCTTCGATGCCCTGCAGCATGTTGATAAATGTAGACTTGCCGACGCCGTTCTTTCCGATCACGCCCAGGCGTTCGCCCTTCTTGAAGGTGTAGTCGAACCCTTTCAAAATGACTTTCTCACCAAAGCTCTTATAGACCTTTTTCAGCTCGGCTATTTTACCGCCCAGCCGGTTCATCTTCATCTGCAGTTCGACCTGCTGGTCTTCGATCCGCTGTTTGGCCTTCGCCTCAACTACATAAAAGTTATCCTGGCGGCTCTTGCTTTTTGTCGTCCGGGCCTTTGGCTGCTTGCGCATCCACTCCAGTTCTTTCCGGTAGGTATTACGGGCCTTGTCGATGGAGGCCGTGTCATTTTCGATGCGGGCGGTCTTTTTCTCCAGGAAATTCTCATAATCCCCCTTATAAACATGCAGATTGCTGCCATCCATTTCCCAGATCTCTTCGGAGACATTGTCGAGGAAATAGCGATCGTGCGTGACCAGTAACAGGGTGACTTTTTCCTGGTTCAGGTAATGTTCGAGCCATTCGACCATTTCCACATCCAGGTGGTTGGTCGGTTCATCCATGATAAGCAGGACATGCTTGTGCTCGAATCCGATGTCGATCAGGGTTTTGGCCAGGGCCACCCGCTTGCGTTGGCCGCCGGACAGGGTGCCCGCCGCCTGGTTCAGATGATGGATATTGAGCTTACCCAGTATCTCTTTGACCTTGGTATCGAAATCCCAGGCATTCAGCTCGTCCAACCGGACGATGGCATCGGTTATCTTATCGACGTCCTCTTCATCGCTGGCCAGTTCATAGTCCTTTATGGCATTGATAACAGGGTGATTGTGATCAAAGATATTGTCCAGGATCGATTTATCCTCTTTAAAAACGGGCTCCTGCTCGAACAGGGCGACCGTGACATCCTTATGGATCCATACCGTGCCGCCTTCGGCAGTGTCTTTGCCAGAGAGTATTTTCAGCAGGGTGGACTTTCCGCTGCCATTTCTTGCGACCAGGGCGATCTTATCCCCTTCTTCTATGTGAAATGTGATATTCGTGAACAGTGGCTTGACGCCGTACGATTTGCTTAAACCTTCAACAGAAACATAATGCATGCCGCAAATATACACAATTATAAGGAGGCCTCCCCAGGTGGGGAGGCCGGTATATATTATGCTTTTACAAATTCAAGGGCTACATGGAGACGAACTTCTTCGCTGACTACGAGGCTGCCGGTTTCTGTTGTGCCGCTCCAGCTCAGGCCGAAGTGCTTACGGTTGATCTTACCGGTGACGGTGATGCCGGCACGGGTAGCCCCCCATGGGTCTTTTATCACACCGCCAAATTCAGCATCGAGCTTTACGGGCTGAGTTATTCCGCGGATGGTGAGGTCTCCGTAGATCTCATAGGAGCCGTCGTTGTCAACGTTCTCGTATTTTGTCGCAACGAACTTCATTTCCGGGAAATTTGCCGCATCAAAGAAGTCGACTGACTTCAGGTGACCATCTCTCTGCTCGTTCTTTGTGGTGAGCGAGTCTACATCTACAGTAAAGGTCACTTTGGCTGTCTGGAAATCGTCTCCTTCTGTTTCCACGGAAGCGTCAAACTTCGTGAATTCACCGCTGACGGTAGAGATCATCATGTGTTTTACCTTGAACTGTACTTCTGAATGGGAGGGATCGAGGATCCATTTGTTAGCCATAAAGCAATTTTTTTAATGTTTGAACAACAATTTAATCAATTTCTATCACAAAATTAGCAGCAAACAGGATGCCCGGCCATTAACCTAGATTAAGAGTTTGTGAGATTTGCCGGAATTGCTCCGGCGCAAAGCACAAAAGCCGTCCTGAATGGGGCGGCTTTTGTCGTCTATTTTAAGTTTAGTACGCCTCTATAAATTACAGCCCGAAACTATACGCTACCCGCAGGGCAAGGACATTGCCATAGGTCCCGTTGTTATAAAAGCTGCCATTGCCCTGGAAGCGGAAACCGATATCCAGGTAATTCTTCGGTGCCAGTTTGAGCAGTACACCTACTGACGGAGCATAAACGAAATTCGTTGACTTGTCCGCAGAAAGATCGGATTTGTCGACGAGGAAAGACGCTCCCGCTTCAGCCTGTACATACAGCAGGTTGGGTACAAAAAAGTACTTCAGACCAGCTTTTACCGGTATCGTACGTATATCCTGGTTAGGAATTACGCCGTTCTTCACAAAGAAATTATTATAACCGGCATTTGCGATCACATAGAAATTTTTTGCAATCGGCAATTCACCCTGGACGGTACCACCGAGGAACCAGCCATAACCGTTGGAAAGCTGTCCAATGGGTACACCGGCTTCAGGGCCTACGCTGAGCCTGAATTCCTGTTTGTCTGAAGGGGGAGTGCTTTGAGTCTGAGTCTGTGTCTGTGCCTGGGAGGCAAATGCTAAACTTACTAATAGGGCAGTCATTACGCCAATCTTACGTGTCGTTTTCATCTTCGTTGGTTTTATGTTATCGAATAATTACGCGCTGTTGATTCTTTTGCTGTCAAAATAGAACGCCGGCGGAAATAAAAGGTTCAAAGAATTAACAAAAAAATTATTCGCTGTATTGCGCAGAAGGATTTTACCAACTGAAGTAAAGAGATATATTTCCCGTCTGATGACAATACAATCCTTTTAGTTGTGCAGAAGAAGTTATCTGGGAGAGGGATAAACTAAAATTTCCTGAATTGAACACCGCCCCATATGTTAATGAAGCCTGAAGCTTGTTGATAGGAGGGTAGGGTAATGCGGCCGGAGGCGGAGGCTCTGCAGTTGTGCTGGTTTGTCCCCCCGTTGTATCCGATGGTTTTCCATCGCCGGGATGAAGGTTGGGATTGCGTGTAAAGACACCGCCCTGCACCAATGCGTTCGTAAAGATCAGCTGAGCAGCCGGCTTGACAAAAAAATAGAACTGCCCCTTTCGTTTACCCCGCCTGTTTGATCCTGTACTCGTATACTGGCTGAGAAACCCATCGAAATAACCTGTCATGTTGCCAAACCGTATCAAAGGATAAACGGTCAGACTGTTTTGCATGGTCCCGGCCGAGACCTGGCCGCCGGCGATGATCTCCAGCGCATTTCCAGCCTGGGCCAGTTGTTTTTCGGCCGTGACATTTATATTTAAAAGAAGATCATTACTGAATTGATGCCCCCAACCTTTTGGTATGTCAAAGCCTTCCCATCCGTGTACCAGTCTCTGCGTCGGTCCCGCCAGCGCCGCAGGCCCGATGACACCCAGGACCAGTTCGCTTTGAAAAGAATATTTTTTTACGGGATTATAGGAAAACAGAGTATGAGAGGCAAAGAGGGCGCCCGAATAAGGGTAGTCATGAGGGTTATAGGCGCTGCTGGTGAGATCATCAGGCGTATACATCAATTGCACGATTCCCCAGCCATAAGTATTTACGCTGCCTGCTCCGGCCTTTGGCAGGGCCTTGTCGATAAAGAACCGGGAAGGGTGCTGCAGGTTGTAGAAATAGTCCAGCCTTGTGCCGTTGGTATAGGCGTTGTCCGTACCCTGGCCCCAGATATTGATGAAGTCGTCGTCTTCGTAGATCCGGATCATATGGGTCGGCGTATCCGGCTGCTGAGCGCAGAGCCGGCCTGCGCCAAAGAAGAAAAACGTAAAAAGTAATGGGGCAATTCCTCGCATGGCCTACCTATTAAACTATATCCAAAAACAACGACAACAAACAGGATTAGTAATTGTTGAACCTATTTTGTCACCTTAAAATGATATTCCCCGGAGCCGAGCTTAAGGATCAGATACCCCCTTTCAACTCCTTCTACGCTGATCGTCTTAACAGAAGCCAATGGCTGACCACCCTCCGTTATAAGTCCTCCTTCCGGGGCTGGTATATTGAATGTAGACGTCGTATTGGCGGGAACGACCAGGTCAACCGACAAAGATTCGTTCTCCAGCTTCCAGTGACAGCTCAGACGGCCATAGCCGGTTTGCAGATCGGCGCCGGCAGAGGTGAGCTTGCCGCCGGGATGCGGAGAGATCAGGCTATGATGATAACCCGGTCCATCCTCATCGGTATCGAGACCGGCTACGACCCTGTACATCCAGTCGCCGATCGCCCCATAGGCATAGTGATTAAAGGAATTCATGTCCGGTGTCTGGAAGCTGCTGTCCGGCCGGATGCCATCCCATCTTTCCCAGATAGTGGTAGCGCCCATCTTCACCGGGTATAACCAGGATGGGTAGCTGTCCTGCATCAGCAGGCGATAGGCCACTGACGTATAGCCGTAGCGGCTCAATACATGACAAAGATAGGGGGTACCCAGGAAGCCGGTCGTCAGATGATAATCATAGTCCTTGATATTTTGCGCCAGCCTGCCAGCCGCCTGTTTGCGCAGGGCCTCCGGCAGCATGTCGAACTGCAGGGCCAGCACATAGGCCGTTTGTGTACCGGAGACGAGCCGACCGTTCGGCGTCAGGTATTCTCTTACAAAAGCGTCTTTTATCTGCTGCAGGAGCAGGGTATATTTACTGACATCTTCTTTTTTTCCAATGACGGCCGCGGTTTTGATCAGCAGCTGTGTGGAATGTGCAAAAAAGCACTGCGCGATAAGATACTTATCGGTAACAGCCGACTTGCCGTCGACATCATCGGTGGGCCGGTAAAAAAGCCAGTCGCCAAAATGAAAGCCGGTATTCCACAGGTTGTCTTTTGACTGCCCGCGCATATACTCCACCCAGGCCTTCATGCTGGGATACTGCTCTTCCAGCACCCTCCGGTCGCCATAAGCCAGGTATAAATTCCAGGGAATTATAGTCGCTACATCGGCCCAGCCCGTACTCCCGCCATCACCGGCCCCCAGTACATTAGGTATGACAAAGGGCACTGAGCCATTAGGCTGCTGGTCTGCGCTGACGTCCTTCAGCCATTTGGTAAAAAAGGGCTCTACACCGCGATTGAATGCAGCTGTGCGGGAAAAGACCTGGGCATCGCCCGTCCAGCCGAGCCTTTCATCACGCTGTGGGCAGTCGGTCGGGACATCCAGGAAATTCCCCCTTTGTCCCCATTGAATATTATGCTGCAGCTGATCGATCATCGGATCCGAACACTCAAAGCTGCCGGTCGCCGGCATGTCGGAATAAAGGGCAACTGCGGTAAAGTCGTCGGGGTTCAGATTACCGGTCAGACCTTCCACCCGGACATAACGGAAACCATGAAACGTAAAATGCGGCTCGAAGCTCTCTTCCTCACCGCCTTTGAGAATATACAGATCCTGCGCCTTCGCGCTACGCAGATTCATGGTGTAGAAGTTTCCCGCTTTATCCAGCACCTCCGCATGAGAAAGGCGGATGCTGTCACCGGCGTTCCCTTTTATCTTTACGCTGACCCAGCCGGTCAGGTTCTGCCCGAAATCGATGACGACCTCACCCCTGGGCGTGGTCAGCACCTTCTTTACGTGCAAACTCTCCTGTTTTTTCACCGGCTCGCTGATCGTCGCAACCAGTGTCTCTTTGGGGATATCGACCGTCTGTGTCCCTGACCAGCCGGTTGCTTCATAGGCGGGTTCACACCAGCCGCGCTTTTCCTGCCGGTGATCGATGGTTTCTCCATGATACAGTTCCGATCGCAGCACTTCGCCATAAGCCGACTGCCAGCTGGGCCCCGAGACAACTGTCTGCACGTGCCCATCCTTATATTTTATGACCAGCTGTGCCAGCAGGGCCAGGTCTTTCCCATAATAATCATGCTGCCCGCTAAAACCTATATAGCCCCGATACCAGCCGCTTCCCAGCATGGCGCCGATGGCATTTTTGCCGGGACGGATCAGATGGGTTACATCATACCCCTGGTATTGCAAACGCTTTTTATAGGAGGTCCATCCGGGCGTAAGCCACGCATCGCCGATCCGCTGGCCGTTGAGCCGCGCTTCATAGAGCCCGTGCGCGGTAAAATACGCTGTGGCAGAAACGATCCCTTTCTCCGCCACAAAGGTAGTGCGAAGCAGCGGGCTGCGCACACTGTCCTCTTCCATATCAGGTTTGATCCAGACGGCCTTCCAGTCTTCGGGATGCAGCAGACCCATCTGCCACCAGGCGGTTGCACTCCAGGGGGAAACCCTGCCTTTATTATCCCAGACCCTTACCTTCCAGTAATATTTTTTTCCTGACTGCAGCTCTGCGCCGCCGTATACTATCTGCAGGGACTGATCCGACTGTAGTTTCCCTGGGTTCCAGACGGCCCCTCCGCCATCGGGCCGGTCGCTGACCTTTATCTCGTAGGCTGTCTGTAAGATACCCCGGTCGCGGGTTTCCAGCTGCCAGCTCAGGCGCGGCAATCTGCTTTCCACTGTCAGCGGGTCGGGAAGGTTTTC
Organism: Puia sp.; assembly: GCA_035492595.1. Classification (GTDB taxonomy): domain Bacteria; phylum Bacteroidota; class Bacteroidia; order Chitinophagales; family Chitinophagaceae; genus Puia. The sequence continues at coordinate 30,960 of DATJJA010000117.1, forward strand.
CGTTCGCAGCCGGTTTACGGACAGCTGTGAAAAACTACTCAGACAAAAAATAAACAGAACGGGCATAAGACATGAGAGTCGGCAAGTGCTTTTCTTCATAAAATCGTTAGATTCTTCGACCGGTAAGCCTGCAGCTCCGGACTATCCGGTGAGAGTTCAGTAATGAGATAATCTATCTCTTCCATGTCAGCGATCTTCATTTGCATATTGGAATTCAGCTTCTCCGAAATGGCGATCACCGCCACCTTTTCCGCCGCCTTGATCATGGCTTTCTTCACCTGGATCGTTTCCCAGTCCGAATCCGTCAATCCATTGCTGGAGTCGATGGCATTCGTACCCAGGATACAGAGATCGGCTTTTATACCGGCAAGATATTCGAAGACCTCTCCGCTGACGGTCATCTGGCTGTAAGCAGAGATCTGTCCGCCTATCATAATGGTCTTGATCATTGGCTTGTCCAATAGTTCCACGGCTGTCAGCACATTCACCGTGATGAAGGTAGCCCGAAGGGTGTTGGGTATCTTTTTGATAAACTCCCTCGCCGTCGTACCTCCCCCGATCAGGACGATGATATCCTCCCTCAGCAGCGTCAGCGTCTTGTCGGCGATGATATGTTTGTTGGATTGTGCATAGGTCTGCGCATCATGTCCGATATGATAGGCGGCAGACATGGCCCCTCCTTTGATCCTGATCAGCTGTCCCTCTTCTGCCAGTTCATTCACATCCCGCCGGATCGTGTCCTCAGAAACATCGATGAGATTGACCAGGTCATTGTACATGAGACGGGTGTGGATACTGACTTGTTTAAGGATCAGATTTTTTCGCTCCTTCTTGGGCAAAGCGACAGGGATACCGTTGGCTTTAAGTTTAGTCATTCACTGTGAGCTTGGTTGCAAATAATAATTAGTGGCCCAATTTATAAAGATATGATATCTGGCGCGTCCGTTTTTAGGAAATTTGCACTTTTTGCACTTTTTGCGCCAAGCTGTGCCTTTCATGACATTGTGCGTCAAAATCGTATCATTTTGTGCAAATAATTTGCAAATAGTTTGGGTGTTTACAAATTTTTAGAATACATTCGGGTAGGATTTTGCAAAAACTGCATCCCGGTTCACCAAAACTAAATAACCCGCTCATGACAAAATTCCAACTAACTGTTTGGAGCAGCCTCCTGATCTGCTGTCTCCTTACCTTTTCTGTCGGTAAAGCCCAGCCGGGCTCCGGTCAGCCCCACCTGAAAGGCCTTGTAAAAGGCCCCGACGGTTCTCCTCTGGCAGGCGTAACTGTCGCAGTAACCAGCAACAAAAGGATCGCTACCACCACCGACGGCAGCGGTGCATTCGACCTCACTCTTCCCTCCTCTATGAGTGGCGCCAGGGTGGAACTGGAGATCAGCTTCGTAGGCTTCGAGACAAAACATCTTACTGCCCAGGCCGGCGAGTCCGATCTGGCTGTTGCCATGGACAACACGCGCGGCCTGAATGAAGTGGTCGTGACAGCCCTGGGTATCAATCGCTCCAAGAAATCCCTTGGTTACTCGGTCACCGAGGTAAAGGGTTCGGAATTTACCACAGCTCGTGAGAACAACGTTGCTAATGCTCTTTCCGGAAAGGTTGCAGGTGTCAATGCCGCAGGTCTTTCTACCGGCCCGGGCGGAAGCAGCCGCGTCACCATCCGCGGGAACGGCTCTCTTAACGGAGATAACCAACCGCTTTATGTGGTCAACGGGATGCCCATCGATAATTCCGTACCAGGAGGCGCGCCTACGGTCAACGGATCCACAACCAACGTCGACAGGGGCGATGGCATCGCTGGCATCAACCCCGACGATATCGAATCCATCAGCGTATTGAAGGGTGGTACGGCTGCCGCTCTGTATGGTTCCCGTGCCGCCAATGGCGTTATCCTGATCACCACCAAAAAAGGGCGCGCTCAGAAAGGCGTTGGCGTCGAATATAATTCTACAGCCACCTTTGATAATGTAGCTGTTACTCCTCAGTTCCAGTATCAATACGGACAGGGCCTTGATGGCGTCGAGTCGACCGACCTGATCAGCGCACAGGCATCCGGCAGAAAATCCTGGGGTGCCCCCATCGATGGCAATACGAATTATGTGGCAGTTGACGGTCAGCACCATCCTTATACAGCAAAGAAGGATAACATCAAGAATTTTTATCAGACAGGTCAGACCTACACCAATAGCATAGCCTTTGCCGGTGGCAACGAAAAGACGACCTACCGTTTTTCAGCCGCCGACCTTAGTAGTAAAGGCATTCTGCCAAAGACGACCTACGATCGTAAGACGCTCAACGTCGCCCTCAACAGCAAGCTGAGCGATAAAATATCCATCGAAGCCCTTGCTCAATACAATCTCGAGACTGGTCACAACCGTACCGGCGCCGGCGATGCACTGGGCAATCCGAACTGGACACCCCTGGAGATCGCAAATACGGCCGATGTACGCTGGCTCAAACCCGGTTATGATGCTAATGGGAACGAACAGATCTGGAACGATGCCGCCATCGCCTCCAACGGTTATTTCGTGATCAATAAGTTCCAGGAGAATGACGTCAAGAACCGTTTTATCGGTCAGGCATCTATTTCCTACGAGCTGATCAAAGACCTGATCTTCAAAGCGACGATCAGCCGGGACCAATACAATTATGACTATTACAATATTCTGCCAACAGGTACTCTTTATACCCCGCTGGGATTATATTCCGGTATAAAGACCAATCTGTTCGAGAACAACAGTCTTATCACCGGTTCTTACAAAACCACACTCGCAAAAGACTTCAACCTTTCTGCGCTGGCAGGCTTCAACGACCGGCGCAACCAGGAGAACAGGCTTACGCTTACCGGGGCGAATTTCAATACCCCGTATTTTTACAGTATCTCCAATCTTCAGTCCCTGTCCACCGTACCATACAGACCCCGTATAGCAACCACTTCGGTATTTGGTTCCATCGATCTGGATTGGAAGAATATTTTATTCCTTACCGCCAGTGGCCGTCAGGACTGGTTCTCCACCCTGAGCCCGCAGCATGATCATATCTTCTACCCCAGCGTGGGCGGAAGCTTTATCCTGTCCGACGCGGTCAGTCTTCCCCAGGTCTTTAGTTATGTAAAACTCAGGACTTCCTGGGCGCAGGTCGGCGGCGGAGCTCCAGACCCTTACCAGATCAACCTTACCTATAGTTCTGTGCCAAGCTCAGGCCCGACTTTACAAGGTGTGACCACCGATCCCGGCTCCGTTGATAACGTGATCTCCAATCCCAACCTCAAACCATACACCTCTACTACCTATGAGGCCGGGGCTGAGATCCAACTGTTGAAGAACCGCCTTGGTCTTGATCTTACCTATTACAATCGCCAGACGACTAATGACATCGTGAAGGCAGGTATCTCCGGTACTTCAGGTTATACAGGGGTGTTGCTCAACATCGGTGAGCTGAGGAATCGTGGTGTGGAAGTGTTATTGACAGGCAAACCTATTCAATCCAAAAATTTTGGATGGAATGTCAGCTATAACCTGGGTTATAATTCCAATAAAGTAGTGCAGCTTTATCCCGGTCTTCCTTCTATCCAGATCGCCAGCACCGTCAATAGCTGGGCCTTCCTCGATCACATCGTAGGACAGCCTTTTGGCACTATCGTCGGCACCCTGATGAAACGTGATCCCAAAAGCGGACAGATCGTATATAACAGAAGCTCTCATGTTCCTGTCGCCACTACGGCTGACCAGAAGTTGGGCAACAGCGTTGCGCCCTATACCATGGGCCTGACCAATGAGTTCCGGTATAAGAGATTCTCGCTCAATATCCTGCTGGATGGTAAATTCGGGAATAAGATCTTCTCTCTTTTCGAAGTTTATGCAACACGTATGGGTAAGCTGAAATCCACCGTACCCGGCAGAGCCAATGGTCTCGAGCTGAAAGGGGTCGATCAGTCCGGCGCTCCCTATGACACCGTTATCACTCAGGCAGGCGGCGTACTGCGGAACTATTATGACAACAACAAGTCCTACTCCGAACTGTTCCTGCACGACGGCAGCTTTATCAAGCTTCGCCAGGTCATTTTCTCATACAGCCTTCCTGTCAGCGGTATCAAAACGGTCAAGATCCAGTCGGCCAACATCTCATTTGTGGCCCGCAACCTGTTCATCCTGTATAAAAAGACACCCGACTTCGATCCCGAACAAAGCTTTACTAATAGTAATGCACAGGGATTTGAATCTATCGGATTGCCAAGGACAAGGTCATACGGCTTGAATCTGGCCATTAAATTTTAATACGATAAACACAAAAAAGCTATGTCAAAATATATAAGAAAAAACACGGGAATTTTGTCGGCAGCGCTGGTCCTCCTGTCCCTGTCCTCCTGTGATAAAGGATATAAAAGCCTCAACCTGAACCCGGACGCCGTCACCAGCCCCACACCTGAATACATGTTTTCGCTGGCTCAATATGAAGGTGCCGGGTACAACGGACACTATGGTTCCAGCGGCTCCAATTTTCTCATGGGCACCATGCAATACACCACCAGCTATAATGACGTGGCCGGTTTTGGATCAAAATACATTACCAGCCAGATCAATGCTTCTTCCGCTGCTTTCAGTGCTGCCTATCCGGATGAGCTCAACGAGCTGCATATCGTGATAAAGGCGGTGACAGGAAATGCATCGCGGATCAACGAGCTGGCCGAAGCCAGGATCTGGCGCGTCTACTGTTTCAGCAAGATTACCGACCTCTATGGAGATATACCTTATTCGCAGGCTGACCAGGGATACGACTCATCCAATTACAAGCCCGTATACGACGCGCAAAAGGATATCTATGCCAATATGCTTTCGGAACTGGATGCGGCTGCATCGAGCCTCGATCCAAGCAAGACGGTTTCATATGGCACTTCAGACCTTATTTATGGGGGCAATCCAACCCAATGGAAGAAGTTCGCCTATTCCCTCATGCTTCGCCTGGGAATGCGTATGACTAAAGTAGATGCAGCTTCCGCCCAGACCTGGGTGACAAAGGCCATTGCCGGCGGGGTCATCACTGCGGATGCCGACATCGCCAAGATGTCTTACATCACCGGTGGCCAGGACATCAATAAGAATCCCCTCCTCCTGGATATGTGGAACGCCGATTACATCGCCCAGAACGGAAAGACCAATACGGAAGGCGGCAAATATGCGGACAGCTGGATCAACTATCTCCAGGCTACCCAGGACCCCCGCCTGCCCGTTATCTCGGTAGTATGGGTCAACGGAGTGCCCGATACGACGTCTTCCATACAAAAAGGTATGCCGCAAAACCTGGCCAACCAGCTGCCGGCCAATTTTGTGACCTATTCGGAACCCAATCCAAAGACAGTCCTGTTGCTCAACGCTCCAAGAATGCTTTTCACGGTTGCAGAATCCAACTTCCTGCTCGCAGAGGCTGCGCTGAGAGGTTGGTATAGCGGCGCCACGCCCGCCAGCCTGTATACCACCGGTGTCCAGGCCGCCATGCGTCAATGGTCCATCATCGCCGGCACCGCAGGCGCGATCAGCACTAACCAGGTCAACGCCTACCTAGCCAATAACCCGTACAATGCAGGCGGCACTTTTGATCAGCAGATGGGACAGATCTACACACAGTTCTGGGTCAGTAATTTCCCCGAATCACAGGAAGTGTATAACAACTATCGTCGTACCGGTTATCCTGCGCTGGTCCCCAACAATTATCCTACCAACGCCACCGGCGGACAGATCTTCAGAAGAGGCATCTACCCGATATCGGAACAGAACGTAAATACGGTTAACTATAAAGCAGCTGTTGCCCGCCAGGGTGCCGATGATCTTATGACAAGGATATGGTGGGATACGAAGTAAAAGGTTTAAAAAACCTTTTACTTCCCCAAAACATTGACCAAATCAGATATATGGAAAGCAAAACCGCAGAAGAAAAATTGAGCATCATGGGACTAAGCCTGCCACCGGCACCTGATCCCGTAGGTGTGTACAAGCCTTACCTCATTGAAGGAAAATATCTCTATTTATCCGGACATGGACCCGTACAGCATGACCGGAGTCTCATCATCGGTCGTATCGGCAGGGACATGGATATGGAACAGGGCAAGCTGGCGGCGCGCCAGGTTGGCCTCACTATGCTGGCGACCATCATCAAACATATCGGAAGTCTCGATAAGATCAAGCGGGTGATAAAAGTATTGGGAATGGTCAATTGCACACCGGAGTTCGAACGCCATCCGTACGTCATCAACGGTTGTAGCGAACTATTCGCAGAAGTATGGGGAAAGGATAACGGGGTAGGGGTGCGCAGTGCCGTTGGATTCGGCTCTCTGCCGGACAACATTCCGGTGGAGATAGAGGCTGTGTTTCTCTTACATGACTGACAATTGTATTAAGGAACCCGATTTTTATTGTCTGCCATACATTTTTAACGTAGGTTTGAAGGAGGGAAAAAACCACCTGCCACCAATGGCTCCTACTGCAAAAGAAAAGAGAACCGAAGTTGTAGCATTCGGAGAGCTGATGCTCCGGTTGCATTGCCGCGAAGGCCGTCGTATCGTGCAGACCAGCGCATACGAAGTATACTATGCCGGAGCAGAAGCCAATGTCTGCGTATTGCTGTCCAGGCTGGGCATCCCGGTCGATTACATCACGCGGGTGCCGGAGAATGACATCGCCAGGGCAGGGATCGATCAGCTGCGGGGCCAGGGAGTTGGAACGGACAACATCGTTTTTGGCGGAGAAAAGCTGGGTGTCTATTTTACCGAACCGGGCAACGGCATCCGGCCTACCCGCGTCATCTATGACCGGGATGGTTCGGCATATGCGACCATACAGCCTGGCATCATAGACTGGGAGAATTCTTTGCCTGAGGGAGCCACTTTTCATTGGTCGGGAGTAGCCGCCGCCGTCTCCCAGGGAGCTGCGGATGCCACAGCAGAGGCGCTTGCCGTAGCCCGGCAAAAGGGAATGCGGATCTCCGCCGATTTCAACTACCGGACCACGCTGTGGAAATATGGGAAGTCTCCCCGCGCTGTCATGCCGGACCTCCTGCAATACAGCCAGGTAGCCGTGGCTGACCTGGACTCGGCAGCCGTTTACTATGGGATAGAAACGGATAGATCGGCCAGCTTTGAAGATCGTTTCCAGCAATGTACTGCAGCCCTGCTGGAAAAGATACCAGGCCTGGAAGTGCTGGCCATGAGCTTCCGGACCACACGCGGGATCCAGCATATTTATTCGGGCGCCCTGTTCTATAAAGGATCCTATTATTTTTCTCCCTATCAGGAACTGCCCTTTGTGACAGATCAGATAGGCAGCGGAGACGCCTTTACCGGCGGCATGTTATATGGTTTGATGCGTGACCTGCCGCCACAGCAGATCATCGATTTTGCGGTAGCCTGTGGCGCTCTCAAACAAAGCATTACCGGGGACTGGGCCCTTATCTCACGGCAGGAGGTCGACGCATTCATCCGAAGCGGCTCTTCCGGCCGGATCATCCGGTAAGCCGCAAACAAAGGTTATCTGCCGGCGCCCCCGGTCAAAACGAATAAAGTATGCTGATAATTGATGCACACCTGGATCTGAGCATGAACGCCATGGAATGGAACCGCGACCTGCGTTTGCCCGTCGACGTTATTAGAGCCCGCGAAAAAGGATTGAGCGATAAGCCCGATCGGGCCAAAGGCACGGTCTCCTTACCCGAATTGCGTCGTGGCGGCATCGGGCTGGTCGTAGCTACCCAGATAGGCCGTTACGTGGCACCGGACAATCCCCTGCCGGGATGGCATTCTCCCTGGCAGGCCTGGGCGCAGACACAGGGCCAGCTGGCCTGGTATAAGGCCATGGAAGAGGCAGGAGAAATGGTGATGATCCGCGACCTGCCTTCCCTCGAAAAACATTTGTTACGCTGGGCTGCTCCGGCGCCAGGCACCGTTACGAACTCCGCCACATCTCCTGACACCCGGCCCATCGGATACATCCTCAGCCTCGAAGGCGCCGACTCCATCGTTACACCCGACTATCTTCATCGCGCCTATGCCTACGGACTGCGGGCCATCGGCCCCGCCCATTATGGCCCCGGCCGTTATGCCAACGGGACGGACAGCACAGGAAAACTCAGCGCAGATGGTAAAAGATTGTTGCAGGAGATGGACAATCTTGGATTTATCCTGGATGCAACGCATTTGTGCGACGAGGCATTCTGGGATGCGATGGAATTGTATACAGGCCCCATATGGGCCAGCCACAATAATTGTCGCGCCCTGGTTGATCACAATCGCCAATTCAGCGATGATATGATCAGGGCGCTTGTCGCCAAAGGCGCGGTCATCGGCGGGGCGCTGGACGCCTGGATGATGGTGCCCGGATGGGTAAGAGGTACTTCGACCCCTGAAGGCACACACTGCAACCTGGAAAAGGTCATCGACCACCTCGATCATATTTGTCAATTGGCCGGGAATGCCTTTCACGTAGGCATGGGCACGGACCTTGACGGCGCCTTTGGCAAAGAGCAATGCCCATACGACCTGGAAACCATAGCAGATCTCCGGATGATGCAAACCCTCCTCGAAAAACGGGGATATGGTGCCGATGATATTGAAAACATCCTGCACGGTAACTGGCTGCGCTTCCTGCGAAAGGCATGGGCCTAGTTCGCCGGCGTCATCTTCAAACACACCGGGGCAGGCAGCTCGATCTTTTTGCCGGTATCCGTCAGCAGTCCGGTCTGCTGGTCGATCTTCAGCACGACCACGTTCCTGCCATTCTGATTGGCGGCAAGCAGCCAGCGTCCCGTCGGATCGATCATAAAATTGCGGGGCGTTTTTCCCAGCGTCGACTGGAATCCCTTTAGTGTAAGCTTGCCTGTAGCAGGATCGACGGAATATATAGCGAGACTGTTGGCGTCACCTCTGTTCGAGGCATACAGGAACTTTCCGTTGGGAGTGATATGGATGTCTGCGCTGCCGATATTGCCGGTGTAACCCGCAGGATGCGAAGACAATTGCTGGATAGGCTTCAGCTTGCCATTGACGTAATGAAATACGACGACAGTGCCCTTCAGCTCATTGATGAGATAGACATAGGGTTTGCCGGGATAAAAACAGGTGTGCCGGGGCCCCGCGCCGGGATCAACTGCCACGCTTGAGTCTGCAGCAGGGGTCAATGGCTTTTGAGCAGCCTGGTAATTGAACTGCTCCACGGAGATCCTGTCAAGCCCCAGGTCGCAGACCAGCAAATATTTTTCATCGGGAGAAAGTATCGTCGAGTGAACATGCGGTTTTTCCTGGCGGCCTTTATTCGGGCCGCTGCCTGTGTGCTGGATCGTTTGGGTAGCTGCGCCAAGTGTGCCGTCTGCACCTATCGGCAAAGCCGAGAAATTACCACCCCCATAATTGGCTACCAGCGCCCATTTGCGATGGGAATCCACGGAAATATAACAGGGATCATCCCCGCCGCTCTGCTGTTTGTTAATGAACTTCAGCTGCCCGCTCTTTTTATCAAAGGAGAAAGCGCTGACACCGCCCGGTTTTTTTCCATCGGTCTCATTGACCGAATACAAAAAATTTCCACCCGATGCAAGAGCCAGGTAAGACGGATTATCTGCCGCTATCGCGCTGACCGGTTTCAGATCGCCGGTTGCTCCATCGAACCTGTATACATAAATGCCCTTGCTGTCCGCGTTCTTGAAAGGACCTTCCGTATAATTGCCTACAAAAAGATAAAACTGTTGGGAAAAGCCTGCCAGGGACAGGAGCAGGAAAGTGGTTAAAAAAGTACAACGCATGAGGGAATGATAATTTAGTATGACAAGAGATTCCCTGCAATATAATGAATTATGCGCGTGCCCGTCCTCTCCTTGCGGAATTTACGCAAAACGGTGGTAAGCGTACCGGAATATTCCCCGTATTCTTACGAAACTCAATTTCGGCATCTACTAAAGCCTAAGTATTTACAATTAGCGGCCGGTAAGATAACCACAAAAACTAACGTTTTGATCATGCGAAAAATTTGAATTCTTCTCCCGGTAACGGAACTTTGCCCCAGTGAATGAATGAAATTAGTCCGTATCCTTGAAAAAGCCAAACTGATCATCCAATACCTCTGAAAGCTGACGTCCAATGTCCGTCCTGTTTAGGGCTCTGCTGTAAGAAACGTCCAATCTTGCAGTGAATTGATTACCCCGTCTGCAGCCCTGCCGGCGGGGTTTTTTGTTTACTTGCCTTCCCAGCCCCGAATCTCACCCTGGCAGCTTCCCCTCCTTTTTATTGCCGTCTCCTCTTCATTACCTACTTTTATTGTCAAAATAAATACTTACACATGCGCAAGCTTCATTTTCTTCCTGCTGCTCTGCTGGTAGCAATGGCATCCTGCAACAATGCAGGTGACAAGGCCGCTTCGACCGACACGACTGCCGCCTCTCCGGCAAAAGACACTACTATGGTCATGGCAAAACCAGACTCTTCCGCTGCCATTACACCCGTACCCCCGGTTCCGGCCGGCGCAAAGGTTTTCTTTAAGAACCTGAAAGACGGCGAGACCGTTAAATCCCCCCTCAAGGTGGAAATGGGCGTCGACGGTCTGAAACTCGATACGGCCGGCGCCATCGTAGCAGGCACTGGACACCATCACCTGCTGATCGACGCCGGGGATTCCATTCCTGTCGGTACCGTAGTACCCAAGGACGCTACCCACCTGCATTTTGGTAAGGCGCAGTCTTCCGCGGAAGTGCCTTTAACTCCCGGTAAACACGTGCTTACCTTGCAGTTTGCAGATGGGATCCACCGTTCTTATGGAAGTCAGCTGGCAGCCACCATCACCGTAACCGTAAAATAATCGTTGTTTTCTTTTCGCCTGTCGCCTGGTTAACCCGGTCGACAGGCGATTTTTTTTAGCAACTCCCAAAGCCGGCAACCCGCGCAACGAAAAGGCCGTAAGTATTGTCAAGGAGATGAAATCCATTGTTAATGGGTTGCAAAGCTTAAAAAAAAGTAGAAAATCATGAGAACCAGAAAGAAGCAATTTTATTGGGGAGCCGCGTTTTTTGTTATTCTGGCGGCCGGATGGACCGGTTGTGCCAAAACAGGGTCCACCTACACTACCAGCCCTGTTACCTATGTCACCGTAATGAATGAGGCGCCTTATGGGCCGACCACCGACATTTATCTGAACAGCCAGCTGGCTACCGGTACAGGGGGTATCGCAGCAGGAGCCTATTCGACCAAATACGGCGCACTCCAGCCGGGCAGCTATAAGATAGAATTTAAAAAGAATGGCAGCCCCGACAGCGTGCTCAGCACCATCGCTGGTGGTAGCTTACAGCTGCTTGATACGCTGAATTTTTATACCCTGATCATGTACAATGACACCAACAGGGCTATACAATCCATGCTGATCCACGATGATTTCACCAGCATCTCCACTGCTAACGCCAACTACCGTTTCTTCAACCTCAGCCCGGATGCACACAATGTAGACTTCTACATCAGTGGTAAGAGTACCGGAGTTTCCGCTACATACGGTCAGCGCACGACCGGGGACAACGCCATTTTTACCAATTACAACAGCTTTATCTCCACCGCGCCGAATTCCTACAACTTCGAAATAAGAAATCACTACACAGATAGCGTGATCGCTTCTACAACTGCAACCAACCTGGTCGGTGGGAACGTATATACCATTTTTTTGACAGGAACTACTAATAATTTCAAAATCAACGTTTTACCAGCTTCATATTGATTTAAATTGGAAAGAGGGGCTCCGAAAGGGGCTCCTTCTTTTGTTTGAGACAGTCAACCAACGGGATTCTTTTCCTTATTTGAACGAGCCGGGTAAGACCTTATGGTATTTCTTGAACATGCAGATGAACGCACTGACCTTTTCATAGCCTAAGCGATAGGCCGTCTCGGATACGCTGATCTTTCTCTCCTGTAAGAGCCATTTGGCCAGCTCCATTTTTTTCTCCAGGTAATAGTCGTACATGGTCTTTCCATACACCGCCTTAAAATGTCTTTTAAGGGTGGACTCGCTAAGGGCAAATTCTCTTGCCAGCTGCTTCTGGGAAGGCAGCATGTCTTCCAGGCTCTGAACCAGCCGCTGTTCGACCAGCTGGATGGTCTTTACATGCCAGGTCTTTCGGGCCGGGAGCCTTGTACCTGTCTGCCTGGGCCAGCGGCCGATCAAATTCGATAATAAGAGTAATACCCGGGCTCTGATGGTCAGAAGGTTTATTTTAGTCTGGAGCAGCTCGGGTTCGAGTTCGCTCAGCAGGCTTTCATCAATGGACAGCGTTCGCTCCGTCAGAATGGAAGAAGGTTCCATCGCCATCAGCGAACTTTCCATGACCTGGATCTTCTCTTCCATTCCCGCCAGGTGCGCCCGCAGCCATTCCTGCGTAAAGAGAATTTCGATGGTGCGGGACATGATCCCTTCCGGGATCTGCACCGAAAGGCGCCTGTTGTTGGAGGTAAGAAAAATATTCCCCGGCGTCATGCAGGGAAGGACAGACTGCGTTGGTGACCTGACCAGCTTGAGCGAACCCGGAGTCAGCAGGTAACAAAGCGAAAAGATGCTCTCACCCTCCGCTTGTGCAGAGGACAATCTTATGATCCCGGTATCCTCATTGTAACAGACCTGTGTATAACGGAGGTAAAGACCATATTCCAGTGAAATGCCTCTGACAAAACCTGTTCCAAGATGAGAAGGAACTTGTATCATGTTATCAATGACTGGCGCCGGGAACTGTCTGGAGAGAGAATATAGACCGGATTCAAAATTGTCGTCCCTTAGAATGAAACTATGCATAGGTAATCACGGAGTTGTTAGAGAATGTGATTCGCTATAAGCCATTTAAGGGAACGCTAACTTACGGAATTTTACGGAATACGGATCGCGCTGACCGCATTGAGGTATTAATGCTCTTATTTTGGATTTTTTAAGGGATTTATTTACTCGGGGACTACAGTACCTTTACTAAGATTATTTATCCTTTTTTCACATCCCCATTCCTATTGAATTGCCTCTTGATCCTGTATCTTTCATCATAAAGTGAGAGATTCTTATCGATGTCTCTTAATACTTCCTTCGCACTTCTCTTTCCTTGATTAGTATTTAACTCGTCGACGTGTTGCAATGCAGGCTGGCCCCTGCTTACCTGGATCAAAACGTGGTTTTGATCTGGCTGGCATCCTATTCCTTAATTTAAAAAAATCATCATGAGGGTAAAACTTATGAGACAAATTTCTACGCTTACCACCTCAACCTTTTTAATCGTTTGCTTTTTATCGAATCGTACCTGGGGACAGAACATGCCCATGGAGAGTACGCCTGTTGCCCGGGCTTTCGCAGACCGTGCTGCAGCTACTCCCATACTTCCTACCTCCGTTAACAAAGACTGGTATGGCCAGGCCGTTGCTAACATATCCACACGAGAATACAATATCCGAACATTCGATCAGCCCGGTGTCTATGCCGCCGTCAATCATGCCCAGCATCTCAGTTATGTGTTCACGGACCGTGGGTATGCGGTAAAGAATTTCAATGAGGATGGGTCTGTTAAAGATACCTGGAGAGTCCAGCTGCTGGTCGCCGGCATCGGGCGAAAGAGTAGTGTCGGCGTCCGGCATCTGCGGAAGTCAGGACCCACCGGTGATCGCTCCCTGTCTTTTGATTATGGAGACTATATGCTTACTTACAACAATGGCAACGAAGGAATGGAACAGCGTTTCATTCTTAATAAAAGGCCGGCAGGCAACGGCGGTCTGCAAATTGAAATGGCAGTGGGAGGCGACCTGCAGGCTGCCATCGGCGATAAAGATCAGCTGTTATTGTGCAGGACCGGTGATAAGAGATCTGCCAGGCTGGTCTACGATCAGCTCAAAGTATGGGACAAAAATAAAAAGATCCTTCCCTCCCATATGAGTCTCACCGGTAACCGTCTGGTATTGTCGGTTGACGATCGTAATGCGGTCTATCCTTTGACCGTGGACCCTTTGAATCACGTTCCCGGATGGAACGGCATTGGAACAGGCATGGGTGTCACCGTTAGCGCCGCTGCGCCCATGTTATATGGCTACTCGGTCAGCGGAGCAGGGGATGTCAACAACGATGGTATTGCGGATATCATCGTCGGAGCGCCGACCTATACAAAAGTATCCACCATCACAATTACCGGCTCCGACCTTACGACGGCCACTGTCAATTTCAGCACAGGAGCCGTTGGCGCAGCCTTTGTTTATTACGGTCAGAATACTGTCATGCCTTTGACCGTGGCTTCCAGGGTCCTTCAGCCAACCGGTCTTGCCCTGGGGGCGCTATTCGGCTTTAGCGTCAGCACCACGGGAAAGATCGACGCCAATAATTCAGGCGTGGTCATCGGGGCCCCCGGCGACCAGGTCACGCTGAATAATCTATTTTTGATCCCTACACTCTATCCCGTCGGTAAGGTCTATGTTTACTCCGGCACAACCTTTACAACAGGTGATGTCACTACGGTGGCCACTACGCCCACCAATACCCTGACCTTATCCCAGGCAGATTTTAATAGCAGTTTCCTGAACGCAGGTACCTTTCTCAGCCCCTTATACGGATTTAGTGTCAGCAATGGCGGTACTATCAAGGGAGGAACTATTGGTAGTATACTTGTCGGCTGTCCATTTTATCCTGATCTGACCTTCCTTGTGCTGGAAGGAAGGACAGACATTTACTATGGGACGGGCTCCGGCCTCAATCCAACTCCCACAAAATTGCTGGGGGACCCTTCCATTGCCAAAAATGCCTTTGGATTTAGTCTCAGCTCAGCGGGTGATGTCAATGGAGATGGATTCGGCGACATTATAATCGGCGCTCCCGGCGTCGGATCTTTGTCGCTGGCAGGCAAGGCCCTTATCTATACCGGGAGTGCTTCCGGGATCAACACAACTGTTGCTACAACGTTAACTTCAGGGGCATCCATTGTCCAGTCGCTGTTTGGCTATTCCGTCAGCGGAGGCGGGGATGTCAACGGTGATACCAAGTCAGACGTTATTGTTGGCGAACCATTATCTATGAGCCTGGCCCTGGGATCACCTCTTGCTGCCGGTAAGGCCTATGTTTTTTACAGCGGCCCGGGAGCAGGTGTCGGCATTCAGACCACCGGATCCACTACACTGACCAGTCCCCGCCTCGGTCTGATCTCAGGTAACCTGCTCTTTGGTTTCAGCGTGGCGATGCTCGGCGATGTCAACGGCGATACCCGTAGCGATGTGCTCGTGGGCGAGCCGGGCAACCAGCCGCTGATCAGTACCCTGGCGACTTCCCTCGCTGAGCTTCCCGCCGTTTATAATACTACGGTGTCCGGCCAGGCCTATATCTTTGCCAGTGATCCATCAGGCATCATCGCCAGTGGGTCCGCGCCGATCTGGACATTACAGACAGCGCCGGAAGCCCCGCTCCTCGGCGCCTCCGTGCACACTGCCGGGGATGTCAACAATGATGGCGTTCAGGACTACCTGATCGGCGCACCCAACGCAATCCTCAGCCTGCAATTCGATCTTACCCTGCCGGGCGGGGCTGCGCTTTCCGTCGGAACAGGCAGCGGTTCGGGTCTCATCGAATCCAGCGGTACCATCGACAATACTATCAACTCCGGGAATGCTTATCTTTTCTCCGGCACTACTGTCAACCTTCCTGTCATTCTCCTGACCTTTACCGGCCAGGCCGAAGGCAGCGATGTCCTGCTCAACTGGTCTACCGCCCAGGAGCAGAATAGCGATTACTTCCAGATCGAACGCAGCGCGGATAACCAGAACTTCACCGCCATCGGTAAAGTGACGGCCGCTCACAACAGCTCGTTGCAGACAAACTATTCTTTTACTGACGCTTCGCCGCTGACCGGCAACAATTACTACCGGTTGAAAATGGTGGATATCGACGGCTCTTCTGTCTATAGCAGGATCGTTGTCGTCAGCTTTGGAAATACCAGTCAGCAGGTGATAGCTACCTATCCCAATCCTGCTCATGGCAGCTTCCAGCTCCTGTTTAAGAATATGACGCCCGGCCGTTATGCGATGAACCTCATCAATCCTTCCGGTCAGATCATCTTCACCAGGAATATCCAGGTTGCCGATGCGCAGCGTTACAATGAATCCATAAATCTAAACCCGTCTCTCGCACAGGGGACCTATGTGATCCGGGTTGTAGACCAGCAGAATCATTCGTTCATTACCCGCATTGTGATCAATTAACAGAACAATAAAAAATGCCCCCAAAAGTGTCTAACTTTTGGGGGCATTTCAAACAGGGGCATTTTTTATTTTAAAGCCAGCCGAAAAACATACCAGTCCGCTTCCTCTTGCTGTCCCTGGCTGCCGCCGCCGCCGCCATATCGGCGCCCTCCTCCTCCCAGCGGAACCCGCATCCCTCCCATACCTCCACTCATACCCCGCATGCCGCCGCCATTGGGACGTCCACCACCGGCTCTCATGCCGGGAGTGGAATTCAGTACGATGCCCACACTGAAATTCTTTTTGGCTGCTTTGGCCTTCCAATTGGCGCCTAATACGTTTTGTATCGGGATCCTGAGCTCATATACAAGTACTGTATCCTGGTCATCATGCTTTATCGCCAGCTGAACAGGTCCCTTTGTATCCGTCACACCAAACTGGCCGTTCTCTATCCCCGGAAAACCCGTCGTATTATAGTAATTGGATTGCAGCAGCAGCTCCGCTTCGCGGGTATTGAGATCGCTGCCGTTGCCACGATACCGCTCCGGCTCGGGCTCTCTGCGGAGAGGAAAATAAAGCCCGACGGTTTTATTCTTTTCGCCTTTCGGATCAAACCAGATGGTCATACCCGATCTCAGGATCCGCAACTGCGTCGCGGTTTCTCGCGATGACACACAGATATAAAGATTGCCGTCGTCGTTGGTGACATTATACTGGAACGTATACTTGCTGTTGCTGAAACGCAGCGGGATCTGCCAGTCATCTGTTTTCCCATCGGCTATTACCGGGGTTGACTGGTAGTGTCCTTCAGGTGCCAGCTTGTGACTGCAGCTAACAAAAAGAAGACCCGACACCATCGCCGGCAACCACCATTTGGAAGAGAGAAGAGGAGTTTGCATCAAAAGGAATTTTAAATGCCAATTTAATTCCTGCTCTTCGAACCAAAAGGATAAAATCGGTGAATAACACGACTTAACAGCTGGTTAACAGGCGCAGCCAATCAAAAGAAAGCCCCGCATCTGCAGGGCTTTCTTTCTATCGCTCAAAGAATTCGGATCAATTTGCAACGGCCTCTTCTGCATAGGAGCTTACCGGCTCGCAGGTACAGATCAGGTTCCTGTCACCAAACGTATTATTCACACGGGCGATGCTGGGCCAGAACTTGCTATTCTTTACATAGGGCAGCGGGAAGGCTGCCTGGTTGCGGGAATAGGCATGTTTCCATTCATCTGCACAAATGACGTGCTGTGTGTGCGGCGCATTCTTCAACGCATTGTCGTTCTTGTCTGCTTTGCCTTCTTCGATCGCCTGGATCTCTTTATAAATGCTGAGCAATGCATCGCAGAAACGGTCCAGCTCGGCCTTGTCTTCACTTTCTGTCGGCTCGATCATGATCGTGCCGGGGACGGGGAAGCTAAGGGTAGGGGCGTGGAAGCCGTAGTCCATCAGACGTTTTGCCACGTCCTCTGCTTCGATACCGGCACTGGCCTTAAAGGGGCGCAGGTCGACGATGAACTCATGGGCGCAGGTACCATTGGCGCCGCTGTAAAGGATCTTATAGTTCTTTTCCAGCCGGGCCTTCATATAGTTGGCGTTCAGGATAGCATAACGGGTAGCGTTGGTAACACCCTCAGCGCCCAGCATCTTGATATAGGCGTAGCTGATCAGCAGGATACTGGCCGATCCGAATGGTGCAGCCGATACGGCATGCCCCTGGGGTCCGAAAGCCGCCTTGCCGTTGCTGGCAGCCCTCAGCTCCATGTCGGCAGAGTGGACATGACCGGGAAGATAAGGCTTCAGCTTTTCGTTCACGCAGATGGGACCCATGCCGGGGCCGCCACCGCCGTGTGGAATGGCAAAGGTCTTGTGGAGGTTCAGGTGGCAGACATCAGCTCCGATAAGACCCGGGCTGGTCAGGCCTACCTGTGCGTTCATGTTCGCTCCGTCCATATAAACCAGACCGCCATTGTCATGAATGACCTGGCAGATCTCTTTTATGCTTTCTTCAAATACGCCATGTGTAGAAGGGTAGGTCACCATTAAACCTGCAAGCTGATCCTTGTATTGGATCGCTTTTTCTTTCAGGTCGGTTACGTCGATATGACCGTCATCATCGCTCTTGACTACTACGACCTTCATTCCGGCCATGACAGCACTGGCGGGGTTGGTGCCGTGAGCCGATATTGGGATCAGCATGACGTCGCGATGTGCGCCATTGTTAGCGGCGTGATAGGCACGTATCGTCATCAGACCGGCGTATTCTCCATTGGCGCCGCTGTTGGGCTGAAGGGAGGTTGCTGCAAAACCGGTGATCTCGCTCAGCCAGTTCTCCAGTTCAGTCAGGATCTGGCGATAGCCCTTCCACTGATCTACCGGCGCAAAGGGATGTAATCCTCCGAACTCCGGCCAGCTGACAGGGATCAGTTCGGTAGCTGCATTCAGTTTCATCGTGCAGGAACCTAAAGAGATCATGGAGGTATTCAGGGACAGGTCCTTCACCTCAAGACTTCTCAGATAACGCATCATCTTTGTCTCGCTGTGATAGGTGTTGAAGACCGGGTGCGTAAGAAATTCCGAGGTCCGGGTGACGGAAGAAGGAATGTTTGCCAGCCTGTCGTCCATGTCGAACGTAGCGGATACCAGGTCGGTATTGGCGGCATGACCAAAGACCGAAAGGATATTGATCACATCTTCCTGGGTAGTCGTTTCATCCAGCGTGATGCTGACGGTATTCCCGGTATAATGGAAATTCATTCCCCTGGCTTCGGCTGTCGACCTGATCACCGCTGCGTCCTGAACGGACAGCTGGATAGTGTCGAAGTAATTTTCATTGTTGTTGTCAAAGCCCAGGGTCTTGAGCTCGGATGCGAGGGTCCGGGTCAGCAGGCTAACCCTTTTGGCTATGCGGGTCAGGCCTTCGGGACCATGATAGACGGCATACATAGCCGACATATTTGCCAGCAGGGCCTGAGCCGTACAGATATTGGAAGTTGCCTTCTCCCGTTTGATATGCTGTTCGCGGGTCTGCAGGGCCATCCGCAGTGCACGGTTCCCCTGCGCATCGATACTTACACCGATGATCCGGCCGGGGATATTACGTTTGAAATCGTCCTTGGCGGTAAAGAAGGCGGCATGCGGCCCACCAAAACCCATCGGTACCCCGAACCTTTGTGTAGACCCAATAGCTACATCGGCTCCCAGCTCACCGGGAGGTGTCAGCAGGGTCAGCGACAGCAGGTCGGTGGCCATGGCCACATAGGCGCCGGCCTCATGAGCCTGCTTGATGAAAGCCCGGTAATCATGGATGGCTCCATTGCTGTTGGGATATTGAACGATAGCCCCGAAATAGGACTCGTCAAGCCTGACCTTCCGGAAGTCACCGGTGACCAGCTCTATACCGATCGGCTGAGCACGTGTTAACAGGATATCCTTTGTTTGAGCAAACACGTTATTGTCGACAAAGAATTTAGGCGTAGTGACATGCTCATGGTCCCTGTTCTTCCCGTTGAAGAACATCGTCATGGCTTCTGCGGCGGCGGTGCCCTCGTCAAGGAGGGAGGCATTGGCCAGCGGCAGAGCCGTCAGGTCGGAGACCATGGTCTGGAAATTCAGGAGGCTCTCCAGGCGTCCCTGGGAGATCTCAGCCTGGTAGGGAGTGTACTGGGTATACCAGCCTGGGTTCTCAAAAACGTTGCGGAGGATGACGCTTGGCACGATGGTGTCATAATACCCCTGACCGATATAAGATTTGAAAACCTTATTCAGCGCCGCCACCTGCCGCAGGGAGGTAAGATACTGGTGCTCGCTTTGCGGCCCGGAAATATTCAGCTTTTTTTTGCTACGTATCGAAACCGGGATGGTCCGGTCGATCAGTTCATCAAGAGACTTTAACCCAATGGTTTTCAGCATGTCTGCTGTCTCTTTCTCACTTGGACCGATGTGACGGCCCGCAAATTCATTCGCCTGTTGTTCGAATAGATTCATATTAGAGGTTGACCGTTTTAGGTGTGCAAAGGTACGAGGAAATCGGCAAACCGCGGCCCCAATTCACCAATGAAAAGCACAACCCTCCCAAACCCGCTCCCGGCCGGTTCAAAGGCCATCTAAAACCGGCTGGAAGCCGGTTCAAACACATATAATGAAAAATGGCCGTCCCCATTTTGACAAATCGGGACTGGCCATTTTTCTTTAAAAACCCCTAAACCCTAAAAATTGAATGCTAAACTATTCGTGCGTAGGCATGAATGAATTGCTGCACAAAAATACCAGACAATGCCGGAAAAGGGGTTTATAATATATTAAAAGAGAATTAAAATTGAGGGTCCGGTGCAAAATCCAGTGACTCAAGTGCTTCAGCCTCCCGCATTTGTTCGCTGGTCTGGCGGCTTCCATCATGACTCCAGCCGGGAGGCCCAAAGACATAATTCCACTTCTCCTTCCACCCGATATCCTGCCGCGCGACATCCTTCCCGATGGCCTGCCATTCATGGAAGACAATATCAGCCGGACCGGTCTTTTCGATGGGCGTTGTCAAACCATACCGGGTAGGCTGGTATTCCTCCGGCCCCAGTTCGGGCTGGAAAGTACCGAACAACTGGTCCCAGATGATCAGGAACATGCCCATATTCTTGTCCAGGTAGCGGGGATTGGAAGCATGATGCACCCGGTGATGAGAGGGGGTCACCAATATATATTCCAGCCATCCCATTTTCCCGATCAGCTCTGTATGGACAAAAATGCCCCAGATCTGCGTGGCGGAATACATAAAAACAATATCCAGTGGTTTGAACCCCAGCAGCGCAAGGGGGATAAAATATACGAAACGATACAGGGGCTGGAAGACCGAGCTTCGGAACCCGACGGTAAAATTCAGGTGCTCCGACGAATGATGCGTCACATGTACCGCCCAGAACAGCCGGATCTCATGATCCCAGCGGTGGAGCCAGTAATAAAGGAAATCTTCCGCCAGAAGGAGCAGGAACCAATACGAAAAGATATTCGTGATGGAGATCCAGTGATGACGATAGCAGATATCGAGGATCAGGACATAAAAGCCCCGGAATAAAAGATCGATACCGCTATTCAGCAGCATCAGGTAAAGGTTGGTAAAGGTATCTTTCCAGGTGTAGGTCTTTCGCTGAGGGCCGGCGCTTCCATGATGGTGATCGCGATGCCGGTAGTTACTTAATAAGACTTCGATCCCGATGATGATAAGATAGATCGGGCAGCTTACCAGAATAAGTATTTGTTCTCTGAGGTTTTCCACCATATAAAAATAAAGCAAATAACGCATCTTTGCATCCTGGTATTGTTAATGGCTCGATAACTATCTATATATGGCTGATTTGTTGCATAACTGGGAAAAGAAGTCGGGCGACCGCCAAAAGATCTACAAGCGATTTCTCGAAAAAGCAGAACATCCCCGGCAACGGAACCGGGTCCTCGACCAATTGCCTCAGCTCCATGAGGAAGCCTTTGAACGCGTCGATTGCCTGAAATGCGCCAATTGCTGCAAGACCTATTCTCCCCGCTTTAAGACGCCTGACATCAAACGCATCTCCCGGCATCTCAAGCTGAAGGAAAGTGAATTTATCGAACGTTATCTTCGCCTCGACGCCGACGGCGACTATGTTGTCAAGTCGACTCCCTGTCCCTTTCTCGGCGCGGACAATTACTGTACGATCTATGAGGTCCGCCCTTCTGACTGCGAACGGTTTCCCTATACCGATGAGGATGTCCTCGTCCGACGCGCCAGTCTAACGCAAAAGAACTCCACTTTTTGCCCTATTGTCTATTATGTGCTGGAAAAACTCATCGCGGCAGAGAAGTAATTTATTCCGACTTCAGCCTCTTCACGGGATTGGCCAATGCCGCATAAGTGACCAGCCCTTAAAGATCGAGACAGGCGATCAGGATGGCAAAAAGGGCAAACTGATCGCTCGCTGTCCGCTTTAGTATTCCATCTTTCTCAGGCTTGGCGCCTTGAACCAGGTCGCGATGACGACCCCGATGGTCATACATCCGCCAAACACAACCGACGGAACAACACCCATCAAACGGGCCATCACGCCGCTTTCGAACTGCCCCAGCTCATTGCTCGAATTGATAAACATCGAATTTACCGCCGACACCCGGCCCCGCATCGCATCGGGTGTCTTTAGCTGCAGGATAGTGCCCCGCACGACTACACTCACGCCATCCAGCAGTCCGCTGCATAAAAGGGCCAGGAAGGAAAGAAGGTACCAGCGGGAAAGACCGAAGACGATGATACAGGCGCCGAAGCCGGCTACCACATACATCAACCGCAGCCCCTGTTTGTGCCGCAGGGGGCGCAGGGTCAGGATAAGGATGGTCGTCATCGAACCGATGTCCGAGGCGGCATTGAGCCAGCCAAAACCGATGGCTCCCACCTGAAGGATATCCCGGGCGAAAACCGGCACCATCGCAACGGCGCCTCCGAACAGCACGGCAAAAAGATCCAGGGCCATAGCGCCAAATACTTCACGAGTCCGCCAGACAAAACGAAGTCCGTCGAAGATGCTGTCCCAGGTCTTTCGCTCGGAACCGGTGACCATGATCTGTTTGGGCTTCAGCGTAGAGATAAAGTACAATGCGATACAAACATATATTCCGACCACGCTGAAAGATTGCCAGTAGCTCGTTTTGGCGATGAGAAAACCACCCGTCGCATGACCGATCACCGAAGCCGTAAGAAAGGCGCTGGAGCTCAGTGTGACGGCATTGGGCAACTGTTCTCTCGGTACGATCTGCGCCACGATCGCATTAAAGGTCGGGCCGGCAAAGGCGCGGATGACTCCCGTGATAAAGATGATGAGGTAGGTCAGCCACTGGATCCAGTGCCCGCTCAGGGAGCGAAGGGCCGCACCGGTTGACAGCGCGATCAATCCGCCGACGCAGACGAGGTAACAGCAGGTGGTGATCACGAGCATCGCCCTTTTATCGCTCTTATCAATGACATGCCCCGCATACAGCGCCAGGCAAAAGGCGGGCAGGAATTCTGACAGCCCGATCAGCCCGATGGCAAAAGGATTATGCGTGATCTCATAGATCCGCCAGCCGACGATGGTCGTCACCATTCGCAGCGCCATGATGTAAAAGAAACGGGCGATGATAAAATTTCGATATTCCGGGACCTTTAAAACTTCCAGTGCTGTGCTACTTCGTTCTTCCATCGTAAAATATTATTGGATCCGTTAAGGTAAAGTAAAATAGTGCTGTCCCTCGCCCACCTCTTTTTCCAATGCGTCGAGAATCACCTTCAGGTGTGCCTCGTTACCCAGGAAATCGGCATTGCTCACGTCTACGAAAAGAGTGCGGATATTATGCTGGCGGATATAATGTGTGTAGGTTTCCTGGATATCGTACAGGTATTCATCGGAAATAGATTGCTCATAGCTGCGGTTGCGCTTCCGGATATTCGATTGCAGCTTGTCCACCGGCGCATGCAGATAGATCAGGATATCCGGCTGGATCATCTGCGCATGAATGATATCGAAAAGCTTCTGATAAAGCAGGAACTCCTGGTCCGGTAAATTGACTCTTGCAAAAAGCAGACACTTGGTAAACAGATAATCGGAGATCGTCACCGACTGAAAAAGATCGGCTGTATGCACCAGTTCTTTCAGCTGTTTGTATCGTTCGGCCATAAAGAACAGCTCCAGCGGAAAAGCATATTGGGCCGGGTTCTCATAAAATTTTGGGAGGAACGGGTTGTCGGCGAACTGCTCCAGGATCAGTCTTGCATTAAAATGCCTTGCCAGCATGTGCGCCAATGTCGTCTTTCCCGCTCCGATATTTCCTTCTATGGTGATAAAGTGATACTTCATTTATTCAGTTTGTGCCCCTTTATTCGCCGGCAATCTTTTTACGGCCAGCGGGTCGGGACAAATTTCCAGCAATTCCTGTATGTTCCGGCCCAGGACCGGATGGATAAGTAATGGCGCGATCTCTGCCATCGGTGTCAGGGCAAAACGCCGGTTTTGTATCTCCGGGTGGGGGATCACCAGGTTCGGTAGCCGAAGGATCGCATCATTAAAAAAAAGTATATCTATGTCAATGATCCTGGACCCATATTTCTCCAGCCGCCGCCGGCCCATTTGCTGCTCTATATCCAGCAGAACGTCGATCAGAACCGTGGCTTCAAGCGAAGTTTCCACTTCCATCGCCTGGTTCAGAAAACTGGCCTGATCTGTCTTCCCCCACGCCGCCGTCTCATACAGGGATGAGACACGGAGCAACCTCCCGGCCCGGGCCGCGATCTTTTCCCTTGCCAGCTCCAGCTGAGCCGTCCTTTCTCCCTGATTGCCACCTATCAATAAATAGGATATGTTCATAGATTCGTTACTTTCGGGGGCCCAAATATCTTTATTTTTACAATTAGCTTAAAAATATACTTTAATATACTTTTCACATGCGAGGCTTTTTTAAATCATTTTTTGCAGCACTGGTGGCGTTGATCGTATTTACAGTGATTGTCGTATTTGTGCTGGCCGGGATCATTGGCGGCATGCTTTCTCCCGGAAAACCGGAAGTTGGCGCTAAAGCTGTTCTGGTGGTCGACCTGAGCCAGACCTTTAAGGAGCAGCCGGTAGACAACCCCCTGTCTGAACTTGGATCGGACGACCAATATGACGCGCCCGGACTCTATGATGTGGTCCGGCTCCTGCGGCATGCGAAAGAAGACAGCGCTATCAAGGGGATCTATCTCAAATGTAATAATGATCCCAACGGCTTTGCCTCCAACGAAGAGCTCCGTTATGCCCTCGCCGACTTTAAAAAGAGCGGAAAATTCATCTATGCATATGGAGATATGATCTCCCAGAAAGCGTACTATATTGCTACCGTTGCCGATAAGATCTACTGTAACCCCAAAGGGGATGTAGAATGGAAAGGATTTGCTACGCAGATGATGTTCCTCAAGGGAGCATTGCAAAAGCTGGAGATCGAACCGCAGATCTTTTATGCCGGTAAGTTCAAAAGCGCCACCGAACCCCTGCGGGAAGAAAAGATGACGGACGCCAATCGCCTTCAGCTGACCGAACTGCTCGGAGACTTCTACAATCGCTTCCTGTACAGTACAGCTCAGTCCCGGGGTTTGGATACGACGACCCTTCGGAAATGTGTCAATGAGAGCCTGATCCGCCGTGCACAGGATGCGCTGGACTACAAGCTTGTGGACGGGCTGAAATATGACGATGAAGTAAAGGATGAACTGAGGGCCCGGCTCAATGTCGCCAAACACGACTGGCTAAATTTTGTGAGTCTCGGAAAATACGCAAAGGGAGTGAATTTTAAAAAGACCGGGAAAGATAAGATCGCTCTCATTTATGCCGAAGGGGAAGTGGTGGACGGGAAAGGCGAGAGGGAAGAGATCGGCTCCGAGACTTATCGCTGGCTGATCCGCAAGGCCCGTTTTGACAAAGACGTCAAGGCTATCGTGCTTCGGGTCAATTCAGGCGGGGGAAGCTCCCTCGCCAGCGAGAACATCTGGCGCGAACTATCCCTGGCGCGCAAGGAAAAACCGGTAGTGGTCAGCTTTGGTGATGTAGCCGCATCCGGCGCCTATTATCTTTCCTGTAATGCAGACAGCATCTTCGCGCTGCCGGGTACCATCACCGGCTCCATTGGTGTGTTCGCTGTCATCCCCAATCTGCAATCCTTTTTCAAAAACAAATTAGGAGTGACCTTCGACGGAGTAAAGACGTCTCCGGAAGCAGACATGCTATCGATCTCCAAACCGCTGACGCCCGTCGAACGGCTCTATATCCAGAACGAGATCGATACCATCTATCACGACTTTAAAGGCCGGGTGGCCGACGGTCGCAAAAAAGATATAGGCTTTATCGACAGCATCGCGCAGGGCCGTGTATGGAGCGGCACATTGGGACTCTCCCTGGGATTGGTGGACCGTCTCGGCACTTTGCAGGATGCCATCGATTGTGCTTCACGGATGGCAAAGACCAGTGACTATCGCCTGGTGGAATCACCCGAACCCAAAAGTTTCCTCGACCGGATCCTTGGCGGATATAAAAAGTCGGTCAGCGTAAAGGCGGTGAAAGAGGAAATAGGAGAGGAGGGCTATCGCACCTATATCATGCTCAAAAAGGTTAAGGGTATGGTCGGCAATACTCAGACAAGGCTGCCTTTTGATCTCACTATTGACTAATCGCATTCCGGTATCTTAAAGATCATATGTCACAAAATTACAATCAGCTTCGGGCCATGCTGGCGATAACAAAAGGCAGCCTGAAAGCGATCTTCAGAAGCCCTTCTTCCGTTGCCTTCAGCTTTGGCTTTCCGCTGGTCTTCATATTGGTGTTCGGGTTCATAGGCGGGGGAGGACCGTCTGTATCTTTTGCGCTGGCTAAAGGCACTGACACCACGAATAGGGTGGTGCAGGGGCTATTGAAGTCAGGGCTGTTGCAGGTGGCTGACGAAAAAGATACCGCGAGTATCCGGCAGGATCTGGAAAAAGGTCGCATCGCTGCAGTTCTTTCGGTAGACTCTTACCGTTCCCCGGCAGGAAACACGCAATATATCGTCCATACACAAACCTCCTCTGCCAGTGCGGACAAGTATCGCATATTAAAGCTTTCGCTATCGCAGGTGTTGGCAAATGCTGTGGAAAGCAATATGCCTGAACAATACCGGCCCATCGTAATAAAGGAGCTGCCTCCCATTACCGGCAGGGCCTATTCCATGATCGACTTCATCCTGCCCGGGATGCTCGGCTTTTCCCTGCTGAGCGCTGCCGTCTTTGGCGTGGCCTTTTTGTTCTTCAGTCTCCGGCAGCAGCTGGTCCTCAAACGCTTTTTTGCCACTCCCATCAGCAAGACTTATATCGTCTTTGGCGAAGGACTTGCCAGGGTGTTATTCCAACTCATCACCGCTGTCGTCATCATCCTGATCGGGAAATTTGCCTTTCATTTTACCCTGGTCCATGGATGGATCACTTTTGTCGAAATGCTATGCCTCAGCCTTTTCGGGCTCGTAGTGTTTATGGGCTTTGGCTTTATTATCAGCAGTGTGGCGAAAAGCGAAAGCACGATCCCGCCCTTTGCAAATCTTTTTACCCTTCCCCAATTCCTTCTGGGAGGGACTTTTTTTTCGACCAGGGCTTTCCCGGACTGGCTGCAAAAGATCTGTGAGATCCTTCCCCTCAAACAGCTCAATGACGCGATGCGCAACGTAGCTTTCGAAGGGGCGCACCTCACCGACTGCTGGAAGCAACTGGGTATTCTCGCCCTCTGGGGCATCGTCACTTATGCCGTTGCCGTGAAAGTATTTAAATGGGAGTAACTTTTATGAAACTCATCAAATTTGCATTTCTGGGCCTTGTGGTCTTTTTTCTGATACTGACAGCCCTGTCGCTTTTATTCCCTTCCCAGCTGCGCATAGCCCGCGTTGTCAATATCGCAGCGCCAAAAGAAAACGTGCTTGCCGCCGTCAGCGATCTGCGCGCCTGGAAGGAATGGAACCAGTTCCTCCGGCCCAATACCCTGTCGAATATCCGTTACTCTTCCCCCTCCGCCGGCAAGGGCGCTTCCCTGGAAGCCGACGAGCTGACGATCCGGGAGACGGCGGCCGATTCCGCGGGGGTACTGCTGCACTGGAACCTGAAGGGGGGTAAAGAAGTGGACGGTGGTTTCCTTTTCAGCTCACCGAATGCAGACAGCCTCTCGGTAGTGTGGTACTTTGACCTGCATTTTGGCTGGTATCCCTGGGAAAAGCTGGGCATCTTTGTCTATGACCGGAAGCTGGGACCGATCATGGAAGAATCTTTGACCGGTCTTAAGCAATTTGTCGAAAAACCTCATTAACTTTAAATTCCCCCAACTGCCGTAGCAACACTGTCATTATTAAAAAACCACCAATATGCGAGTACGTAACGCAATGCTAAGCTTGTTTGCTATCCTACTGACCGCTTCGGTCTCTTATGCCCAGCCCACTCACCCGAAAAGTCCGCATGATACCGTTAAGTCCAAGGATATAACGGTAACCTATGGCCGGCCTTACAAAAAAGGGCGTGAGATCTTCGGCAAGCTCGAACCCTATGGAAAGGTATATCGTGTAGGAGCCGATGAAGCTACCACCATCACTTTTGCCAAAGACGGAGAGTTCGGAGGCAAGCCAGTGAAAGCCGGCACTTACACGTTATGCGCCATCCCCAATGAAAAACAATGGACAGTGATCCTCAATTCCCAGCTTGGACAATGGGGTGCTTTTAAGTATGATCAGTACAAAGACAAAGATGTATTACACGTTGATGTACCGGTGACTAAACTCAGCACACCCGTGGAACAGCTGACCATCAAGCCCGGCAGCAAGGACCTGACCATCGCCTGGGACGTTGTCCAGGTATCTGTGCCCGTCAAGTTCTAAACGGCTTTTTCGGAATAAGAAGTTATGCAATGGACCAGGAATTCATACACCTGGTCCATTTCTTTTTCGGTAATGCAGTAGGGCGGCATCATATACACCGTGTTCCCCAATGGACGGAGATAAATGCCGCAGGCCAGTGCCTCCTTTGTGATGGCAGGGCTGATGGCATTGGTATATCCGTCCTGGCCGGCATTGAGCTCAAAAGCCAGGATCGTCCCTATCGCCCGGGCATCTCTTACGACGGGGTAGAGTGCCAATATCTCCAGGAAGGCCTCGTGACGACGTGTTATATGCCGGATGCGGTGTAGACATTCCTCTTCCAGCAGGAGGTCCAGGCTTGCCAGCGAGGCCGCACAGGCAATAGGGTTGGCGGTAAAGGAATGCCCGTGGAACAGGGTCTTTTTTTTATCGTCGCTGAGGAAAGCTTCGAAAAGGCGTTCGCTGACCGCGGTGACTCCCAGGGCCATCGTACCTCCTGTCAACCCCTTGCTCAGGCAAATGATATCCGCTTTTGACCGGAGATATTCCCCCGCAAATAACCGGCCCGTCCGGCCAAAACCGGTCAATACCTCGTCGGCTATGCAAAGGATGCCCTGGCCGGCTACCTCAGAAAGTAATTCATCCATCAGCTGCGCATCGTAGATCCGCATGCCTCCTGCCGCCTGCAGCAGCGGCTCGTAGATAAAACAGGCGATGCTACTGCCCAGCTTTCGTACCAGGGACAGTAATTCATATATATTCCCGCGGGTCGGAGTATCTATAAAGACCACTTCGAAGAGGTAGTCGGAAAAAGGAGCGGTGAACACGCTTCTCTCGCTCACGCTCATTGCCCCGAAGGTGTCTCCATGGTAGGAATGACGGAAGGCAAGGATCTTTGTACGTGCCGGCCCTCGTCCGTTGCCTGACCCGGGCGCCCCGCCGCTGGCCGGCTTTTGCGCATCGGTGCCGCTCCCCATATTCCTCCAATATTGGATAGCCATTTTGATCGCTACTTCCACCGCGGTAGACCCGTTGTCGGTATAAAAGACCCTGGAAAAGTCCCCGGGAAGCAGGGGCAGCAGGCGCTCCGCCAGCTCCACAGCCGGCTCGTGCGTAAACCCGGTAAAGATGACATGCTCCAGTTCTCCTGCCTGTTTATAGATCTTTTCGGCAATTTTGGAGTGGCCATGTCCATGGATATTGACCCACCAGCTGCTGATGGCATCGATATAGGCCTTTCCCTTGTCATCAAATAACAGAGTACCTTTGCCTTTTACGACCGGAATGGGGGGGAGGATGTCTTTATGTTGGGTATAGGGGTGCCAGATGACCCGACTGTCTCTTTCGGTGAGTGAAGCTGCCATAGGCACAAAGGTAGGGTTTGGCAGGAATTGGCCGTGCAACGGTCTGCCGCCTTTAATTGTCAAGTATCGTAACAAAGGACGAATGGATTATCACCAGCTGGTAAAAGACTGTCTAAGGGGAGAAACTGCAGCCCAGAAGCAGCTGTACGAGCATTTCGCAGGCGCGATGCTTGGGGTGTGCTATCGCTATACTAAGTCTATGGTCGATGCGGAAGACGTCTTACAGGAAGGATTCATTATGGTTTTCAGGAACTTACATCAATTCAGTTTTTCGGGTGAGCTGGGCGGATGGGTGCGCCGTATCATGGTCAATACGGCCATCAACTACCTGAAAAAGAATAGTCGGTACCAGACAGAGCTGCTTTTCACGGAAACCGTCCTGCATCCTGTCTCGGATGATGACCCCGAGGTGGCCCTCAGCACCAAGGAGCTGGCAGAGCTTATCCGGCAACTGCCGCCAGGGTACCAGGCTATTTTCAACTTACACGCAGTGGAAGGTTACACTCATGTTGAGATCGGAAAAATATTGGGCATCAAAGAGGGTACTTCCCGGTCGCAGTATGCGCGGGCAAGGGCCCTGCTGATCAGCTGGATAAACAAGTATTCGGCGGCTAACAAAAATGAAACTAACTATGCACGACCCTAAATTTGAAAAAGAAGTGCAGCAAAAAATGACGGAGCTCGAATTTAGCCCATCTGAATCCGTATGGGCTAATGTAGAGAAGGAGATCAACCAGCTGCACACCCGCCGAAGCTTCCCGTTCTTCTGGCGTCTCGCTCTGCCGGCCCTGCTATTGCTGGCAGGGGGAGGATATTATTTCTTTCGGTCAACGCCGGCCACGGTTTCTCCGGCCAGTCCCGTTGCGGCCGCATCTACCCATTCCATCCCCGCAGCGCCTGCGACCGGCAATGACGCAACGAACGAAACCGCGACCAATAAAGGCGCAGTCGGCAATACCGCGACCAACGAAGACGCAGCCAGCAATACATCGACCAATAAAGGCGTAGCCAGCAATACCGCGACCAATAAACGTGCAGCCAGCAGCGTCGGAGAAGCTGCAGGTGCCACGGCAGTGTCCCCCTCTGCATCGGCATCCACAGCACCTGCACCGACGACATCCGCAACATCCGCAAGACCGGCAGCATCGATAGCATCTGCAACATCCACAGCATCCTCAACATCCACAGCATCCTCAACATCCACAGCATCGGCAGCATCCGCACCATCGGCAGCATCCGCACCATCCTCATCGGCCACCAAATCTGCGCTGACAGCATCCGCACCTGCATCGGCCGCCACCAGATCAGCACCAGGACCGGTCACATCCGGACCAGCCGCCAGACCATCGATCTCTTCCAGGACCGGGGCAGGCAAGTCCGCAACCCTGGCCGCTGCAACTCATAATATCTCAACCAGGACAAAAGGGCATCTGCCTGCCGGAGCCACTGGCAACGACGACGCTGCCAACAACAACAGCACGGCCAATATGACTAATGCCGCTACCGCTAACAGCACTGTTGCACCCGATAATACTATGACAACCGGCACGGGCAGGCAACGCTTTCTGTTCAATCCGGCAATAGCAGATCTGAACCGCTCCGCGGCGCCAGTCCAGGCCGGCAAGCTGACCACAAAGAGTACCGTCGCCCTCAAAACATTGCAGCCCCCGCACCGGCCATGGGAAGCTGCGTTTGCCGGGGGGATAGGCGTCTCCTCCCTGCACCAGGTTCAGATCAGCAATGTCACCCTGAATAACGCTGTCAGCAGTTTCAGCAGCGCGACCTCTGTCGCCAATAATGTTACTTACAATGCTGCCAGACCCAGCAAACAATACGTATCCACCGTCAAACCAGGGGTCTCTTTCTGGGCCGGCGTGCTTGCGCACAAACCTCTCTCTGACCGGTGGGGCCTTTCGCTCGGGCTGAATCTGTCCTATTATTCTACCCGCGTCAGGGTAGGAGAGCAGGTGAATAACTACACCCCGTCGACATCGACCCTCCTGACGTCTTCAGCCGTTGCTCCGATCCAGTCCTTTCCCTATTATAATACCGGTAACGACCAGGCCTATACGAACCGCTACTATTTCCTGGAACTTCCCGTGGCCGCTGAATGGAGGATCAACCGCAGCCGTCTGTTGCCGCTGTTCTGGGACGGAGGCTTCTCCTTTTCTTATCTGATGGGGTCGAGCGCTGTTTACTACAACACAAAATCCGGCGTTTATTTCAAAGATGGAGGAGTTGCGAATCATGCACAGGTCAATATATCCACGGCTCTTATGGTCGGACTTCCCATCAGTGGGCTTCGCGTTCAGCTGGGACCACAGGTCCAATATGGACTTACCCCCCTCTTGAATACCGAGCTTTCGGGTACCCAGCATATCTTCTACGGTGGTCTGCGCCTCGTGGTATATCCTGGGAAAAAATAAGCCCAGTGAACCGGCCGGCGTAGAAAGGACCCGGATCACTATTCCGGCAATTGCAGGAATCGCAGGTTCCTGCGTAATCCATCATATTTGGCCCGCTTCATTGGCGAATGGCGAAAGATCTCTTTGAACCCCTGCTCCGTGAGTTCCTCCCAGTCCGAGGTCCGGAAATTTAAAATAGCCGGCACCGGCGAGAACGCGATCTCCTCCGTAGGTTTTGAAAAACGGTTCCACGGACATACATCCTGGCAGGTATCACACCCAAAAGCCCAGTTGTCAAACTTCCCTTTCATCTCATCGGGGATCAGCATTTCTTTGAGCTCTATGGTAAAATAAGAGATACACCTGCTGCCATCCACCACCTTGTCCGGCAAAATGGCATCTGTGGGACATGCTTCGATACACCGGCGGCAGGTACCGCAATAATCCCCGGCAAAAGGGACGTCATATTCCAGCTCCAGATCGACGATCAGCGTGGCAATGAAAAAGAAAGACCCGGCCTGCCTGTTCAACAGGTTCCCATTCTTCCCAACCCAACCCAACCCGCTTCGTACAGCCCAGCTCCGCTCCAGCACCGGGGCGCTGTCGACAAACCCGCGTCCCTCCACTTCACCGATGCCGGCCTTTATCCTGGCCAGCAATTCCTTTAATTTGCTTCGGATCACTTCGTGATAATCTTCCCCATAAGCATACTTGGCGATCTGCGGCGCGTCCGATGGCTGCTGCACGGGCGGGAAATAGTTGAGCAAAAGAGTGATCACGCTCCTGGCGCCCGGTACAAGCCTCGAAGGGTCTATCCGCAGATCGAAATGATTCGCCATATACATCATGCTTCCGTTCATTCCCTTATTCAGCCAGCTCTCCAGTCGCCGGGCATCGTCATCCAGCTGCACCGCCCGGGCAATGCCGCAATGGTCGAAGCCGAGCTCAAGGCTCCAGGTTTTGATCAGGTTTGTATGATTGTTATTTACCAAGTGTTTTATTTGTCCCTCAGGGGTATTGTATTATAAGCAAAATATTTATATTGGGGTCGTTTTTCCCCTAACGAAACCTACTTATGACAGCCCGAAGACCCATTTCTTTGATAGCTACTGCCTTATGCCTTTGTTTCATACAAAGTTATTGCATTGCCCAGGACAAATCCAATGTTCAGTTTGGAAAAGTCTCTCCTGCTGATTTTAACCTGCCATCCAATCCGATCATCGATTCCAACACGGATGCTGTTATCCTGGCCGATGTGGGCTCCGTTCATTTCGTCGGCAACAAACATGGCTGGTTCTCTTATGTCTACAAAAAACAGACGCGGATAAAGATCATCAACAAAAAGTCGATCGAAGATGTTGCGACTCAAAAAGTGGTACTGTATGGATCGGACAAGGAGGAAGGTGTTGAAACACTCTCAGCAGTCGCGGCAACCACTTACAACCTGGAGAACGGCCAGGTCAACGCAACGCAACTGGACAAACAGGATGTTTACACTTCCCGGATCGATAAGCAATTAACAGAAAAAAAGTTTACGCTGCCTGCCGTAAAAGAAGGGTCGATCATCGAATATACCTATACAATAACTTCCGATTTTGATTTTAACCTGCCATCCTGGGAATTTCAGTCGGAATCCTATCCCTGCCTGTGGAGCGAATACCAGGTCAAGATCCCCCAAACCTTATCTTATATTTTTATCCGGCAGGGCGTTCACCGCTATGCAGTGGATAAAGGTAAAGAGGGATATGAAAGCTTTGAGGTGAGGGAGAAGAAAGAGCTTGGCGGTGCCCTGAGCGCACAGGACGAGAGCTTTTTTGTTTCTGCCAATACGGTCGAGCATCAATGGGCGATGAAAGATATCCCTGCTCTGCGGTCTGAGAATTATCTTACAACACCTAAGAATTATATCGATAAGATAGATTTTCAGCTTTCGAAACGAAATACCGGCCAGGAATCGTTCGACCACTACAACAGCTGGAAAAAGGCGACAGAAGAATTGTTGCATCGAGAAGACTTTGGCGGCCCGCTGGCCGAAGACAATGACTGGCTGACCGACCTGGTAAACAAGATCGGCGGCAGCGATCCCTCGGCGCAGGAGCAGGCCAGATCCATTTATTATTATGTATGCAGGCATTTTACCTGTACCAACGGGTATGATAAATACATAACGACAACTCTTAGGGATGTGGTGAAAAAAAACAGTGGATCGGTCGGCGACATCAACCTGCTGCTTATCGCCATGTTACGCAAAAAAGGCTGGCAGGCCGATCCTGTCGTCCTGAGCACCCGGGAATATGGCTATAATCTTATCTCTTACCCGGTATTGGGCAAACTAAATTATGTCATCGTTCGGCTGAAGCTGGAGGGCAAGATCTGGTATCTCGACGCTTCTCGGCCAAACCTTGGTTTTGGCCGGCTGCCCGGTTACTGTTACAACGGTCATGCGCGCATCATCAGCGACAGGGACTCGGCATCCATTTACTTTGAGGCCGATTCCCTGAAGGAAAAAAAGGTTACGCTCGTTATATTGCAAAGCACGGATAAAGGCCTGGAGGGCCAGTATCAGTCTACACTGGGTGATCAGGAATCCTACAACTTACGCAGCTGGATAAGCGAGAAAGGAGAAAAGCCCTGGTTCAATAACATACAGACGGCTTATGGAGATGACCTTACGATCAGCGACGGAGGCATTGACAGCCTTTCTAAGCCGGAATACCCGGCAAAAGTGCATTATGATTTCCGCCTGAACCAGGAGCCGGGAGCCTCCCTGATCTATATCAAC
>DATJJA010000118.1:0-13145 GCA_035492595.1 Puia sp.
CACAGGCGTCTCGTCCGGGACCTGGTAGTTGCGTCTGGTTATGCTTCGGTCTTTGTGAACTATACTCCTTCCCCTGAGGCGCAATACCCGCAGGCTATCAACGAGATCTATGCCGCTACCAAATGGGTGGCCGCCAATGGAACCGAGATAGGGGTGGACGGAACCAACCTGGCCGTGGTAGGCAACAGCGTCGGCGGGAATATGACGGGTGTCACCGCGCTGATGGCAAAGGAAAAGAATGGCCCGAAGATCAAATTTCACATCATGATGTGGCCGGTGACGGACGCGACGTTTGAACAGGAGTCCTATGGGCGTTATGGCGCCCAGCGTTTCCTGACAGAACCCCTGATGAAATGGATGTGGGATCAGTATACGACCGACCTGGAAGCCCGCAAGGAGATCCATGCTTCCCTGCTGAATGCCACTGTCGGGGAGCTCAAGGGGTTGCCACCCGTTCTGATCCAGGTGGCGGAGAACGACATCCTTCGTGACGAAGGGGAAGCTTACGGCCGCAAGCTGGAACAGGCTGGGGTGACGGTGACCACCGTAAGGTACAACGGGATGATCCATGACTGGGGTATGCTGAATGGCCTGGCAAATGAAAATGGAACGAAGTCCCTGATCCTGCATGCTGCAGCCGAGCTGAAGAAATATCTTGGATAAAATGGCATAAATTTGGCCGGATAAATATGGCCAAGGAAAAGATCCCGGTTTATAATATTGCTAATCTGACGGCCAGGCCGCTGGACCCGGGAGATTTTATGATCGAAAAGTTCGGCGCCTATCTTGGCCGGCAATCTCCACATTTACACAGCGCCCACCGGCACGTTTTTTATCACCTGGTCTGTTTTACCGGCGGGAATGGCAGCCATTCCATCGACTTCAGGAGCTTCCCGGTGCAGGAAGGGCAGATCTATTTTATGACCCCGGGGCAGGTACACCGCTGGAATTTTGAGGTCCATCCGGACGGATATGTGATCAATTTTTCGGAGAACTTCCTGCGCAACTTCCTGCTCAGCCCCACTTACCTGGACCGGTTCAGTTTCTTCAGCGGCAACAGCCAGGACAGTGTGGTGCAGATGCTCTCGCCCATAAAGGAAAAGGTATATGGGATCCTTGAGAGTATGCTGGGGTTTTATTTGGAGCAGGCCGAGAGAGATCCCGATATGCTTCGGACACAGCTGCTGCAGCTTTTTCTGACCGTTCAGGCGGGGATAGAAACGGAGAAGCCTCCCCATCCTCCGGCCGTCACCCAGAAACAGCAGTTGCTGGCCAGCTGGAAGAGGCTGATCGAACAGCATTATAAGACCTTGCGACGCCCCAGCGAATATGCCGAACTGCTCTTTGTCACACCCAATCACCTGAACGCTCTCTGCCAGGATCTGCTCGGCCGCTCCGCGGGTGAAGTTATCCGCGACCGGGTCTTATTGGAGGCGAAGCGGCTACTGACCAATGCGGGTATGACGGCGACGGAGATCGCGTATGAGTTGAATTTTCAGGATAATTCGTATTTCAACCGGTTTTTTAAAAAGTATGAAGGGGTGACGCCGGACCAATTTCGGCGAGATCACCACCTCGGAGAGAACCGACTGGAAGGAGGTTCGCGGAGCCCAGCGGAGCAAAAATGAGCCCCGTTTAGGCTCTGCTTGCAGAGCCGCAGCGGGGCAACGAGTCCATTTAATATCATATCTACTTCACCGCATCCGCGCCCGCCTGGGCGACCGCATGATCATTCTCAACCGTGCTGCCCGACACACCGATGGCTCCTATAATATCCCCCTTCGCGTTCTTGATCAACACACCGCCGGGGAAACTGATCAGCCCGCCGTTGGAGTGCTCGATATTGTAAAGCGGACCGCCGGGTTGTGATAATTTACCTATTTCTCCCGTTGGCATATTGAAGTAACGCGCCGTTCTTGCCTTTTTTTGCGAGATGTCGATGGAGCCGATCCATGCTTCGTCCATATGGGCAAAAGCAATCAGGTTGGTACCGGAGTCGACTACGGCAATGTTCATGAGCGTGTTGAGCTGTTTAGCTTTTTCTTTAGCAGCCTTGATGGCTGCTTCTGCCTGATCGAGTGTGATGTTCATTGTTGATTTGTTTATTGGATGGGGTTGCAGCATAAATCAGGCCGAATACCTTTCGTTAGGCACCATACGCCTTTTACGATCACAGGGGAAGTACATCTTCTCGCGGGCATTACTTATCTTTATTCGAATGAAAGAAGGTGACGGCTTATATTGCTACGAACGATTTTTCCCGGCAGACCCGTTGGCGGCATTCGTTAAATTCTTTTACTATTTTCATGGAAGAAGCGATCAGTCGGAGCGCATTCTGCCTCAGAGTCTGGCGGAGATCACCTTCAACCTCGGGAGGGATGGAATGGAAAGTTTCATTGTGCCCGCCGGCTGCAAGCCCTATTTTGTCGTTCCCAGCGACCTGGACAGGATCATAGGCGTATGCTTGCACCCCTGGGCCCTCCATGCCCTTTTCAACCTTCCACCCGGACAATTGGGAGACGCGAAACTCCCGCTGACAAACGTCCTTCGTATTCCCTGTGAAAAGATGACTGGCTGTATAACGAACGCGACCTCACCACGGGAGATGATATCGAACCTGGACGCATATTTGACCGCCAGCATCGGCGATATGCAGCATATCGTTATCCGGGATGCGATTGGCTTTATCGACCGGCAATATGGCCAGATCAAGCTGTCCCGGTTCTATCAGCGATATTCCCATTCTTCCAGGAGACTGCAAATGCTCTTCGAAGAGTCGATAGGCCTTTCCCCCAAAAAATACAGCAGGCTCAAGCGGTTCCATTACGCTGTCTCTCTGCTGACGCCCGCCAAAAGCCTGACATCCCTCGCCCTGGACGCGGGCTACTACGATCAGGCGCATTTTGTTCATGAATTCAGGGCTTTTTCCGGGACACACCCCCGGCAATTCCTGCAGGAAAGCAACCAGCTGAACGCCATCAACGCCCGGACCTGGTTCTGATGTCTTTCGTTTTTTTACAATTTTTTCCGGCGCTTCTGCCTTTTCTTTGTCCCTGATCGCTTAAATAAAAAATCATGGATCAAAAGCCATTTCTGTCCTTCGGCTTCTGTATGATGGTGCTCTCCCTCTTCCTTCTTCCATATTGCAGACCGGCGGCAGGATCAGAAGCCCTTACCCTTATCCGGCAGTTCGACAGCTTATTAAACAAAAAGGAATTCTTTCGACTGGAAAGGCAGCTGGCTCTACATCACGAGGAACTTCCGGCAGCCAGACGCCTGTACTTTGAGGCTGCCCTCGACAATGCCTTCAACCGGAACAGCAGCTGCGTAGCACGCATCGACTCTGTGCTGGGCAGCGCGCCGGCCGGGTTCCAGGATTCTCTGAAAGTCAACTTACTTCAGCTCAGCGGGGATAGCTACTTCAAAATGGGCTTCTACGCTCAGGCCGCCCGGACCGATAGCCTGCTGATCCATGATTTTAATAAAACAATGGACAGCGCTGCCCTGGCGAGTGTAAAGGATGATTGGCTGATCCGCAATGCCCTTCGGAACCAGGCTCCGCAGACAACCGAGGTCGGCGCGGGCGCGGTGCTGACCTGGAGCCGCGATAGCATCGGGCTTATGGAATTCCCTTTCCGATCTCATGCCCAAACCGTCAATGCAATTTTCGATACCCGGGCGAACATATCCTCGATCACCCGGTCCTATGCCGAAAAATTGCATCTGCACCTGCTGGATGTGAACTATACCGGGGGCTCCGGTGTTACCGGCCTGCAGTTTAAGATGGGACTTGGAGTTGCCGACAGTCTCTATATCGGCGGAGTGCTGGTGCTTCACGCCGTATTCCAGGTTATGCCCGATTCCATCCTGTATATAGCGCCGTTGCACTTCCAGCTGAACGTCATAATGGGTTTGCCTGTCATTGCTCAATTGCAGGAACTTCAGATATATAATGACGGCCGCCTGGTGATCCCGTCCGTGCCGACACCTGGAGATCTTCATAACATGGCCCTCGACGGCCTGGACCCGGTTGTATTACTTCGATCGGATGGCGACACGTTGTTGTATCATTTCGATTCCGGCGCCAGCAGCACCGTTCTTTATGCAACTTATTTTAACAGGTACCATGCCGCGATCCTGCGATCCGGGCATTCAAAAAGAACGAAGTTCGGCGGAGCAGGCGGAGTAAAGGTCAACGAAACTTTTATGCTTCCCTCTTTTCGGCTGGAGCTTGGTCCCAGAGCCATCACCATCGACAGTGTCAGTGTTCTTACCGAAAAGATTTCCGATGCAGAGCGTTTTTATGGTAATGTCGGACAGGATTTTATGCGACAATTCAAGGAGATGACGCTCAATTTTCGGGATATGTATGTAAAAGGTATATAAAACAGGCTAGCCCAAAGCATAGACTGTTATCCTTTTCACACCGCCCGCCGGTACATCAAACTCCGCATCTTGCTCAAAAATTCCGGACTCACACCAATGTACTTCGCGATCTGCGTCTGAGTGACGCGCTGTGCGATATGCGGATATTCATCGATAAAGGATATATATCGTTGCTCCGCCGTACGCGATACAGTGGCATGCCAGCGTCTTTGCAGATTGGCGAGGCTGCGTTGGAGCAGGAGCCGGAAGAAGCGTTCGAATTTCGGGACCCTGTCCAGCAACTCGCACTTACTGCGGTAATCCAGCATCAGCAGCTCTCCGTCCTCCAGTGCCTCGATGGACATATCGGAGGGCGCCTGGTCGCTAAAGCTCTGCAGGTCGCTGACCCACCAGCCTTCGATGGAAAAGCTGAGATTGGTCTCGCCGCCATCCTCATTGATATAGAAACTACGCACACAGCCCTTCATGATGAAGGCGTCAAAATTACAAACATCCCCTTCCTGTAAGAGCATGGTCCTTTTTTTTATGCGTTTGAGACGCAGCAGCGAATGAAAGATCCGGAGTTCCTCGGCTGTGAGGGAGATGCAGGCTGCAACGATGTTGTCAATTTGCTGGAACATAGTGCGTATTTTAAAGCGTTAAGGAATCGGTGGACGGGAAGCCAGGGGACGGCCAGTGGTCACAAAGCTATTTGATGCAGGGTAGAGGGGGTTATATATTCTCCCGAATTTATGGTACAGATTACCGATTTTGGGGTGAGCTCCGGATTTGGCTCTGCTGCGGCATCGCAAGCGATACCTAACCGGGGAGAACTTCGCCAAGGCTTCGTCCCTTGCCTTGTCTGGTTCGTTCCCTTCGCTCGGCTCGGGAATGTCTGCGATCCTTCGGATCGCGATAGCCCGTCCCGGGCTATCCGCCCGGGAACTCGATATGCAGCTGCTCCTTCGACGCGGGATCATAGGGACTATGGTGTTTCTTGTTCACCACAACATTATCGAGCCTCCATTCCACCCGTCCTTCAAACGCGTGCTTGCGCACAGGACAGGCTTCTTTGGCGCAGATGCGGCAGGAGAAGTCCAGGCAGGCATCGGTATGCACAAAAAATTCCATCGACTCGCCGCCAAAACGCCCACGTATCAACGCTGTCAGCGCATCGATCTCTGCATGAGCCTCCATCACATTGAGATACCAGGGCACGGTGAGGTGGCAGTCTACATGCAAAAGTCCCCCGTATTTGATAACCCGGAGGTTGTGGATGTCGATCCAGTTGGGGCGTCGGTTCGCATTGACGTAAGAGATCATGTTCTGCAGCAATTGCAGGTCGGCCTCATCCATGATACCGGCGATGGACTTGCGCAGGATGCGATACCCGGTATAGAGGATGATGCCTGAAAAAATAATGGAGATGATGCCGTCCAGCCAGGTCAGCTTTGTATACCAGATGATGACGAGCCCCACGATGATGCCGATGGTGCTGTAGGTATCGGTCTGCAGGTGCTTGCCGCCCGCCTGAAGGGCTATGGAATTATTCTGCTTGCCTTTCCGGATACAGATGGCGCCGACTATGAAATTGATGACAGCCGTGAAGCCAATGAGATAGATGCCCTTGTCGAGTTTATGAAGCGGATGCGGATGGATAAAACCAATGATGGCTTCGTAGATAATGATCAGTCCGGCCATCGTGACGAGCGCGCCTTCTACGGCAGCAGAGAGAAATTCGGCTTTGCCATGGCCATAGGGGTGATCCTTGTCGCGGGGTTTGGCAGCGACATAAAGACTATACAGCGCGATAGAACCTGCGATGATGTTCACCGTACTTTCGAGGGCGTCTGTCAGAATGGCCACAGATTGGGTCGTGTAGTAGGCTGCCAGCTTAAAAAAGAAAAGAATGACAGCTACTCCTGCTACCCATCGTTGGACACCGATATTTTGTCTGCTTTTTTCCATTGACGCATACGCGTGACTAAAGTTCTGACATTCCGGCTTATCCGGAAATAAAATTCCTTATTAAACAATTGCGAATCGTTCAGCGCTTTGTAGGTCAGGAACAAGCCGATCGGGGTCAGTACGTAGGTAGCCATCCACATCCCGGCGATAGGGGTGAGGACGGCCTGGCTAACAAACTTTTTACCGAAATTATTGAGCAGGAAGAAGATGACGAAGAAGACCACCGCAAAGACCAGGGGCAGACCGATGCCGCCCTTACGGATAATGGAACCCAGCGGGGCGCCGATGAGGAACATGACAAGAACGGCTACGGCCAGCGTTATTTTTTCATGCCAGGCGGACTCCTGCTGGCGGATATTTTTGTCTTCGTTGTTAAACAACACCGCAGGCTGATCCAGCGCCAGCTTGGTACTGTTGACGATGGAAATGCTTTTCTCCAGTACGCTGGTATACACGCTGTCCGGTAACAGGTCCGCGAAGACAGGGTCCGGCGGTGTGGCGGAAACGACAGGGTGCGGCACATCGCCTGGGGCTGGAATGACAGGAGGGGCGGCTTTGGCACTCTGGGCCCCGGATAAGCCGGAGTCTTTTTGACCGGGTTTAAGGTTTTTTTTCCGCATGGCGGCAATTACTCTATCGATAGAGTCCAGGGCTCGTTTGGATGAGTCCTGTATCCTGCGGACGTTGGTCCAGATCCGCCGGATCGAATCCCGGGCAATATTCTCCGGCTTGAGATAGGCAAACTCCGGTTTGGGAATTTTTTCCACTTTTTCCCAGCCCGTGGTGTCGAGATAGCGTTTGACCTTTATGTTCAGACCCACCGTATTGGCTGCTTTTTTTGAAAAATCGCGGCTCATGGCCTTGATGGAATCGATACTTTTTCCGAGCTCGACGATGGTCAGCATCTGGTAGTTGTGCCTGAACGCGCTGTCGTCGGTCTTATTCATCTTGAAGGTACTCAGGTCCATCACCTTCTTGTATTGCTTAAAATTCATCCGCACCAGCTGCGTACCGGCCTGGACACCGCCATTGTCCGCCTTTTCCTGGTAGCGGGAGCCGTTCTTCAGCGTGAAGATGAGGGATTGCTTATCGGGTGAGACGACCATGGTGCCTTCGTCGGCGACGATCATGTTGTCCTGCTGGCTGCCGGTGTTGTTCTGTTCGTAAATGACCACGTTGCGGATGGTCGAATCGTCTTTTTCTTTTTTACCGATCTTGATCACGAAACCTTCGATGCGTTCGTAGAACACCCCTTCTTTGATATCAAACGCCGGTTTGGCCATGATAATATCGTATTTGAGGGTATTCATTTTAAGATTGGCGACCGGCAGGACATTGTTGTTAAAGAAGAATGCGACGAGGGTCAGCAGGATACTGACAAATAAAAGAGGCCGGAGGAATCGAAGCAGGGATATACCGGCGGATTTTATCGCAACGAGCTCAAAGGTCTCGCCCAGGTTGCCGAGGGTCATGATAGAGGAAAGCAGGACGGCCAGCGGCAGGGCCAGCGGGACTACCGTGGCGGCGACGTATACGAGTAGGCGAAGGACCGTGAAGGCGTCCAGCCCTTTACCGACGACGTCATCGATATACAGCCACATGAACTGCAGCACCAGCACGAAAAGGGTGATGAAAAAGGTCGCGATAAAGGGACCGATAAAGGCCTTTACGATCAGGATATCAAGCTTTTTGAACAGGCGGCTACCCACAGGGAAATGTTATCTTTGATTAAAAGTGGGCCACAGGCACACTGGGACCAAATATGAAAGGTGCAAATCTACAACTTTCGCCAGAGGAAATCAGGCTGGTAACGGAGCCGGGATGGATTTTAACGAAGAAT
This sequence comes from Puia sp., assembly GCA_035492595.1. Taxonomy (GTDB): domain Bacteria; phylum Bacteroidota; class Bacteroidia; order Chitinophagales; family Chitinophagaceae; genus Puia. Next base: position 8,174 of record DATJJA010000118.1, read on the forward strand.
TCCATCATAAAAAAGGTGGTGGGGCTTTTTGCCGGGCTGAGCGGGGAATATCGTGCGGCGCTGGAAGGGTCTTTTGGCTCCCCAAAGATCTCGAAAGGCGAGAATTACCAGGGTTTGCCATATGTAATGCTGGACTATCCCCGTCTTTTTGGCCGCGAAGACATACTGGCGATACGCACCTTTTTCTGGTGGGGGCATTCTTTTAGCGTGACGATACATTTAAAAGGGACTTACCGGGATCACTACCTGCCGGTCCTGCAGCAACGCTGGGCGGAGCTGGCTACTGCGGGTTTTCATGTTGGTATCTCGGAGGACGAATGGCGGCATGAGCATATCCCCGAGACCTATCGGCCTATAGTAAGCGCGGAAGATCTCACCGGCAGCGTTGAAGGCCTGACGGGAGTTGCAGAAGACATAGCGGGTCTGTCCGGAGTTTCAGCGGGGCCGGTTGCGGCGCCCGGATTTCTTAAATTATCGGCGGCATGCGGATTGGACCGCTGGGAGGAAGCACATGAAGTCCTGTTGGGACTATTTCGGGTGTTAGTAGACGTGCTGAAGGCCTAGGGCCGCAGTCATCACGGCTGTTGTCATTGGAGTCGGCCGCACATTAATTCCCCAGCCGGTGAAAGAGGTCCTTCACCTGGTAGCTCCAAAGCTGGCTCTGATCTTTCACCTCGCCTTTACCTGCAAAATCCCTGATCACCAGGATAGTTTGATTGGTCACTTCCGATTTCTCGATGCGGAATTCGAAGAACTCTTCGGCTGGGGCTTCAACCCAATGAAAACGAATGAATTTTTCGAACTCACTTTCGGTGACCTCCGCCTTATCGGTGGTGCCATTCCAGGAAAAGCTGAACACATTGTCCCGTTCGTCTACTTTATCTGCAAACCACTCCTGCAAACCTGCAGGCGTGCTTAAAAATTCGTAAAGGATCGAGGGTGAACATCTGACCGGATACTCTAACGTAAATATTTGTTTCTTACTCATCTATTGCGGTTGAATCGTTTGGACCAAGCTGGCCCGGCCTTTTTTGCCGGCAGCGACCTTTCAGCAAATGCCAAAATGTTTAGGCCGGCTGGATGCAATGATAGAAAAAAAATTCAACCATCAAAATTTTTTTTCACGTATATTTTACTATGGGAAGTGGGTAGATTTTAATAGAATTTTAACCTATTGTTGTTGATTATCAATAGGTTGGTAAAATAATTGGCAACGCGATCGAATTTCGTTAAATTGCTAATTACATCTACAGGAACCAGTTGACGAAAAATTGATGCACGAAAAGACTAGTTTATACGTTTTTACCAAAGCTATATAGATAAACAATCCTTTAAAAAAAAGCCTTAAGAACCTAAAAACCCTTTAAAAAGACCTCTGCCTATGAGCATGCGTCAACTGAAGATCACGAAGAGTATAACTAATCGTGAATCTCAGAGCCTGGAGAAGTACCTGCAGGAAATAGGAAAAGTCGAGTTGATCAGTCCCGAGGAAGAAGTCAAACTCGCCGTTCGTATAAAGCAGGGAGATCAAAAAGCTCTCGACAAATTAACCAAAGCCAATCTGCGCTTCGTTGTATCCGTAGCCAAGCAGTACCAGAATCAGGGACTCTCCCTACCGGATCTCATCAATGAAGGCAATCTTGGCCTTATCAAAGCCGCTCAGCGTTTTGATGAAACCCGTGGTTTTAAATTCATTTCTTATGCTGTATGGTGGATCCGCCAGAGCATTTTGCAGGCCCTGGCTGAACAATCCCGTATCGTTCGTCTCCCCCTCAACAAGGTAGGCCTCACCAATCGCATTCAGAAAGCGTACTCGCATCTGGAGCAGGAGTTTGAGCGCGAACCTTCCGCTGAGGAGCTGGCCGAGCTGCTGGAGCTGGACATTGAAGAAGTGTCATCCACCCTGGGTATTTCCGCCCGTCACGTAAGCATGGACACGCCGTTGTCAGAAGGCGAGGACAATACGCTTATCGATGTGCTGGAAAATCCCAACGCGGAACTGGCCAATTCCAACATCGAGCACAAGGAATCCTTAAAACAGGAGATCGACCGCTCGCTGCGAACCCTTACCGAACGCCAGAAAGAGGTCATCTGCTTTTTCTTCGGCATCGGGGTGGATCATCCGATGAGCCTGGAAGACATCGGGGAGCGTTTTAACCTGACCCGCGAGCGCGTCCGGCAGATCAAGGACAAGGCCATTACCAAGCTGAGAAGCAACACGAGGTCGAAAATGCTCCGCAGCTACCTGGGTGTTTAGGTGCAGGAGGCCTGCCGGCAGGGCGCCGGAAGCCTGAAAAATGAGTATCAGAAACGAAACACAAAAGATTTGAAGAAATAATACACTGAAACCTGAACGCCCCTGTGGCGTTCGCCTGTAAAGGCAGATATAAGACGGAAAAAATGGTTTGCCAAACGAGCCATATTTTGGCAAAGCGAGTGCCGGCAAACAATTTTTTCATAATTTTGTCCCTCTTTGAGTGAATATAACCAGCTTATATTCACTTTTTTCATTTTTGTAAAAGCTATACCACCATGTTTGAGAATTTGTCGGAGCGGCTGGAGTCAGCGTTTAAGCAGATAAAGGGGGAGGGCCGCATTACCGAGCTGAACATCGCAGCAACGGTAAAGGATATACGACGTGCGCTGATCGACGCGGACGTCAACTTCAAGATAGCAAAAGAATTCACCGATACTGTGCGGGAAAAGGCGCTGGGACAAAAGGTCCTGACGGCCGTCAGCCCGGGTCAGCTGATGGTCAAGGTCGTCAAGGACGAGCTGGTCGCGCTGATGGGCGGCTCCGAAAGCGAGCTGAACGCGAAGGGGAATCCCGCCGTCATCCTTATCGCAGGTCTCCAGGGTAGTGGTAAAACCACTTTCAGCGGCAAGCTTGCCAACTATCTGAAAACCCGGAAGGGCCTGTCTCCGCTGCTGGTTGCGGCCGATATTTACCGCCCTGCCGCCATCGAGCAGCTGAAAGTACTCGGCGGCCAGATCGGAGTCGACGTCTACAGCGAACCCGAGAACAAAGACGCGGTGGCCATCGCCCAGAACGCCATAAAAGAGGCCCGCAGCAAGAATAAGAACGTCGTTATCGTCGATACAGCCGGTCGCCTGGCCATCGATGAAGTGATGATGAAGGAGGTCGCAGCCATCAAGGGGGCGATCAATCCTGGAGAAATTCTGTTCGTCGTGGATTCCATGACCGGTCAGGATGCGGTCAATACGGCCAAGACCTTCAACGACCGGCTGGACTTTACCGGGGTGGTGCTGACCAAGCTGGACGGCGATACTCGCGGCGGGGCTGCCTTATCCATCAAATACACGGTCAACAAGCCGATCAAGTTCATCAGCAGCGGGGAAAAACTGGACACTTTGGACGTGTTTTATCCCGAGCGTATGGCCCAGCGTATCCTGGGGATGGGGGACATCACGACGCTGGTTGAAAAGGCTCAGGCACAGTTTGATGAGGTCGAGGCGAGGAAACTGGAGAAGAAGATCCGGAAGAACCAGTTCGACTTTGAGGATTTCAAGCAGCAGCTGGAACAGATAAAGAAAATGGGGAATATCAAGGATCTGTTGGGCATGATCCCCGGTGTGGGCAAGGCGATAAAGGATATCGACATCAGCGATGACGCCTTTAAGGGCATCGAGGCGATAATCAACTCCATGACCCCTTACGAGCGGAGCAATCCCGATTCCATCGACCTGAGCCGGCGGAAAAGGCTTGCAAAGGGGGCTGGGAAGGATGTTGGAGAGGTCAATGCCTTTTTGAAGCAATTCGAGCAGATGAAACAGATGATGAAAACGATGAATAAGATGCCCATGGGCGGGGCATTGGGCCGCAGGCGATAAGGCGGCCCTTTGTGGGTGCAAATTGTCGCCCAGGAGCATTAGTGAAAAAATTGACGTGAAAACCATAAAACCCGGCGGCAGGCCAGTAAAAACAGGGAATGGCATTTGCATAGCCGAATTCGCGGGAATTCAGGCTGGACGGGACACAAAAGGGCTTTTGCGATTGTTAAAGTTAAAGTTTTACACCATTCATAAAATTTTCCCTGCAACATTCGCTCTTTAAATCTTGAAGTATTATTTTTGAAATGTGACAGTGGATCGCTAGTTTTGCAATCCCAAATTGGAAATGTAACCTTATTTATTCACGCATTTAAATTTCTATTTAAGATGCCAGTTAAAATCAGACTGCAACGCCACGGGTCTAAGAAAAGGCCGTTTTATTTCATCGTAGTAGCCGACGCCCGTGCGCCCCGGGATGGTAAATTCATCCAAAAGATCGGTACGTACAATCCCCTGACTGTTCCTGCCTCTGTTCAGCTCGATCGCCAGAAGGCGCTGGATTGGCTGCACAAAGGTGCTCAGCCTACGGACACAGTACGTCGTATCCTCTCTTACAAAGGTGTTCTCTATCTGAAACACCTCTTGCGTGGTGTTAAATTAGGGTTATTCGATGACGCTGCTGCCATGGAGAAATTCCAGAAATGGCATGGCGAGCACGAAGCCCAGATGAAGAAACGCCAGGAAGACAACCGTAGAGCCCGTCCCGGAAGACGTGGTCCCGGCGGTCCTCCAATGAGAAGGGTAGAAAGGAAGAGTGAAGGCGGTCCTGCACAGGAAGCGTAGCTTTTTGGAAGCATAGTCCACTTCAACTCTGTTCATCCATGTAATTTTCCCAGGAGGTCTCCGGACCTCCTTTTTTTTTAGCCTGGTCCCGGCGAATTTTAGCAGGTCCCGGCGCAAATGCCCGGGTCACAACTATGAGCAATAACTATCGCAATATCGGCAAGCTGGTGGCCGTCTTTGGCCTGCAGGGAGAATTGGTGCTCCAGCATCGTCTTGGCAAAAAAACCACGCTGAAGGGCCTGAAAACGATCTTTCTCGAAGAAAAGAAAGACGAGCTCCTGCCCTGGTTCATCGAAAGCACGCGCCCCAAAGGGACCGATGAGCTCTATATCAAGCT
>DATJJA010000119.1:0-5597 GCA_035492595.1 Puia sp.
CAACAGTGATGAACCGCCCCAGAAATTCACGTTATGGCGGCGGTCCTGATGCCGGCGAGGTAGGAAGATATTCGGGTACCGCCGTGAGGCCGCTGGTCATACGCGAAAGCCGTACCCCTGGTGAGCGCGCCGACAATGGCAATCTTACCATCTACCGTCCCCGCGTAAATGGAAACGACAACAATCGCTCCAACAGTGCCGGGAGGCCGTTTGCTCCTTCGCGGACGCAAACGCTCAACAATGCCAGACCTGTCAACCGCACGGTCTATGGGGACCGCAATAACGGGCAATACAATAATGCCAACAATGGCGGCAGTGGTGATCGTGGCAACAATGGCAACGGCAACAATAGCGACCGGGGGAACAATGGCGGCCGCGGCAATAATGAGGGGCGCGGCAATAATGATCGCGGCAATAATGAGAGCCGCACGAATACGGGCTTCCCGAACAATCCTAACAATCAGCAGGTAAATCCAACCAACCCGCCTGTTCCAACCAATACTCCCGGCCGGCCCTTCAACAGACCGGACAACAGGGGGAATAATTCACAAAACAACCCGGCTAATCAACCCGCTAACGCGCCCGTCAATCCTTCGAATCCGAATGCAGGCAATCCGCCTGTGAACAACCGGCCTGTTTCTCCGGGCAATCAGCCGGACAACCGTTTTGGCCGTCCGTTTCAACCCAATAATCAGCCGAACCAGCAGCCACGATCAGTGCCGAATCAGCAGCAACCGGCGCCGAATCAGCAGCAGCCGGCGCCCGGTCAACCGAACCAGCAACAGCCGCTGTTCAATCGGCCGAACCGGCAGCCGGTGCTCAATCAGCCGGGCCAGCAGCAATCCTCACCCGGTCAGCCTGTGAGTCAGCCGCTTCAGCAGCGAACGGTCCCTGGCCGGCCGATGAATAGTATGCCGGCCGGGCGTCCCTTTAATCCGCAACAGGCCAGTCCCAACCAGCCGAGACCGGTAGTTAACCAGCCCAAGCCAGAGCCAAAGCCGGCTACCCCACCGCCACCACCCAGGAGAGATGACCCAAACAGACCGGGGCGTCCTTAAAAATAAATGCTCAATGGCCCGTCGGGCCCGGCGTCCCGGATAATACCGGGACGCTTTTTTTTATTCGACCATTTTTCGCCGATCGGTGCTTTTCTCCAAGACCCGCCCGCAGCGGGTCTTTAGCTCCTCGTTTAGTGGATTGCATAGGCCGCATGGATGAGACCAGCCAATGAGCCTGTCTGCTTCAAAAGCACTGCGGATGGGCTTTCAGCCTTTTAAAAAGGCTGCGGACCAGTCCAAAACGAAGCTAAACCGCATTCTGTGGTTTGCTTATCCCCACAAAATATTTGAGCTTAAATCTTTGTGCACAACTGGTGTGAATTTAAACGAGGAAATAGCTGAAAACTTTTTTATATTGTGGATATTTGTTGAAGTGGCGTGAATAACCTCCTTAGCCCTGTGGATAACCATGTGTATTTCTAAAGGAAAAATATAGAAAAAGAAAAATTTTTTTCGACGGCTCCTGGAGTTCTATATTCGCCCTCCTGACTCAAAGGGATAACATTCTGTTCATGTTGCCGTAACAATTCCTTAATGACAACCTGGTCGAACACTACCCAATGAGCCCGGGCCTGGCAACAGGTCAATAGAGGCTGGACACCCTATTTCATTACACTTATCTGGATGGTTTCGTATGGATCTCACTAACCTTAATCTTAATAAGGACCGCAACAAAATGAGGCGTAAGCCCGCTGTGGACCTTAGCACCATGGTATATGGTAAAATCCCTCCCCAGGCTAAAGAGCTGGAAGAGGCCGTACTCGGCGCTATTATGCTGGAAAAAAGTGCTTTTGATACGGTGGTGGAGATCCTGAAACCGGAATGTTTTTACCTGGAGGGGCATCAGCGGATCTATCGTACCATGCAAAGTCTGGCGCAGAAAAGCCAGCCCATCGATATCCTCACGGTTGTCGAAGAGCTGAAAGTTCGGCAGGAGCTTGAAATGGTAGGCGGCCCCTATGCCGTGACCAAGCTGACGAATTCCGTCGTCTCCTCTGCCAACATCGAAACGCATGCCCGTATCATCCTGCAAAAATTTATTCAGCGTGAGCTGATCCGTATCAGCGGAGAGATCATTGGGGATGCTTATGAGGACAGCACGGATGTGTTCGACCTCCTCGACGATGCGGAAAGCAAGCTCTTCGAGATCACCAACAATCACCTTCGAAAGAATTTCGATAGTATTGACAGCGTCCTGGTAAAGACCATTCAACGTATCGAAGACCTGCGTCACAAACAGGACGAGATCACGGGGGTACCCAGTGGTTTCCCCTCCCTGGATAAGATCACTTATGGCTGGCAGCCGACCGATCTGATCATCCTGGCAGCCCGCCCTGCGGTGGGTAAAACGGCTTTTGCCCTTAACCTGGCCCGTAATGCGGCCCTTCATCCGACCAAACCGACAGGTGTCGCCTTCTTCAGTTTGGAAATGGGTTCCGCGCAGCTGGTACAACGTATCCTCAGCGCCGAAGCAGAGATATTCATGGAAAAGATTGCCCGTGGCCGGCTGGAAGAACATGAAATGAAGCAGCTTTACAAGAAGGGGATCGACAGGCTTGCCAAGGCGCCGATCTTTATCGACGATACCCCTGCACTGAATATTTTCGAGCTGCGCGCCAAATGCCGCCGTCTCAAAAACAAACATAATATCGGCTTCATCATCATCGATTACCTGCAGCTGATGAGCGGGTCTAATGAAAAATCAGGCGGCAACCGCGAACAGGAGATCAGCCAGATCTCCCGCGCTCTGAAAGGCCTGGCCAAAGAGCTCCAGGTGCCTATCATTGCCCTTTCTCAATTGAGTCGTGCGGTGGAATCACGTAAAGAGGGTGAGAAGATCCCCCAGCTGAGTGACCTGCGTGAATCCGGTGCCATCGAGCAGGATGCCGACATGGTTATGTTCCTTTATCGCCCCGAATACTATGGCATCACGGCCAATGAAATGGGGGAAAGCAATAAGGGAGAGACGCACGTGAAAATAGCCAAACACCGTAACGGTTCGCTGGATACGGTTAAACTTCGCGCTCTTTTGCATATCCAAAAGTTCACTGAATATGGCGAGGATGATTTCGGTGGCATAGGATTGCCTTCCGGCGGCAGCTGGAAACCTGTCCAGGACGATGGTGGGGCGGATGGTGGAGCCCGCCTTTATATTCAGGCCGGCAGCCGGATGAAGGACCTTCCCATGGACGACGACGAGGCGCCTTTTTAGATCGTGTATCTGCGCGCATCTGCTAAATCCGGGTTTGTGGCATTGGCCTGCCGCGCATCCATCAACATTGTCTGAGGTTTGCTAATACATATAACAGTAAGCTCCTTCACGGGAGCTTTTGTTTTTTACGCTTATTTTTACAGGCTAAACCAGCGCTTATGGCATTGCCTTTTTTTTACTTGTCCTCCTACGATAATACGGCAACAGAACTGACCCTGGATGAGGACAATTCCCGTCACATCGTCCAGGTCCTGCGGATGCAACCCGGCGAAGCTCTTCAGCTCACGGATGGGAAAGGCGCCTTGCTGACGGCCGTCATTGTCGACGATCATAAAAAGAAATGCCGTGTGCGTTTGCAATCCAGCATCCTCCAGCCGTCGCCTAAGAGAAAGGTCATCGTGGCCATCTCCCTTTTGAAAAATGCATCCCGCTTCGAATGGTTCCTCGAAAAAGCCACCGAGATCGGTGTCAGCAGTATCATCCCGCTGCTTTGTGAAAGAACCGAGAAACAACATGCCCGTACCGATCGTCTTCGGAATATTCTTGTCAGCGCCATGCTGCAATCCCAGCAAACCTGGTTGCCCGATCTTCCGGACCCGATGTCGTTGAATGAATTGCTTTCCGATCCCCCGGCGGGGGTTCGCTTTATCGCTCATTGCCTGGATGAACCCCAGCCTGCCATGTCGCTTGCTGACTGGCGCCGGCACGCGCCAGACCCGGCGCCTGGAGGATCGGCCGCCACCGCATCGACCGCCACCGCATCAGCTGTCACCGGGCAGCAGGTTACCCCTTCCCAACTCATCCTCATCGGACCTGAAGGTGATTTTTCACCAAAAGAGATAGAATCAGCGCTTAAGGGAGGATTTCTGCCGGTCACGCTCGGTGACAACCGTCTGCGTACCGAAACTGCCGGAGTAGTGGCAGCGACATTGCTTTGTATCGGGTAGAGGGAGATAGTGCCAGGCGGTAACAGACTGCATGACCAATCTGTTATCGCTTGGGCTTACTAATTTATGACATTGTAAAAATAGGGAGGTCTCCGCATTCCTTTTTACGCAGGACGGAAAACAAATTATTAATTCGGGAACTGTGGCCGGCGCTGCCCGGGTCGCCGGGTGATTGCCAGGTCGCCGCTCCGGATCATTGCCGGGTCGCCGCACTGGATCCATTGCCTGTCACCTATTTCTTATACTTCCAATTCCTGGTCTTGCCCTCCAACAACCATTCCAGTGTCGTAGCGATCCGTTTGTCCCTTGTCTCTTCGGTCTTTGCCTCGCTGATCCATTCGATGTATTCCCGCCGATGGCTGGGGGCAAAGTCCTCAAAGACGGTCTGGGCCTTTTTGCTCTTTTTGAGGGCCGCTGTCAGCGCCGGGGGCATGGGCAATTCGGCTTTTGGCTCTTTTTTCTCTCTTGCCGGCTTATTCTTTCCCTCCCTGATCAGCTGGGCCGCCTCCTTTATATAGGCTATCATTATTTTATCTGCCGGAAGGTCTTTTAGTGAAGTGATCCGGTCGAAGTGTCCCATCGCATTTTTATCCTTTATTTGTAATACCCCTTCCTTGTCTTTTAGCTGTGAAGCATTCCAGAAACCAAAGGAGCAATGCTGCTTGAAGGCTGCCATATTACACAGGATGGTGCCGTTGCATTCGAAGAAAGGCATGCCCCATTTCACCGCTTCAGTGGCATCGGGACATGCTTTGTGAACTAATTTGCGGATATGCTCCAGGATGGGTCTGGCAAATTCGGCAGACTTCGCGATATACGCGTCGATACGGACGGAATCGTTAGCGGTGGTGGCGGCCATAATAAGAAAATTAGTAGCCTAATATAAAAAAAATCCGGTTAATGTCCTGAATTCTTCTTCGCTTTTGTATTGAGCAATTCCACTCCGAAAGCAAACGCCATCGAGAAATAAATATACCCCTTCTCGATATGGCTGTGATGGATCGGTTCCAGCCCTTCAAAGAACAGGCTGAACCCCACCATGAGCAGAAATGAAAGGGCCAGCATCTTCAGTGTGGGCCGTTTTTCGATATAGTCGGCGATCTTTTGTGAAAAGAAGAACATAATGATCATGGCAATGATCACCGCCGTGATCATTACTTCCACCAGCTTTGCCAGGCCCACCGCTGTGATGACGCTGTCAAACGAAAAAACAGTGTCTACGAGCACGATCTGGCTCACGATCCCGGCAAACGAAGACGCCTTACTCCCGCTGACTACCTTCCCTTCAGAACTTTCACCATCCAACTTCTCATGGATCTCTTTCACCGTCTTATAAAGCAGAAATAAGCCGCCTGCCAGCATGATCAGGTTGCGCAGGGT
>DATJJA010000120.1:0-68901 GCA_035492595.1 Puia sp.
AAAAATTGGCCCCGGTAGACACCGGGGCCGTCTTTCACTGTCAACATTGAGTCACACATTCTTACTGATAGATTCGGAATTTTATCATGTGTAGTAGTAGATAAGCTGGTGAGATAGGATGGGAAGGTTTTCCCCTAAGGGAGAGCACATGAGAGGATGAACGTGTAAGGACGTTGAGGATCGGGTCTCTGAGGATGGTAGAGGCCTTTGAAATTCGAGCGGATAATCCTTCATTGACAGGCAGCAGGATGCCTGTCTTCAAGCGGTCAAGTTTTCTCATGTGTAGCCTTAGAACGGTTAGTTCCGGTTATTTAAATTACAATTTTTTTAATTAGAATTTAATTCTAATTGGCATTTTTTCAGAAAATGCCAGATCAAATCGTAATCTTATATAAACATAACATTATCAAATGTTTGTGTCCAATTTTTGCAATTGAGGGGTCCCATAACCATTTTGGTGAAAATAGATCAGCAACTCATCCAATGCTAAAAATTTTTCATTAGGGGATCCTTTCCTGGGATTAGGTTTGAAAAATTCAGGAGGCGGGGCTAAGTTTCCCGAAGTTAATATATTTGAGAAATATAATGTTAATTCGGTTTAACAAAATAGAACAATTTGCCGTATTTAGTAGATCACATTAGACATTTTAATAATTAACATGTGAAATAATATGGCTTTTTCAGGCTTAAAATTGGAATGGGAAGGCTAATGCTGCTAAAAATAAATTCTGTTGATTTCTGCTATTTCAGGCGGGTTAATTTTCAATCTTTTACCAAAAACAGACTTGAAGGAGTGGTTCCAAAACGATTTGCATACAATTACTAATCAGCCACTTATACATATTTTAAGTGGATTTTCGGGAAGGCTTGAAGGGGTTTTAAAGTTATTCACACCCCGAAAAAATTATTTTGCAATGTGGCGCTAATTTGTAATTTAGTGCAAGAATTTAATGGGTTAGTAAGTAAGGGGCCGGCGATTTAGCTGGCCCTTTTACTTTTTATACACTTCAACTGATCTTTCATTTTTTCTTCCCCATCTTTTATCCGTTCACGATGTTTTTTTGCGATCGGATGGAGCCCCGATGCATGTGTTGGCGTTCTTCTTCAATCATGTGATGATAAAATTTCCAAAATAGGGAAGATAAGTGACCAACTTTTAGCACATCTTAAAAATAAAGACAGTGATAAGCAACTAACTTTACGGCATGAGCAAAATTAAGACGGCTTTTTTCTGTAGCAACTGTGGATATGAAAGTGCAAAATGGTTAGGTAAATGTCCCTCCTGTGATCAATGGAACACTTTTGTTGAAGAAGTCATCGTGAAAGATAATAAGCTGGCTGAGACGGAATGGAAAAAATTTGCGACCGATAAAAAAGAGGTTCGGACGATGTCCCTAAGCGAGGTAGTGAGTGCGGATGAGAAAAGGATCGTTAGTCCGGATGCCGAGCTCAACCGGGTATTGGGTGGTGGTATTGTAACTGGCAGCATTGTACTTGTAGCGGGAGAGCCGGGTATTGGTAAAAGTACGTTGTTCCTTCAGAATGGGCTTCGTCTGCAAAACGTAAAGACGCTATATATCAGCGGAGAGGAAAGCGAGCAGCAGATCAAGATGCGTGCGGATCGTCTCAATATAAAGAATGAAGATTTCTACCTTTTAACAGAGACTTCTACACAGATCATTTTCCAGGAGATAAAAAAGTTGCGTCCGCAGCTGGTGATCATCGATTCGATCCAGACCCTGCAATCTCCCTACATTGAATCCTCTGCCGGCAGTGTTTCGCAAATAAGGGAGTGTACTTCTGAATTCCAGCGTTATGCCAAGGAAACGGGGACGCCGGTCTTTTTAATAGGGCATATCACCAAGGATGGGAGCATTGCGGGGCCTAAGATGCTGGAGCATATGGTAGATACGGTCCTTCAGTTCGAAGGTGACAGGCATTATGCCTATCGGATCCTGCGTACGCTGAAGAACCGGTTTGGCAGCACTGCCGAGCTGGGCATTTATGAAATGACGGACCAGGGGATGAGGGGAGTGAGTAATCCGAGCGAGTTGCTGATCACGCAAAAGGAAGAGCAACTGAGCGGCATTGCCATTGCGGCGACGATCGAGGGGATGCGGCCATTGCTGATAGAAGTGCAGGCCCTGGTAACACAATCGGTATATGGTACGCCCCAGCGAACCGTCAGCGGATTTGACCTGCGCAGGCTACAGCTGTTGCTGGCTGTTCTGGAAAAAAGGGGTGGGTTCCATTTTGGGGTCAAGGATGTCTTTTTGAATATTGCAGGTGGGTTGAAAGTAGAGGATCCGTCTATAGATCTGGCTGTGCTTTGCTCCCTTCTGAGCAGCTATGAAGATGTACCGGTCTCTTCGCGGGTTTGTTTTGCAGGGGAGGTGGGGCTGAGCGGTGAGATAAGGGCTGTCAACCGTATTGAACAACGTATAGCCGAGGCCGAGAAGCTGGGCTTTGAGCGGATATTCGTTTCCAAATATAATCAGAAGGGTCTGAGCGGGGCCAAATTTGATATTGAGGTTGTGCCGGTGGGGCGTGTGGAGGAGGTATACCAGATCTTGTTTTAATGCTTTATCTTTAGTTCAATGAAGAAGCTGCTGCTCCTCTTATTATCATCCATTGTCCTTTTTGAATTTTCCTGCCGGAAGGATTCTTTTATAACCAGCAAGGATGCTCTCATCCGTCTTTCTTCCGATACGCTCTTTTTCGATACGGTGTTCACTTCAACGGGATCCGTCACGGAAGCCGTCCGGATAATCAATACCAATAGCCAGAAGCTGCGACTGACGGATGTGAAGCTGATGGGTGGGGCCGGGTCGCCGTTCAGCATCAATGTCGATGGTTATGCAGGTCCCGAGCGCAGCAATTTAGAGCTCGAAGCGGGTGACAGTGTTTATATTTTTGTGGCCGTTCGGGTCAACCCTACCAGTTCCGCTCTTCCTTTTATTCTGCAGGATAGCATTGCGGTCCGGTTCAATGGCAAGCAGCAGTTCATCCAGCTACAGGCATATGGTCAGAATGCTCATTTTCTCCGCAACCAGGTGATCACGGGTAATGCGGTATGGGATCGAACATTGCCCTATGTCATTCTGGGTGGGTTGCAGGTAGATACCGGCGCCATGCTGACCATTCCTGCGGGGTGCAGGGTCTATTTTCATGCTGACGCTGCCATGCTGGTGGATGGCAGTTTGCAGGTAACGGGAGATCATTTTGACAGCACGAGGGTTTATTTCCTGGGAGACCGGATCGATGACCCATACCGGAATTTCCCGGGCAGCTGGCCGGGTATCTATTTCCGTGAGACCAGCAGCAATAATCACCTTTCCTATGCGGTGATAAGGAATGCATACCAGGCGGTTGTTGCGCAGTCGCCCCCTGCCGGCAATCAGGCAAAGGTGATCCTCGATCAATGTATCATCGGCAACAGCTACGATGCGGGTATTCTTGGCATTCAGGGAAGCATATTGGCGAATAATTGCCTGATCAGCAACTGTGGCAAAGATATCGAGCTGGGGGGCGGCGGCATTTATCAGTTCACCAACTGTACGGCGGCATCTTATTCCAACATATATCTCTCCCATACGCAACCTGTCCTGTCCTTGTCTGATGTCTATACGCAGGGGGGCGGTTCGGTAGCGGGTGATATTGAGGCCATTTTTACGAATTGCATTTTCTGGGGCAATAACGGGACGGTGGACAACGAGGTAAGTGTAAGCAGGCAAAGTACCGGAACATTCAGTGTCAGCTTTACCAATTGTCTTTGGAAGGTAAAGACTGCTCCGGCGAATGTCTCGGCGGCAGGGATGATCGCGAATGTGGACCCTATGTTCGATAGTGTTGATAATTCGAGGGCTTTCTATGACTTTCATTTGAAGTCCGGGTCTCCGGCTATCGATAAGGGGGTGGCGACGGGTCTTCTGGTCGACCTGGATGGGAATCCGAGGGTGGTAGTGTCACCGGATCTGGGGAGCTATGAGAGACAATAATTAATTTATTAGTTGAGCGGGGACGGGGCCTATTAGTTATCTTTGGATGAGCCAACCAAATGGCCAGCTTCCGCGTTCAGACTATGTAATAGTTCATAAATACTTAAAAAATTCAAATTATGTTACGCGCACTTCTTCTTTCACTTTTTTTGGTCACCGGTACCACCAGCGTATACGATTTCAAGGTGCCTGGCCTGGATGGCAAACCCATTGATCTTGCCAAATACAAGGGCAAAAAATTATTGATCGTGAATACTGCCAGCAAGTGTGGCTTTACTCCTCAATACGCCGACCTCGAAAAATTATACGAACAGTATAAGGACAAGCTGGTGATAGTAGGATTCCCTGCAAATAATTTTGGTCAGCAGGAGCCAGGAACGAGCCAGGAGATCAGCGAGTTCTGTACAAAGAATTATGGTGTCACCTTCCCGATGGCGGAAAAAGTGGATGTCGTTGGCGACAATATTCATCCGCTTTTCAAATATCTTACTGATGAAGCGAATAAGCTGGGTGTTGCCAGTCCGGTCATCAAGTGGAATTTTACCAAGTTCCTGCTGGATGAGAACGGCAAGCTGGTTGCAGTGTTCCCCAGCAAGGTGAAGCCGATGGATGCGGAAATAACTAAGTATTTGAACTAAAAAGGTCGGAGACCTTTTTGCAATGCCCCGCATTGCAGACATAAAAGAAAAGATAAAAAGACTGGCGCGACTTGCAATCGCGCCAGTCTTTTTTATGGATTATATTTGCACCTATGGCATTCTCAAAAGTCATCGGGCAGACACAGGTGAAACAAACGTTGGTCGAGTTGGTCCAGCTCAACCGGTTGAGTCATGCGCTTCTTTTTCTTGGTCATGAGGGCAGCGGGTCTTTGGCGATGGCGCTGGCTTTTGCTCAGTATGTGGTATGTGAGAAGAAAGCCGATCCGATGATGACCGACGCCTGCGGGACCTGTGCGGCTTGTGTCAAGGCCAGTCAGCTGATCCATCCCGACATCCACTATTCCTATCCGGTGATACCTAAAAAACCTGGGGACAAGCCGGTCAGCACGGATTATGGCTCGGAGTGGCGGGAGTTCGTGGAGCAGTACCCTTATGGGAATGCCTATGACTGGCTGCAGTTTATCGGAGCGGAGAACAAGCAGGGGAATATCACCGCCCAGGAATGTAATGACATCATTCACAAATTAAGTCTAAAGAGTTTCGAGAGCGGATACAAGATCCTTATCCTCTGGATGCCCGAGTACCTGGGCAATGAGGGCAATAAGCTGCTGAAGCTGATCGAGGAGCCGCCGCCTGACACCTTGTTCCTGCTTGTCGCGGAAAATGAGTCGCTGGTGCTTCAAACCATCCTTTCCCGGACGCAGCTGGTAAAGATCCCTTTACCGGAGACAACGGAAATCGAGCAGGCTTTGCTGGAGCGGGCGAAACTGCCGGCGGAGCAGGCCCGGCAGATTGCCGTGCTGTGCGAGGGCAATTACCACGAGGCGTTGCAGCTGATACGACATGCGGATGACGATTGGCAGGGGGTGCTGCGTGAATGGCTGAATGCCATACTGAAGAATGGTCCTATCGCCCAGGTGAAATGGATCGACGAGATCAGCAAGTCGGGGCGTGAAAGGCAAAAGCAGTTCCTACGGTATTTCAATCATTTGCTGGAGCAGGCGATCCGCTTGCGTTATATCGATGCGTCCCTGTTGCATATACCGGATGGGGAGAAGGATATTGCGCTGCGTCTGAATAAGATAGCCGACGTAGGTCAGCAAAAGGCCATTATCGAAGAGCTGGACCGGGCGGCCTATTATATCGAACGGAATGCGCATGCGAAGATGCTGTTCCATGCCCTTACCATTAAGCTGCTGCATATTCTGGCTGAACATAAGACTGTACATATTAACTAATTATGCGTTTTCACTGTCTGCAACATGTGCCGTTCGAGCCCCCCGGGCTGCTGATCCGATGGATTGGGCGGCGGTACTGGGTATCTGTATGGGAGCCCAGCTGATCGCTGATGTAAAAGGGGGGCGGGTATATCCCAACGAGGAAAAAGAGATAGGGTTTTTTCCGGTGCAGTGGACGGATGAAGCCCGAAGGATGTTCCCGGGGCCAGCGGGGATGTTCCCGGGGCCAGCGGGGTTGAGCCCGGGCGCGGCGGGGTTAGCCCCGGGAGTTAAGGGGTTAGACCCGGCAGTTAAGGGATTGGGTCCCGGGGGTGAATTTTTTCATTGGCATGGTGAAACCTTTGATCTGCCGCCTGGGGCTGTCCATCTGGCATACAGCGCAGGTTGTCAGAATCAGGCTTTCCTGCTGGGGGAGAATGTGCTGGGGTTACAGTTCCATCCTGAAGTGACAGCTGACATAATCGGGGAAATGGTCCGGCAGGAGGGCTATGATCTGGTAGAGGGGCCCTATATTCAGGATGCCGGGGAGATCATCAGGAGGGCCAAAGAAATTGCGGGGAAAGGGCAGACCGAGGCGGAAAAGCAACTGGACTTGCTGCTGAACACATTATTTAATTAATTGAAAATGAGCTATTCAAGTATAGTCGGCGCCATCGGGGTCACCTTATTGCTGGCGAGTGCTTCGCACTCAACACTGTTGAGTACTCGCCCGTAACCTTCGCTTCGCTCGGTTACTTTTTAAGTCTCTTCCGGTATATCACGCAGGAAAGCCGGCTCTATGTTTTTCTCAATATTATTGGGGCAGGGCTCTCCTGCTATGCATCCGTATTGATCCGCTACTGGCCCTTTGTTGTCCTTGAGGGGTGCTGGAGCCTGGTAGCGCTGGCGGCGCTGCTAGGAAAAAAGCAGCAAGCGGTAAAATAAATCCCTGTTTGTATGTATATTTGAGCATGGCCCTTGTAGGCCATTGAAAAGAAGTGTATTCGGGACAGGCTGGTCGATGAGCGAGCTAAAGGTGGAGAAGGGACAGGGCCGTTGAAAGAGCGTATTTTGCATTCAACATATTTCGCATAACGGCTCATACGAGCAGTAGCTTCTTCCTGCCTGTGCGGTATCCCCTTCTTTTTACATATAAATAGATCGTAGGTCGAAGGACCGAAGGTCAATTCAATCTAAATAGACCGGAGGTCTATCGACCGAAGGTCAATTCAATCACCTTTATTAATATAATTGGGATATGGGATGTAGCAACTGTGGAACTTCCAAAGATGGTAAGCCGTCCGGCTGTAAGAGCAATGGCGGATGCAGCACCGGCGGATGTAATAGACTGAACGTACATGACTGGCTGGCCAACCTGCCCTTTAGCGACCCGGAAAGCGGATGCAGGATCGTCGAAGTAAGTTTTAACCAGGGGAGCCGCAAAGATTTTTATCGTAATGCCACTACGCTGTTGTTTGAAAAAGGAGATATGGTCAGTGTGGAGGGGGTCAGCGGCTTTGATGTTGGGGAAGTGACCCTGACGGGAGAGCTGGTCCGTCTGCAGCTGAAGAAAAAAGGGGTGGAGGAAAAGAATCCGGAGATAAAAAAGGTTTTGCGCAAGGCAAATGATAAAGACCTGGAGATCATGCAGCAGAACAAGTCCCGGGAGAGGGATGCGCTGATCAGGTCGAGGGCGATAGCCCGGCAGCTGAAGCTGGACATGAAGATGAGCGAAGTGGAGATCCAGGCCGACGGAAGAAAGGCTACATTTTTCTATATAGCCGATGACCGGGTGGATTTCCGGGAGCTGATAAAGCTGTATGCGGGTGAGTTCCGTCTGAAAGTGGAGATGCGGCAGATCGGCGCCCGGCAGGAAGCCGCCAAGGTTGGTGGTATCGGCAGTTGTGGCCGCGAATTATGCTGCAGCACCTGGCTCAGCGATTTCAAGTCCGTCAATACGACGGCTGCCCGTTATCAGAATTTATCGATCAACCAGAGCAAGCTGAGCGGACAGTGCGGCCGGTTAAAGTGTTGTCTGAACTATGAGCTTGATACTTACCTGGATGCCCTGCAAAATTTCCCGGATAATGCTGAGACTTTGCAGGTAGCAAAGGGTACGGCGATCCTTATCAAAAAAGATATTTTTAAGAACCTGATGTGGTATGTGCTGCCGGACAGCAATAAGCAATACCCTCTGACGATAGAAAGGGTCAGAAAGATCAGGCAGCAGAATATGCAGAATGTCGTTCCGGATGCGTTGGAGCCGGTGGAAGTCACCACAGGGAAGCCTAAGGAAACGGAAGAAAGCGGATTTGTCGATCTCGTAGGGCAGATCAGCCTTCGGACGCTGGAAAAGGCGGACAGGAAGAAGAAGCATGGTCATCACAAGCATCAGCCTCAGCATGGCGGGAATAGTGGCGGTGGGCGCGACGGTAGTGGGCGTGATCTCGGTGCCGGACGTGCCGGCGGGGGTGTTGCGGGGCGTGATGGCGGCGGACGCGATGGCGGCGGCGGACGGTCCGGTGGTGGTGGTCGTGAGGGTGGTTCCGGAGGACGCGAGGGCGGTGGTCGCGAGGGTGGCGGTCGCGAGGGCGGCGGCAATCCGGGGAAACCCCCGGCTGGTGGTACTCCCCCACCCCCACAGCGAGGCAGCGGTGGAAGGAGGAGATAATTTGTTAAATCCTGCAAGTCGTTCAAACTACCGGAGGTAACGGCTTGTTATACTATGTATAGAAACCTTTAAAAAACTCTAAGACTATGGCACTTTTTCAATCCAGTAATCCAACCCTATCTGAAAAGATCTTCAGCCGGTCACTGGCCGAGACTGACAATGGGGTGATGACCGTAAGAGGCTCCATGCAAAAATTCGGTTTTCTTTTATTGCTGGTACTGGCCGGGGCTGCTTATACCTGGAAATTATATTTCTCGGGTAAAGGTCCTACGGTGATGACTTTTCTTGTTGTGGGAATGATCGGCGGTCTCATTTGCGCGTTTGCTACGAGCTTTAAGCCCAGCCTCGCGAGGTACCTCTCACCGGCTTACGCCGTGCTGGAAGGTTTTGTTTTGGGCGGTCTGTCGGCGATCATCAACGATATGTTCAAAAAGAGCTATCCCAATATCGTTTTTACTGCCGTGTTGCTCACATTAGGGGTAGCTTTTGCGGTATTCCTGTTGTATAATTTCCGGATCATCCGGGCGACGGAGAAATTCAAGGCCGTTATTCTCTCTGCGGTTTTCGGGATAATGATATTTTACCTGATAAACTTTGTACTGAGTTTCTTCCACATCAATATTTCCTTTTTGAATTGGGGAGATAACAGCATGATCGGTATTGTCTTCAACCTTTTTGTTGTCGTCATTGCGGCTCTGATGCTGGTGTTGAACTTTGACCAGATAGAGACCGGTGAGCAGATGGGCGCGCCAAAATATATGGAATGGTATGGTGCGTTTGGTTTGCTGGTGACGTTGATCTGGTTGTACCTGGAGATACTTCAGCTGTTGAGCCGGTTTGCCGGGAACAACCGCAATTAAGAGAAATAATTTAAGTGGAAAGGGCCGATCGAATCCATTCGTATTCGTGATCGGCTCTTTTTTTTATGGGATGATGCGGGATTTAGTACCCGTCGCCGTCGAGCAGATTTCCGAGTCCGCCGAGGATGCTGCCTTCTTCGCGACGTCCGCCGCGCTGGGGAGCGTATTGAAAGATCCGGCTGGCCAGGCGGCTGATCGGCAGGGATTGAAGCCATACTTTGCCGGGGCCTTTCATCAGGGCGAAGAAGAGTCCTTCTCCTCCAAACATCCAGTTACGGATACCGCGGATAAACTCGATATCAAAGTCTACGGAAGGCTGGAAGGCTACCACGCAACCGGTATCTACCTTCAGGATCTCTCCGGCCCGTAATTCCTTCTCGATGATATAGCCGCCGGCGTGGACAAAGGCCATACCGTCGCCTTCCAGTTTCTCCATGATAAACCCTTCTCCGCCAAAAATGCCTGTGCCCAGGCGGCGCTGAAAGGCGATGCCGATGCTGACGCCTTTTGCTGCGCAAAGGAAGGCGTCTTTTTGCGCGATGATCGTGCCTCCCAGTTGTTGCAGGTCGAGCGGGATGATCTTGCCGGTATAGGGTGAGGCAAAGCTGACGCGCTTTTTGCCCTGTCCGATGTTGGTGAACGCGGTCATGAAAAGGTTCTCTCCTACGAGCACCCGTTTGCCTGCGTTCATTAGTTTACTCAGCAGGCCGCCCTGCTGGGAACTGGCAGAGCCATCTCCGAAAAGTGTGGACATTTCGATGCCGTCGTCCATCATCATGAAACCGCCTGGTTCGCCGATGACGGTTTCGCCCGGGTCGAGCTCTACTTCGACGAACTGAAGTTCCTCGCCGAATATTTTATAGTCTATCTCGTGGTTGTTGCGCATAAATTAAATTTTATACAATTTAGAAAAATGGCCGCTGTTGGGGCGGCCATTTTTTATGAATGGTTTGAGGAGGGCGGCGGCGGTTAGAACCAGCTGCGGATCCAGGTCTCGTCGGCGCCGCGGCGGCCCTGCAGCTTTCTTCTTCTCCGGGCCACTTCAAAGCGACGCCAGAGAATGGTCACGAACATCAGCAGAAGGAAGATGATCGTAAAAGGAGGGATGCCGAGGAACGAGATCCACTTCCCACCAAAATGGCGGCGCATGGGTCTTCTGAGTCTTTCATAGATCAGGTACATACTTGGCACCATGAAGAGTGTCATAAAGAAGGCAAACGCCAGCCCGAAGATGATCGTCCAGGACAGTGGTTTCCAGAAGACCGCATTGTCCCCACCGAAATAGATGTGCGGATTGAGTTCGGAGAAGAGGGTGATGAAATTGATGTTGAACCCAACGGCCAGCGGGATCAGGGCCAGGATGGCGGCCATTGCCGTCAGCAGGACGGGAATGATACGCGTCTTACCTGCTTCGATAACGGCGGCGCGGGTCTTCATACCCCGGCTTCTCAATTCGTCCGCAAATTCGATCACGAGGATACCGTTCTTCACCACAATACCTGCCAGACCTACGATACCCAGACCGGTCATGATGACCGATACTTCCATCTTCGTAATGGCGAATCCAAGAATAACCCCGATGACGCTGAACAGAATCTCTGTCAGGATGATCACCGATTTACCGACGGAGTTGAACTGTAATACCAGGACAAGGAGAATGACTGCAAGTGCGATGACAAGGGCTTTGCCCAGGAAGGCGCCGGTCTCTGCCTGTTGTTCGCCCTCGCCGGTCTGTTTGATAAGGACCCCATCCGGTTTTTTCTTAAAGTTGGAGATGGACTGGGCCAGCTGCTGGTTTACTGCTGTCGGAGTATAACCGTTAAGCACATTCGACTTCAGCGTGATCACCCTTTTCTGGTTCTTTCTTTTTACGCTTCCCAGTGTGCTGGTGTAATCCACTTTGACGAGGGAACTGATGGGTACGTTTTTGATAGCCCCACCACCGGCCATGTCCCGGAAGGTGACGTTCATGTTCAAAAGATCGATAAGGTTTTTGCGCTGACCGGCCAGGTTGCGGATTTGGATCTTGTATTCATCTTTTCCTTCCTTAATCTTGGATGATTCCTTGCCGAACAGTGCCGTTCGCAACTGCTGGCCGATCTGCGCTGAGCTGACGCCTTCGGTCATGGCCCGTTGGCGGTCAACTGTCAATGTTATTTCAGGGTTAGTGAGGTCGATATCCATTTTCAACTCTTCCACGCCAGGGGTCTGGATAGAGTCGAGATAATTCTTGAGAGCAACTGCGCCCTTTATCAGATCGTCGAAGTCTTCACTGGCGACTTCGATGTTGACGGGCGGATCGGTGGGCGGACCGCCTTGTTCCTGGTCCACGGTGATCTCGGCGCCGGGTATACCTTTCATCACGTGCCGGATCGAATCGAGATACCTGGAGGTAACAACACCATTTCTTAGTCCGTATTCCACGAAAGAGACCTGGACACGGCCCAGCTCGGGATGGGTACTCTGATCGCCGCTGGAGGGGTCATTGGCGCCGATGGCGATGTTGGTGATGACGCTTTCCACTACGGGATTCTTTTTCCCGTTCTCCATACCCAGGACCTTATACACACGGCCTTCGAGAACCTTGGTTACGGAGTCGGTGTAGTCGACATTCGTACCGACGGGGAGTTTCAGATAGACATAGATCTGGTTAGGGTCACCCTTCGGGAAGAAAACCACCTGCACGTTGCGGGCGCTGAAGAGGACGAAAGAAAAAATAAGAAGACCAAAGGTAGCCACCAGGAGCCATGCCGGCCGCCAGCCTTTCAATGCCCAGCGCAGCAGGCTTTCATAATGACCCATGATCCAGGGTAACACCCTGTTCTGAAAGGCATGGATCATTCTGTCGAACACAAATTTGTTCAGGATGACGAGTATAACAAAGAAAATAAGCAAGTTCCCAAGGAAGGTGTAGCCTGACAGATCGAGGGAAGCGCCTAAGACGAGAGCGATCCAGAAGCCTGGTCTTTTGAAGATGCCGGTAGGAGAAGACTTTCCTTCATCTTCCGGATGGTTCATGAAGTCCACCGCAAATACCGGGTTCATAATGAATGCGACGATCAGCGAGGCAGTCAGCGTAAAGATCAGCATCGCGGGCAGATACACCATGAACTTGCCGATGATGCCTGGCCAGAAGAGCAGCGGGAAGAAAGGCGCAAGTGTAGTTACCGTACCTGCGAAGACCGGGACGAAGACCTCACCTGCCGCCATCATGGCGGATTGCTGCACATTGATCTTACCCTTGCCCTGTGTGAAGATCCGGTGGGTATTCTCGATGACCACAATGGCGTCATCCACGATGATACCCAATCCGAAGAGCAGGGCAAAGAGTACGATAAAGTTGAGGGTCACGTGCGTTCCGATGATCAGGTCCGCAGCCGGAAGGAACACGAAGGCTACGAACATGCTCAATGGGACGGAAAGGGCCACGAAGAAGGCGTTGACGACACCCATGAAGAACATCAGGATGATCAGTACCAGCACGAATCCGATGACGATGGAATTGACCAGGTCATTGAAGGAGGTTTTTGTCTTCGTACTGAGATCGCCGGTGACGACGACGTTGAGGTCTTTTGGCAGGCTGGTCTTCATCTCATTCACCGCTGCGTTGACGTCTTCCGAGGTCTTGATGAGGTTCTCGCCGGAGCGTTTGATGATGTTCAGGGTCACGACGTTCTTCCCGTCCAGGCGGGCATAACTTTCCCTGTCCTTGATGGTATCCTTTATCGTAGCAATGTCTTTCAGATATACTGCGCCGCCGCCGTTGGGGCTGCGGACGATGATCTGGGAGATATCCGGTGCAGTATGGAACTGGCCTTTCAGCTGCAAGTTGCGTTTCATATTACCCACGTCGAGCAGACCGCCGGAGATGTCCAGGTTCTCGCCTTTTACGGCATTGTCGATGTCGTCGAACGTGATATTGTTGGCGCGCATCTTATAATTGTCGACATTGATCTGGAACTCGCGTTCCGGTGCGCCGACGAGGTCTACCCTATTGAGCTCGGGCAGGTCTTCGAGCCTGTCCTTCATATCGTCTGCAAACTTCTTTAGTCTTTGCTGATCGTAATCTCCGCTGATGTTGACATACATGATCGGCTGGTCGGAGAAGCTGACTTCGAGGGCGGTGGGTTGTTGTGTCAGATCGGTCGGCAGGTCCTGTTTGGATTTATCGACGGCGTCCTTTACTTTTTGCAGGGCGACATCGGTCTTGACATCCGTCTCGAATTCCACGACGATGGCGGAATAGTCCTGCTGAGAGGTGCTGGTAAACTTTTTGATCTTGGCGCCGGTGATGGCTTTGATCTGTTTTTCGATCGGCCGGGTGACAAGGTTCTCAATATCCTTGGGGGAATTCCCGGTATAGATAGTAGACACGTAAATGGTCGGGATCACGATATCGGGGAACTGTTCCTTGGGAAGGGTCACGAACTGGACCACGCCCCATGTGCTCACGATGAGCATGATCAGATATATAGACGTTTTATTCTTTACACTCCATGTCGTAAGAAAGAAGTGTTTGAATTTGCCGGTGAAATTTTCTAAAGCACTCATACAGTGTTTTTTCAATTGATTAAGGAAAACCTTGCCTATTCTGTCGTGATCAGCTGTCCTTCATACAGGCCCTGGAAGCCGTCGGTGATCAGCTGGTCGCCGGATGTCAGACCGCCGGTAACCTCGATCTTGTCGGAATAGGACTGACCGATCGTAACTGTCTTTTTGTGTGCAACGGTCTTTCCATTATCCTTTGCCACCACCATGACATATTTTCCTTTCTCATCGCTTTGCAGGGTATTGACCGGGATGGTCAGCACGTTGCTGGCAGTGTAGTCCTGCAGCTTGACGACGGCGACCTGGTTGGCACGGATGTCTTTATCGTTCGGGATGTGGATCTCAACCTGGAAAGCGCGGTTGCCGGCATCGATGACCTTCCCGGTTACGCGGACGACACCGGTAACTTCCTTGTTGCCCAGACCAGGGAAGGAGATCTTTACAGGAGTGCCGACCTTTACGCGCTGCTGGTATACTTCAGGCACCTGGACCACTGCTTTCAGATTGTCAGTATTGATGATCTGCATCCCATTGCCACCGGGAACGCTGCCGCCAGGAGCAAAACTTTCGCCGACCTTTATGGTGAGGGCGTTTACCGTTCCGCTGATATCTGCATAGACATTTGTAAAGTCCAGCTGTTCCTGGGCAATCTTTACCTGGGTCTCGGCCTGGTCGACCTGGTTCTTTGCGTTGATGAAATCTACTTCGGTGCCGATCTTCTGGTCCCAGAGATTTTTGCGACGCTGGTAGATGTCTTTTGCGTATGCCAGCTGGATCTGGGCATTGGCCAGCTGCTGACGTTGGATGGCGTCATCCAGCTTGAGAAGTAATTGTCCTTTGTTCACATGGTCACCCTGTTTGATGTAGACCTGTCTTACAACGCCTCCGCTACCATGCGGGGAAACGTTGGAATAATTCTCTGCTTCCACGTTACCCTGCAGATCGATGTAATGTATGAAGGAAGTTGGCGTGAGCGCTGTCAGAGAAACCAGCTTGGCTTTTTCCTTTGTCCCGCTGGCTGTATCGGACTTACCGATCTCTGCTTCGAGGGAGGAGATCTGTTTTGTCAATTTTTCCTGCTGGTCTTTAAGGGCTGTAAGCTGGGCCTTTTTTCCTTCCAGGGAATCGGTTTTTTGTCCACTGCCACAAGCAGTAAACAGGAGGGAAGAGCTGATGCCGACAACCATGATCAATATCTTTTGCATAAAAGAGTTTTTGGTGTTTTTGGTTTATAGTTTTCCTATGGCGGTGAGGTAATCGACCCGGGCTATGACGGCATTATAAAGCGCGTTGAAATAATTTGCCTGGGCTGTCTTCTGGTCGGAGAGCGCGGTGGTGATCTCTATGTTCGACCCAAGGCCCTGCTCATATTTCTTCCGGGTCTGCTGATAAACCCTTTCGGAGAGGTCCATATTCTTCTTCTGGTAATCAAGTGTGGACAATGAGGCGGCGAAGCGGAGCTGGGCCGTTTTGACGTCGTTGTCGATCCTGTTCTTCAGCGAATCGACATTGTTCATTGTTTGACGCAATCTCAGCTTTGCCTGTTTGATATTGGCATCTTTATAGAAGCCGTCGAAGATGGGGATGTTTACGCTCAATCCAATATAGGTAGCGGGGAACCAGCTGTTCTTCTGGGTGAGGTTGAAGTCGTTCGTGAACTGGTTCTGCGCGTAATTGGCCGTCAGGTTTGCGGTGGGAATATACTCCTTCTTATAGCGTTTGATATCATATTCATTGAGCTTCTGGTTGATCTGCAGGAGCTGGTACTCATGCCGGTCAGCATACTTATATTCGTCACCGAGGACGGCGTCGCGGATCATTTCGTAGGTGAGCGTATCCGTTAGCCGGAGAGAATCTTTAACTGGCATACCCATCAGGACTTTCAGACCGAGGTAGCCATTGGCGATGTTGAAATTCAACTGGATCTTTTCCGATTCGAGATTGGCCAGCTGGACGGTGGCCTTATCGACGTCGAGCTGTTCCGCAAAACCGTTCTTGAACATTTCCGTGGAGTTATGCAGCAGTTCTTTCTGGGCGGCAATGTTGGCATCGATCTGATCCACCTGGGTTTTGCTGATCAGCAGCTGGTAATAGATCTTATGGAGATTGGCCCGGACCATCTGGGCGGTGATCTCCTGTTTCTGGCGATAGAAATCCAGGGAGGCCTGGCGGGCCTGTAGTCCTACGAAAACCTGGCCGTCGAAGAGCACCTGTTTCAGCGTTATGCCGCCGGTGGCGTTGTATTGAGTACCGAATTTCAGCGGAATGAATGTCCCTGGCTGGTTGACGAATTCGCCCGGGATAAGGGTGGTCGGGATCTGAATATAATCTGTCAGGCCGAGATTGGCGTTGACCTGGGGGAGGGCCTGGGAGGTTGTTGCGCGGTTGCTTTGTTCCTGGATCTGGTAATCCAGAAGGGCATTCTTGACCAGGACGCTATTTTTTGTAGCGTAATCAACTGCCTCGGCGAGGGATAGCTCGTGGATCTGTGGCGCCGCGGAGCCGGGTTGCGGCTGCTGTATCTGCTGCGGGGACGGAGTGGGCTGCTGCGGGGGCCGAGTGTTCTGCTGTGAAGGCGGTTTGGTCTGCTGCGCAGGGGAGGCCTGAGCAGACAGCAGGAATACGGCGGCCAGGGCGCCTCGCCAGGTCATTCGCCCTTTTCTAAACGTTCTGTTCATTGGATGATTTTTTGTTACGTTCAATGGTGTATTTAAGGATCAGCTCTTTGCCTTTGACGGTGGTGATCCCGTGAAGGAAAAGCATTGCCAGCTCGAAGTTGACTTCCGAAATCTTATATCGGGTATGGGGGAAAAGATCGGGGTTAAAAACCAGGAAGGCCGATTCGATCCGGTTCTTTGCCACTATGTCCAGCTGCAGGTCGGTCCTGTAGACTCCTTCGCCGATGCCTCGCCGGAGGTTGTCGAGGATCGCCTGGTAGAGAAACTGGTATTTATATTCCTTTAGCTTCAGAAAGGCCCGGGGATGATGCTTTTCCAGATCATAAAGCATCAGGGGGTTCATATATTTCAGCATCTCGTCGAGGTCTTCTACTGCGATGAAGATCTCCTGAACGGCGTCGCCTGCGTTGTCGCGGTATAACACGCATTCTATTTCGTTGGCTTTTATTTCCCTTTCGATAACGGCCGAGACCAGGTCGTCTTTATCCGTAAAGAACTGATAGATAGTCTTTTTTGAAATACCCAGCTGGGAGGCTATCTCATCCATCGTGATGGAACGGATGCCATAGCGCATGAATAGATCTGCGGCTTTTGCTAAAATTCTCTCTTTTACGTCCATTTCGATCGCAAAACTATGGAAACTTTCTACGTTGTCAAAGTTTCCGTGGTTTATTTTCATATATGTTGTCGGTAAACGGCGGATTTTGTCGGTGAGTGGTAGTTAGAGTACTTTTACATCTAAACTGCTACACATGCCCTTTCGCCAAATACCCCGTACGTTATTCAAGCTTTTTTTGCAGGGGCTGCTGATCCTGGCGCCCATTTCCATCACTATTTTCTTTGTGGTATCCACTTTTCAGTGGGTGGATGGGATCCTGCCAAATCTTGTCCATAATCTCTTTCCGAACCTGATCGGTGTGGATTCTTTTGGTTCCCCCAAGCGGATCCCGGGTTTTGGCTTTGTCGTTTTTATCGGGATTGCGCTGATCGTGGGGTATATATCTCCTTCTTTTATTGTCAGCCGCCTGGTGGAGCTTGCGGAAAAGCTGTTGGAGCGGACGCCTGGCATCAAATTTATATACTCGACTGTGAAGGACTTTTTTGAAGCCTTTGCAGGCAACAAGAGAAAATTTGACAAGGCGGTGCTGGTGAGTATCCTGGCGCCGGATGTATGGCAGGTAGGATTTATCACCCAGGAGGAGCTGCATGAATTTGATCTGAAGGATTATGTCGCGGTCTACTTACCGCAGTCCTATGCTTTTGCGGGGCATTTGTATTTTGTAAAACGGGACAGGGTGAGGGTTTTGACAGATATCAGCTCTGCCGATGCGATGAAGTTCGCTATTTCGGGGGGTGTTGCCGATGTGGAAGAGCAGGTTGGTTGATGCTCCGGCACCGGGGTTGGGTGAATTACTTATCTTTGGTCCTCATTTTTAATATTATTATGGTCCATAATTTCAATTCCGGTCCCAGTGTTCTGCCCAAGGAGGTATTTGAAGAAGCCAGTCGCGCCATTCTGGACTTCAACGGCACGGGTCTGTCTATCCTGGAGATCGGGCATCGCACCCCCTTGTTCCAGGCGGTGCTGGATGAAGCTATCAGCACGGCGCGGGAGCTGATGCAGCTGGGTCCTGAGCACGAGATCCTTTTTCTCCATGGGGGCGCCTCCACGCAATTTTTCCAGGTACCCATGAATCTATTGGCGGACAATGCCATGGCAGCCTACCTGGACTGCGGCACCTGGGGTAAAAAAGCCATCAAGGAAGCAAAGCTTTACGGGATTGTGGAAGTAGTAGCCAGCTCAAAGGACAGGAACTACAGTTATATTCCCAAAGGTTACGCGATCCCGCCGGGAGCCGCCTATTTTCATTATACCACTAATAATACGATCGAAGGCACGCAGATGCATTCCATCCCGGAAACATCCGTTCCGCTGGTGGCGGACATGAGCAGTGATATCCTCAGCCGAGTGATGGACTTCTCCAGGTTCGCCCTTATCTATGCCGGAGCCCAGAAGAATATGGGGGCGGCGGGTGTAAACATGGTCGTTGTCCGCAAGGATATCTTAGGCAAGGCCAATCGTCCATTGCCGACGATGATGGATTACCGGGAGCATATTGCAAATGGTTCATTACTCAACACTCCTCCGGTATTCGCCGTATATGTCTGTATGCTCACCTTACGCTGGCTGAAACAGCAGGGGGGAGTCGCCGCGATAGAAAAGCTCAACGACCGCAAAGCAGCGCTGCTTTATGACACGCTGGACAGTCTTCCTGTTTTCCGTCCCACTGTGGCGAAAGAAGACCGGAGCAAGATGAATGTCGTATGGGTGATGGACGATCCCGAAATGGAGAAGGAGTTTCTCGCCATCTGTAAGGAGAATGGGATGGTAGGCATAAAGGGGCATCGCAGTGTTGGCGGCTTCCGGGCTTCCTTATACAATGCCCTGCCCTTTGAAAGTGTCCAGCTGCTCGTTAGCCTCATGAAAGAATTTGCACTTAAAAAAGCATAACCTATATGTCTACGATCGTTCCTTTCCAGGCTTTGCGGCCTGCGCCAGAATTAGCCAGCCAGGTAGCCTCGAAACCCTATGACGTACTGAACAGCCATGAGGCCAGGGAAGAGACCGCTGACAATCAATACTCCTTTCTGCATATCACCAAGTCGGAAGTGGATATGCCGTTGAATGTGGATACGCATTCCCAGGAAGTATATGATAAGGCAAAGGAAAACCTGCAATCATTTATAGAGAAGGGGATCCTGATAGAAGAGAATAAACCCTGCTACTATATCTATCAGCTGGTGATGGATGGCAGGAGTCAGACGGGGCTGGTGTGTGGCAGCAGTGTAGACGATTATGAAAAAGGTATTATAAAGAAACACGAGCTTACGCGGCCAGACAAGGAGAACGACCGTATCAATCATATGAAGACGATACGGGCTCAGACGGGGAATGTCTTCTTGGCCTACAAGAGTGTCAACGCTATCGATGACCTGATCGAAAGCTGGAAGCAGGATCATCTTCCCCTGTATAATTTTACTGCGACGGATGGCATCGGTCATACAGTCTGGGTTGTGGATGACGAAGGAACTATTCAGGCTATCGGCGGGCTTTTTGCCAGCGAAGTGCCCTTCACCTATATTGCAGACGGGCATCACCGCGCCGCCTCTGCCGCAAAAGTTCGAAAGTCCCTGGGGGCGGAAGCTACCGAAGCCTCTAATTATTTTCTCACCACTCTTTTCCCTTCCGATCAGCTGCATATCCTCGATTACAACCGGCTGGTGCATGATCTGAATAACCATAGTGTCGAAGAACTCGTCGACAATCTGCAAAAGGAATTCTTTGTCGGCAAGGTAGGGCATGCTTTCTCACCCGGACAGCTACACGAATTCGGGATGTATGTGGATGGCAGCTGGTACAAGCTGGTCGCCAAAGAAGGAAGCTTCACTACTGATCCGATAGGTATACTGGATGTGACCATCCTGCAAAAGAATATCCTCGAAAAGCATCTTGGCATTAAGGATCCGAGGACGGATAAGCGGATCGATTTTGTAGGGGGCATCCGTGGGCTTGCCGAGCTGGAAAAGCGGGTTGACAGCGGGGAGATGAAGGCGGCCTTTAGTCTTTACCCGGTGAGTATCGGGCAGCTTTTTGATATAGCGGACAGCGGGGAGATCATGCCTCCCAAGAGCACCTGGTTCGAGCCCAAATTGAGGGATGGGTTGCTGACGCATCTTATTTAACAATTGCTAATACATAATATATGAACAGGATCCATTTTTTATCCTTTGCATTGACCCTTACTACCCTGTCGACCCTCGCACAGTCATCCGATAGTAAAACACCCCAGGAAACGGCCAGGGCGTTTACCCGTCAGGGGGATTATACCAATGCTATTGTGGTTTTGAACGGAGCCCTGCAGAAGGACCCGCAAAGCTTCGAATTACAAAAGGACCTGTCCTTCAATTATTACCTTGACCGGGAATTCCCCAAGGGGCTGTCGATTGCCCAAAAGATGGTGGAAAGGCCTGATGCGGATGTGCAGTCCTACCAGATCCTTGCCTTGCTGTATAAGGCGATAGATCAGACAAAAGAATGCGAGAAGATGTATAAGGCTGCACTGAAACGTTTTCCCCGCAGCGGTGTACTGTACAGTGAATATGGCGAAATGCTCTGGGCCCGCCAGGACTATGGAGCTATCAAACTTTGGGAGAAGGGCATCGAGGTCGATCCCAACAATTCTTCCAACTATTACAATGCGTCCAGGTATTATTATCTGACCTATGACAAGGTCTGGGCGCTGTTGTATGGCGAGACCTTTGTCAACCTGGAAAGCTATAGCACAAG
The DNA here is from genome assembly GCA_035492595.1 of Puia sp. Lineage (GTDB taxonomy): Bacteria > Bacteroidota > Bacteroidia > Chitinophagales > Chitinophagaceae > Puia. The sequence goes on from DATJJA010000120.1 coordinate 20,980, forward strand.
GACCGCGGAAATAAAAGATATGTTGACGGAAGCATATAAGAAGCTGTTCACTGAGGCCGACATACAGAAGGGACAGGACTTGAAATCGCCTTTTGTATCTGCCTATCTGAATGTGATGAGCAAGCTGGCGTTCACCGTCAAGGACGGAATTACTGCGGAATCCATCACCGTACTGCGTACGAAGTTCATTATCAATTGGTTCAACACCTACCCTACCAACTTCCCTTTCCGCCTTTTCGACTACCAGCGCCAGTTGCTGAAGGACGGGATGTATGATGCCTATAATCAATGGATCTTTGGCGCCGCGCAAAATCTGCCGGCTTTCCAGGCATGGAGCAATGCCCATGGCGACGAATATAACCGGTTTGTTAATTTTCAAAAAGGGCGGATATTTAAGTTGCCCGAAGGACAATATTATCAGACCGCATCCAAGTAGGTCATTTGTGTGTTTTTCGCTAATTTGATGGCGGAATAAACTATAACTATGACCGAACCCAAACGATTGTTCGATTGTCTCCAGGTCAACCTGGAGAAAGGATCGTACCCTGATATGTTATCTGCGAAGGAAGATGGAGAATGGAAAAAATACAGTACGGCAGAGATAGCGGAGACCGTCGATAAGCTAAGCCTGGGTCTTCTTGAGCTGGGCATTTCCGGAGGAGACCGGACCCCGGAGGGAATGGACAAGGTGGGCATTGTGGCAAAGAACCGTCCCGAATGGATAATGGTCGATCTTGCCGTACAGAAGACCGGCGCCATACTTGCTCCTATCTATCCAACCATTGCTGTCCACGAGCTGGAATTCATTCTGAACGACGCGCAGGTAAAGATCGTTTTTGTCGATAATGAAGAGCTCTTCCATAAAGTATTAAGTGTAAAGGAAAAGGTGCCCAGTCTGCGCGAGGTATTTACCTTTGAGCATGTTGCCCGCGCCCGGCACTGGAAGGAATTGCTGATCAGGCCGACGCCGGAAAACCTTGGGCGGCTCAGGTCCATCAGCGATAAGATAGACTTTAAGGACCTGGCCACTATCATTTATACTTCGGGGACTACCGGCACGCCCAAGGGGGTCATGCTCTCCCACGAAAATATCCTGAGCAATGTCATTGCCTGTCTGCCCTGTATGCCGCCGGGCCCGCTGAAGGTGCTCAGTTTTTTGCCGCTGAATCACATCTATGAGCGAATGCTCACCTATCTCTACCTGTTTAGCAGCAGCAGTATCTACTATGCAGAAAGTATGGATACTATCGGGGAAAACCTGAAGGAAGTGAAGCCGCAGATGTTCGTGACTGTTCCGCGTTTGCTGGAGAAGGTATACGATCGTATCATGCAGAAGGGGTCGGAGCTGACGGGAATCAAGAAAAAACTTTTCTACTGGGCCTGTGGGCTTGGGGCCCGGTATGAGATCAATAAAAAAATGGGCTTCTGGTATGATATGCAGCTGTCGCTGGCCAACAAGCTGATCTTCAGCAAATGGAGGGAGGCCCTTGGGGGTAATATCATCTGTATCGTCAGTGGTGGGGCGGCCTGCCAGGTGCGGCTGATCCGGATCTTTACCGCGGCGGGTGTAGCCATTATGGAAGGATATGGTCTTACGGAGACCTCGCCGGTGATCAGCGCGAACAGGGTGGAAGTTGAAGATCGTATGTTTGGCACCGTTGGTCCGGTGCTTTCCAATGTCGAGGTCAGGATAGCCGAAGACGGAGAGATCCTTTGCAAGGCGCCGAGTGTCATGATGGGATACTACAAACGGCCCGATCTCACGGCTGAAGTAATGAGCGGGGGCTGGTTCCATACGGGGGACATCGGAGAGATCGTCGCGGGGCGTTTCCTGAAGATAACCGACCGGAAGAAGGAGATGTTCAAGACGAGCGGCGGGAAATATGTGGCCCCTCTGGCTATCGAAAGTAAGCTGAAGGAATCTCCCTATATAGAGCAGATCATGATCGTGGGGCCGGAGCGGAAATTTGTAGGGGCATTGATCGTGCCTGCATTCCCTTATTTGCAGGAGTGGTGTAAGCTGCACAATATCAAGGCAGGTACAAATGAAGAAATGATCCGGCAGCCGGAAGTGCTTGCTTTTTACAAAGAGGTAATAGAAGGCTACAATAAGAATTTCAACCATGTAGAGCAGATCAAAAGATTTGAGCTGTTACCGGTGGAATGGACGATCGACGGGGGTGAGATGACGCCAAAGCTGAGTCTGAAGCGCAAGGTTGTTACCGAAAAGTTCGGCAAACTGATCGAAAAAATTTACGGCGAGTAAAATTTTTCAGGCGCCTTTGGTCTCTTTCAGCGAAAGAAAGGAGAGTCGTCCATTGCCTACGACGAGGAATAAGATGAGCAGCAGGAGCACGACGACGGGCAGCAGGATGGCTGAAAATGGCCGGTACATTTCCGTGTTCACAAAGATGATAGCTCCCAGCAGGATAGGAATATTGATCAGGCAGGCAAAGCGGGTGAGTACGCCCAGGATAAGCAGGATCCCGCCCAGGATATGAGCAAAGGCGATGTAATTACTCATCATCATGGAGGAGAAGGATCCAAAAGACATTTTATTTGTGATAAGAGAAAGCATGGATCCCATGTTCATCAGAAAATCTACTCCCTTATAGCATAGGAATACTCCGAGCAGGATGCGGACGATATCGAGCCATTGTGGATGATGGGTGTCACCCCAGTGCTCTACGCGTTGTACGAGGTTCATATAGCATCGATTTATGTGAGGAAAAGAGCTTCTACCGTAATTTACAAAATTTCTTTGAGGCCCCCAAAAAGAAAGACCGTCCTTGCGGACGGCCTTCATTCTGGTGTATTTAGGTAGAGAACGGACGGTTAGTAGCCGGGGTTTTGATTAAGCATCGGATACCCATTCAACAAGTTCTGGGGAATGGGCAACAGATTATTTCTCCCGTTGATGAATCCTTTGGCGCCAAGCACCTGCTGGGCGATGCCCCAGCGCAGGAGGTTGACAAAGCGGTCACCCTGCCGGTAGGTCTCTGTCTGCCAGGCAGCCTGTAAAGCGGCTGTCCCGTCGGTCGCATTGCTGATGGATATGGTGGATTGGAACCGCCTGGTCAGAAGGACATTGAGATCCTGCTGTGCAACGGAATATTGGCCAAGGGCGATCTGAGCCTCGGCGTCTATCAGCAGGAGCTGTCCATAACGAAGTACGGGACAGACCTTGACGGTAGTCGAAGGGAAGACGCCGGCATAGTACCAGGGAATCAGGATACCGATATTGGAGAACGACGGGGACCATATATTCTCTGCATTGGTTGCCGAGGTCAACCAGGTGTTGACCGCGGAAAGGCTGTAACCGGTGAGAGCCTGGGCTGAGTACCCTGCGGCAGTGGCGTAGTCTTTTTTCCAGAGGGCTGCTTTTGCGAGCAGGCCATAGGCTGCCGGCTTTGTCAGCTGGACCGGGCCGGTTGCGCGTGTAGCAGGGAGGTCTGCGGCAGCAGCCGTGAGATCGCTGATGATCTGATTGTATACATCCGTTATCGGGTTTCTGCTGATACCCGGGAATAAGGTGGAAGAGATATCATTGTGAATGGGCAGGTTTCCGAAGTACTGGCTCATCACAAGATAAATATATCCGCGCAAGCCTTTGGCCTGTGCGATCAGGTCGGCCTTCTGGTCTGCGGCGATATCGATTGCCGGCACATCCTTTATCACGCGGTTGAGACCACCGATGAGGCTGTAGGTGCCGCTCCACAGCGTAGCTATATTGGGGTCTGACGGCAAAATTGCAAAATTATCGTACGTGCAATAATTCGGCTGGGTTGAGCAGTCTGCATCATCGCTGAGCATGCCGTCCAGCACCACCATGCTGGAGTAGGCCAGGAGAAGACCTGAATAGGAGCTGTTCAGAATATTCTGAGCGTCGGCGGCAGTCTGGAGCGGCTTCGTTACATACCCGATCAGTATAATACCATTCGACGAGCTGTCTTTAGTTGCCTGTATTGTCAATGCCGGTACAGCAACCATATCCAGTGAAGTAATGATGCCGTCCCCATTGAGGTCTTTCCATTTGATATTGCCGATGCTGTCGATGACGTTGTCGGATGCGTACCCAAAATAAGCATTGTTTAGGGTCTCGTTGTAAACGTTGAATACGTTGTTGACCGGCCCTTTTGAAGCGACGACATAGTAGGCTCCTGGTCTTACCCCGCTGAAGGTTGCTACGCCGTTATTGTCTGTCGTGACCGAATAAACAGCTTTTGCGCCGGATGCATAGTCGGCCTGGGTGGTATAGAGGGCAACGCCGGCTGCTGTCGCCGGGTCTCCTTTTGGTTTGGAAGCGGACCATTGGGTGGCGTCCCATACCGTATAGGAGAAAACAGCCGCTGCATTCCACAGGCGGGAAGCGCTGTAGATAATAAATCCATCCCCTGTAAAGACGGATGCAAGGTTGATCAGTACGCCATTGACACGGACCTCGCTTCCTTTAACGGTGACGGTCAATGTTTTCCCGCTCAGGGTGGTAAGGGTCTTATTATCTGTCAGGTCAGCGGCTTTTAAAAGGCCTTTTACTATATAATCCTTTAGCTGGGAAGAATCCGGCAGCCCGCCATTTGCCAGGACCTGGCCGCTGCCGAATGTGCTGTTGGCAGGAGCAAAAATGGTAATACCTGTTGCGACATCCTGATCGCTGAGAGTGGTCGTCTTATAATAAGAATTAAAGCTGCTCAGGCTATCGGTAGCGGACAGCTGTTTACCGACGGCCGTTCCTACCCCTGTACCGGTGGGTGTGGGGGGCGGCGGAGCGGGTTTGTCCTTTTTGCTACAGGCTGAAAATAATAGTACAGAGAAGGTTAACAGATAGAGGTTTTTTTTCATAAGTACATATTGGAGTTAAGAGTATGTATACTAACGTCAAACGGTCATAATCATTGCCCGGGAAGGCGGAAATTCCGGCATCTGTTACCCTCAAAAATCATAAATCTGCATCTGTTATTTTACTACATACTTATAGAACTTTGTCCTAAAACGACTTTTATGATCAACCTGAATAATCCAGAACTGGGAGCTTACAACTCGGATCATATGCTGGTCTGTGACTATAGGGAAGGCCGCTGGCTGGAGCCGGAGATCGTTCCATTCGGGCCCTTTTCTCTTTTGCCTACCACACTGGCTTTTCATTATGGGCAGACCATCTTTGAGGGAATGAAGGCATTCCGGACGGAGGATGGGCGGATACATATCTTCCGGCCTGAAAAACACTATCAGCGGATGGTGAGGTCTGCGACAAGAATGTGTATGCCGGTGGTTTCGCGGGAGGTCTTTATCGGGGGTCTTCGCCGGCTGGTCGGGCTGGACAGGGATTGGGTCCCGGGGCAGGCCGGGAGCGCCTTATACATCAGGCCATTCCAGATAGCCACCGATACGAAGCTAAAGGTAAAGGTTGCGGACAGCTATAAATTTGCGGTCGTTTGTTCGCCGGCCGGCGATTATTTCTCTCAGCCGGTGCGGGTGAGGGTGGAGCGTGAATATGTCCGGGCCGTGCAGGGTGGAACGGGTTTTACAAAATGCGGCGGCAACTATGGCGGGGCCTTGTATCCTACGGAAAGGGCAAAGGAGGAAGGATATGACCAGGTATTGTGGACTGACGGAAAGAACCATGACTATATCGAAGAATCGGGGATGATGAATGTTTTCTTTCTGATCGACGGGGTGCTGGTCACTCCGCCTCTAACGGATACTATACTGGATGGGGTGACGCGGGACAGCCTGTTGACTTTGGCGGCCCGTGCGGGTATCCCGGCAGAGGAAAGGGCGGTGAGTGTGGATGAGTTGAGGGAAGGATTGGAGAGGGGGCGGGTACGGGAAGCGTTTGGTGCGGGCACTGCGGCTGTTGTCTCGCCGATCCGGGAGATCGGTATTGATGGGAAGGATTATTTGTTGCCGGTGGTAGGGAGCGGCGTAGGTGTGGGCAGCGTGGGGATGGAGCTGAAGAAAATGTTGGATGACATTCGTTATGGCCGTGCTGCAGACCCATTTGGCTGGAACTTTTATATATAAATAACGCCTGTGATTGTCGTCCCAATGATTTAATAACTAACTTGATGAAAGAAAACGGGCCTATCGATGGAGCAAAAATTAAAGGGGCAAACAGCTATCGTTACGGGAGCGAGTTCGGGTATTGGAGCGGGTGTTGCAAAGTCGCTGGCGGCGGCGGGAGCAGGGGTAGTTGTGAATTATCCGGCGAGTGGTTCGGAAGCAGCTGCGGCGGCTGTGCTGGAGGAAATAAAAGGTCAGGGTGGCAGCGGCATCATCTATCAGTGTGATGTCAGCAAGGAGGCGGAGGTTCAAAGGATGTTTGCCGATGTTGTGAAAGATCTCGGAACGGTGGACATCCTGGTGAACAATGCCGGGCTGCAGCGGGACTCTCCTTTTCATGAGATGAGCCTGGAGCAGTGGAATTTTGTGCTGGGTGTAAATCTTACCGGGCAGTTCCTTTGTGCGCGTGAAGCCATCCGGGAATATCTGCGAAGGGGTCTCGTCCCTGCGAGATCGAAGGCTGCGGGGAAAATAATCTGTATGAGCAGCGTACATGAGGTCATACCCTGGGCGGGGCATGCGAACTATGCGGCAAGCAAGGGAGGGATCATGATGATGATGAAGAGCATTGCGCAGGAGTATGCACCCTACAAGATACGAATCAACAGCATTGGGCCTGGCGCTATCAGGACGCCGATAAATCACGATGCCTGGGATACGCCAGCGGCTGAAAAGAAATTGCTCGAACTAATTCCTTATAACCGCGTTGGAGCAGTTGAGGATATTGGCAATGCCGCGGTGTGGCTGGCCAGTGATGACTCGGATTATGTAAATGGCACCACTTTATTTGTAGATGGCGGAATGACGCTGTATCCTGGATTTAGCACTAATGGATGATAATATGGAAAAAGACAGATTAAAGATACCGGACTGGAAATTATGGGGTCCTTATGTTTCAGACAGACAGTGGGGCACGGTCAGGGAAGACTACAGCGCCGACGGGCAGGCCTGGACCTATACCACGCATGATATGGCTGCCAGTAAGGCCTGGCGATGGGGAGAAGAGGGCATTGGCGGGATATCGGACAAACGGCAGCGGATCTGTTTTTCCGTCGGTCTCTGGAATAAAAAAGACCCGATCATAAAAGATAAGCTGTTTGGTCTGACCGGCTATGAGGGCAATCATGGGGAGGATGTGAAGGAGCTGTATTATTATCTCGACTCCTCTCCTACCCACTCCTATATGAAGATGCTCTATAAGTATCCGCAGGAAGCCTTCCCTTATGACTGGCTGGTGAAGGAGAACAAAAAGCGAACCCGGGAGCAGCCTGAATTCGAGTTGATGGATACGGGGATCTTCGATGAGGACAAATATTTCGACGTTTTTATCGAATATGCAAAGGCGGACATGGAAGATATCCTTGTCCGGATAACGGTGCACAACCGGGGGAAGGAAACTGCTCCTTTGCATATCCTGCCTACTATCTGGTTCCGCAATACCTGGAGCTGGGGTAACGATGATTATAAGCCGCGCATGATGACTTCCAATGAAGGCGATATCATTCTCGAACACAGGGAGCTGGGAGAGTTTACGCTTTATGGGGATGAGACGGACAGTCAGCTGTTCTGCGACAATGAGACGAACATGAAGAAGCTGTATGGCGTTGACAGATCAGGGTATTTCAAAGATGGTGTTCAGGAATATATCATACATCGCAATGAGCATGCGGTAAACTATCAGCAAGGCACGAAGGCGGTGCTGAATTATGAGAAGGATATTCCTGGCGGAGGCTCGGTGACTATCCGGCTGCGGCTGCAAAACGCCTGTAATAACACCAGTCCTTTCCACGATTTTGACGAGATCTTTGCCACGCGGATAAAGGAAACCGATGACTTCTATGCAGAGGTGCAGGCGGATATGAAGAATGAAGATGAAAAGATGGTGCAGCGTCAGGCGTTCAGCGGCATGTTGTGGAACAAACAGCTGTATTACTTTAACGTGGAAGAGTGGCTGAAGGGCGATCCGGCGCAGCCGCCGCCTTCGCCGGAACGGCTGAAGGGTCGTAATCGCGAATGGAACCATCTCAAGAACAGCAATATCATTTCCATGCCCGACAAGTGGGAGTATCCCTGGTATGCTGCCTGGGACCTGGGCTTCCATTGTATCATCTTTGCGCTGATAGATGCCGACTTTGCCAAACATCAGCTGATGCTGCTGACGCATGACTGGTATATGCATCCGAATGGTCAGCTGCCAGCCTACGAGTGGGCGTTCGGCGACACCAATCCGCCGGTGCATGCCTGGGCTGCCTATCGGGTCTATGAAATAGACAAGCATCAGAATGGAGGGAAGGGGGATATCATATTCCTGGAGACCGTTTTTCACAAGCTGTTGTTGAATTTCACCTGGTGGGTAAACAGAAAGGACGAGGAGGGCAATAATATCTTTGAAGGGGGGTTCCTGGGCATGGACAATATCGGGGTGTTCGACCGGAACATGCGACTGCCGGATGGCTCGCGGCTGGAGCAGGCGGATGGTACGAGCTGGGTGGCCACGTATTCGCTGAACCTGATGCGGATCGCCCTGGAGCTATCCATGATGAATCCTGTCTACCAGGACATGGCCAATAAGTTCTTCGAGCACTTTTTGCATATTGCTGCGGCTATGGCCAGCCTGGGTACGGGCACTGCCGGTCTCTGGGACAATGATGATGAGTTCTACTACGATACGCTGCGGCTGCCCGCGGACGTGAGCATCCGTATGAGGATAAGATCGATGGTGGGTCTGGTCCCGATGTTTGCCGTCGAGGTCATCGACGACGAGCTGCTGCAATCCCTGCCGGAGTTTGCCAAGCGTCTGAAATGGTTATTCGACCATCGCCCGGATCTTGCCGCGCTGGTATCGCGCTGGCATGAAAAGGGGTCAGAGGAGAAGCACCTGTTGTCTTTGTTACGGGGGCATCGGATCAAACGCATCCTTTATCGTATGCTGGACGAAATGGAATTCCTCAGCGATTTTGGCGTAAGGTCTTTATCAAAGTACCACGAGAAGCATCCCTATGAATTATTGAAGGGGGATGGCACGATGCTGACGATAAAATATACTCCGGCGGAGTCCAATGTCCCTTTATTCGGGGGCAACTCCAACTGGCGGGGTCCGGTATGGACGCCGGTGAATTTCCTGCTGATCGAGTCTTTACAGCGTTTCCATCATTACTATGGGGATGATTTCAAAATAGAGTATCCGACGCATTCGGGGAAGTACTATACTTTAAATGAGATCAGCGAGGAATTGTCGATGAGGATGGCTAAGCTTTTTTTACGGGATCCGAAGGGGTTGCGGCCGGTGTTTGGGGCCAATGAGAAGATGCAGCACGATCCGCATTTCAGGGACTATATATTATTTTACGAATATTTTGACGGGGATACCGGGAAAGGGTTGGGGGCTTCGCATCAGACGGGTTGGACGGGGCTTGTCGCGAAGTTGCTGCAGCCAAGGAAGGTGGTGCCTACGCCGCCGGCGGAGAAGGCTGATGAGAATAAGTAAGAGGTTGCGGCGCTGGGGCGCGGTGATTGGTTGGAGCGCTGGATTGGAGCGGTTGGTTGCGGAGGTTGGCTGCGGTGGCTGGTTGCGGGATCTATGGTTTAGGGTGAGTGTTAAATTGGTTAAGCAGTTGGCCGATGGCTTCTGCTGTGCGTGTGAGATTGGCGTCGGTATTCATTAATGCACTGGCAAGGTCCGTTGGCTCATTGCCGATAGCCAGCAGCATGTCAAAATATTTCTTTAATCCGGCGCTGGGCTCCAATGGAACTTTTCCTGCGAGGCCTATCACCGGGAGGCCTGTGCCTTTTGCGCGTGATGCGACTCCAAACGGTCCTTTACCTTGTAAGGTTTGTTCGTCGATGCTTCCTTCGCCCGTGATGACGCAGGTAGCTGCGGACAGGGCTTTGTCGAAGTCTGTGATCTCGAGAAAATGATCGATGCCTTTTACAAGGGTGGCGTCCAGCAGACCATAGAGACCGGCAGCGGCGCCGCCGGCTGTGCCGCCGTACATTACTTTCGTCATATCTCTTCCTGTCTGTTTCAGAACTATCTCTGAGAGGCGGCTAAGCGCTTTGTCGAGTTGTTCGACGGCCTGCGGGGTTGCGCCTTTTTGGGGACCGAAGATGGCGGCTGAGCCTGAGGGTCCAAGGAGACTGTTGTCTACGTCACAAAGAACGATCAGCTCCGTGTTGGATAAGCGGGGGTCGAGGCCGGATGTGTCGATCGAAGCCAGATCGATTAAGGTTTCGGGTAAGTTTTTTAGCGGTTCGCCCTTCTTGTTGAGGAATCGCGCGCCGAGCGCTTCGAGTATGCCGGTGCCGCCGTCCACGGTCGCGGAGCCGCCCATGCCGATGATGATGCGGCGGGCGTTGTTGTCCAGTGCGGCGCGGATGAGGTCGCCGGTGCCGTTCGACAGGGCGCGCAGGGGGTTGAGCTCGTTGTTTGTGAGGAGGCGAATGCCGGAGGCATTAGCCATTTCGATGAGGGCGGTGGGTGTTGCGGCGGGTTTGGGGATTGGGGGTGGCGCCGCGTCGAGTGGGGTATGTGTTTGGGGGGAAATTGAATTTGTATATACAAATTCGAATTTGGGGGTTAGGTCGGTTTGTTGCGTGGAGGATGCTATTAGTCCAAAGTAGGTCGTGATTTTTCTTCCGAGCGGGTCGCGGGCTTCTGCTTCGAGCCGGTTCCCGCCGAGTCTTTCGATAATAAGATCGACTGTGCCGTCGCCGCCATCGCCGATGGGAAAACATTCGCAGGTGCATTGGAGTCCGCTCTGCAGTAGTCCGTTGCGGATGGCGAGGGCGGCTTCTCCGGCGGAAAGGCTGTTCTTAAAAGCGTTGGGGGCTATGAGGAAATGGTGTTTCATCGGATAGCTGAGAAAGGCAAAGGGTTGAGGAATATGGATTCTGTCTTTTCTACAATGGGTCCGTCTTTTTCCGAATCGGCTTTTGCGCTGACCCAGGCCGGATCACTGCGAAAGGCCGCCCAGTTGGCGGTTGCGGCATCTTTTGACGGATGGGCGAGCATATAGACGAGGTGAGGTTGTGTGCCTGCGCTGTCGATGGTGGTCCAATAGGCGATGCTTTCCATGCCGTGTTGGCGGAAGAGTTTTATGGTATGGTCTCTGAAGCGGGCGAGCAGGTTGGGAAGTTTTCCGGGTGGGCAGTAGTAGGTGCGGAGCTCGAAGGTGCGATTGGGGGCGGCGCCGTGGGTCGCGGTCGCGGCGTTGTTAGTGGGGTTAGTGGAGTTGGGGGCGGCGCCGCTGGGGTTGGTGGCGGCGGAGCCTGTGGCCTTTGCGCGGGATGGTTTTAGTGCCGGTGAGATATCGGAAAGGTTCATAAATATGGAAGTGACTTTCTCTACGATCTTTCCGCTTTCTTCGGACTTACGGGCTATTTCTATCCATTCGGGGTCTGCATGAAAAGCGTTCCAGGCGCTGTCCCTTGCCACACGGCTGGGATAAGCCAGTATATAATACAACGTATTTTGCGAGCTGTCTGCGGGCAGCCAGTAGCCGATGCTTTCCATTTTATGTTTCGCAAATACGCGGAGTGTGTGGTTTTTGAAGCGTTGGACCAGGGCGTCCCTGCGCCCGGGGAAACAGGAATAGATACGAAGCTCGTAACATTTTGTGTCTGTCTTCACAGGTATGGGGGTGGTGAGTGTCGGTCTTGTGCCGGCAACGGATGCGGCCGCGATGGAAGTGGTGAGCCCGGTGGCGGCTGGGGTGTTGAGCCCGGGGGTTGGGGTGCCAGGTCCGGCGGCGTGGGCGCTGTAGTGCCCAAAGAATATTAAGAGAAAGGCATAAATATATGTTCGCATACTGGCTGTCGGTTTTGTTGCATAAAGATATTTCAATTGACTAATATTCCCCTGTCTTTCAGGAACTGAATACTTTTTGCATGATTATCATAACAGGCCTGTTTATCGGTTACAGGTAGAAGTTCGATCGTTGCATATATTACATTTTGCTGGCCCATGAGGCGTACGACCTCTTCCACCGGCATCGGATTGTCGGTTAGAAAGGGTTGTGAGGCGCCCTGGTGCAGGGTTTTAAGGTGTGAGGTCACCCAGCGTGGTCCAAGTTTGGGCAGCCATTGGCCGACCTGTGCAGGATCGGCTTTTCGACGGGACGAGTTGCGAAAGGCGTTGCCGATGTCGAATTGAAGGCCGACGAAAGTGGTGGAGGCGAAAAGGTTGTCCAGGCCGTAGATGGGTGAGGGGGCGGCTGCGGAAGCCGGGGCGATGGTGGTTGCGGGGGGCGCGATGGTGGTAGTGTGTGCGAAGCGAGCAGGGGGCGCGGCTGCAGCGGAGTCGCCGAAAAATGGTTCATTCATATTCTCGACGATCAGCTGCACTTTTTTTGCTTTTGCGACGGCGGCGCAGCTGTCCAGCCTTTGGGCCAGCAGGTTCATCTCGTCTTTTGACCAGCCCTTTTTTGCAGAGTCTGCGTCGAACTCGGACTGCGAGACCAACGAGCGCAGGATACCGGGGCCGGGAAAGAGGAGGGTATTGGCGAGGGCCCGGTCAAAGACCTTGAGAAATACAGTGTCCAGGGGATTTACCTGGACCTCATATATGACATCAATGTTTTTGCTCTTTGCATGGTTAGCCAGCTGTAAGCATTCTTCCTGTCTCAGTGCAGCGAGGTTGTCCCGAAGTTCGATAAACTGGTATCCTTCGGCTGAAGCATAGTCAATAAGATCAGTCAGGCTGGCTACATTGACGGGAAGGGCTTTTTGAAAATTTTGAGTCGAGAAGCCGATCTGAAGATCGGGGTATTTTGTAAAGCTGAGGCGATGTGCCTGCTGCCGGCAGGAGGCCAGCAGCAGGATGAACACCGTGAAAACCGGGAAAAGAGGTAGTGCGAGACCCCGCAGAGCCGATGCACAATTATTTCTTACCATTGGCGGAAGTATTTTGCGGTACAAATTCAATGAAGTCGATACGCGCGCCTTCACCGCCATCTGCGGCGCCGGTAAGCTTTATCTCGTCGCCGTTGTTGATCTTTATCTTTGGCAGGGTTTTGCGGCGCCAGCAATCCACGTCTTCACTGGCCTTCCAGCTGCCTTTCGTCTTGCCGCCGACCAGCAGGGTATAGGTCGACTGTCCATTCTTTTCGTCGGCGTAGGAGATCACCACATTATACACGCCGGAGGGATAGGTGAAGGAAGTCGTCGCCGTTCCCGTGCCGGAGGCTTTTACACCTTTCTCCTGCAGCCAGGTGTCGGCGGTATAACCGCTGAGTGTCATATTCTCCGCCTCCACGCCGAGGGTCGGAGTGAATCCGGTGACGCCGTTCTCTGCCAGGCCGTCCCTGATAGCCCGCAGCATGGAATAGGGTGAGCCGTCATAGTGTTTGATCCCGAGGCCCTTCGCCCCACCTTCTACGTTGATCTTAACGCTGGACCTTACCAGCGCGGGTGTCGAGAGCAGCCGGGTAGCAACACCGGGGATGACCGGGATATTGGGTCCTGCGAAATAATGCGTCGTGGCGATGCGGGAGGCCCGTTCGGAGGTCTGGATACCTTTTTGTTCGAGGTGTGTAGACAAATGAATGGAATTGATATTGTTCTTTATGTCTTCTACATGCAGACCCGAGCTGCGATTGTTCAGATCGTTGAGCCGGAAATCGATGTGTGCGTCGATCTGATGGATCCTGTCGGTCACCGCCTTATAAGCTTTTGTGGTTGACTGTCTCCTGAACTCCTGCCATTGACTCAGCTGTGGCTCTGCATAGGGATTGTCTTTCAGGATGGGGATTGCCGCGGCAAGGTCGAAGCCCGCTGCTTTTGCGGCCTTCTGGCAGAATGGGCAGAAGCAGGTCCCCCCCTTCGTCGGTTCGTCACTGTTGCTGAACAGCAGCATACAGGTCTGGATATAGTCTACGTCATAGTTGGCGGAGAGATCACCATAGAGGGCCAACAGGTAGGCCATAACGTCAGGGTTGTTGGTACAGGGTCTTCCCGTTGTATTCCCATTGATATCCTGTTGTTGCAGATCGGGATTGGCTTTCAGATATTCCAGGGGAATATAGGTGTGTGACACTTCGCAGCCAGCCCGCAGTCCACGGGCATGGGCCTTGTCGAGCATGATCTTCAGCCAGTCTGTTTCCCGAAGCCAGGCGGTATCGGAGAACATGGGCTTGATGCGGCCGTACAGTTCCATATGCGGATGAAAGTATACCCGAGAATCTTCGGCATCCCACTGCGAGCGGACAGGGTTGTGGATAAAAGTATAGGTGCCGGGCAGGTTCTCGGAATTAAAAGGGCGATGTTCTTTGTGCATGACGGCAAGGACATATACGGAGTTGACCTGTGCGATGCCGGTCATATTGTCCAGAATGAGATCGATGCCTTCGTCGTGCATTTCCCAGGGATAGATGCTGCCGGTGACCTCGAAAGCGGGGGCCGGCACATCGGAATGATGAACGCCCTGTGCATTCAGGCGACCGGTGACTGCCATGGCAACCAAACAGGTAAGGGCAAAGAAAATCCTGTGCCTTCTCAGGCTCGTTTTGAAAACTATCATTTCGGTTTATTTTATGAGGTGATAAAAAGATTTACATAAGCCGGGTTCATTTATTTACGATGTTGACGGGTTTACCCGCCAGAAAAGCTTCCAGGTTTGCCACGGCGATGTCCATCAGTCTTGCCCTGGCTTCTTTTGTAGCCCAGGAGATATGGGGAGTGATGATACAATTCTTTGCCGTGAATAAGGGGTTGCCGGCTGGCGGCGGCTCGGTGGAAAGCACATCGATGCCTGCTCCCGCGATGAGGTCCCTGTTCAGTGCGTCCGCGAGGTCCTCGTCGACGACAATGGGACCGCGCGAAGTATTCAACAGGAAGGCCGTCTTCTTCATCAGCGCCAGGTTTGCCTTATTGATCAGACCGCGGGTTTCCGGGAAGAGCGGGCAATGAATACTGACCACATCCGATGCCGCCAGCAGGTCGGGGATCTCTGCCCATCGAAAATTCTTCCGGTGCGACTGGTCTGTGCGGGTGCGACTATTACCGATGACCTTCATATCAAAGGCGGTTGCGACATCTGCGACCTTACCGCCGATATGACCCATTCCGATGATCCCGATGGTCTTGCCTGCCAGTTCAACCAGCGGGAAATCCCAGAAACAAAAGTCGAGGGAGCGGGACCATTTACCTTCCCGGACAGAATCGCTGTGCCGCTGGACGTGTAAGGTCAGCTCGAGCAGCAGGGCAAAAGTCATCTGAACAACGGAAGAAGTGCCATAACCCGGAACATTGGCGACAATGATGCCCAGCTTTTTTGCCGCGTCCACATCCACAATATTATACCCGGTGGCTAATACGCCGATGTACTTCAGCTTTGGCAGCTGCTCCTGTGCCGCGGCGTTGACCGGGGTCTTATTGGTGAATACGATCTCCGCGTCTTTGCAGCGGGACACGACATCAGCCGGCGCTGTACGGTCATGAATGGTGAGGTCACCCAATTTTTTTAATCCTTCCCAGGAGAGGTCGCCGGGATTTAGTGTGTAGCCGTCTAAGATTACGATCTTCATAAATTATTTTATTGGGGGGGGCGATCAAACTCTGGCCCAGGCTTCGTTAAGGGTGCGTTTGGCATTGGCAATAACGATATCCGGGTCTTCGTCGCCAAAAGGTTTTATCTCAAAGCTAACGATTGGGGGCTTATCTGTGTTAAGATATCCGATGTCCAATAAAACACGCAGGTAGTGGACGACCTCATCCACGTCGTTTTCGCCGTCGGGAAATCCAAAACGGGGGTGGACGTCACCGTATGCCGGCAGGCCCGCCTGTTTTACCACGCAATTGCCGATATGCGCATGGATGATATAATCCTTTACGGGCAGGATCGACTCTTCGATAGTCTCATGGATCAGCGGGATATGGCTGAGGTCGACCATCAGCCCGAAGTGATCGTGTTTTTTGCGGACCTCGGCGGCATATCGTAATGCGAGGGGCGCCGGTCCGATAAGGCTTTTTTTGTCCACGTCATAATCGAAAACTTCCAGCGCCACCCGCATGTTTCCCTTGCTTTTTGTATAGGTGCATAGTTCATCGGTGGACCGAACCAGCGCGGCGAAGGCTTCTTCTTTATGGGTCTCTTCATACTTGCCGCTGAGGAAGGCGAAAGCCGAGGCGCCGATCTCGTATGCTTCATCGATGCCTGCTTTCAGATTTGCGATGGCTTCCTGCCGGCGGTTCTCATCGAGGTCGTTGATATTCATCCCCGTCGTCAGCAGGCGGGGCTGGCCGCCGTAAGTGTAGGTCATCTTCGAAGTTTCGAGCATGGCCTTTACCTGCCGGCGGTCGTCCGGGTTACGGATGGTGGTGATCTCGATAGCCTGGAAATATTCGTCGATGGCCAGCTTTCGGATCGTCTCTACTATGGGCCCTTCTCCTTTTATGGTGCTGGGGTAAGCCATAAAATGGACAAGTCCGACTTTCATGTATTTACATAAGGGCTCGTTCATAATCAGAATTAGAATTTATAGTTTGGAGAATCTTTGACCTTTTACCATCGTTCTGACCATTACAAAAAATAAAATAAGGACAAGGGCAAGCACGAGGAGGCAGGTATATCCTTTTGTCGGATCGACGACCGTGACGGTCGTCGTCAACCCGGTACTGACCGGCTGGTAGCCGGCTATCATCCCCTTAAAAACATAGGCCTGGCCGAGGACAAGGCAGCATATAAAGAAGAGCATGATGAAGCTATGCCGGACGGTGAAACGGAATAATTCAGACTCCCGGCCTACCAGTTGGCCTGCCGCTGCCGCCACGGCGATGGATTGCGGGGAGATCATCTTGCCGACCACACCACCGGAGACGTTGGCGGCGACGGTAACCACCGGGTCTACACCGATGGAAGTCGCTGTTGCCGCCTGCAGTTTGCCGAACAGGGCGTTGGCGGAAGTGTCAGATCCTGTTATGAAAACGCCCAGCCAGCCCAGTACGGGAGCGAAGAAGGGGAAGAGCACACCGGTATTCGCGAGTCCTTTTGCGATGGTGAGTGTTATCCCGGAATCATTGACCAGGTAAGCAAAGGCCAGTACGGCTGCGATGGTGAGAATTGGGAAGCGCAGCTGAAACAGGGTCTCTCCGAATACGCGGATGCATGTTCTGAATGTCAGGCCAACCAGTCGTGTGGAAATGAGGGCAGCTATCAGGATGGCTGTTCCTGCAGCGGACAGGTAGTTGAATTTGAAAATGTGCGCCACCCCTTTTCCGTTCAGGTCTTTTATGACATTATGTAGCCCGGGCATTTCGAACTGAAGTGTGCCTTTGGCGGTGAGTACATCTTTTATCGGCGGCATCCCCCAGGCTATGACGATGAGGGTGAGGATAATAAAGGGGGATAGCGCGCGCAGCAGCTGACCGGGGGTGTATTGGGGGGTGGTTGCGGAACCGGGTGAGGTGTTGCCGGCGAGTTGGTTGCTGCCGGGTGTTGCGGTGCCGGGTGAGGTGTTGCCGGGATGAGCGACGGGTAGCGGGTTAGTGGGGGCAGCGGGTTCATCGGGGAATCGCCAGATCTGTTTGGGCCGCCAGAACCGCAGGAATATGACCAGGCAGATAATGGAGCCAAGACCGGCGAGTACATCGGGCAGCGCTGGTCCCAGGTAATTGGAAGAAAGAAACTGAATGAGCGCGAAGGAGCAGCCGGAGACCAGTGCCGCGGGTGCGATCTCCTTTGCTTTCTTAAAGCCGGCCATCAGTGTCACGAGATAAAAAGGCAGCAGCACCGACAGGAAGGGCAGGGTACGGCCTACCATCTGCGAGATTGCCAGCTCGGGAAGGCCTGTCACCTGCGAAGCTACGGTGATGGGGATACCGATAGAGCCAAAGGCAACGGGGGCCGTATTGGCGATCAGGCAAAGACCTGCCGCATACAGGGGGTTGAAGCCAAGGCCGACGAGCATTGCCGCTGTGATGGCCACGGGGGCCCCGAAACCTGCCGTGCCTTCGAGGAAGGAGCCGAAGGAAAATGCGATCAGTAATGCCTGGATCCGTCTATCGGATGTAATAGATCCCATAAAATGGCGGATGATCTCGAATTGTCCGCTGCGAACGGTGATATTAAAAAGAAATACGGCGGCTATCACGATCCAGCAGATAGGGAACAGGCCATAGAGGGCGCCGTTGGCTGCCGACAGGGCGGCCAGCTTTACCGGCATGCCATAGACCAGCACGGCAATGAGCAGGGCCGCTGCGGAAGCCAGCAGGCTGGCCTGATAACCTTTCATCCTGCGGATGATCAGCGCCCAGAAGATCAAAGCGATCGGCACAATGGCTATCAGCGCGGACAATAGCATGTTATGACAGGGATCGATGACTTGTGTCCAGTTCATATATTGATTAATTATACCCGGGGTTCTGGGGGAATAAAGAGGGATCATTGACCAGCTGGACCTCGCTGAGGGGCACGGGGAAAACCGTCATATATGGTTTCATACCCGAGGCCTGAAGGCTGTCATATGCGCGTCCCGTCCTCAGCAGATCGAACCAGCGATGGCCTTCCATACCCAGCTCGACCCGTCTTTCTTTATAGATCATCTCTCTCGTATCGTCCTGTGTCAACCCCGAATAACCGGGCAGTCCCGCGCGGGTGCGGATCTGGTTCAGGTAACCCAGGGCATCACCGGTCTTGCCGTTCTCGTTCAGTGCTTCGGCATACATCAGCAGCACGTCGGCATAACGAAGCACTTTCCAGTTGACCTTGCTGTCACTGGCGACGGCTTCGGAGGTAATGTATTTCTTTGTAATGGTATGACACTGCAGGAACTTTACGAAGTTACCCGAGCCGTCTATAAATCCGCCGCTGCCGTCCACGGTGACCGCCTTTCTTTTGTCATTGGGCTCGAAGGCCGCCAGCAGGGCCTGTGTAGGATTGTTCTCTTCCCCGCCTTGTCCGGCAATGCCGTAGAAGGTAAGAAGAGGTGCGGAAAGGGGCAGGAAGGAATTTGTATACACGCTGCCGAGTCCGCCCAGGTTGTCCTGGTATTCTATATCGAAGATATATTCGCTATGATGTTCATCCTTTGAATAATCGAATAGGTCATTGTAATTGGGAAGGAGGGAATAACCGAGGGTCGTCACTTCCTGGAGTTTGGATTCGGCATTTGTGAAATCCTTACGGGTAAGGTATACTTTTCCAAGCAAGGCTTTGGCCGCGCCCTGAGTAGCCCTGCCGACATCGGCGCCGGTATACTTTTTCGGCAGCCTGTTCTGTGCGTCGATGAGATCGGGAATGATGACTTCGTTATAGATCTTATCTACAGCCGTGCGTCCTGCTTTATATCCTTCGGCGATGGTGATCGGGGTGGTCACTTCCGGTACATTGCCGAAGATCCTTACCAGATCGAAATACGCGAGGGCCCGCAGGAACTTAGCCTCTCCGATATGCCGGTTCTTGTTGGTAACGACCGTTGAGTCAGCGGTGGCTATTTTGGCCAGCACTGTATTGGCGCCGGCTATGAGGTTATAGTAATTGATCCAGGTCGACTTCAGGAGGGCGTCGTTGGCGTCGATGATAAACACATCGACGTAATAGGAGGAGATATTCTTGCTTACCTCTTTCCAGCTGTCGTCGCCGCGAAGATCGCCGAACATCCAGAAATTCTGGTATTGGTTACGAAGCATGCTGTATGAGCCGATGACGGCGTCCTGAAAATCCTTGTCCGTCTTAAATACCGCGTCGACACTGACGGTCGAGATGGGTTTTATATCGATGAAGTGCTTGCTGCAGGATAGCGTAAGGAGGGGAAGCAGCGCAATCATTATTATCTTTTTCATCCCTGAATGATTTTAATTTTTTAGAATCCAACATTCACACCCAGCACAAGGCTTTTTGGCAGGGGGTAGGCGTTCTGTTCGTTACCGGGTGACAACGGGTCCGTCACGAGATTGACATCCGGGTTAAAGGACGTATACTTTGTAAATAAAAAGGGATTGGTGACATTGACATAGAACCTGAGCGAGCTGAGTCCGCAGCGTTGCACCAATGGTGCGGGCAGGATATAACTGGCGATGATACTGTTGATCCGAAGAAAAGATCCGTTATCGAGGAATTGCTGGCCGATAGAGCGGGTGCCGCCTGTGGGGGCGTTGTTCGGTCTTGGCGTTTTGCCATCGCCGGGGTCTGCTTCAGACTTCCAGTAATTGTTGTTAAAAGTATAACCCCGAAGCCGGCCTCTTCCGCTATTGCCGTCATTACGGGAGAGGTTGTAGATCTTATTTCCCTGAGTGCCCTGCAGGTTGACGGTAAGGTCAAAGCTGGAATACGAGAAATGATTGGTCATACCATAATAGAAGTCGGGATAGGGTGAGCCGATAATGGTATAGTCCGCGCTGCTGATGACGCCATCCGGCTTACCGTTCGGACCGCTGACGTCCACAAATCTCCTGTCACCGACCCTCGAGCGGTCTGCGCCGCCGGGGTTCCATATTGGTCCTTTGGCCAGATCTGCCGCCGTCTTAAAGATACCATTGGTCTTCAGGCCATAGAACATCCCGATAGGCTGACCGATCTTCGTAACGTTGTTGGCCGTATAGATCGGGTCGCCCTGTGGTCCCAGGCGGACTACTTTATTACGATAGGTGGAGATATTGAAATCTGTGGTCCATTTGAATTTATTACTTTTTATATTCACCGTACTGACCACAAATTCCCAGCCGTTGTTGCGGACCTCGCCGATGTTCTGTAATGACGTACTAAAGCCGGTGGCGCTGGGGACATTGACATTGAGCAAAAGATTTGTATTGGAGGACCGGAAATAGTCAACGGTAACAGCCAGTCGATTATTGAAGAAGGCGGCGTCCAGGCCGAGGTTCACCTGCTGTTGTTTTTCCCAGGTCAGAAAAGGGTTTTCCAGGTTGGCCTGATTGGAGCCGCCGATCGCTGCATTTCCCAATACATATTTTACGTAGTTGAGCGTGGCAAAACTCTGGTAGTTGCCAATATTGTTGTTGCCTGATCTTCCATAGCTGGCCCTTAGTTTGCCATCGGAGAGGAAGCCGATATTCTTCAGGAAGTCTTCGTCCCTGAAGCGCCAGGCGACTGCGAAGGAGGGGAACATCGCGTATTTATTATTTCCACCGAAACGGGAAGAGCCGTCCGAGCGGAGTGAAGCGGTCAGGTAATATCTTCCATCATAATTGTAGTTGATCCTTCCCAGGTAGGAGATGAGTGACCATTCGTAGATGGAGGAGCTGCCGCCGGTGATGAGTCCGCTGACGGCGCTGAGGGTGGGTACGAGGTTGTTGGGATAGCGGTTGCTGGTAAGGGAGTTGACCTCTCCCCTTTCTCTTTGTGCGGTGTAACCAGCGAGTCCGGTGAACTGGTGTTTGCCGAAACGTTTGTTATAATTAAGGGTATATTCAGCCACCCAGTTGGTGATGAGTGCTGCGCTATCCGTTCCGACTGCGGGGATGCTTGTAAATACGGGCAGCTGGGGTTTGAAATAACCGGATTTAACGCTGAGGACGTTGCCGCCAACCATGACGTTGAACTTCAACTCATCCCAGATACGGTATTCAGCGCTGACATTACCCAGGAAACGCATTGTCTTCTGACGGCTCTGCACCTCTCTGGCTACGGCCAGCGGGTTGTCTATCTCGGACAGGTCCACGCGGCCATGCTCATTGGTATAGTTACCTTTTGCATCCAGAAGGGGAACCCAGTTGAAAGTGTTCAGGGCTCCGCCGATGATGCCGCCGGCATAACTGCCGGTATAGGTAGGCAGGGCGCGAAGGTCGTTAAAGGAGGGGCTCATGTTCAGTCTTACGGTAAGCCTGCTGGAAAGTTTGGCGTCGATGTTGGCGCGGACTGAATAACGCTTGAGGTTACTGTTGAGGACGATACCGTCCTGATCGAGAAATTCGCCGCTAAGCATATAGCGGATGTTCTCCGTACCTCCGGAGGCAGACAGGGAATATTCGTTGGTAGGGGCGGTGCGAAGGATACCTTTCAGCGCATTCTGGTCGATCTTATTTGCTCCGCTGAGCACGTCCACGACCTGCTGGGCAACGGGGATCTTCCAGGAGGTCCCGGGTCCGGAAACATCATTCCCTACGTCGAGGTTGTTGTTCTTATACCCGTCATAGGTATACTGAGCCTGCTGAAGGGAATTCATCATCTTTGGCAGTCTCAGGACCTTTTGCCATCCGTAGTAAGTATCAAAGGACAGCTGGGGTTTTCCTGCCCGTCCGTGTTTGGTATTAATGATGATGACACCGTTGGAGCCTCGCGATCCATAGATGGCTGTCGCGGATGCGTCTTTCAGGACGTCCATGCTTTCGATATCGTTAGGATTGAGGGTTTGAATATTATCGGTAGGAAAACCATCTACCACGTACAAGGGGTCGACACCTGCGGAGATGCTGCCGACTCCCCGGATGCGGATATCCGGTGCGGCGCCGGGCTGGCCGGATACTGTTTTTACCTGTACGCCTGCTACGCGTCCGGACAAGGCCTGGTCTACCCGTGTGACGGCAAGGTCTTTTATATCGCGTGATCCGACGGAGGCGACAGATCCGGTGAGGTCTTTTCTTTTCTGGGTACCATAACCTACCACGACTATTTCATTGAGGTTGACATTTGCGCGTTCCAGCGTGATATTGAAGACATCATTGCCCGCCCGCATTTCCCTGGATATATATCCCACATAGGAAATGACGAGCAGTGCATTGGGTCTGGAAACGGTGATGGAGAAGCTGCCGTCCTCTTTTGTCAGTGCAGTATTGCTTGTGCCTTTTTCCGTGACGCTGGCACCGGCGAGGGGTTCATTACCTGGGCCCATGATCTTACCGGTGACCATAACGGGAGGAGGCAGGGGTGGTTGTGCAAGCGCTGCCATCTTCTCTTTTTCCTTTACGATGATCATTTTATTAAGGATCGTATAGGTAAGAGGCTGATCACGGAAACAAATGTCGAGAGCCTGCTGAAGGGACGCGTTGTTGATGTCTATACTTACTTTGTTGGACTTCCTTAGCATAGCTTCGGTATAAATGAAGGTATACCCGGTTTGTTTTTTAACCTCTTTGAAGATCTTGTCCAGCGGCACATCTTTCGCGGAAATGGTAACACTTTGAGCGTAGCTGCCGGCGAAGGTATTGAGGCAAACCGACATCCATAAAAGGAGGGTCAGTTTCAGGTAAAGGAATGAGGGAATGGCACCCCGGTGCAATCGCAGGGGATTGCGGCAAGCAATGGATCGCATCGTTAGCTAAATTGTTTTGGTGAAAAATTAGAAAACCAATAAAAATACCAAAGGATAAGGCGGCTGTTATTCTTCTACAATGATCTTCTTTCCCTGTATCTCGAAATGGACTTTACCGGTAAGTGAAAGTGCTTTTAGCGCATCGGAAAGGTTGGTAGTTCTTGGTATATCTGCGAAAAAATAATTTCCTTCTCTTTTGTTTTCATAGGCTACGTCGACATCATACCAGCGGGACAGTTGTCTCAT
The DNA here is from genome assembly GCA_035492595.1 of Puia sp. Taxonomy (GTDB): domain Bacteria; phylum Bacteroidota; class Bacteroidia; order Chitinophagales; family Chitinophagaceae; genus Puia. The sequence continues at coordinate 44,490 of DATJJA010000120.1, forward strand.
GACGTCTTCGATGCCTGCGTTCTCGAAATGAAAAAGTCCGTTCTTCCATGCCAGGACCTCACTTGCGTCGATGTTGCCGGCTATGCTGATCCTGCCGTCCTTGTTGAGCCGGGATTGCTGACCCGGCGTCAGTATATTCGCATTTCCTCCATTGACAAAGCGAACAGAACCTTCGATCAAAGTCGTCTTCAGTGTGGACTCTTCGGTGTAGGCCATGATGTCAAAATGTGTTCCCAGCACCTGCACTTCCGAGTTGCCGACCTTTACGAAAAAGGGTTTGGCTGCATCTTTCGCTATTTCAAAATAGGCTTCTCCCGTAATCTCCACTCTTCGGTCCTTTCCTGTAAAAGCGGTGGGGAACCGGAGGGATGAGGCTGCGTTCAGCCATACTTCACTGCCATCCGGCAATACTACCTGGTATTGTCCGCCGCGCGGAGTCACGATGGTGTTATAAAGTATGGAGCCGTTCTGTTTTTCTGCCGTCTCATAGGAAAGCTTACCATCGGCCTTTACGATCTTAGTGTTGCCCTGCTGCGCCAGCGCCCCGTTCTTTACGTCGCCCAGGACGATGCTGGAACCGTTGGCCAGTGTCAGGATCGCCTTATTTCCACCGGGCGGGATCTCTCTGACCGGCGTCGCGGCTTTTTGTGAGAAAGTGACCCCGGGTTTGCTATCTGCCTGTCTATTATTCCAGAACAAAGAACCTATGATGAGCAGACCGGTAAGGGAGGCTGCGGCCAGTCCTATTCTACGCATCCGGACCATACGTGAAGCCGACCCCATCTTATCGTGCAGGTTATTCAACACCTGTTGAGAAATGGCAGGATCCAGTGTCTGAGCCGGGAAAAGATTGATACGGTAGTCATTCTCCACCAATTCCTTTAACTCTTCCGCACCGGTGTCTGCCAGGTAAGACTGCAGCCATTCCTTATCTTCCCTGGACCATTCCTTCTGATCTAATAACCGCTGTAATTTTATTTTCAGATCTTCCATTAGCATGTATTGACTGTTCCGGTAACAGACCGCTTACAACATGAATACTGATAGGGGGGCAATTCGGGGGGGTTGAGGAAAATATTTATTTTTTAAAGGAACCAGAGCATGGCACCATGCTGGCGGATATAACCTTTTACATGGCTGATGGCGCTGGCGAGATATTCCTTGACGGTATGGCGGGAGATATGTAATTCCCGGGCTGTCTCTTCATAGGTTTTGCCCTGCAGCTTGCAGAGTTCCAGCACTTTTCTTTTTTGTGGGGATAGTTGGTTGATGGCTTCGGTAAGGAGCTGTGTTTTTTCCTCGATGGTGAGGTGTGTCTCGTCCGGCGGTACGACCAATATTTTTTCCTGGCTTTCGTCCAGGCTGATGGAATGGCGGAGATAATGTTTAAGATAATCAATGGCTTTGTTATAGGAAAGGACGAATAACCAGGCTGTCACGGATTGATCCGGATCAAGGGAAGTGCGGCGTTCCCAGAGTTTCAAGAAGACTTCCTGAAGGATATCCTGTGAGGCAGCGGTTTGGTGGGTGAGTTTTAATATATTGAAATAGAGACCCTGATGGTACTTTTGATAAAGAGTATCAAAGGCTTCCACATCTCCCTGGCGGAGGCGGACGGCAAGTTCGTAATCGTTAGGATAGCTCACTGATCAAAGCCATTTATAGAATAAATGTAGTATAAAAAAAATCTTATTACAAATTTTTACACCGGGAGCCTGATCAGTTAAATATTTTTATGGCGGGCAGCTCTACGGTAAAGCGGGTGCCGTTGACCGGATCGGAGACGACAAAGATCGTTCCTTTATGAAGGGCGATGATACGTTGGGCCAATGCCAGGCCGAGGCCAAAACCCCGGGTATTGCTTGTTCCGGCGCCTCTGTAGAAGGGTTGGAAGATCTGGGGGATATCTTCGGCGGAGATGACGCTGCCTCGATTGACGACCCTGATGAAGATCTTATGATGATCGAAGGTCAGGTCGACGGCCGACTTTTTGTCCGAAGAATACTTACAGCCGTTCTCCATCAGGTTCTTGACGGCGATGTAGAGGAGCTCGCTGTTGCCGAAAACAACAAAATCCTTTTCGTCTTCGGGGAACTCGCCAAATTCAAGTTCAACATCGTATTCGGCGTTCAATTTCTTTACGTCAGCCATCGCCTTCATAAGGACCTCATCCACCCGGACCTCGTTCAGTTCGATGCCGCCCTGGGAGCCTGTCTTGGCGATCTCGAGCAGGCTTTTTGTCAACTGGCGCATTTGGGTCACGTCTTCGCGAACGGAGAACAATACCTGTTTATATTCATCTGCGGATCTGTCTTTCTGCAGGATGACCTCTACCTGGCTGGAGACTGAGGTGAGGGGGGTAGACAGTTCGTGGGAGGCATTGGAGATAAAACGCCGCTGTATGGCAAAGGCTTCCTGTAACCGGGCCAGCAGGTCATTGAATGTATTGGCCAGCTGGCTCATTTCATCCTGGCCTGTGCCGGCGCGGATGCGGTGGGAGAGATCATAGGAGGATATCTCCTTTACTTCGCGGATGATGAGTGCGATCGGGCGCAGCAGCTGCCGGGCGAACAGGAAGCTGACCGTGGCCGTCAGCAAGACAGCTACGACGAGGCTGATGAGGAGTATCTTATTCAGGGTTTGTACTCTTTCGAGTCCTTCGTCGTCATGGCCGGCAACGATGACGACAAAATCTCTTTTTGCGGTAACGCGGTGAACGGCCACGGCTTCCAGGTTGCCCAGCGTATAATGTACTTCTCCTTTTGTCTTTACTTCGTCGAGAAGCTGTCGATCGGCGGTAAGGTGTTTGCTTCCCGGCATGTTGAAAATATAAAGCACTTTTCCTTCGTCGGTGAAGATGCCGATGCTGCGGGAGACAATGGAGCCTACGATAGAAGCTGTATCGATCCGGCGCATGAAGCCAAAGGCGCTGTCGCCCATCAGTGAATACAGCTGTGTGTTATAGATGGCCCGGGACCGGAGTCTTCTTTCGAAGACCTCTTTTCTTTCCAGTTTTGCAAAATAATAGACTGAGCTTGTCAGCAGTGAAATGATAGCGGTCACCAATAAGGTGAACAGCAGCATTATTTTGTAGCGGATCTTCAAGTTAGCGATTTGGTTTTTGAGATGGACCGTGAGTGGGCGTCAGAAGTCAGGCGTTCTCTTTCAACACATAACCCATCCCCACCTGGGTGTAGATGAGTTTGGAAGAAAAGTCTTTTTCTATTTTTTTGCGAAGGAAATTGACGTAGACGTCGATGACATTCGTTTTGGTATCGAAGTCGATATCCCAGACATTCATGGCGATGTCGATACGGGATACGACCTTATTTTTATTGCGGATGAAGTATTCCAGCAGCTGGAATTCTTTTGCGGTAAGGGGGATGTTCTTCCCTTCGCGTGACACCTCTTTGCTGTCGAGGTTCATAACGAGGTCGTTCACTTTGAGCGTATTGGACCCGCCGGATGGCTGATGATGAAGTCTTTTGAGAAGGGCGCGGATCCGGACCAGCAGTTCCTGGAAGTCGAATGGTTTTACGATATAGTCATCGGCGCCTGCTTCGAAGCCTTCGATCTTGTCTTCCGTCGTATTCATGGCCGTGAGCATGATGACGAGGATGTCTTCATTAAAGTTACGGATGTGGCGGGCCAGCTCGTACCCATTCATCAGGGGGAGATTGATGTCGAGGATGGCGAGGTCATAGGTATTGGCGTCGAACAGTTTGCGACCGATAGCCCCATCATAGGCGACGTCGACGTCATAGTGTTGTTCGGTCAGTCCTTTACGCAGCGACTCCGCGATCTTCTTTTCATCTTCAACGAGTAATATCTTTGTATCTGCCATAATGGGTCTTCTGGTGAATGCCATAAATTTACCAATACTCCTGCTGAAACCCCTTAATTACCCATTAAAAAGTGGTGAAAACCTGTTATCACAAAAATTTGGCACGTTTCCCTACACGTCTATGTTTTTAGACGCCTTTTGCACCTGGGAAATTAAACCGATTTAGCAAAAAATACTTTCATTCTTCCTGCAATATGTTGAAAAAAAGTGTAAATTTCGTATGCTCTCCCCAAAAACCTACTACGTAGACGATCAACAAACGATTGTTGTTATTTGAGCTAACCCTATAGAAGGCAATTTTAAAATCTAAAAAAAGGGGGTTGCTATGAAATTTCGGGAGTCGCCTTTCATCAACAGGCGTAAAAAAACGATCGAGTTTTACGTTCATCACGTGAATCCTACATCCGCAGCCCACATTTCCCTGGCAGGCACCTTTAATCACTGGTCGCCGGACGAGTTGCAAATGCATCCGGCCAAGGATGGTTGCTGGAAGATCTCTATCCCAATGCTGCCAAAGGGTAAGTATTATTACAAGTTCTACATCGACGCCAGGATGTGGATGGAGGACATTGAAAATCCGCTCCGGGAGCCGGATGGAGTTACGGGATGGAACAGTGTTCTGACTGTGTAGTTGTAAGTAAAGAAAATGATACAGCAAAGCGACTCTGACGGGTCGCTTTGCTGTTTTTAGTGATTATTCAGGCGTTGTTGTATATTTTATAGACGGGGTCGCGAAGTGCGTCACCTTTTTCGCTGCAGATAAATTCCAGCAGGGAGGCGACCTGTTCCGGTTTGACCCAGGCAGCGGGGTCGGCATCCGGCATACTCTGGCGGTTGATGGCGGTGTCAATGGTGGAAGGTACGACGACGGAGGCCACTACATTTTTCCCTTTGGCTGTGGCATTGAGCAGCTCAGCCAGGTGGAAGAGCAGGCCCTTGCTGAGAGCATATCCCAGGGTGCCTTTTCCCTGTTCGGGTTTTAGTGCAGGCCGGGCGCCGATGAAGACAAGCCGGCCATGACCGTTCTGAAGCATGTGCTGGAAGAGGATGCGGGCGGGGAAATAAGCCGTTTCGAAGTTGAGGGAATACATCTTCTTCAGGGCCGCGCCGTCGGTGGCGGTGATGTCGCCCATGGCAAAACCGCCTGCCAGCAGGAGTGCGCCATCGATGCGGCCGTAGAGTTCGACGACTTCCTCCATGAATGCTACAACGGCTTCTTCGTCGGTGAGCTCGACGGATCGAAGTTCGAAATTATCGTGTGAGGCGGCGAAACCGAGATGTGTCCCGGAATGGTCGACGGCGATAACTTTATATCCTTTATCAAGGAACTCTTTCACGGTAGCGGCTCCCAGGTTGCCATTAGCGCCAGTGATGAGGATGGTTTTTTCCATATGCTAAAGATTTGATTTGCGGTATGGGGCCGGCTTGTTTTGCATTGGGTGTTGGATCTTGCGGCGAGTGCTGGATCTTGCGGCGAGTGCTGGATCTTGCGGCGAGCGCTGGGTCTGGCGGCGAGTGCGGCTTATTTTGAAGTAAGCGCTTCCAGCATCTTATCGGCGACCAGCTGGTTACCGGCTTCCGTGAGATGGACCCTATCAACGGTCAGGATACCGGACTCTTTATTGCCGGGGTTGTTCTTAAGTTCGTAGCTATGGAAGATCTCGCGCAGGTCGACAAGGCCGCAGTGCCATTTCTGGGCCAGGTTGCGGATGATCTGGGAATAGGCGTTGAGGTCTCCGTCCTGTTGATTCGTAAAATCCGTTCTTTCCCCGATGACGGCGGGTGTGCAGAGAATGACACGGATGTGCTGGTCCAGCATTTTGTTGATGATGGCGGTATAGAATTTCTCAAATTTATCGGGGTCTGTGCCGGTACCGAAAGAAGCCTTGTGCCAGACGTCGTTCACGCCGACCCAGATAAATACGACGTCGGGTTTTTGAGAAAGGACGTCATCTTCCATGCGAAGGTAGAGGTCGTAGATCTTGTTGCCGCCGATCCCGGCTCCTACGAGGTCATAATCGGTGATCCCTTTTTGGGTCAGGGCTTCCCTCATTTTAACGATGTAGCCGCCGGGTTTGGCTCCGGCCTGAGTGATGGAGTCGCCAAAGAAGATCACTTTTTGTGTTTTGAAGCGTAGGGAAGTCAGAAAGGTCATAATGGTGAAAAGGGACAGGATAACAGCTAATCGGGCAAAAGATCGCATTGTATTTTCTTTTTTTCAAACCTACGGATAAATGGTGAAACCGCCCGTGGCGGTTCAGCGAGACCATTGAAAAAACTTTATGATCCGAGCTAATAGACAATCAGGAGACTGTGGACCATATTCTATTGCTGATCAATGGTGGGTCGCGGTGTTAGGTTCAGGCGCGCCATTGAAAAGACTTTTATTATGCGGTTAAACCTACGGATAAATGGTGAAACCGCCCACAGTTCAGTATTCATTGAGCCTGTCCCACCAGGTCCTTTTAAGAACAAGTATGATGATAAGCAGGAGGGTTACGGTTATCAATAGCGGTGCCTTCAACCATAATACGATATACATGGGCAGCAGAGTCAGGCATAGTTGTCCGATGATACCAAGCGCGATGTTGAACATATTGCGACGGAAGTTGGTATTGGCGGTAAACCCCGGATCTTCCTTTACAACCAGCTCGCGAACGGGCCGCCAGAAGCCCCATGGCCTCACGTTGCGGTAAAAGGCTGTCAGGGTAGCCCTGTCCGTGGGTGGAGCAGCGTAGGAGCCAATGACAGACCCGGCCATGGACAGCAGGAACAGGGCGGGCCAGTAATAAAGATCGGGGCCGTGCAGGACACTGACGGACTTCAATACGGCCAGTGCGATAGCCGGAAGAATACCGGCGAGCATACCCCAGTAAAAGCCACTGGCGTTGAAACGCCACCAATGCCATTTCAGCATATTGGCAGCGACATATCCGCCATAGAGTCCGGAGACTATCCATTGAAGCACGGTATTGATGTCCTTTACGAACAGACCCAGGACGATGCCGGTGATCACTACAGCCAGGCCTGCTAAATAATTCATCCCTATGATCTTCCGGTTCGAAGCTTCGGGGTTGACATATTTCAGGTAAATGTCGTTGACGAGATAGGCCTGGGCTGCGTTGAGCGTTCCGGAGAAGGTACCCATGAAGGCTCCCAGGAGACCTGTCAGCACGAGTCCCATCAGGCCTACGGGCAGGAAAGCATTGATAGTCGCAGGCAGGATCCTTTCAAAATCGGTGCCCGCAGGCGTCTGCAGATGGGGGCTGATGGTATTGTAATACAGCAGGGCAAGCACTGTAAGACCGATGATCATGGAGTACCGGACAGGCAGCAGGATGATGGATACGAAACCGCTCATCTTGCTGGCCTCTACCGGTGAGCGGGTACTCAGCACCTTTTGCATATCATAGTTGGGTGCAGGTCCGGCGAGGCTGGCAAATATGCCTTTGAAAAGCATCATCATGAAGAAAATGCCAAACAGGGAAAACCCGTCGTCCTTTATCTTCTTATTTGCGTCATCGACGAGTCCTGACCAGTCGAGGCCGAGATGCCAGCCAAAGAAAGGGTTGAGCCATCCCTTTGGCAGAGGCAGGGTCTGTCCGTGCTGATGAAGCCTGTACATCGCAATGCCCCCGATGCTGATACATGCGATGGTCATGATGATATATTTTATCACATCACCGAGCACGATGCTGTGCATCCCTCCGAGGATAGAATAAAATGCGGCAAACAGGGTAAAGACGATGCCATAAAAGTGGGGGACATAAGCAGGTGAAATATAAAATGGGATATATTGCCGGACCGATTCCCAGGGGATAAAGATCTCCATGAACTTACCGAGTCCTACGAAGCCATAGGCCATAAATCCCAGGCAGCTTAAGAGGGCGAAGGCCACGACGACATTGTGCGATGACCTGACACCCGGTCCTGACCTGCCGAAGCGGGTAGCCAGCCATTCTGCGCCGGTAGTGGCATTGGACCGGCGCAACCAGCGGGAAAGATAAACCATCATAAAGACCTGGTTAAAGACCGGCCATAACCAGGGCAGCCAGATACTTTTCATTCCATAGACAAAACAAAGGCTTACCATCCACATGGTACCGGATATGTCGAACATATCGGATGCGTCGCTAAGCCCCAGCATATACCAGGGAAGGGATTTCCCGCCCATCAGATAGTTGAGCTTATTCCGACCTGCTTTTTTACGTAATACCCAGCCTATCACGACCATGGTGACCAGATAGGCGGCGATAGGAATGAGATCCGGTAATTTTAATTTCATATGTTGGTATGCCGGTGGAAAGTTTTTCGTCTTTTATCATTACAGAGACGAAGGAAAAGATACTTCTTATATTGTTACTTCGTGAGGCGCCCATAATAGTTTTTATCTGCACAAAAGCAGCGGAAAGCAAGAAAAATCAGCCTTATTAAGTATAGCTAAAACAGGATAGAACCGAATCGTTTTGAATAAAGATTAACCTATTGAAGATAAATAGCTTACATGAGAAAATTACACCCCTTTAGTGTAATACTGTTTTCCCCCATTTTTGTAAAAGAATGCATGGGACTTCCTGAGTATTCTATATTTATTAAACCTTAAAGCGTTGCCGCCATATGAGTACGAATATTATTCGGGAGATCACTCCCCTTACCCAAAACGACTGTTTTACCATTTTTTCCCGTGTTAAAAAGGAGTTCACTTTTCCTCTTCATTATCATGAAGAGCTGGAGTTGAATTTGATCATCAATGGAAAGGGGGCCCGGCGGATCGTGGGTGATCATATTGACAATATCGATGATCTGGAGCTGGTGCTGGTAGGTCCGAATTTGTATCATGCGTGGTTTACGCATCAGTGTAAGAGTGAGGAGATCCGGGAGGTAACGATCCAATGGCATAAGGATCTTTTTGAGGACAGGCTGCTGCGGCGCAATCAGCTGAGTTTTATCCGGAGTATGATGGAGCGGTCGCAGAAGGGTATTTTATTCTCCCGGGAGACGGCAGCGCTGGTGGCTCCCCGTATCCTGGCGCTGAACCAAAAGAATGGATTTGACTCTGTGCTGGAGCTGCTCTCGATCCTGCATGACCTTTCTACTTCGCGAAATATGCGCACCTTGTCGGATGCCTCTTTCACTAATCAGCATTTTACCTACAACAGCCGGCGGATAGAAAAGGCTTTCGAGTACATGAATACCAATTATGACAAGCCGATAACCCTTGGGGAAGTGGCTAAGCTGGTGAGCATGACGGAGGTTTCGTTCAGCCGTTTTGTCAAAAAAAGGACGGGAAATACCTTCATAGACAGTCTGAACGAGATCAGGCTGGGGCATGCGTCGAGGATGCTTATCGATACGACGCATTCAATTTCCGAGATCTCTTACCACTGCGGGTTCAACAATATCTCCAATTTCAACCGGATCTTTAAGAAAAAGAAGACCTGTACGCCGAAGGAGTTCCGCGAGAATTTTAATTCGGGGACCAGGGTATTTATTTAAGCAAGGCTTTTGCGCCGGTTGGGTGTACTGGTTTAAGCCGGCACACCAGCGGGTTTGCCATGCGTGTTTTGAGCACTCTGAGCGGCGTGTCCGTTTACCATTTCGAGATCGGGTTTTGACTCGTCGGTCAGGGCCACTTTACCTCTTTCTTTACGTACTATGCGGGAGTAAAGTGATATTTCCTTATCAAAAAGGAACCGGAAGAAGAGTTTGGTCCAGGATTTATGACTCATGAGGCTGTCATAATAACCGGGGGCTGTCTTCTTGATCTCTGGCAGCTTGTTCCAGGGAATGGAGGGGAAGTCATGGTGTTCGTTGTGATAGCCCACATTGAACGCTACGGTATTCAGGACGCCATAGTAGCTGAATGTCTCCTGGATCTCGTCGTGGGTCAGATAGTGCTCCTGGATCCAGCGGGCTCCGAGCGGGTGGAGGCCGACGGAAAAGAAGAAGCTAAGCAGCAGGTAAATGATGGCTTTGGGGCCGAAGAAATACCACATGGCGGCGATGAAAACGATCTCTGCTGCCCAGTTCAGCGCAACCCATTTATCGAAGGGTTTGATCTCGCGAAGGCGGGAGATGCGGAAGACCTGCCAAACGGGATAGAACAGCAGCCAAATAACTTTTCCAATAAAGTAGTTGTTGATGAGTTTTGCTTCCCAGCGATTGGGCAGGTCGGCATCGAGCTCGTGTACTCCCTGAAAGGAGTGATGTTTGATATGATAGCGCTCGAAAGAGATCGAGCTTGGGAATAGCTGGGGAAGGTTGGCGAGGATGCCCGAGAGGCGATTGGCAGCCCGGCTTTTGAACAGCAGGTGGTGGGCGCACTCGTGGATCATAACGAAAAGGGAATGGTCGGCGAATGCCCCCAGAAGATATGCCACTACTATCACAACCCACCAGGGTTGATCTTTCACAGCTACGGCAAGAGCGCACTGGGCTAAAACGATCCCCAATATGGCAAAAAACGTGTATTTGTTCTTTCCGATAAGTTTCCTCACTTCCGGATGCTGCTGCAGGATCTGCTTGGTACGGAGTCTGTGGGGCTCCTGATTTACGGAATAAACAAAGTCGGTTCTCTGTGACATAGCGTGAATATAGGTAGTGTTGTTAAGATGGCGGTCAAGGTACTAAAAAAAACGGCTTTTCCGCTGTTTCTGTTGCCTTTAGGTCAGAATTTTATGAATTTAAAAACAATTAATAATTGAGCTGCCGGGGAGTGGCCGGCGGGGGCGGCCGAGGGGGGTCTTGCAAGGCTATAATTTTTGTATTATCTTGGCACACAAATCAATACCCAATGAAATTCCTTACCCTTCTTCTAACGGGATCTATGATCCTATTGGCCGGTGAGACCGGTCGTGCACAGCCTGATACGGCGAAGATCACTCAAAGAGCTTTATTATTTGCGGATAGCCTGGTCAAGACCGATGCTTTTGAGACCTGGCCGACCTATGCCGACCTCTGTCCTGCCTCGGTGATCAAATTCTATGGAGGAAAGGACGGTTTTATCGAACATATCAGGACTTTGCGTAAGCGGACCTTCAGCGATCTTGCGGAGGACGCGCCGGAGCTGAAGATGCTCAACCTGATGACAGAGAATGAACAGTGGCAGTGTGTCATCCGGATGTCCCGTTATTTTCACAAAGAAGACAAGAAGTTTCACCTGACGACCTATTTCATAGGCCAGTCCAAAGATGACGGTGAAACCTGGAGGCTTTTTGATGTGAACTATAACAAAGTGGCGAATATCATCTATATGTTCCCGGATATATTCGGGGATATGCCGATACAGGAATCTACTATCATGACCACGGAGCAGGAGCTTGCTGCGCAGCAGAAGGCTGCAGCGGATGCGAGTGCGAGCGCTGGCGGTGGTGCGGGTAAAAAGGCTGCTGCGAAGAAGAAATAGAGGTTTTTTAAGTAGTTATCCAAGTATTTTTTTAAAGTTAGTTACTAAACTGTTTATAACCATAGGGTCAAATCCGGCAATTCCGGTTTGGCCGTTGTATTTTTGACTTTTCATAGGATAAGGTTTAATGGTTAAAAACACTTTGATTAGTACATCCCTGGTAGTCTTACCGGGGATTTTTTTTGCGCCGGGTTGCGGCGGCTTTAGGGTGACGGGTTGCGTGCTGGGGATTGGGGTTAGGGGTTGGGGTTAGGGATTGGGAGTTGCGGCGGCTTTGACGGTCGGGCGGCGCCGTTATGGAGTTGCGGGTTGTGCGTGCCGGAGCTATTTTTTTTGTTCCAGGATCTTCATGTCGGAGAGCCAGTTGGCCATCAGCATGGGCATGGCGCGGACGGCCTTAAGATCGGAGCGATAGCCCATATTAAAACCATGTTTACCCTGTGAGAGGATATGTGCTTCTACGGGCACTTTTGCAGCTCTGTATTTTTCCAGGAGGCTTACGACGGGCGGCGAGCAGCATTCGTCGTCATTGGCGGCGATGAGGAACGTTGGGGGAGCGTCGTGCGGCACTTCAGTCGGGACGCCGAGGGGGCCGGGGTAGACCAGCATCTGGAAATTGGGGTGGCCGCTGAGCCTGTCGACGGGATCCTTCGCCTGAGCATCGCCGTCGCCCGGGGTATAGGATAGAAGAGCAGCCACTTCGCCGCCTGCTGAAAATCCGAGTATCCCTACCCTGTTCGGATCTATGTTCCATTCCGAGGCCCGGCTCCGGACGAGGCGCATGGCGCGGTAGGCGTCCTGGCGAACTTCTTTCTCGAGGCTATAGATGTTGGAATCCTCGCGGAACAAACGATATTTGACTATAAAGGCGGCCACGCCGATGCTATTTAAGAAGCGGGCAGGATCACGGCCCTCAGCGTTGAATACCAACAGCCGGTGACCGCCGCCGGGGAAGATAACAACGGCTGCACCCGTCGCCTTTTCTTTTGGCGGCAGATAAATAGTGATAGATGGATTGTGAATGTTTTTTACCCAATAATCTTTTGCCTGTTCGGGATCGTTGCGCCGGCTTTCGAAACCCGGTGCGCCGTTGGGCCAGAGGGGGATCTGGCGGGCAGTGTCCTGGGCATTGGAAAGGATGGGGCTTAAAAGGGCGGGGCTCAGAAGGGCAGTTACGGCAATCGAAAAAAGTATGTTCATGGATTGAATCGTTTTGGGGCTATAAGTTACGGTCTATTGGGCGAAACTGAACGTCCGCAGTATCAAAAGCGAACAAGGGCATTTGCTTCCTTCTTCCTAAGTAGTTGATTATTAGTTCATTTTTGAATAGGCACCTATTTTGTGCCGCGTCTCATCACCAACTAATAATATGCCGAGTATGATCATCCATTATTTTACGAGTGCCTGGAAGACGCTGACACGCAGGAAGGGATATAATCTTTTGAACATAACGGGACTCAGTACGGGGCTGGCTGTATGTATGATAATTTTTCTGATCCTGCAGCACGAGTTCAGCTATGACAGGTATCATAAAAATGCGGACCGGGTGTATCAGCTGGTATCGAGGTACTGGACTCCTGCGGGTGATCAGTATCAGATCTCGACGCCTTTTGAGGCGATACGGGCTTTAAGGCATGACTATCCGCAGGTGAAGTTCACGGAGGTCTATATTACTCATTCGACGCAGGTGACGGTGATGGGTGCTACCCCTGTGAAGGGGCTGGAGGATCAGGTCTACTATGCGGAGCCGGCCCTGTTCAGTCTTTTTGATGTGCAGTGGCTGAGTGGTGACGCCTCTGTCCTTGCCGACCCCAACAACGTTGTGCTGAGTCGTGGAACAGCGGAGAAATATTTCGGGAGCTGGAAAAATGCGATCGGCAACTATATCAGGCTCAGTGATAAAATTACTGGCAGGGTATCCGGCATTATTTCCGACCCGCCTGTCAATACCGACTTCGCCTTCCGGGTGGTGAGCTCCTACCAAAGCTTTCTCAACAACTTCACGGCCTTTAATTTTACCGAGCTGAGCGGCTGGGGATGGGGCGTATCCAACCACCAGATATACGCGTTGTTGCCGGAGAAGACGCATGTAAGATCTTTCAACAGTAGTCTGGCCGGTTTTTTACCGAGGTATTACAAGCAGGATACGACGATGGAGAAGACCACCTATTTCATGCGACCTTTATCGGGCGTACACTTCGATACGCGGTTTGAGAACAACGGGGACCATGTCAGCAGCGAGAAATCTCTTTATACGCTGGGGCTGATCGGTTTGCTTATCCTCATCATGGCCTGCACCAACTTTGTCAACCTTGCGACGGCATTGGCTGTCCGGCGCAGCAAGGAAGTAGGAGTAAGAAAGGTGATGGGGGGAACAAGGTTGCAGCTGATCCTTCAAACGCTGGCCGACACCGGTCTTTTAGTCCTTATATCTCTTGTTATTGCCCTGCTGATCGCGAGTGTGGGTCTGCCGTATATCAAATACGTATCGCAGGTGGAAAAACCGCTTCACCTGTTAAGCCGGGAGACTGTCCTTTTCCTTCCGGTCATATGGTTAGTCACCACTCTTTTAGCCGGGGCCTGGCCGGCATTTCAGCTGAGCCGGTTCAATCCTGCCGATACGCTTCATCATTCGCTGACGAGTCCGGGTACCGGTGGTCTTTTCCTGCGGCGCATACTGGTAGTGATGCAATTCTCTTTCTCACAGCTGCTGGTCATCGCCACCCTGGTAGCCCTGAGCCAGATGAACTATATCCGCAATGCGGATATGGGAATAACGCGGGACACCGTACTGTTGGTAAAGGGCAGAGGCGACAGCAGTTTCCTCAGTAAACGAAACGCTTTCCGGGAGGAGGTGGAAAGACTGCCGGATGTATACTCTGCCAGTCTGATCCATGATGCGCCATCCAGTGGCCAAAGCTGGGATAGTGATTTTGGCTATGACAATATCAAGGCGCCACAGCCCTTTTTTGTCCGGCTCAAATTCGGCGATGCGGACTACGCAAAGACGTTTGGGCTGCAGATGGCCGCCGGGCAGTGGTATTCTGAAAATGACAGTACTGGACAGGTGGTGATCAACGAAACGCTGGCGCGCAAGCTTGGCACAAGGCCATTGAGTAATGTCGTAGGGAAGACATTAAGAATAGGCGACGGCAAGTGGCGGACTATCGCAGGTGTTGTAAAAGACTTTAAGAATGCGTCACTAAAGGAGGGGATACCGCCGAATATACTATTACAGAACAGGCCTTTCCAAACCATGACTGCTATCCGGCTGAAGAGCAGGAACGCTGGCAGGAGTCTAAGGGCTGTCGAGGCCATCTGGAACAGATACTATCCGGAGTTGGCGTTCAACAGCAGTTTCATGGATGAGGACATTGAAAAATTTTACCGGCAGGAGCAGCGGCTTAGTCTGACCTATAATATTGCTACGATACTGGCTATTCTAATCTCCTGTCTGGGTCTTTATGGTCTGGTATCCTTTATGGCTTTGCAGAAGACCCGGGAGGTGGGGATCAGGAAAGTGCTGGGCGCGTCTGTAACGGATATTGTGTATTTGTTCTCGAAGGAGTTCACAATCCTGGTTGGGGTCGCTTTTCTGATCGCGGCGCCTGTCGGTTATTTGGTCATGCATCATTGGTTGCAGGACTTTGTATATCGAGTCTCTATCGGCGCGGGGGTTTTTCTTGCCACGCTGCTGGTTTCGCTGGGTCTTGCCTGGGCGACGGTAGGTTATAGGTCGATCGGGGCGGCGCTGGCCAATCCGGCGGACAGTTTGAAGACGGAGTAGGGGGCGGTGGCGGGGAGAGAAAGCGCAGTGGATTGGCGGGCTGAAACGCAGGCCAGCGTTGAAATTGCAACCTCGTAACAAGTCCTAAGCCGCTGAGGCCATATTTTTACCACTCTTACGGGTCTGGGACCACTCGTACAACCTCGAACGCCGATCATACCCCATATTTCGCACTCAACCACCTATATTGCCGATTGTCACAGGAGGAGGACCGTCATTAAACAAAAAGGACCGCTCCTACCGGATGTACTATCAGGCAGGGGCAAAACGCTAGTATCTTTACTCTATCAAACAAACGGAGCGAGTCTCCAAAGAAAATGAAATCATCTATAGAGTTGCTGTCTGCCGCCACTTACTACTACAATAAGGCAAGACTACCGGAAATCTCCCTTTCCTAAAGCACTCAAAAACGACCAAAGAAAATCAACGAGGCCCGAGTTTGCGCTGCTGTGCGTATACTGGTCATTGTTAGTAACTAATTTCTTTCTAACTGTAATTATATGAAAAAATTTATCGGGGTGATCGTTATCCTGCTCACTCTTTTGTTAACCGTCATCTACCGCCAGCTGGCCGGAAGCCGGGTTAAAGACAAACCGGGCCAGGCCTGTGCGCTTCGGCGGAGCATAAAAGGTTCGCCGGCGAATGTTTCTGCGTCTGCGACGGAGGATGTCTCTGCGCTTGCGACCAAGGATGTCCCTGCGCGGGCAACGAGTCCTACTAAAGGGCATAGGTGTACGCTGCACCGGTTGCGGGAAGAGCTTCCGCTTTTCCAATTGCTGATCCAATAGAGACCTGACCGGGTGCAGCGAGTGGTCCTGAGAAGGAGCCATGCGCAGGCGCCGTATGCGGATGCTGTACATAGACTATGTACGGGCACGCTGATATGACCGGGGACGGTCGTAAAGGGATGTGTCATGTCTGAAAATAGCCATCAAATTCTTAACCATTAAAACAACAACTATGGCCAGATTAGGCAAGAGGTTTTTGTCGGCTTTTATTGAGACGACGGAAGACAAAAAAGTGAAGGACTCCGATGGGGGTGCGCAAGCGGGGGGCCCGGCGGCGGGTATGGGTGCGGGTGCAGGCTCGGTGGGCGGCAGTGCGGCGGGGAGTGGTGTCGCGGCGGGTGGAGGCTCAGTGGGTGGCAGTGCGGCGGCGGGCGGAGTGCCGGGGAGCGAAGCGGCGTGGGGGAGTGGAGTGATTGGAAGCGGGGCGGCCGGGGGCGGAGCGGCAGACCAGCGATTCGCGGAATATTTCGATAAGCTGTTCAGCGATGCGAATATCCCCGGACCGGACTACTATGAATTCTCGAGGATGATCAGGGCTATGCAGCTGATCCCTGACGAGCAGTCCCGGTACAATGCCGCCTATGCCGGTCTGCAGGTGCAGGGGCTGGACAAGCAAAAGCTGCTGTCTACCGCTGCCGAGTACATGCGGGTATTGACGGCGGACGCCAGCCAGTTCCAGACGACGGTGGAAGCTGCTTTACAGGAAAAGGTGAATAGCCGGATGGTGGAAGCCGAGGAAAAAGGCCGCCGGATCCAGGCCCTTTCACAGGAGATCCTAAAGCTGCAGGAAGAGATCGGCGCCATGCAACGCGAGATCGGAGAGAACAAGGACAAGCTAACGGCCAGCTGTGCTGCCTATGCAGCAGAAAGCGGCCGCCGGAAGCAGGAGATAGAAGCCGATATACAAAAGATAAACCACTATATACACTAACAATAAAAACCAAACGACCATGAATCGTATCATCGAAAAAACAAAAACGCCCGGCTGGTGGAGCGAACCGAAGAATATCGCCACAGCTGTCATAGCCCTCGCGTTAACCGCGGGCCTGGCTTATGGGTTTCTGACCTATGTATTGCCCTGGCTGGTCACTGTAACCTGGAATATGGTGAACCTGGTGATCGGAGGTGTAGTATGCGGATTCCTTCTGATGACCGTGACGAACCGGAAGTTCTGGCGGGCCCTGAAATATTTTTCGGAGTTCATCGCCAACTACTCCATCGGACTGGCCATCGAGCTGAATCCCTTTGCTATCCTGCAAGCCAAGATCGATCAGGGTTATAAGGACAGAGAAACCTTATACAAACAATCGGGGCGGCTGAAAGGCAAACAAAGCGAGCTGATGGACAAGCTCGGTGAAAAAGAAAAGGAGCTGCAGCTCAACATCCAGAAGGTCAAGATCCTGCAATCCGAACAGGGCAGTGGCCGACAGGTAAACCTTTACACCAACAACGTCATGCGTTGCCGTGAGTATATCGACAATGTGACGCCAATTGTAGGAGACCTGAACAAGCTGATCCAGTTTGCCGATGCCGCCTATGAAGAGAGCGGGATCATGCTGGAAGATGCCAAACTCGACCTGGAGGCGAAAAAAGACCTCTACTATTCCGTCACCACCGGGCTGTCTGCCGTGACCAGCGCCATGAAAGCCTTTAAGGGTGATGACGAACTGAACAAAGATGCCGAGAGGGCGCTGGCCATCCTGAAGGTCAATATCGGGGAGAAGATCGGACATATCAAGTCCGCCATCAACGTCACTTCCCGTTTCATGGATGACCAGGACCTGGAAAATAAGGCTAAGTCTGCACAGGCAGTCGAGCTGATCAAACAGTTCGATCTTGGGAAAGACTTTCATTATACGGGCTCTGTATTGAAAAACGGTGAAGGCAAAGGCAGGATTGGTGAGGTGAATGTATCGGACAGGTATAAGGGATTGTTGCCGTAGGCGTCATTTTCGCAGGAGTATGGAGGTATGGCCCGGAGCCGGCGCAGAACCGGATGAGCTGAGGGTACCCGTATGCCTGGTACGCGGATTCACGGAGCCAGTAGTTAATTAATTTTTTAAAAAAGTAAAACTCGTTTATATGTCAGTCAAATTAAAACCCGCTGGGAAGATCTTATTAATCGCTGTTGTTGTGACAGCCGGAATATTCGGTGTAAAATGGTATCAGGGGCGGCCTAAAGAAGCGGGCAAGGCCGTGGAGCTTGGAAAGGTAGTGTTACCCGATGCCCCTGAAGCATCTCTAAATGCGAATGCTGTACTGCTGCCTTTGCCATCTGCGACGGATGCGGTCAACGGCGGCAGCCAGATCACCTGGGAGCGTATGGCCTGGAACAGTCAGTTCTCCGGTATGTATGCCAATGGCGGGGTACGTACGACCAGGGGTTCGCTGTTTGATAAGGCCCGGCTGGACATCACTTATCTGCGTCAGGACGACTGTAACAAACAGATGGCCGACCTGGTAAAATTTGCGGGTGAATACAAGAGCAATCCTAATACACAGGGGATACTGATCACCTTCATGGGTGATGGCATGCCTGCCTTTATGACCTCTTTGTCAAAGGAACTGGAGCCGTTGGGCCCCGAGTATCAGCCCATTATCCTGCCTATTGCGCATGGCAAGTCGTTCGGTGAGGACCAGATCATGGCACCTGCTTCCTGGAAACAGGACCCCCATAATGCCATCGGTAAATGTGTAGCCGGTGTATTGCGTGACGGTGACGTGAACATCCTGCTCAAATGGGCCGGCGATAACGGGATAAAAGTGAACCCTGATGAAACGACCTATGACGGGGAGGCTATCAACCTTATCGCAGCGAATGACTTCCTGGATGCCCCTAATAAATACATTACGGGTTATTCAGAGAAGAGAAAGATCATCGAAAACGGTAAGACAACAGGCCGGGATACAACGGTAGGTGTGGATGGTGTAGCCACCTGGACGCCCGGTGACGTGAATGTCGCTACAAAAAAAGGCGGACTGGTAACCATCGCCAGCACGCGTCAGTATGCCTCACAGATGCCCAACCAGACGATCGCCATTAAGAAATGGGCTTACGATCACCGTACCGACATCGAGAACATGATCATTGCCCTTGCCGAGGCCGGCGACCAGGTGCGTTCGTTCACGGAAGCCCGGAAGTTTGCGGCCCAGGTCAGCGCCAGCGTCTACCAGGAGCAGAATGCCGACTATTGGTTGAAATACTACAATGGTATCGAGGAAAAGGATATTCAGGGTCAGAAGGTGAATCTTGGCGGCTCGGCAGTCTTCAACCTGCCCGATATGGCCAATACTTATGGACTTGGCAATGACAGGGTAGACCGCTACAAAGCCGTGTACAACACTTTCGGCAACCTGATGGTGAAGATGTATCCTGCGATCATGCCGAGCTTTATGCCCTATGAAAAAGCGGTGGACAAATCTTTCCTCCTGAGTGTGATCTCCAATCACCCTGAGCTGCTTGAAGGAAAGGCTATCGAGACAAAGTACGCCGAAAAGATAACGGAAGCTGTTTCGTCCCGCTCTTATCATATCGAATTTGAAACCGGGTCAGCCAACATTCGTCCTGCTTCCTATAAGATGCTGGATGAGATCTTCGAGTCGGCTGTCGTCGCCGAAGGTCTTAAGCTGGGGGTGTACGGTCATACCGACAACAATGGTTCGGATGCCGTGAATATTCCCTTATCAGAGAAGAGGGCGGCTGCTGTGAAGGAATACCTGGTGAGTAAAGGCTTAAAGGGCAGCCGGATCGAAACGCAGGGGTTGGGTTCATCGAAGCCCCTGGCTGACAACGGCACGGAAGCCGGCAGAAGCCGTAACCGCAGGGTAGAGATCGTTTTGGGTGAGTAATTTTTAACCGGGAGGAGGCTGACGCCCCCTCCCTTAATTTGAGACTTATGTTCAGACCATTTGAAAAGATCAGCCGGCAGACCTTCCTTATCATGGTGGTCCTGCAGGTATTATTTACGCTGGTCGTATGGCAGCTCAGTCCGGGCGGGTTGATACCTCAGCCTACGCATGTGCTGGCGGCGCTGAGTCAGCTGCTGACCACGCGCTTACTGATAGACAATCTGCTGGTAAGCCTGGTGCTGACCTTGCAGGCTATGTTCTATTCCATCGTGATCACGCTGATATTTTCATATCTGTCCGTCATCCCTTTCTTTCACTCTATCGCACAATTCATCGTAAAGTGCCGGTATCTGACCCTGACAGGTCTGATCTTTATCTTTACGCTGCTGACCAGGGACGGGAGTCAGCTGAAGCTGTCACTGCTGGTGTTTGGTATCGTTCCTTTCTTCACGACGTCCTTCCTTGCCGTAATACTTCGTATACCCGCGCAGGAATATGAGTTGTGTCAGACCCTGGGTTACAATCGCTGGGAGAGTCTTTATGAGGTCATAGTCGTAGGCAAGGCCGACCAGGTCTTCGAGATGGTAAGACAGAATTTTGCTATCGCCTGGATGATGATCACGATGGTAGAGGGGTTGAGCATGAGCGAAGGCGGCATTGGTGCGCTGCTGATCAAGTACAACAAATACAATGACCTGACACGTGTGCTTGCGTTGCAGGGGCTGATCTTTATGATAGGGCTATGTTTCGACTATTTACTGGGGCTGCTGAGGCATTGGCTGTTCCCTTATACGAAAGTTCATCAAAAATAATTCTTATGACGGCTTATAGCAAAAGGGACGTTCTGTTACAGGCAAGGGATCTTTCTCTTTCCTATGGCGACAAGTGCATCCTGCATGATATCAACTTCACCATCCGGGATATTATCCGGCCAGGAATGCTGCAGGGGCAGGTGGTGTCGCTGGTTGGGCGCAGCGGCATTGGCAAGACCCAATTGTTCCGGATCTTATCGGGTCTGCAGCGGCCAAGCTCGGGTAGTATTACGATACGGGAAAGGAAGCCGGCCGAGACCGGTAATGGCTCTATTGAGGTCTACCAGGAAAGGCCTGTCCGTCCCGGCGACATGGGTGTCATTTTCCAGAACTATTATCAGTTTGGCTGGCGGACGGTAAAACAGTCGCTGCTGCTGGCTGCCCGGAGGAATAAGGCGCTGGCCGGAAAGGAGGAGGATACTCTTTTACAATATGCGGATCAGTTCGACATTGCGGATGTGCTGCATCGCTGGCCGGCGCAGTTATCGGGTGGTCAGCAGCAAAGGGTAAGCATCATCCAGCAGCTGCTGAAAGGAGCGGATTTTCTCCTGCTCGACGAGCCTTTTTCGGGACTGGACGTTTGTGTTCTTGACAAGGTAGTCGAGCTCTTATTGCAGGTATCCTTATCCGATGAGCTGAAGACCCTGATCATTGTGTCGCATGACATTGCTACGGCGATAGCTATTTCCGACACGGTGTTCATACTGGGGCGTCAGGCGGGGCGGGAAGGATCGACGCTGGTGAAGGAGATCGACCTGATCGAGCGTGGGCTGGCCTGGCAAAAGGAGGTGCGGCAGGAGAAGGTATTTGCCGAGACGCTGGGAGAGATCAAGGGGGCTTTATAGATGCCGGCAGCGGCCGGGTCGGGTTGGGGCAGCGGCTGAGGTTTCGGCCGGGCAACGGCAGCGACTGCGGTATCGGCTGGGCAACGGCTTGGCCCTTGGCGGCGGGCTACATTTTTATCAGCGTGCGGATACCGGTGAACGCTATTTGCATCCCGATGCAAAAGACCAGGAAGGCGCTGAGCCGGTTGACTATCTGCTCTCCTCTTGGGCCCAGCCGGTGGATGAGGCGGGAGGTATTGGTATAACAGATATAGATCAGCAGGCAAATAAGGAGGATGGCAATGAGAAGGGCACCCAGATTCATGATATGCACAAGCAGGTCACTTTCATTTTCGTGTGCGCTGAGTGTAAGGATGACCGAGATAGTGCCGGCGCCGGTAGTCATGGGAAATGCGACGGGATAAAAGAGGATATTGTCCCGGCTGGTGGGCTGGGCGGTTTCTTTTTTGCTTTTGATCTCATCGTCGCTGGTGAGCAGCTGCCAGCCCATGCGGCAGATCATGATACCCCCGGCCAACTGGACAATGGGAATGGAAATGCCGAACAGCTTCAGGATCCAGCCGCCTATCAGTGCGGAAACAGTGCAGATGGCAAAGCAATAGAGAGCTATTTTTTTGACGGCCCTTTTTCTTTCCTGGAAGTCGAGGCCGCTGAGTAAAGGGTCTACGATAAATGCCGATCCGATCGGGTTGACGGCGGGAAAAAGGGAAAGAAATCCAATAAAAATAAGATGCAGGAACGGTAAGTCAAATTGCATGAGCAAAATTACATTTAAATTACGGTTCTTAAACTCAGGCTATGAGAACTCACTTAATTTTAGTGTCTTTTTGGTTATGCGCAATAACGGGGTGTCATTCTTCCAACCCTGACGCTCCTCATGTTCTTATTGAAACTCAGGCCGGGGATATCGAGGTCGAGCTTTATCCCAAACAGGCGCCTAAAACGGCTGGCGCCTTTTTATCTTATGTAGACTCGGGGTTTTATAAGAGTGGTTCATTCTACCGGGTGCTGAATGAGGACAACCAGGTTACAGGGGCTGCTATTTCGAAGCTGATACAGGGAGGGATATGGAAAACAAATCATGCAAAAGCGGCAGGTCTTCCCGGTGTCCCACATGAAACGACCCAACAAACCCATATCCTGCATAAGGATGGGACCATCTCTCTCGCCCGGAGCGAGCCGGGGAGTGCCACCACGGAATTTTTTATCTGCGTAGGCGATCAGCCGGGATTTGATTTCGGGGGCGAAAACAACCCCGACGGTCAGGGTTATGCCGCTTTTGGAAAAGTGGTAAAAGGCATGGATGTGGTCAGAACGCTCTATGCCCGTCCGGAAAATAATCAATCCTTTACTCCGTCTATTCCTATTTTTAATATTGTCAGGAAATAGAGCAGAAATCAGTGATTGCGAACTGTGTCCTCTTTATGGGGACGGGTTTGCCCTATCGGCAGCGTCCCATTTGTTGCCTTTACTGAACCAAGTGTGCCGCTGGTAGACGTATTTGGGTCAGGCCGGGAAGAGAATTTGCCTGATCCCTTACAGGAGATAGCCAGGGCTATGGAAATGATCGCCACATATAAGAGTTGTATATTCGGTTTCATATTACAGCTATTTAAAACAATACCTATGAAAAAATCGCGCCACGGCCTTAATCGGAGAAAGGGAGATTATAGCGCGATTTTACTTAATTTTAAGAATGGATCGGCGTTAACCGTTATTTCTATTGTATGATCGCACGAATAGGTAAGATCACTCTCCGGGTATTTTTAGGCATATTGATCGCCCTCATTGTTTTTCTTCTCATTTTTGACCGGCTGGTGCAGTTCAGAATGGACGATAAGGAAATTCTGGCCTGGTTTCACGATAAAAAGATCGAGCCCCGGATCAGCTATTTTAAAGCCGCCGGGCGGACGATCCGATACATACAGGTGGGCGACAAGCCTGATGCAACCGTTCTGTTCATTCACGGCGCGCCCAGCTCAATGAGTTACTGGAAGACCTATTTATCGGACAGCGTCCTGTTGTCCAGAGCTACTTTGTATGCAGTAGACAGGCCGGGATATGGCTATTCGGGGCTGGCTGATCCTTTGCCTGATATAGCGAAACAAGCGGGCGTGGCAAAACTGATCATCGACAGCCTGCACAAAGCTCACCACCCTGTTATCGTCGTGGGAGTTTCCTATGGGGCGCCCATTGCCTCGCGTCTCATCATGGATAATCCGGATCTTGTGGATGGGTTGGTGCTGATGGCTCCGCCGCTGGGGCCGGGACGGGAAAAAATATTCTGGTTTACCTATCCGGTGGAGAGTCCCGTGGTCCATTGGGTCGTCCCCCGCATGCTGCAGACCGCCAATACGGAAAAGATCCATCACAAGGAAGAGCTGGCCAAGATGTTACCGTTATGGGGTCGTATCCATGTCCCTGTCATTTACCTGCAGGGACGGGAGGACGAGCTGGTTGATACTTCCAATGCGTCGTTTGCCCGGGAGCATTTAAAAAATGCCCCCTCCCTTGATATCCGGATGATACCTGGAAGAGGACATTTGATCGCTTTTGCTGAAAAGGCCAGGATCGAGAAGGCTATTCTCGAGTTGTTGGATAAGTGTGAGAGGAGGACGCCGGCGGCGCCGGCTCCATAGTTGCGGCAGCGGCGGCGCTGTTAGCCATCCATCCGAACGATCTTTGGAGTAAAAAGGCCGATAGTATCCACCAGCTTTCCCTGTGACCGCATTACCTCTCCGATGTTCTTGTATGCCTGCGGAGCTTCATCCAGACCGCCTCCCAGCAATTTCACGCCATGTTGTTGCAGGGTATCTTTTAGCAGCTCGTGGGTGATCGATTTTGCTGCCGCTCCCCTGCTCATTTTTCGTCCTGCCCCGTGTGCGGCGGATGAAATGGAGGTCACTTCCCCTTTACCTTTTACTATATACCCTTTTGCCGTCATGGAGCCAGGTATGATGCCCAGGACATCTTTTCCAGCCGGTGTCGCGCCCTTTCGGTGGACGATGAGCTCCCGGCCTTCATGCATCTCTTTCCAGGCGAAATTGTGGTGGTTCTCCACGCGTGCGATGGGTCGCCGGCC